>CAVZNJ010000001.1:0-47961 GCA_963776615.1 uncultured Verrucomicrobiae bacterium
CCAGGTGTGAGTGAGTTTGATAGTGTCAGATTTGTCATGGCCCTCCTTGTCGACCCAATGTTCCGTGAGCCAATAGTGAGTAACAACCACGTTCTCCGTTGCCTGGCTGGCAGCCGGTTCCAGGGTGTAGGACTCGAGGCGTAATCCCTTCTTTTGAGCATCAGTAATCCAATCGGTGATGTGATCTTTTCTTGCAGGCTTGGCGCTCGAGGATGGCCAGCCAACAAAATTCGGATGCCACAAATTCCGATAGCTCTCCAGGTCGAGCGCCTTAACGTATTCCCAATAGGAATGTTCCAGCTTCCAAACCGCCTGTTCTTCAGCGGACTGCCCGGCGAAGAGGGTGCACGTAGTCAACAACAGGACAACCGCAACAGAGATTCGCTTCATCTTATTCCCTTCTTTTTCAATCGAGCAATTGGAAGCGGTCAGTCTTTCACGGCGCGGCCGGGCCGACAAGGCAATTGCGCTTCGGATTGCCGGCGAAGAAGTTCGCGGGATTCATTCCTCCGGTTTCGACGAATAGATTTGTTCAACCAGTTTCTCAAACCGCGGATCTCCTCGCAGTGAGTCGAGTCTCCGGTCGATCTTGACGGTGCCAAAGACGCCAGTGTCGAAGGCTGCGCCATCTTTGTAGCTCTCTTCCAGCAACCGCAGCGCGTCGTCTTTTTCGCCGAGGGAAAGGTGGATCACCGCGAGCGCATAGGCCGAGACATAACGTTGCCGCGATGCTGTTGTCAGGTCGTCCAGTATCTTGCGCGCCTCTTTCTTTTTCCCTGCCAGGGCGTAGGCCCGGGCGAGCGAGGCCAGGGCAGCCGGGTCGGGATTGAGTTGCGTCGCTTTTTCGTATTGAGCGATCGCCTCTGGGATCTGGCCTTTGTCCTCGTACGCCTGACCGAGGAACCAGTGCGTGAGATCGAACGTTGGATCCATCTCGATCGTTTTGCGTAACTGGGCGATTGCTTCATCATCCCGGCCCGCCACCGCCAGGGTCGAGCCGAGGACGCAATTGACGACGAGAGAGAGTGGGTCAAGGTTCTGCGCGCGCTTGAGTTCAGCGACGCCCTCGTCGAAACGTCCTTCACCCTGGAGCGCCTCTCCATACCAGTGATGGGCCGTAGCATAGTTGGGGTTGAGCTCGATTGCGCGCTGAAACTCCGGCAGGGCTGCAGCGTACTGCATGTTCAAGACAAGGGCGTTGGCCAGCGACGTATGCGCTTCTGACAGGGTGTCATCGAGTTGCACCGCCTTGCGGGCGGCGGCGAGCGCGTTTCGAGCATCATCTTTTGGCGGAGTGGAGGCGTGGTACCGGAAAGACCGCGTGCGCATCAGCCAGTCCGGAATACGCGAGCGCGTAGGCCGGATCCTGCGCGATCGCTTGCTCAAAGTAGTCAATCGCCTTCTTCAGGTTTTCAGGATTGCGTTTGTTCCAGAAGTAGCGCCCTTTCAAATAGAGCTGGTGCGCTTTTGGGTCGTCTGTCGGCCGCGAGGCCAGGACATGTTCCGCCGAACCGGTCAGTTTGGCTTGCAGATTTCCGGCGATGGCCTTCGCGATGTCGCTTTCCACCGCAAAGACATCAGTCAATTTGCGATCGTAGGTTTCGGCCCATAGATCCGCGCCGGACGCAGCGTGAATCAACTGCACGTTGACCCGCACCTGATCGCTTGGTTTTTGCACGCGGCCTTCCAGAATGTTGGCAACGCCGAGCTGCTGCGCGATCCGGGGCAGATCATCGGGCGAACTCTTGAATCGTTCTGTGGAGGTCCGTGAGATGACCTTCAATTCCGCGATCTTGGCCAGCCGGGTCAGGATTTCGTCGTGAATACCTTCACTGAAATAGGCGTTCTCTGGGTCGCGACTCAGGTTGTCGAAAGGCAGCACGGCGATCGATTTTGGCGGAGCCGCGGCCGCCCTGATTTGCGGAGCGCCGGATTTGAAATGCATGAACAGGACTCCAGCGGCGAGAACGAGAAAGGCGGTGATTGCCAGCCCGATGCGAAGCCTTCGTGTTGCTTTTCGCCGCGCGATCGCGCCGGCCAATTTTGCCGGAACGATGGCGTTGCCAAAATCGTCGCCGAAGAGACTTGTGATTGATAGCTTGACGCCGTGCTTCACTTCGCACTCGCCAAGATGGTGCAAGCTGGGCGACCAGTGCCGGAATTGCGCGAGATCATCCGCCACGCGTTGCGAGAGAAGGATGTGACCGGCATCGCCGCAGTCCATCACCCGCTGCGCCATGTTGATTCCCGCGCCGGCGATATTGGTGCGTCCGTTCACGTCGGTTACTTCGCTCACTGGACCGCTGTTGATTCCCATGCGCACTGCAATCTCCGGATGCGCCTTGAGCGCCTGCGCAATCTCGACCGCACATCGCGCTGGCTCCTCCGGACTGTTCCGAAAAACCAGCGCCATCCCATCGCCTGTCGGCAGCCGGACGATTTGCTCGTCGGGCGATTCGTGCACCTGTCCCGTCGCGAGCACGATGTCAGTGAGTCCGCGCAGTCGCTCCTTTTGTTCGTCGATCAAAAGTTTGGAATAGCCCACCAGATCGATGAACAAAACGTGCCCGATTTCGAGCCGAAGATTATTTTCCGATTCAGACGCCATTTGTTCTCGCATTCACTTTCACCCTTTTCGCGTCCGAGGCGAATGGAGCAAGGAAAGGTAGCGCCCGCTTCCAGCTTGCGGGCTCCAAGCACATCGATGCTCCGGGCTCGGTGACCACCAGCAATTACTGCTGAGCTTTAACTGAATGAATGCCTTGGCGTCGGCCGCTTTTCGTTCGCGCCGACTTCCAACTGCTAGTCGAGCCTCTGGATCTTGGATCCTTGGATTCCGATTCCTCCCATGAGGCCCCGCTGGTCGAAGGTAAAGGCATAGATTCCGCTGTGGAGCGTCTCGGTACTCATCGTGCGAGCCATGCCCTGGTCCACCACGACCAGGCTCGGGGCGGAACCGATCGACCACCCGTGCGCCGCGTTCACCCAGTCGAGCGCCTTTTGATTCATGAAGAAAAGAGCGTAACCGAATTTCTGCGCGCCCGCCTGCAATCCGTAGGACGCCGCCGTCGTCCGGTAGCGGCCGGCTGCTTTGTCGCCGTAGAAGAGGATTCCCTGCCCGCTTTGCCCGCCAAAAATAAATCCTGCTTTCACGACATTGGGAAAAACAAGCACACCCAGCGCCTTCTCCGAAACCCCGCGGGCGGCAGGGTTCTGCGCGATCAGTTGGCGGAGAGCGGCGCGCGCCTCGCTCGTGAGGCTGGCTGATGCTTCCTGCGTCGTGAGCAATGTCGCGGCTGCGATCGACACTGCGACGACATATTTCAATTTCGATAGTGAAGTCATACTAGTGGTTTTATTGTTAGTTACTTTCTTTTGTCCGGAGGTGGCGTTTGATTATTTGGCGGTTGTCCCGGCAACGTGTCCTGGTCCCGGTTGTGGCTTGGCTGTCGGAAAGAGCAGGGTAAAGTTCAATCGCAAACCCCAATCGGGCCCTCCGCTCGGAGCTTCGGCATAACGGCGGCCACCGAACTGGATGCTGATTAGCTGTTTTCCGATCTTCAGAATCTGACTCACGGTAAGGTTAAAATGGCACGGTCCACTGACTGTTTTCCCAGTCATAGGTCGACTCCATATCCAGGCCGAAGGTCGTATGGGTCTTTGTGGTGTAATTGAGGAACGGCTGAAGATACGTGGCGTTGATGTTCTGCTCATTGTTATTGCCGCCGACACTCCAAATCTGGTTAGCCAGGATACCGGCGGTCCAGCCTCCTTTTTGCACGAGACCGACGAATGTCGGCCCGAGACCCCACTTATCCGACCCCAGAAGGTCATTCGTATTCGTGGGGTAGTAACCGACTGGGCCCAGACCCCAGATGGGGCCGCCGGGGCCGGGCGCTTTGGGCGAGACAAAGAAACTCTGTGTGGTATTCCCAAGACCCGATTGGGTGCCGGAGTGACCAAAGACATCGCTCTGCGAGATGACGGGCAGAATCGTCCGCACGATCAGGTTCCAATCCTTGCTAATAGAGATCGGGATGACCGGCTGAATGTTGAGGGTAAACCTGGTGCCGTTGGCTGGTCCGATATTGAAATCCTCGTTCGCCTGGAAGGGCACACTGATGAGCGAGGAGACCGGGTTCGAAAGCTGCTTGGCGAGCTGGTCGGCTTCGTCGGCATCTGTTCCAGCGTTTTCGGCGGTCGCCGTCCCGTTCGCGTTGACCGCAGGAGACTCGGCGGCGGGCAGGGTCGAAACCGAGAAAAGGAGGTCTGCCATGATTGCGCCTGTCCCGAACGATCTTTTGGCTGTGTTCAGTTTTCATTTCAAGAGAATGGAGCTATTTCGCTCAGATCAAGATATTGGACTTTGGTTCCATATCCGCGAGAAAAGGCAACCGCGCGTTCGCAGGTTTTTGGGGCAGCTCGCCAGGCAGAGATGGAACATTCGGCGGGTGGCGTTCTCTCCGTCTTTACGGAGAATCGTCCGGCATCAGGTGTTCTTCGATCCGTTTCGTGCCTGCGGGAATCAAGCGGCCATCCTGATCAAAGCTCAGCATGAGAACCCAGCCGAAGACCGAATCGGGCCACTTACCACGCGGCAGCAGGCTGTCGGGCTCCGCTCCGAGCGCCCGGAGAAGAGACGGGATGTCGGTGTGATGCCAGGAAATGAGAATCCGCTTTCCCTCATCATTTTTGCGCAGGGCCGCTGCCAGTTCGTCCGTGTGACCGCTGCTGAAATGCGCATCGACACGTAGTTTTTCGGCCTTGGCAAATGGCTCGACCGTCAGGCGCGGGCGATTGCTGTCCTTTGAGTCTTTGGCAGCAAAGACGACGTTGGGACACAGTCGCTGGGAACCGACGGTGAAGTCTCGGAAGTAGTGCTTATACGCTTGGGCCCGCTCTTTGCCGAGAGGAGAGAGATCGACGCCACTGGCAGGTTTTTCCCCGTGGCGAATAATCAGCACGACGGCGTTCTTCGGCCCGTCCTGTGCATCCGCTGCGAGTGTCATAGTGGAAACGAAAAGAACCGCAGCGAAGAGGCGTCTGTGCATGCGTGTGACGTTTCAGGTGCACGGGCCGAATGTCAACGTGGCGCGATAGCAATCATCGCTTTTGCCCGGCCGGACCCCGACTACAATTTGTCGAATGAACGTCCATTAGTCCATCGGGTCGCGGCTAGGCTGTGGACAAAGTCCAGGATGCTGCGAGCGACGCGATGGATTCCGCAAAAACAGCGATGACGCCGGCCGGTCCAGCGGATTCGACCTCCGGATCGCCGAACCTGTAGCGCGAGGGTCCGCCCGCAAAAGGAATCAGCCCCGGCTTCCTTCGAAGCCGGGGCATTCCTTTGAATTAAGGCCGTGTGTTTTGTCGCTTTGATACTGAGCAGGCCGTAAAAGCGGCTGCCTAACGAGTATCCTCGACCCAGCTGACGATCCGATAGTTATTAATCAAACCATCGTCGCCAAGCGCTTCGTCGTAATGCAGATTGGTCACGCCGGTCATAGTCACGGTCTTGCCGACGATCGACCCGTTAATAGTCCCGTTGCTCCCGCCGCCATTGACCGTTACCGTGTGTCCCGGGGCGTAGAGCGCAGCGCTGATGGCTGCGTTGCCCCCGAGCGACACAGACAGATTCGCGCTGGGGGCGGGTTGCACTCCGTAAAGCAGCATATTGGACGGCTGATTACTTTGGTTCGAAATGCCATTTCCGGCGATGTTGACGTTGCCATCAAAATAGACGGTTGCGTGGACGCCGGGCTTGACAATGATTTGTCCGTTGCCACTCACGTTGATATCACCGGTAACGTGAATTTCGACATAGGTGTTGCTTCCGTTCGCGTTGCCGGCCAGAGTCAGGACCTTGCTCCTGAGCGTAATCGCGCTCAGCAGGTAACGAGATGATGCCGACCCCTGGGTCGCGCTGGCCGTGATCGTAACGTTCCCGTTTACGGTCGAAGGGGTAGGATTGATCGAGGACCAGGAGGGATCGCTGATCGGGATTGGAGCTTGATAGAAATCGGTGCGCTGCTCCCCGGTCACGTTCTGCACTCCCGTGGCCGTCCCGGAATTGGTTGAGACGCTTCCGTAAACGTAGGCGCCACCAGCATCGAGAATTTGCCCATCAGTAGCGATATCTCCATTCTGCTGACGCTTTGTCACATCGTAGAGCCCATTAGTGGATTTGGCAGAATCACGTGAGTCGTAGCTGTCGATGATAATATTGTGGTTGTTCAGATCCAACGTCCCGATAGAGAGGATGGCAAGGTTAAAGGCCGAGGAAGGATTCACGATGGCCTCGAGCCGCCTGGCTGCATGTGGGGCCGACGTCTCGCTGCTGAAAAGATCGTCGATAAACCTCTGTGTCTGCAGGGTCAGCTTGCGTAGGCTATTATCCTGCTTGTTGTAGCCAGTCCGTGGCGGCCCTGACAGTGGCACCGTGCCCAGGGTGCGGATCCTGTAGGACTGCCAACCGTTACTTGGATTGATCAGCGTTGCCGGCGCATCGACATCGACTTCGATGGTCATCGGCGTGGCGGCCAGACCCTGGGTCGGCACCGTGACCAAGCCGTGGCTGATTACTCCGTTGCCGGGAACATTGGTCCACCCTTGCCAGGCGTTATTTGGCTCGGGATAGAGCGACTTCCGCAGTTCGAGAACCGCGAGATCGACGCCCGACTCGGAGGCGATCAGTGCTTCCTGCCATTTCGCGGCCTGGTCGCCAAGTTGCAAGCGGCCGGAGACAACGCGGAGCACTTCAATCGCAGAAAGCGACAGAATGACCATGCTGAGAACCGTCCAGACCAGAACGCTGCCGGTAGTGTTGATGTATGGATTACGTTTCATTAGTAGACCTCGAGGTTGCGCAGCAGCGTCGTGTTGTAGAACGCCGTCGCTTCGGTTGCATCCGCCGTCGCACCGGACGACCGGAATATTGGATTAAAGGTAATTTTCGTCGTCACCACTTTACCCAGGTCAGTGACGGTAAAGATGAAATTTTTGACGTTTTCTGCGATCGCAACCGGCGTTTGCGTATCCTGTTGTCGATAGATGGTGCTGCCAGACAGATAGTAGTGAATTGTAACGAAACTGCCGCAGGGCCCGTAGCAAACGCCAGGGGTAGGACTGGCAGTAGGTGAAGGCGACGGGTTGCCAGCCGTCGGAAAGGTAGGCGTCTGCGGAACCCCATTTGCGTCGTAGTAGGCTGGAATCGTTATCGTGGTATCGTTCTGCGACGCCAGGACGCTGAGCGCACGGCGCAGGTCGAGCGCGAGGTAGTCGGATATCCGCATTTCATCCGAGTGTTTCGTGGCAAAATCTGTCGTGGCGGAAAAGCTGCGCGCCAGGCTGCTGAAGCCCATCAGAAGACCCAAACAGATCGAGCTAAAAACCGCGGTCGAGACCATGATCTCCGTCAAGGTGAATCCGCCGATTTTTATCCATCCCAATTTCATCACTTTGCCACGCCTCCCTGGGCCAGGATTGCCACGATCTGCCGCGAGACGGGCCGACTGTTCGGAGCCCCCGTAAAGTTGATCGTCCAAATGACCTTGATGGCGTTCTCACTGATCAATCCCGTATTTTGATTTACGATTGTGGTGCCACTGGAGGTGCGATTCAGCTGTGTATTGCCGGTGTTCGCGCTGTCGTAGGGAACGATAGTCACCGTTTCTGTAAGATCTTTGAGAACATCGGACCCTGCCGCGTCGGCGTTAAGCGTATTGGCGGCGAGCCAGCTGGCGCTGGTAATCTCCTGCCAATTAGCGATTCGGAGTGACTCGATTCGCTGTTGAAGCACCTGGCTGGCAGCAACGGACTCCTTCGAGCAGCGGATGGCATCCATCGACGAGATGTTCATCGTGAAGACACTGCTGAGAAACAAAACGGAAATCGCGACAGCGATCGAGGTTTCGACCAGGCTGAAACCTTGCTCCACGGTTCTCGGGCAGAGACGCATTAGGGGGGAAATTTAGAGCAGAGTTAATGCCATTAATCGTAATTACTATAAATTGAAGTGATTATCGGTGCTTTCACATGAACGTCACCAAACAGCCACCAGGGAACCGCTTATGGATCCGCCACGATGCGAGCTCGCCGGGGAGAGAAGATCCGCTACGCGGGAACGACGATCGTCTTTTTGTCGCCCGAATGAGAGCGAATGCCTGCCGCTACGGCCGGTGTTATTCTCCTGGCCGGACTGCTTGTTCCGCCCGCGCCGAGTGCGAGGAGCCGTCTCCTACAGCGTCTGATATTCGCTGGTCGAAGCGGTTTGCGGAGGCGTCGCGGACGCCGCCCGAATCGCCGCCCAGCGGGCTTTCATGGCGGCCGAAAGCTGCGCCCGACGCTCGGGTGAGAGATTCAGTTTCCTTTTTACCTTTGCGGGGGTAGTTGCTGCGCTCGCCGCCGTCTTGGCAGCAGCGCGAGCGGCCGATTTCTTCTTTGCCTTGGCCGCGTCTGCTTTCAGCTGCGCTTGAAGTTTCCGTTTCAACTTGGCAAGTTTTCTTGAACCTTCCCGCAGCCGGGTTTCGAGTCGACGGATCCTTTTTTTGAGAGTTTTAGTCTTCATAAGCGCGCCTAAAGTCTCGTGCCGCAAGTAACGCAACGGACAGAAACGAAGTCGAATTTATTAGAGACCTTTCCGATGTCACGCCATTAATTTGGCGGACACTTCAGCTTGAAGGGTCGGGTGTCGCCACCATCAGAGCTGCTCGAAAATCTTGTTATCGATGGCCGGGTTCACCGCGAGGCTGCGGATCGTCGTGGTCTCAAGGACGTTGCCCGTTTTCAGGTCGATTTCGGCGTTGGCGAAGGGAAAGATCACGCCTGCGACCCTGCGGAAATCGGACATCTGTTGTTCGATCGTGGTCGGTGTCGGATCAACGTCAACATGGAGAGCACGAACGTCGCGCCGACGCGTGATCAGCCATGAATTTGGATCGACATAAAGCGTCGTGACAGAGGCATCGTTCAAGGTGAGCTGGAGCGTGTAGTAGTTCACTCCGTCGATTTCTTCTCGACCGGTCAAGGCGACGCGATGGCCACGCTGCCGCATTTCATGGAGCCCAAAAAGGTTCCCCGGCCGCTCGACGCCATGGCGCAGCGCGGCTGTTGCCTTGGGCGATTCTTCGACTGGCTCGGTGCCCTTTCCTTTCCACTGCCAGGCGCGATGGCCGTCGAAGGCCTCCGTATAGACATGCTTCCCGCTGGCGTTCACGTCGATTCGCATTTTGCCGGGACGCACGGCGCGATAGGTTCCGTCGACCGCAAACCCAGGATCAACAATGTGCAGCTCAATCGCGACCGATCTCACCGCCTCGATGGCCTGCCGTCCGCCTCTCGCTTCAGTATTTCGGTTAATGATTTCATCTACTGTCGTGGGAGTGCGATTGCACCCGGCGCTGGCTGCGGCGAGTGAGATGAACAGCAGGAGGTAGGGATGCGAGCAGGCACGAGGTAGCGATATCATTTAAGTAACGACGTCACAGAAGACATGATCTGTCTAAAGCGGCCGCCTATTTGCTCGTGCGCCGCTCGGATCCCAGGGCTGAAAGTGATCTTGCGCTCCGCGCCGGGCTTGCGCAGAATCGCTCGCCACCCGTGAAGCGGCGATTCCAATCGATCCTGCTACTTGCCTTCTCCGCCCTCCTGGTCGCGGCGGATAAACCAACATCACCGGCCTCAAGTGAGCTGAAGGAAACGATCGCGCGGATGGACATGGCCATGTTCGACACTCTCAACGCGCACGATGTCGATCACCTGATGGCATTGTTTACCCAAGACCTTGAGTTCTATCACAACAAGGATGGCCTAACGAACTACGAGCAGACGGGCGAGAACTTCAAAAGACTGTTTGCCAACACGCCGGACATCAGGCGTGAGCTTGTTCCAAGGGCGCTTGAGGTTTACCCGATCAAAGACTACGGCGCGATCGAGGTCGGGGCGCACCGCTTCTGCCACAAGGAAAAGGGCAAAGAGGAATGCGGCACATTCCAATTCCTTCACATCTGGCGAAAAACTGGCGACAGCTGGGAGGTGGCGCGCGTCAGCAGCTACGAACATTAGCGACCGTTTACTGAGGACAGACCGACGACCGCAAAAAATTTGCGGAACCTGTGGATGCCAAAAAGTTCGCCTTTAGCGCAAGTTCTGCAAAAGAAGGCGCCGGCATAGATGCCGGCGCCTTGTGGGTTCGCTGGTCGTAGGCCTGGCGTTACACCTTCTCCACTTCGATTTTCATCCTCATCGGCCGGAACTCGGGCAGTTCAAATTCCGCGCTTTCGTTGTTGAATTGTGTTTTGTTACTTGCCGCAGTGGAGACCGCCTCCGTGCGGACGGATGAGCGCCAAGCGGAGAATCGATTCGTCGAGCGATACCGGTTGGCCCCTGCTCATTAATCGACACAAATCAGTTGGGTGCCAATGTCATCGCCAGAGTTTCTCGCCTCTGCCTGTTCTTGCGCACAGACACCCGATGGCAGGCGCCCTATAATCGCTCATTCTGCGAGTGCTCGATTCGGCGAGGAGCAGCGACCAGGCGCTCTCGATAGTCATAGGGGAATCGGCTCGCTTTCCTAACGATACCCGATGTTCTCTTGGGCAGTTCTCCGTCGCAGCGTCAGCCCGTAACCCGGTTCTTCCCCTCGCGCTTGCTGCGGAACAAACACTGGTCCGCAGCCAGCAATAATTGCTTCTTGTCCACGGCGTCGTGGGGATAGGTCGCGAGGCCAAAGGAGGCTGTCGCACGCAGCTCGATCCCCTCGCCGCGTAGAAATGGGCTCAGACTAATCGCCTCCCGGACCCGCTCGGTCGCGGCCAGAGCTTGTTCCCGGGTCTGATCGGGAAGGAGAATAACAAACTCGTCCCCGCCATAGCGCACGATACGATCCTCATCCCCGAGCTGCTCATGAACGACCTGGGCCACCTCCCGCAAGACCCTTGCGCCTAACAGATGGCCGTGTGTATCGACGACGTTTTTAAAACCGTCCATGTCGAAGAACACGAGTGAAAGCGGCCGATGCGGCGCGTTGGAGCGGTTCAGGAATTGGTCGAGAAATTGATGGAGGAAGCGCGTATTGTTAAACCCCGTGACATCGTCCGTGAGGCTCTGCGTGTTCAAGCGTGCGTTGGCCTCCTGCAACCGCGCCTGGGATTGCTCGAGCGAACGCCGGGTTTCCTCCTGCAAAACGACGTGCCGGCGAAGCTCCAGTTGGACCATGACTTGCCGGGAGAGAGCGCGCAGCGCTCCCGTTTGGGCCTCGGTCAAGGTTCGCTCCACCCGGTCGACCACACAGAGACTGCCGAGCGCCTCGCCGCTGGGCGTAACGAGGGGCGCACCCGCATAGAAGCGGATCCACGGCTCGGCCATGACGAGCGGACTGTCGGCAAACCGCTCATCGCTCCGGGTATCGCTTACGACCAGGACATCGCGAGTGAGAATCGTGTGAGCACAGAAGGCCATGTCTCTCGGCAGCTCTGAAACCTCCAGCCCCACCTTGGATTTGAACCATTGTCGATCAGCGTCGATCAGGCTCACCGCCGCAATGGGCGTGCCGCAGATCTCGGCCGCCAGCAGCGAAATGTCGTCATAGGACGGCTCCGGCAACGTATCGAGAATCTGATAGCCGCGCAGCTCCGCCAGGCGCTTTTCTTCGGTGACGGGTAAGGCGGCCTTCATCAATCGCTGTCTCAGTCTACGCGAAAACTGTTCGCGCCATACATCCGCTTCAACCGATTCGAAAGAGCCGGCGCAAACGATTCTGATCGTTGACCTCCAACCTTAGGCAAAGCGATCCGGATTGAGCAGCGTCAGGTCGATACTCGGCTTACGACCGACCAGCGTCTCGGCCACGAGTAAGCCGGTAATGGGTGCCAACGTCACACCCAGCATGGCGTGGCCGCACGCCGCCGTCAGATTTGCCGGCTGCGCGAAGCGCCCAATATATGGCATGCCGTCGGGTGAAACCGGGCGATAACCGAACCACGGCTTGATGCCCGCAAAGTCGTCCGCACGAAAATCTGGGAAATAGAACTGCGCCGCCGCGATGATTTGCTCGACGCGCTCGGCGCGCACGTTATCCGCGTGACCACTGATCTCCATCGTACCGCCGAAGCGCAACTTGTCGCCCATCGGAGTCACGGCCACCCGGCGCTCGGTCAGGATAAGCGGTTTGCTGAATTTGAACCGGGGCTGCTCGATCGTTAGGCTGTAGCCCTTGCCCGGCTGCATCGGGAGGCGCAGACCAAGACCGCGCAACGTCGCCGGCGCCCATGAACCGGTCGCGATCACGTATTCGTCCGCGACGAGTTCTCCTTTAGTCGTCGAGACACCCGTGATGCGTCCCGCCGCGCTCCTCCAGCCGTGGATGCTCGTGTCCCAATGGAATTTGACCCTCTTTTGTTTGAGCAACGCGACCAGCGTCGAAATAAACTTCCGCGGTGTGAGGTGCGCGTCGATTGGAAAATAGATGGAGCCGGCGACGTCCATGCGCGCGCCCGGCTCCATCTCGGCGGTTTGCCGGGGATCGAGAGCGCGTGCTTCCACGCCCAATTCGTTTGCCAGGTGTCCCAGCCCCTGCATCTCGTGCTCGAGGGCCTCGCGTGTTTTGTAGAGATTGAGCAGACCTTCCGTGCGCAGTTCGAATGTGTTGCCGGTCGTCTCCGCCAGTTCAACGAACAATTGGCGGCCCGCCAGGCAGAGATCGCGCAGCACGGGCGCGGCGCGGCGCGTGTGCTCGGGGGTGCAATTCCGCGCAAACAACCAGCCCCAGCGCATGAGCTCGGGATCAAACCGCGGCTTAATGTAAAACGGGCTCCGCGAACTCGCCATCCATTTCAGTCCTTGCCAGACCATCCCCGGCGCGGAGATCGGCGCGATATGACTCGGCGAGACGTAGCCGGCGCTCCCATGCGCACACGAATCGGCGCCCTCCGCGTTGCGCTCAATCACCGTGACCGCAAACCCCTCCCGCGCGAGATAGTGCGCAGTGCAAAGGCCGACGATGCCGGCGCCGCAAACGATCACGCTCCGCGAATCGCTCATCTTGATGAGGCCATTGTCCAACTCATGTCTGAAGGCGAGCCTTCAGACAAGCGCGCGATCACGGGCGGGGTAGCGGTGAAAGGACGAGAGCAGGGAGCGAAGTGACGAAGAGCGTTCGGCGGGTCGCAGAACGCAGCACGCGAGTCGCGTGCGCTCCCCGGAGGGAGATCAAGGCGGTACGGATGAGGACGGAAGCGCAAGTGCGCATTGGACGTTGAAGGGTTTCCCTCCTTTCTTCACCGAGTGACGGTTTTTCTTGCGTGCGGGTTTGCGGCGAAGTATCGCGAAGGCGGCGGCAATTTTTCTGTGCCGCTCCAATGGATGCTCGGTTTGCGCCGACTGAAGCTGGACGCAATCTGGCTCGAACTGCTGCCGGCGACGAAGGATCGCGCGCACGACGCGGCTTGCATCGCAAATTTCCAGCGGCAGCTCCGCGCCCACGGGCTCGCCGGACGTTATTGCCTTCTCTACAAGGAAACGACGGGGGACACCCAAGATCTCGATGCGCTGCGTTGCATCGGTCTTTCCCGCCGGGAACTGCGCGCCCGGCTGGCTGCGCCGAATGTTCTCCTCAACCTTTCCTATTCGCTGCATCCCCCTCTCCTGCTCGAATTCGAGCGACGGATCTTTTGCGATCTCGACCCGAGCGAGATTTTCTATTGGATGACGAAGCTCGAGTTGGGTCAGAGCCATCACCACGAGTTCTGGACAATCGGGCTCAATGTGAACGGCGCGGATTGCCGGTTGCCGAAATCGCCGCTGGCCTGGCGCACTTTTTTTCCGCTCGCCGATACGCAACTGCTCCAGCAGCGGCGACGCCCGTTTGCCGGACAGGCGAAGTTTACCACCATCGGACAATGGTACTGGGACGGCAGCGTGGAGGTGAATGGAGAATTCCCAGATCTCTCGAAGCAACACGCGTTTGTGCCGTATCTCGAACTGCCCGCCCGCGTGCCGGAAGCGCAGTGGGAGCTGGCGATGAATATCAATGCCAATGATCCAGAAGCGGAGCGGCTGCGGCTGCTCGGATGGCGACTGATTTCTCCGCATCGAGTGGCGAGCACGCCGGCGAAGTATCGGCGCTATCTGGCCTCGGCGGCGGCGGAGTTTACCGCCGTCAAAGGAGTCGATGTGATGTGGCAGACAGGCTGGGTGAGCGACCGCGCGGCGGCGTTTCTCGCCCTCGGCCGCCCGGTGATCACGGAAGATACCGGCGCGGCAAGATATTTGCCGAAGAAAAGCGGCATATTCTTCGTGCGCGACGCAGCGGAGGCGGCAGCGGTGGCGCGTCAAGTCCTGGGTGACTGGGAGCGGCTCTCTCGTGAGGGACGCGCATGCGCGATGGAGGTTTTCGATTCGGCGAAAAACCTCCGCAAGATTCTCGGTCTTTAACCGGTCGAAATCGGACCAAAAAAACCGCTTGGATTCCCCGTTGCAAAAGCAAAACGGGGTGTTACTCGTGTTGCCGTTATGGCCGATCTCATCAAAGCGGACGAGCTGAAGAATCGCCTGAAAAAAATTCCTGAGTGGGAGCTCGAGAAGAAGCATCTCGAACGCACTTTCGAGTTCGACGAGTTTTCTGAGGCGATTGATTTTGTGAACAGCGTCGCGGAGGTGGCCGAGGAGGAAGAACATCATCCCGACATCGACATTCGCTTTAACAAGGTGCGGTTGAT
The DNA here is from genome assembly GCA_963776615.1 of uncultured Verrucomicrobiae bacterium. Taxonomy (GTDB): domain Bacteria; phylum Verrucomicrobiota; class Verrucomicrobiia; order Chthoniobacterales; family UBA10450; genus Palsa-1392. The sequence continues at coordinate 14,715 of CAVZNJ010000001.1, forward strand.
TCTTTCCACCCACAGCAAGGGTGGCCTGACCGATCTCGATTTTCAGCTGGCAGAGCGAATCGACACGCTTTCGGAATAGCGTTCATGGCACAGCCAAACGACGATCCCGCCGCTACGAGCCGGGCCCGGCTGATCGTTGCGGCGCTCATCGTAGTGCTGGTGGTGGCGCTGGTCTGGTGGGTGATCGATTACCGGCAAAAGCCGCCTCCGCCGCCGAATAAAATTGGCGAACGAGTCAGGTAAGAAACGCAAGCTGGAAGCTCGCCCTACCTGCCCGCGAACGCCGTCGCTTACGCCCAGAGATCGGCGGCTACAGGCGACCTTCGTCGGCGTCGATGAATTGGAACATCGTCTGGATATCGTCGCGATCGGCCAGGCCGCTTTCCTTCTTGCGGCGATCGAGGGTGGGCGTGATTTCGTCGTTCCAGCCGCATTTCCGCATGAAGGTGTTCCAGTTTTCCATGTCTTCCTCGGAAGGTTTGCGTCCGCGCTCGAACGCCCAGCGCCAAATCTCCTCGTCGGTCCCGCCCTGTTCCAGGACGCGCGCCACCAGATCCCCGTATTTCACCCCGAGAAAGCGCACACAGCGGCCGTCGAATCCGCTCCCGAGCTTGTCGATATACTCCGCCGGCAGTTCGCCCCGGGCGTGGGCGTGGATTTTGTCGAGCATCCGACCGAAGTAAACCAATCCGCCAATTTTCTCGGCGGGACTGCGGGCGGGAAATGGTTTTGTCGTCATGTTGGGAAGGTGCGCTCCGGATTGTCCCTTGTCCATGGCGCGCCAGTGTCGGACAATCAATGGGGATGGATCGGATCGCAGGGCTCGAGACCGAATACGGCTGCCTGGTCAGCGGGGAGCCGGCGCACCCCAATGGCGACGCCTGGCCGGTGCGGGTGAAGAATCATCTCTTTCGCAAAATGCGGGCGGGCGTGATCGACCTGCATTATCGCGACTACGAGGAGCCGCCGGGCAATGGCGGATTCCTGCTCAACGGCGGTCGCATTTATCTCGACATGGGGCACCTCGAATATGCTTCGCCGGAATGCCGCCAGTTGGGTGATGTTGTCGCCTATGACCTGGCGGGCGACCAACTTCTTCAGTCCGCCCTCGATTCGTTAGGCGCGACCGGGCTGGTTTCGTTCATCAAGAATAACGTCGATCATCACACGGGCGCGACCTTTGGCTGCCACGAGAACTACCTGATGCGGCGCGAGGCGCAGTTCACGCCGCCGGCGCTCGGGGCGCTGCTCGCTTTCCTTGCCACCCGCCAGATTTTCACTGGCGCCGGCCGGGTCGGGCAGGCCAATCCCCTCGCCTTCGACTTCGAAGTGCCGGCGACGGAGGAAACGATCGATTTCCAGCTGAGCCAGCGGGCCGACCATATCGTGAACGACATTTACCAATGGGTGCAGTTCAACCGTGCGATCATCAACGCGCGCGATGAGCCGCTGGCCGATTATCGGAAGTATCGGCGACTGCACCTGCTGATCGGCGATTCCAACATGAGCCCGTTTGCCAATGCGCTGAAGATCGGGACGACGGCCTGCATTCTCTCGCTTCTCGAGGCGGGCGTTTTGCCTAACGACCTGACTTTGCTCGACGCAGTGCAGGCGACGCGCGAGATCTCGCGCGATCCCGCGCGACACTGGATCGTGGAGCTGGAAGACGGCCGCACGATCGGCGCGCTCGATGTGCAATGGCAGTTGCACGCCCTCGCCACGCAGTATCTCCGGGGCCGCGATGAAGAAACCGACTGGCTGCTGGAGAGCTGGAGTTACACTCTCGATGCCCTGCCTCATAAACCCGAGGCGCTGCTCGGCGGAGTCGATTGGATCAGCAAGAAATGGCTGCTCGAAACCTTCATGGCGGCGGAAAACCTCTCCTGGAACGATCCCTGGCTGCAAAGTCTCGACCTCGAGTACCACAACATTGACCCGGCGCGCGGCCTCTTCTTTGGCCTCAAGCCGGCGAAACGCATCGGCGAATGGAACAATCTCGCGCTGCAGAAGAATGCCGCGCACACGCCCCCGTCCGATACCCGGGCGCGCGGCCGCGCCCGGGCCGTGGCCGCTTTCCGAAAAGAGAAGCGACCCTATGTGATCAACTGGGATTCAATCGCCTGCGAGAGTCACGATTTTCTCGTCATGGGCGATCCTTTCCAGACTTATGTAAACGAGATCGAGCAATTCATCCGGTCGCGCCGGTGGAGCGATCCGTCCGGGCTGGACGGGACGTAGAAAACAGTTGCCGCTGTGGAGTGAAACCCTAGATTCCGCCACTCAACCCGCTCACAAGCCATGATCAACGTAATGCGCAAGCACCACAAGATCCTGATGATCGTCATCACGGCTCTCGTCTGTATTTCCTTTTCCTGGTACTGGAACCGGACCGACTTCGCGCAGATGGGCAACGCGGCCGTGGGCAAGATCTACGATCACCCGGTTTCGCAGGTCGAGTTTCAGCGCAATGTCCGACTGCTCCGCCTCGCCAACCAGCTCGGGATGCGCGATCTCGTGCAGGGGTTAACCATCGGCGCGCAGAGCGAAAGCGAAGCCTACGACAACTTTGCCTGGAATCTGATTGTGCTCCGCCACGAGGCAGAACAGCTCGGCATCCAGCCGACGACCGCGGAGATCGCCGACGCCGTGAAAGCGCTGCCCGCCTTCCGGACTGAGAATGGCTTCGATCTGGAGCGCTACAACGATCTGGTCGATCACGCCCTTGCACCGATGGGCTTTTCCCAGGCGCAGATCGAGGAACTGGCCGCCGATCAGATCGCGCTCGAGCGGGTGAAAAAAATTCTCAGCGCGGGCGTGAGCGTGCCGGAATCCGAAATGCGCCACGACTTCGGCCAGGCCTACGCCAGGATGGAGGTGAGCGTGGTGCGCTTTCACCCGGGGGATTTCGCGAAGGACGTTCAGGTGAGCGACGACCAGATCGTGAAATATTTCGAGGCGCACAAAGGAGAACTGAAGACGGAGGAAAAGCGGAAAGTGAAATTTGTCCGGTTCGGCCTGAGCGACGAAGAGAAGAAACTGAAGGGAAAGGAGCGCATCGAGATCCTGCAGAAACTGGCGGACAAAGCGAATGATTTTACAGAAGCGCTCCAGGTCAAAGACGCAGACTTCGATCAGGTGGCCGCGAAATTCCAGATCGCGCCGACAGAAACCGGAGCGTTCAGCAAGGATGCGGCCGATCCGATGTTGGCATCGACGCCGCAGCTCGTGCAGGCAGCTTTTACCCTAACGAATGAGTCGCCGAACAGCGATGCGATGCAAACGCCGGACGGCTTTGATCTATTGCACCTGGTGACGGCGGAGCCATCGCGTCCGCTGACGAAGGAAGAAGCGCGTCCGCAGATTGCCGAAACGATCAAAAAGCAACTGGTGGAACAGATGATCGCGGCAAAGGCGACCGAGGTCGCGCGCAAGCTGCGGGAGGATTTGAAGAGCGGCAAGGCGGTCCAGGAAGCCGCCACGGAGGCAGGTGTGAAGGCGGAGAAGCTTCCCGCGTTTGCCCTCGTCGATACTCCGCCGGACGCGACGCCGGCGCCGATCCCCGAGAAAAAAGACGAGAGTTCCGACATGCAAACGATCAAGCAATCCGCGAGCACGCTGAGCCCAGGCGGCGTGAGCGATTATGTGAGCACGCCGGCGGGAGGATTGATCGTGGTGCTCGAAAAACGGACGGAACCCGGACCGGCGCAGTATGAAAAGTCGCGCAGTATCATCGAGGATCGAGCTTTGACGAACGCCGGCCAGGCTGTCTTCTACGAATGGCTGCGCGACCGTCGCCGCGCTGCTGGCGTGGAGGAAGCGACCGCGCAAAAGGCGCCGGGCTAGTCGACGGCGACCAAGCCAACCTCAAGATGGAAGCGGTCGACGAAATCTTCGACGACGCCAACGGCGACCTCGCGATCGGCGAACTGGAGAGCGCGGTCGCAAAGTATCAACGTTGCGTGGAACTCGACCCGCAGTTCTTCGACGGCTGGCATGCGCTCGGAATGGCGTTGATGAAGCTCGGGCGGTTTCCGGAGGCGATCGACGCCGGCAAAAAGACTGTCGAACTCAAGCCTAACGATCAAATCGGCTGGACCAGTCTCTCGTTATTCTACAATCGCAACGGCGACATCAAGGAAGCCGAAGTCGCGGGAACGAAGGCAAAGATTCTTTCCTGGGGCGGCAAGATCGCGAAGGAATAGAGCGTGTTCGGGAGGGACGTGCTGCCGCACATCCAGATTCTGCCTTGGGCGCCCCAAGAGAAAGGACGTGCCGAAGCACGTCCCTCCGCTACTTCCCGATCCAGCGGTAGAAGCTCTGGTAGTGCCCGATGCCGCTGCGATAGTTGACGTAGGTGGCAAAGGCGAGGAGCGGGAAATTCTGGCGATACATGTCATATTTCAGATAGAAGACGCGCGGGAATCCGGTGCCGGTGATTTCCAGTTCATCCCAGGCGCCATCGGCGCGCTGCGTATCAAGCAAATAACGCAAACCGCTCTGCACGCTCGGGCGATCGAGATCGCCACAGGCGCATAACCCCATCAGCGCCCACGCGGTCTGCGATGCGGTGCTCGGGCCTTTGCCCTTGAGATCTGGGTTTTCGTAGGAGGCGCAAGTTTCACCCCAGCCCCCTTCGTCGTTCTGGCAGCTCTCGAGCCAGTCGCGACCGCGCAAGATCCAGTTCTGATTCATGTCCTCGCCGATCGCCCGCAGGCCGCGCAGGACCTGCCACGTGCCATAGATGTAATTCACGCCCCAGCGTCCATACCACGATCCGTCGTCCTCCTGCGTCTGGCGCAGGTAACGAATCGCCCGGCGCACCAATGATCGCCCGGGATTAAAGCCGATGTAGCCTAACAATTCGAGCGTTCGCGCCGTGAGATCGCTGCAGGTCGGATCGAGGATCGCGTTGTGATCGGCAAAGGGCATGTCCTCCAGCCAAGGTTGGGTCACGTCCTTGTCGAAGGCCGCCCAACCGCCGTCCTGGCATTGAAAGCTCAGTTGCCAGGCAAGGGCGCGCTCAAAAATTTTCGCCAACTCCGACTGCTCGTTAGGCCGGACGAGCCGCAGCGCCATCAGGACCATGGCGGTGTCGTCCGTGTCCGGATAAAAAATGTTGTTGTATTCGAAGGCCCAACCGCTCGCTTCGGGATGCGGATTGTTCACCGTCCAATCGCAACGCACGCGGACCTCCTTGTTCACGAGCCACTGCGCGGCGCGTTGCAGGGCCGGGTGTTGCGCTGGAAATCCGGATTCGCCGAGCGCGATGATATTGATCGCAGTGTCCCAAACCGGCGAAAGACAGGGCTGGATGCGAAAGTCATCCGGATCGTCCACGAAGAGACCGGCGAAATCGTTCAGCGCTTTTTGGTAAAGCGAGTGGCCTTTCGGATAACCAAGTGTGCGCAGGGCGATGATGGAATTGAGCATCGCCGGGAAAACTGCGGCCAGCCCGTCGCTCCCCTCCCCGATGCGTTCCACCATCCAGCGTTCTGCTTCCTCGAGCGCGCGCTGACGCAGGGCCTTGCTGTGCATCGGCTCAAGCAGCTTGAGCGCGCGATCGGCGCGCAGGAAAAAGTTGCGCCAGGTAAGGAGACGATCATCGCGCGCGAGGGTAAAATCGTTCCCCTCCGTCCCGACCGGATAAAGCTCGTGCAGCTGTTTGTTTTCCGGCAGCCCACGGGTGGGCTTGAAGTGATTGATGATTGCGAGCGGCATGAGCATCGCCCGACTCCACGACGACATTTTGTAGATGTGAAAAAAGCACCAACTGGGGAGGAGGACCATCTCGACCGGGATGGCGGGCAGGTATTTCCAGGGGAACTGGCCTAACAATGCCAGGTAAAGCTTGCTGTAGGTGTTCATGCGGGGAATGCCGCCGAGGCGCAGGATGTTGGCGCGGGCTTCCTGCATGAACGGCGCGTCGGGACTGTGTCCGGCGAGCTTGAGCGCGAAATAGGCTTTGACGCAGGCGTTGATCTCGCTCGGGCCCCCGTAGTAAATATTCCAGCCGCCGTCCGGGAGTTGGCGTCTCAGGATATGTTTCACGCAGCGGCGCTGCAGGGTCTCGTCCACCTCGTCCACCCAATGCATGAAGAGCACGTAATCGGAGCAGAGCGTGCTATCGACCATCAGTTCGCCGACCCAGTGGCCGTCCGGCTTTTGCTGGCGAAGGAGGTTCTGTTGTGCCAGCTCGATCGCTTCCGCAAGCTCTTCGTTCGTCACTAGGCGAGTTGAATCCTCGCGCCGAACACTGGGTAGGTTGATGACTTTGCCTGGTAACAAGGAAGGTAGAGAGGTTGAGGAGTTGAGAGGACTCAGGAAAACTGCCCGTTTCTTCGTGTGGTGATTATGCTGAAATCAGCGACGGCGAGTGGAGCGCTGGAGAAACCGGTGATGTTACGTCGGAGTTTGAGAAGGGTAGGAGACGACGGTCGTCCCTCCGGCCACAAATTCTCAAACGGATAAACGTATCGCTGGCTCATCCTCTCAACTCCTTAACCTCTCCGCCGCCCAACTCTTCAACTCGCCTTTTGCTCGTGCTCCGCTTTCTTCCCGGTCAGGTGACCGTTGCCGGAGGTTACACCGTTGTAGGCGGTAATCTCGTTGCCTTTGCCGGTCGGTTTGGGTTTCGGGCCGAAATTGAATCGCACGGTCTTCCATGTATCGCCGGGCTGCGCGTTGAGACCGAGACTGGCGGTCGGCTCGTAGCCGCAATGCACCATGCAATTCTCGCAACGGCTGTCCTTCACAACGCCGTTTTCGACCCCGTATTTATCCCACTGCACTTTGTCCAGAAGCTCCTGGTAGCTGGAATAATGCGCGTCCGTCATCAGGTAGCACGGGCCTTTCCAGCCCGCGATGTTGCGCGTCGGGATCGCCCAGGCGGAGCAGGTCAGATCGCGTTTGCCAGCGAGAAACTCGAAATAGATCGGCGTCCCAAAAAGAGTGTAGTTCTTCATCCACTCCTCGATCTTTCTGAATTTCTCGATCGTCATCTTGCGAGTGAGAAAGAAATTTTCCGGCTGGAGGTTCAGCCGCTTGATCATGTCCTTCTTCGCCGCGTCGTATTCGTAGCCCGGTGAAATCGTGTGCCCGTCCACGCCGAGGTCGCTCAGGAAATCGAACATCTGCTCGACCTCGTCCATGTCAGTCTCCTTGTAGATCGTGGTGTTGGTCGCGACCTGGTAGCCGAGCTCCTTCGCCATCTTGATCGCGAGGATGCATTCCTTGAAGACGCCCTCGCGTTCCACGATCAGATCGTGCGTCCGCTCGAGACCGTCGAGGTGAACGTTCCAATACATCCATTTGCTCGGGCCGATCGTCGGCTTGCCCGGATCCTTCGGTCCTTGTTGAATGACGGCCGCATCTTTCTCGCTCAGCAATCCGGCCGCCATCAACGCCGCGATCTTTTGCTCGATAAAGATGGCCCGCGTCGGATATTCCGCCGCCATCCATTCGCGCATCTTTTTGCGCATGAACATTGCGTTGGTGCAGATGTAAATGATGCGGTGTTGTTCGTGCAAGCCCTGGACCAGGGCTTCGATCTGCGGATAGATGAGCGGTTCGCCACCGCAGATCGAGACCATCGGCGCGTTGCATTCCTGTGCCGCGGCCAGGCAATCCTCCAGCGGCAGGATGTCTTTCAAAGAAGTCGAATATTCACGAATCCGACCGCAACCGGTGCACGTAAGATTACAGGTATGCAGCGGCTCGAGCTGTAGCACGGTGGCAAATTTTTGCGTCCCACGAAGCTTGTGGCCGACAATATAGGCGGCGATCTTGCTTGTAAGCGCGAGAGGAAATCTCATAAGTGCCCGGATACTAACAAGCGCTTCCTGACTGTCAATGGAGCTAACCGCAGGCAGGCCAACCCGGTTGCTGCGGGCTCCATAGCCGAGTTTATTCCCGGATGGCCCTGATTCCAGAGGAAAAAAGAAACGTGGCGGTGCTGGGCGCCTCGCCGAAGCCGGATCGCTACTCCAACCAGGCGATTCGGCTCCTCGGGCGCTTCGATTATCGGCCGATCCCCGTCAGCCCGGCTTACGAGGAAATCGAGGAGTTGACCTGTTTTCCAAATCTGGCCGCGATCGCCGAACCGGTGCACACGATCACAATTTACCTCGGGCCAGGGCGTTCGACGCCCCTGATCGAAGAAATCCTGGCCGTCAATCCGCAACGAATCATCATGAATCCAGGGGCCGAAAACGAAGAGTTGGCCGCCGCGGCCAGCGGCGCCGGAATTGAGGTGGTCGAGGGTTGCACCCTCGTGATGCTGAAGACCGGGCTCTTTTAGGCCCGCCGCAACCAATTGGCCCGCGCTTCCCGTCACCGCCCCAGCCAACCGCGCCGGATCAAACTCACCGCGATCGCCGCGAGGAGGAGCGAGACCAGTTTCGAAATGCCATTGATCCCCTGTTTGCCCATCCATTTTGTGAGACGGTCGGCATAGCAAAAGACGATCGCCACAATCACCAGGTTCACGATCAACGACAGAAGTGTGTAGATTACCCCGACCGAGTCGGTTAGAACCAGGAGCGCGGTGAGCAGGGCCGGTCCGGCGATGAGCGGCATGCCGAGCGGGACGATCCCAAACGATTCGGTCGTGACCCGCTTCTCTCCGCCGACGTCGAGCAGATCGCGCACAGCGAAAACGAGCAGGATCAGGCCGCCCGCCACCTGGAAATCCGCCACCGTGATCCCGAGCGCCTTGAAAACCAGCTTCCCCAGAAACATGAACCCGACCGAGATCGCGAGTGCGGTCGCAATGCCGAGATACGCCTCCTGATGGCGGCGCTTCACATCGACGTTCGCCCCGAGCCCGATAAAAATCGCCACCATCCCGATGGCATCGATTGCGACGAAGATCGGGATGAAAGCAATGAGGAATTTGGTCACGAGGTCTCGCATCGCGTGGATTCTCCATCGCCCATCGCTAATTTCCAATTGCCAAATGGCGCGTTGCAGCTTGAAGTGTTGCTGCATTGCGGCAAATGAGCCCGCTTTAACGCTTTAACTCGTCACCGCTTCACCGACCAAATTCCATGAAACACATCCTGCTCGTTAGTCTGCTCGGCGCGTTCGCCGTTTCGCTCCACGCCGAGGCTGTCAAAAGCCTTTCCGATTTTCAGGCTGCGGCCGACAAGGCGAACGAAATCCTGGTCATCCCCGATTGGCCGAAAACGCCGGACGAAGTCCAGGGCAATATCAACACCACCATCGCCAAGGCCGACGCTGCGCTCGGCGTCATCGGCAAACAGGACCTGAGCAAAGTGACCTTCGCGAGCACGGTCGGCGGGCTCGACGACATCCAGAACGACGCGGCCATCGCGATCAACAAAACGGTCGTCATTCAACAGACCAACCAGGATGCGGCGATGCGCGATGCGGCCGAGAAAGCGATCAAGATTTTCCAGGATTGGGCGGTCGGGATCGATTATCGCGAGGACGTTTACAAGGCGGTGAAGGCCTATGCCGACACGAACCCGAAGCTGGAAGGCGAGGACGCGCTCCTCCTCGAGCACACGATGCGCGATTATCGCCGGGCCGGTCTGGCGCTGCCGCCGGAAAAGCGCGCCGAAGTGGAAAAGTTGCGCAAGGAGTTGGCGAAACTCGAGACGGATTTCGAGGCCAACATCGTCGCTGTGAAAGCGCCGATCACCTTCACCAAGGAAGAGCTGGAAGGCGTGCCGGACAGCGTTCTCGAATCGCCCGGGGTGAAGACTGGTGACGACACCTACACCATCATGGCCAACGTCACTTTCCAGTACAACACCGTCGAGGAAACGGCGAAAAAGGAGGAGACGCGCAAGCATCTCAACGAAGTGCGCTTCAACCTCGCGCGCGAGAAAAACGTGCCGGTGCTGAACGACATGCTCGCCCATCGCAATCAGATCGCGCTCAAGCTCGGCTATAAATCGTGGGACGATTTCCAGACGGAAATCAAAATGGCCAAGACCGGGGCCGCGGCCAAGACGTTCATCAACGATCTCATCGCCGGGATTCAGCCGAAGTTCGACGCCGAGGTCGCGGAGCTGCGCAAGCTCAAGGTGGCGGAAACCAAGGATCCCAACGCGCAGATCAACATCTGGGACTGGCGCTACTTTCAGAACGAGCTGAAGAAGGAAAAATACACCGTCGATACCGAAGCGCTGCGCGTTTACTTCCCCTTCCAGCGCACGCTCGAAGGGATGTTCAACATCTACCAGAGCATCTTCGGCCTGAAGTTTGCCAAGATCATTGCCCCGGAAAAATGGGTCAACGATTTGCAGCTCTACATGGTGACCGATGCCGCCAGCGGGCAGCCGCTAGGCATGTTCTATCTCGACATGTTCCCGCGCGAGGGAAAGTTCAATCACTTCGCCGAGTTCGGAATTGTTCCAGGCAAATTACTGCCTGACGGAAAGTATCAGCGCCCGACGGTCGCACTCCTTTGCAACTTCCCGCCACCCCAAAAGGACAAGCCGTCGCTCCTGAGCCACGGCGATGTTGAGACCCTTTTCCACGAATTCGGCCACGCCCTCCACGCCATTGTGACGACCGCGAAGTATGTCCGCTTCTCCGGGACCAGCGTGCCGGCCGACTTTGTCGAGGCGCCCTCGCAAATGTTGCAAAACTGGGTCTGGAACAAGAAGGTGCTCGACACCTTCGCAGCCGATTATCGTAATCCGTCGAAGAAAATTCCCGCCGCGACAATCGCGAAAATGAAGGAAGCTAAGCTGGCGACGGTCGGTGTCTTTTATCGGAGGCAGTTCGCCTTTGCCGACATCGACCTCACCTTGCACGACGTTCATCCGGAGGCTCAACCCTACGACTCCGTGGCGATGTCGAACCCGATTCTGCAGGAGGTCTTCCTGCCAATTAATCCCGATACCGCCTTCGTCGCCTACTTCGGCCACCTCGCCGGATACGACGCCGGCTACTACGGCTATGCCTGGGCCGATGCGATCGCCGCCGACATGGCGACCGTTTTTGAAAAAGCGCCTAACGGATTCCTCGACAAGGCGGCCGGGATGAAATTGCGCAGGGAGATCTACGCACCCGGCGGCTCGCGCGACATCGACATCTCGATCCACAATTTCCTTGGCCGCGACCGTTCGATTCAGCCTTACCTGAAAACGTTAGGCATCGAGACGCCGGCGAAGCCGATGGCCAGTCCCTCGAAGAGTGGCAATGACGCCGAAGCGTCGCCGCCCAAGTCCTAGCGCGGCAAGTTCGCGTTCCGTCTTCCGGGGAGCGCGGGCGACCCGCCCGCTGGCGAAGGCGACTCGCCTTCGCGAACTTTTCGGCGAGCGACTCGTTAGGATTGCGTCACGTGAACGTGGCTCTGTTTCGGGCTAGGTTGGCAATTTCATGAAACGACTTGTCCACATCTCGCTCGTTCTTTTCACCACCGCACTCATCGTCGTTGCCGCCCCGATCGAGCCGCCGAAGGAAGCCGAGAACGCGATCGACGCAGCCGGCCTGCTCGATCACATCAAGGTTCTTGGTTCGGACAAGTTTGAAGGCCGCGCGCCCGGCACTCACGGCGAAGATCTTTCGGTGCACTACATCACCGCGCAGTTCAAGAAGCTCGGTCTCAAGCCGGGCAACCCAAACGGCACCTACACCCAGGAAGTCCCGATGGCCGGCATCCTCACCACCCCGAGCGCCACTTTCACGATCGGCGACCAGAAAATGGAGTTGCATTCGCCTGACGAGTTCGTCGCCTTCAGCCAGCGCATCGCTCCCAGCATCGAGGTGAAGAATTCCGACCTCGTCTTCGTTGGCTACGGAGTCGTCGCCCCGGAATATGGCTGGGACGATTTCAAAGGCGCCGACCTGAAAGGCAAAACGCTCGTCTTCCTGATCAACGATCCGCCGATTCCAGATGCGAACGATCCGACGAAACTCGACAACAAGATGTTTAAGGGAAAGGCCATGACCTATTACGGCCGCTGGACCTACAAATACGAGATCGCAGTCGAGAAAGGCGCGGCCGCTGCGGTCATCGTGCACGAGACGATCCCCGCCGCTTATCCCTGGTCGGTGGTGGAGAACAGCAATGCGAAGGAAAATTTTGTGATCGACGCGCCGGACAAAAATATGAAGACGCTCGCCGTCCGTTCCTGGATCACGCTCGACGAGGCAAAGAAGCTCTTCGCCGCGGCTGGGAGAGATTTCGAGCAGATGAAAAAGGACGCCTTGAGCAAGGATTTTAAACCGGTGTCGTTAGGCGGAAAAGCGGATTTCTCCCTGCAAAACAAGATGCGCAAATTCAAATCGCACAACGTGATCGGCAAACTCGAAGGGAGCGATCCGCAGAAGAAAAATGAATACGTCATCTACAGCGCGCATTGGGACCATCTTGGGCGTGATCCGCATCTAAAGGGCGACCAGATATACAACGGCGCGCTGGACAACGCCTCGGGGGTCGCGAGCATCCTCGAGATCGCGCAGGCCTTCAAGAAGCTCCCGCAACCGCCGCCGCGCAGTATCCTTTTCCTCGCCACTACCGGCGAGGAAGCGAACTTGTTAGGCGCGAAATATTACGCCGAGAATCCGCTTTACCCGCTCGATCACACTCTGGCCGACATCAACATCGACATCGTCAATCCCTGGGGCAAAACCCGCGACATTGAAGACATCAGCTACGGCAACTCGACCCTGGATGAAATGTTTGCCCGGGACGCCGAGCTCCAGGGGCGCGTGGCAAAGCCCAACAGCGAGCCGGAAAAAGGGAGCTTCTTTCGCGCCGATCACTTCGAGCTTTCAAAGCTGGGCGTGCCGGCCCTTTATCCGGGGTGCAAGCCGAAAGACTTCATCGGCAAGCCGGCCGATTATGGGCAAAAAATGAGCGACGACTATACCCTGCATCATTACCACCAGGTCTCCGACGAAGTGAATCCGGCCTGGGACTTATCAGGCGCGGTGCAGGATGATCAGTTGCTCTTCGAAGTTGGCTATCAGGTTGCGAATGGCGATCAATATCCCACTTGGATGCCGGATTCCGAATTCAAAGCAAAGCGCGACGCGATGATGTCACAGAAAAAGTAGCTGGTTCACAACGTTAGGGCGATCCGATAGACTTCCACCATGCATTCTTCGTTGACGGTCATCAGCCTGCTGGTCGGCATCGCGCTTCTCTTTTCGGGCGTCGTCTCTTTTGGCTTTTCGTCGCGGCGCTGGGTTTTGCCATCGGCTTACAGCTCGCCCCCTATCTCAGCCATAACCCGCCCCTCTGGCTCTCTCTGCTTCTGTCCCTCGGTCTCGGCCTGGCCGGCGCCCTCCTCGCCCTGCTCTTGCAAAAGCTTGCCATAGCCATCGGCGGATTTCTTGCTGGCGGAAGCATCGCCGTCGCCCTCGTCGCAGCGTTTCTCGCCAATTCCGCGCATTACTCCGCCATCACTTTCGTCATCGGCGGAATCATCGGCGCGCTGCTGCTCGTCGCGCTCTTTGACTGGGCGCTGATCATTTTCTCGGCCATCGAAGGCGCGCGTTTGATTACGGGCGGCATTCACCTGCCAAGCACTGGCACGACCATCCTCCTCGTCGTCCTCGCCCTCTTTGGCATCATGGTGCAGGCGTCGATGTTCCGGCGCAGAACAGGGTAGCGCAAGCTTCTAGCTTGCCGGCTCTTCCTTATACTGGAAGCCGCGCGCAGCAGTCTGGCGACTCGTCCCGCTGCCGCGGGAGCGCTGGCGTCCGCCAGCGCGGACTTTGGGCATCAACGAAGCGGGCCAGTTCGATCGCGAATCGAGAAACTTTCCTGATAATCGCCGCTTAATCCCATTCTATTTCGACTGTCTGCATTCGAAGACCGGAATGAAGATGCCGTCTGATAAAGCTCGAAGAAGAAATCACCCTTGCTCAGAGTCGCCACACTGCGCCTGTGCAGCAGGCCGCTCCTGCGAGCGCAAGAGCGGAATGAACCCGGCCTGCTGAAATTGACGGTCCGTGGTGAAAGCGTCCCGCAGGCGCAGTTCGCGCATGACGGCGAAGCTGACGCAATCGGTGAATGACCATTCCTTGTCCGCGTGCCGGCGGAACCAGCCGGCAGCGGCATGGAAGCGCGGTGGATCAATCCACTCGAGGCGCAAAGCTTCGCTGTGTTCGATCGTATCGAGGAAGTCTATGGCGGCGCGGTGGCTGTGGCGCACGAGCAAGAGCGCGACCGTCTCATCCACTACATACTCCGTCGTGAGAAAACGGCGGCGCCGCACCACCAGCTTTTCCTGAAGTTGGAGCGCCGCGGCGTGATACTGATCCCCGGCGTCCCAGAGCGCGAGAAAGCCGGCGGTATCGACGAAAACGTCAGGCGCCGCCATACAAGATGCGATCGATCTCCTCGTGCTTTGTTTTCCCCTTCGGACTCCTCGTCGCGCGGCGACCGATCCCGAGGAACGGGTCATGGGGCGAAGCCGCGTTGGGCCGGTCGTCGACCGGTTCGAGGCGCGCGGCGGGCTTGCCCCGGTGCGAAAGAACGAGCCGTTCTCCCTTGGAAATCCGGCGCAGGACGGCTGCCGCATTCTTCCGGAATTCGAGCATGGTCACGGTTTTCATTTATGAAACATTAACTTGAACTTGAAGTTGAATCCAAGAAAAATCCAGAGTTCGGGATTCGCTGCAGGTGAGCTTGGAAGTGCGGGTGCGCGGGAAGACCACGCTCTTTGGGATTTCCGATATGCTCTAGGAGCGTCGTCGTCACGCGGATGGGATGACCAGAGGCTGCACACTCGATTGATTCGAGAGGCCCCAATGTATGCGGAGGTTACCCCGCGTATCGAACTGATGGATCATCCCATTCTACGGATCGCCCGATTAAAATACGTCGAAGGACGCATTGAGCAGAAACTCGTGCTTCCAGCTGTTCCGCGTCTATTGGCGCAGAATGCTCGCTTATCAGGTTGCCCCTAGTGCCGGAAATGTCGCACGCCAGTGAAGATCATCGCGAGGTCGCGTTCGTTGGCGGCGGCGATCACTTCGGCGTCGCGGACGGAGCCGCCCGGTTGAATCGCCGCGGTCGCGCCGGCTTCGGCGGCGGCGATCAGACCATCGGGGAACGGGAAGAAGGCGTCGCTCGCGACGGCGCTGCCCTTGAGCGAAAGACCCGCTTCCTGCGGCTTTCCAGACCGCGATGCGCGAGGCGTCGACGCGCGACATCTGGCCGGCGCCAATCGCCAAGGGTGCGATCGGCGCCGGCATAGACGATGGCGTTTGATTTCACATGCTTGACGACGCGCCAGCCGAAGAGCATCGCGGCCATTTCCTGCCGGGTCGGCGGACGTTTCGTGACCACTTTTGTCTCGAGATCGGTCAAGGCCTCGGACGTCCTTTTGCTGCACGAGCAATCCGCCGCGGACGGAGCGAAGATCGAGTTCTTTCTTTTCGTCCGGCGCAGCCGGCCGAAGCGCGCGCATCAGGCGAAGGTTCTTCTTTTTCTGGAGCAGGGCGCGGGCGTCGGACTCGAACTCGGGCGCGATGATGACTTCGCTGAAGATTTCGCTGATCGCTTTCGCGACCGCGAGATCGAGCGGGCGATTGCAGACGATGATGCCGCCGAAGGGCGCCTGCTTGTCGGTCGCGAAGGCCTTCAGCCACGCTTCGCGCAGGTCGGGGTCGCTCCCCACGCCGCAGGGATTGGTGTGCTTCAGAATCGCGACGGTTGGTTCGGAGAATTCATCGATCAGGTCGGCGGCGGCGCTGATGTCCAGCAGGTTGTTAAAGGAAAGCTCCTTGCCGTGCAGCTTTTCGAAATGCTCGCCGAAATTTCCGTAGAGCGCGGCTTTCTGGTGCGGATTTTCGCCGTAACGCAACCGGCTGACGAGCGGCAACGAGACGGAAAACGAGGTCTCGGTTTTCTGTTTCTCATTTAGGAAAGTCGCGATCGCGCGGTCGTAATCGGAGGTGGTGATGAAGGCCTTGATCGCGAGCCGCTCGCGCAATTTGAGCGTCGTCTCGCTCTCGCGGTCGCGCATTTCCTCGAGCACCGCCTCGTAATCCGCCGGGTCGACCACGACCGTGACCGACTGATAATTTTTCGAGGCACTGCGCAACATCGCGGGCCCACCGATGTCGATCTGCTCGATCGCCTCGGCCAGTTTCACGCCGGGCTTCGCGATCGTCGCTTCAAACGGGTAGAGATTCACCACCAGGAGATCGATCGGCTCGATGCCGTGCTCGCGCGCGGTCGCCTCGTGCTCCTTGTTGCCGCGCAGATAAAGGAGCCCGCCGTGCACTTTCGGGTGGAGCGTTTTCACTCGGCCGTCGAGCATCTCGGGAGACCCGGTAAAGCTGGAAACTTCGCGCGCCTTGATCCCTTCCTGGCGCAGGAGGCTGGCGGTACCGCCGGTGGAAAGGATTTCGACTCCCATGCTTCTCGAGGGCGCGCGCGAAATCGGCCACGCCGGTTTTGTCGGAAACGGAAATGAGAGCGCGTTTGATTTTCATGAAGATTTTCGCTGCACGAGAAAATATGCGATCGCATACATGACAAGCCCGAAGCCGAGCGAGACTCCGATGGAGAGTGCGAAACCCGGCAGGTTGAGCACTCCCGGATCGCCCGCGTAAAGCGCGCGCCGCACGGCAGCGACGCCGTAGGTAACGGGGTTGATACGGACCAACCAAAAAATCCACGAGTGCGGGTTGGTCGCGGGGAAGAGCGCGCCAGACATGAGCCAGAGCGGAATGAGAAAGACGTTCATGATGGCATGAAAACCCTGGGTCGATTCCATCGGCCAGGCGACGAGAAAACCAAGTCCGGTCAGGCCAAAGCCAACAATGAAGAGCGTGCCGAGACAAATCAGAAGTCGCTCGGGCGTGATGTGAATCCCGACGAAGGGCGCGAGCAAAAGAAAGATCAACCCCTGCAAAAGCGCGAGGGTGGTACCGCCGAGAATCTTCCCGCAGACGATGCTCCCGGGCGAGATCGGCGCGACCAGGACCGACTGAAGAAAACCTTCGCGCCGATCTTCGATGATCGAGATGGTCGAGAAGATGGCGGTGAAAAGCATGATGAGGATAAGCGTGCCCGGATAAAAATATTCGAGGTAGCTGACGCCGTTAGGCGACGAGCCGGCGCGAAACGACGGCCCGATCCCCGAGCCGATGAGAAACCAAAAAACGAGCGGCGTGAGGAGCGCGCCGACGATGCGGTTGCGCTGCCGATAAAAACGCACGATCTCGCGCTGCCAGAGGGTCGCGGTCGGTAAAAGAAAAAAGCCGGAGCGTTTCCCTCCGGCGCTGACGGCCGCTGCGCTCATGCCGGCCTAACGATCGAGCACGATGTGTTTCGCCGCCGGATAGAGGACCGGGCAGCAGCCGATCGTTTCGCAGAAGGCTTTGCTGAAATGGCTCAGGCTCGAGTAGCCGACCTCAGTCGCGGCCTCGGTCACGTTGTAGCGGCCGCTGCGCAGCAACTCGGCGGCGCGTTCCATGCGCGCGTTGCGCAGAAACTGCGGAATCGTCAGACCGACTTCCCGCGAAAAAATCCGGCTCAGGTAAAACGGGCTGCACCCGACTTCCTGTCCGAGCATCTCGAGAGCGGGCGGATTGGTCAGGTCGCGCACCAACAGTTCCTTCGTCCGCATCACGCGATCGCGCGCGACCCGCTTCTGCCGCATGCAAAAGAATTCCGGATCCTTCGGCTCGAAAAGGAAATGCGACATCAGCTCGAGCGCCTTGCTCTGATACCAGAGAATGCGCGCCGCCTTCGGCACCGGCGGCTCGGCCAGGCTGGCGACGATTGCGCGCTGCTCGGCCGACATCGGTTGCGGTGCCGAGACGACGCTCTGTTCTTTTCTCGGGAAAATCACTTCGCGCATGGTCGGCGCGAGATCGCCTTCGGAGGGCGCAAGCTGTTTTTGCAGATGCTCTCGCGAATATTCGAGGGTGACAAAGCGATGATGATCGTGCGCTCGCCTCGTCGCGCGCAGCGGCTCGTCGCCGATCGCATAATAACCGGAGCTGCTCGGGCCATAATCGTGGGTCGAGTTGCCCCGCCCGATCGCACCGCGGCCATCGAGATTGAGACAAAATTCGATGCTGCGCGGACGGAAACTCTCCGCCCAATCAAGCGGCTGGCTGGTGGTGAAGTCGTGCCACTCGATGCAAATCCCCATCTCCTCGAAGCTGCCGTAAAGCCGCTGCCAGCCGTGACTCACGTTCGTCCACGCCGTCTGAATTGGGAGTTCGCCTTTCATTGCGGCTATTTTCGGGTGGACACCGTGGAATGCAAGACTCGTCTGTAGCGCCGGCCTGTGAGCGTCGAACGGCGCGTTACCTCGACAAAGACACGACGCTGATAGAGCGCCGCTAGAATGATCCACTCCCCGGCCACGCTTATTTGTCCTTAAAGAAATCGACGAACGAGCGTTGCACCTTGAAAAACGTGCGCTTCACGTCGTCCCCCGCCTGGCGAAAGGCGTGCGTCACCGGGTTTTGGTCGCCATCGGCTCCTTCGTGATTGGCCTCATCGCTTTGCTCAGCAGTCATCGCGGTCTGGTCGCCACCGGAGAAGAGTCCTTCCGTGCGGGTGACAGTGCCGTGATTTGCGCCAATGAAAATTTTGCCGGCCTGCTCGCCGTTCTGCTGGAGCAGGGCCACCATCCAGATGGGATTGCCGCGTTGATCGACCCGCAGTGCGTAGTCCACCGTCGCGAAGTTGACATGCGACTTCTGCGCGGTTTGCCGGGCGAGCGTATAGGCACCGCTCGAATCGAGATTCAGTTTTGCAGTGTCGATCACCGGGCCTAACGAACTCTCGACCGAGGAGCGCAAAGGCGTGCGCTCGGAGACGATCTGGCCGTTGCCCACTTCGACTTCGCGCACTCCGCCAGCCGCCTGCGGATCATCGAGCAGAATCTTCCAGGTCGCCGGCTGCGGATCGCCATTTGTCCCGCTGACGTTGATGACGTGATTAACGAAATCGCGTTTCAACTGTTGGCCGACCGTACGCATGGCTTCGTAGGCCGTCGGCCGTTTCTGGGCCAGAACCGGAGTGGCGAACAAGAGGAGCACAAAGACCCATTTCGACATGCGAAAACAGTGCATGGCTCGCCGCGGATTGCCAGCACAGACCGTAACGCACGGTTCCAACTTGCGCATTGGAGGCGGTAAGGTGGAGGCCTGCGCGACCTGAAAAAAGTCCGGACGCCGGCCACGAAAACTCATTGAAAGACGATCGGAATTTCGCCAGCTTGCCAGCGGATCGAGGAGCCGGGTTGCTAGGCACGCTCGTGGCGATGAAGAAAGCGAAGAAGAAAATCGAATTCTCCAGTCACACCGGCAATCTCGCCCTGATGCGCACCTGCGTGCGCCGTTTTCTCGAGGCGTTCCCGTTTAGCGAACGCCAGCGGACGCTCATGGTGCTCGGGGTAGACGAGGCCTGCACCAACATCATCCGGCACGCCTACCATTTGCGGGACGACCAACTCATCTCGCTCTCACTTGAGGAGAAAAGCGATTGCGTCTGCCTGCGCCTGCGGGATTACGGGAAACAGGCGAAAGCCAATTCGATCAAAGATCGGCCAGCGGATTTGATCAAGCCGGGCGGACTCGGTCTGCACCTGATCCGCAACGCCTTTGACCAGGTCGACTACGTTCTGCGCAGCCGTGGGACGGAGTTGGTGCTGACGAAAAATCTGGAATAGAAGCAGACAGGATTATTTGACCACGGATTACACAGATTTGAAAACCCGGCCGTTGCTTCGCATCCGTTACGGCACGGATGGGGATCGCCGCGGCCGAATGCCGCCGCCTCTTTTGCCCCAATCCCATCCGTGTCATCCGCGTAATCCGTGGTTCATTTTCCGGATCGCATGATGACTCCGCCACCACCTGATCCGGCTTTCGAGATTTCGCTACGGCCGCCGATGTTCAGCGAGTTCACCGGCCAAGTGAAGGTCTGTGAACGAATCGAGGTGTTGGTCGCAGCGGCGAAGAAGCGCGGCGATGTACTTGAGCATATTTTGCTCAGCGGCCCGCCCGGTCTCGGCAAGACAACGCTCGCGCACATCATCGCGAACGCGATGGGCGTCAACATCAAAAACACGAGCGGGCCGGTAATCGAAAAGGCCGGCGAGCTGGCGGGGCTGCTGACGAGTCTGGAAAAGGGCGACGTCCTTTTCATCGACGAGATCCACCGGCTCCAGCCGACGATCGAGGAATATCTCTATCCCGCGATGGAGGACTACAAACTCGACATCATCATTGACCAGGGGCCGCAAGCGCGCAGTCTGCAATTGCGGTTGCCGAAGTTCACCCTGATTGGCGCGACCACCCGCTCGGGGATGTTGAGCGCGCCGTTGCGTTCCCGTTTTGGGATGACGGCACGGCTCGATTATTACAGCGCGGAGGAGATGCAGAAAATCATTCTGCGGAGCGCCGGACTGTTGAACGTGGAGATCGATCACGCCGGCGCGGCCGAGATCGCGACCCGCACCCGCGGGACGCCGCGGACGGCGAACAATCTCCTGCGCTGGGTGCGCGATTACGTGCAGGTGAAAGCGGAAGGCCGCATCACCGCCACACTGGCGGATCGCGCCCTAACGATGCTCGAAATCGATCGTGATGGATTCGATGAGTGGGACAAGAGGATTTTGGAAACGCTGATTCACAAGTTTAGCGGCGGACCAGTCGGGCTGAATTCGCTCGCGGTGGCGGTTGGCGAAGAAGCCGGAACGCTTGAGGAGGTGAACGAGCCCTACCTGATCATGGAAGGCTACATCAAGCGCACGGCGCAAGGTCGGGTGGCGTTGCCTAACGCCTACCGAAAACTGGGACTCAAGCCGCCGGTCGGACCGCAGAGCGAGTTGTTTGGCTCGTGAAAACGACGGTGCGCGCCAATGCTATGAGGAGCGCACGCGAGTCGCGTGCTGGCGATGGCGACTCGCCATCGCAAATTTTTACCCCCGCCCGGGCGTCGCACAAATGTTTGCGGCGAGTCGCCGCAAACAGCGCGCGGGTCGCGTGCGCTCCCCAGACTCGCTGGCCGCGATTCCCATGAGCGGAGAACCCGATCTCTTTCCGAACGTCGCGAGAGTCCTGACTGTTGCCGAGTTAACCCGTTCGATCCGCAACTTGCTCGAGGCGCAATTCGGCGCGGTTTGGGTGCAAGGGGAAATTTCGAATTACAAGAAACACCCGTCCGGTCACCAGTATTTCACCCTCAAGGATCAGCGGGCGGCGATCGCCTGCGTGATTTTTCGCAATACGCTGCCGCCCTTTCCGACGCCTCTCACCGATGGGATGCAGGTGCAGGTTTACGGCAACATCACCGTCTTTGAAGCGCGCGGGCAATATCAGCTCAGCGTGCAGATTCTTCAGTCGCGCGGCCTCGGGCTTGTTGCAGGCGAAGTTCGAAGCGCTCAAGCGCAAGCTGGAAGCGGAAGGGCTTTTCGACGCGGCGCGCAAGCGCCTGTTGCCGAAATTTCCGCGCCGCATCGGGATCGTTACCTCACCGAGCGGCGCCGCCATTCAGGACATGCTCAATATTCTGCGCCGGCGCGCGCCGGGCGTGCAGGTTCTGATCAGCCCGGTGCGGGTGCAGGGCAGCGGCGCTTCGCTCGAGATCGCGACCGCGATCCGTGAGCTAAGCGCGCCTAACAAATCATGGAAGCCGCTCGACGTCCTCGTCGTCGCGCGCGGCGGCGGCAGCATCGAGGACCTGTGGGAATTCAACGAGGAAATCGTCGCGCGGGCGATCATTCCACTCGGCCATTCCGGTCGTCTCGGCCGTGGGCCATGAAGTTGATTTCACGATTGCGGATTTCGTCGCCGACCTGCGCGCGCCGACCCCAAGCGCGGCGGCGGAGTTGATCGTTCCCGACGTGCGGGATCTCGAACGGCGGACGCGCGAATTGCAAAACAGCCTGGAAAAATGCTGGCGCAGTTTCATCGCGCAGGTCCGCGCCCGGCTCAGCGCGGTTTCCGAAAAAGCGTTGTTCCGGGAACTGGGCCGACGACTGCGCGAAGCGCAGCAACAGCTCGATGTCGCGAAGGAATCGCTTGCTCGCACGGTCGAACAACGCCGCCTCGCGGAGAGAAACCGCCTCACGGAATCGGCACTGGCGCTGAAGGCGCACAATCCGGCGCGGGAGCTCGCGGCATGGCGGCAACGGTTACAGGAAATTCAGCGCCGGCTGGGCGAGTGTTCCCGGCAGCGCCTGACGACCGCTCGCCGGCGCTGGGAACGGACCGCCGGCATGCTCAGCCTCCTCGGCCCGGAAGGAACGCTGCAGCGCGGCTACAGTATAACCCGGGACGAAAAAGGAAATCTGGTTCGCTCTGTCGCGATCGTCAGGCCAAAAATGCGCATCCGTACGCGCCTGAGTGACGGCGAGTTTGAATCTGACGTTTGTTCGCCGGCGACGTAGCGACGGCGAATCGCCCATGGTTCCCGCTCTATTCCGGATTAACCGCTGTGTTCGTGGTACCGAGCCAGTTTATTGGGTCGCTCGTGTCGAAGATACTCGCCTTGGTTCCCCCGGCAGAAGTCCGCGTCGGCGTCAGGATTGTTCCGTCGCACGCAAGATTGTTCACGCTGCCGTCGCAGTTCAAAACAATCGCGCGCTTTCCAGCCCAGACGCCGCCTTTTTGGGTCTTGTCGGTGGTGTACTGGGGCGGGTTCGCAGCCGGATCGACAAATCCGTCAGCTACCAGCGGGAAGGTGGAGTTGGAGGTTTCGCTCAGGTTTAGAATGTAGGAGTAGCTGTTCTCACCCGCTGCCAGGGTATAGGTATAATTGCCGCCCGTTGGGTTCTGATCAATCCGGTTGTCCGGCGTGACCCTGGTGTAAGCCGACCCCTTGACCGCAAAAATTTCCTCGTTGGTCAGATAAGCGGGAAAGAGCTCGCGAAAAGCCTGGTTCGCGTTGGTGATCGCGGCACTGTTGGGATCATCAGGATCGACGGTGTTGGGAAAATTGCCGCCGTGATCGGCCGCAAAGAGTTTTAAGGTGACGCCAAGCTGTCGAATATTTGACAGGTCTTTCGTTTGGTTCGCCCGCTCCGTCACCGTGTTAAAAACGGGAAAAGCGATGCTCGCCAAAATGGCGATGATGGTGATGACAACGAGGAGCTCGATGAGCGTGAATGCGGATGGGGTTTTGTTCATATGGGTATTGGGGTTGGGTTGGGGTTAGTGTTGGGGTGTTGAGAATTGGGGGCTGGGGGTCTTGCGGAATGGGGTACCGGGTATCGGAACGGCCCGAGAATCGGAAACGGGGCCAAGGGGGTCAAGCGAAAAAAAAAGATTTTTTTCGACGGGGACAAAGCGACGGGAAGGAACGACCGCTACGCCCCTCCGTGGGGTGCTCCGCTCCGAGACGTCTCGCCCTTGAACGCGATGACGGCGAGCGGCGGCAGATTTACGACGATGGAATGCATCCGTCCCTGCCATTCGACTGCCTCCGCTTCGAGCCCACCGAGGTTGCCGACGTTGCTCCCGCCGTAGGTCTCACCATCGGTGTTGATGATCTCCCGATAGAAGCCGTCGTTAGGCACACCCAGCCGGTAGTTGTAGCGCACGACCGGCGTAGCGTTGACCGCAAAGACAAGTATCTCGCCTTCACGCGAGCGGCGCAGGAAAGCGACGATGCACTGATCAGCGTCGTGAAAATCAATCCACTCGAAGCCTTCGTGCGTGTCGTCCATATCCCAGAGCGCCGGCTCATTGCGGTAGACGTGATTGAGATGCTGCACCAACCGGCGCAGTCCATCGTGGCGCGGCAGGCTGGTCAGATCCCAATCGAGGCTGCGATCGTGATCCCACTCTCGCCACTGCCCAAATTCGCCGCCCATGAAAAGCAGCTTTTTCCCCGGATGCCCATACATCCAGGCGTAGAACATCCGCAGGTTGGCGAACTTCTGCCATTCGTCGCCCGGCATCTTGTTGATCATCGAACCTTTGCCATGCACCACTTCGTCGTGGCTGAGGACGAGGACGAAGTGCTCCTGCCACGCATACATGATGGAGAAGGTGACGTTCCCTTGATGAAAGCGCCGGTAGATCGGATCGAGCGCCATATAGTGCAGGAAATCGTGCATCCAACCCATGTTCCATTTGAAGCCGAAGCCGAGCCCGCCGAGGTAGGTCGGCCGCGAGACGCCGGGCCAGGCGGTTGATTCCTCCGCGATTGTCATGACCCCGGGGAAATTCTCGTAGCAGCGTTCGTTGGTCTGTTTCAGGAAAAAGACCGCCTCGAGATTTTCGCGGCCGCCGAAGGCGTTCGGCATCCATTGGCCCGGCTCGCGCGAGTAATCGAGATAAAGCATCGAGGCGACTGCATCCACCCGCAGGCCGTCGATGTGATACTTATCGAGCCAGAAGAGCGCGTTGGCGGTGAGAAAATTCCGCACTTCGTTGCGTCCGAAATTGAAAATCAGCGTGCCCCAATCACGGTGTTCGCCCTGCCGCGGATCGGCGTGCTCGTAGAGATCGGTGCCATCAAACTCCGCCAGCGCATGCGCGTCTTTCGGGAAATGCGCCGGCACCCAGTCCATGATCACGCCAATGCCGGCGCGATGGCAGGCATCGATGAAATGCCGCAGTTCGTCCGGAGTACCCGAACCGGCTCGTTGGGGCGTAATAATTCGTCACCTGGTAACCCCACGAACCCTCGAACGGATGCTCCGCGATCGGGAGCAATTCGAGATGAGTGAAGCCCATCTCGAGCACGTAAGGCAGCAGCGTTTCCGCAAACTCCAAATAGCTGAGAGAGCGATTCCCGTCCTCTGCCACGCGCCGCCATGAGCCGAGGTGCACCTCGTAAATGCTGACGGCGCTGCGATGCCATTGCTTCTGCGGTCGCTCCGCCATCCACTGCCGGTCGCTCCATTGGTAACGCTCGAGGTCGAAAACTAGCGACGAGGTCTGCGCCCCGTGCTGGCTGAAAAAACCGAACGGATCGCTCTTCAGCAGAAGCCCGCCCGTCTGCGTCTTGATCTCGTATTTGTAATGCGCCCCTTCCTGCACTCCCGGGATGAAGATTTCCCAGACGCCGTTCCCGACCAGCTTGCGCATTGGGTTGACGCGGCCATCCCAGAAATTGAAATCGCCCACTACGCTGACCCGGGCCGCATTCGGCGCCCAGACCGCGAAGTAGACGCCGCGTTCGCCGCCGATCTCGCGCAGATGCGCGCCAAACTTGTCGTAGAGCCGTTTGTGATTTCCTTCGCCGAAGAGGTGCAGATCCACCTCGCCCATGATCGGTCCATAGCTGTAGGGATCGCGCAGGAGATGCTCCGAGCCGTCGAAGGCGAGCACTTTGACGAGGTAGGGAAAGTCGGAGGACTCGTCAGGCACAGTCGCCTGGTAGAGCCCCTCGATATGGAGCCGGTCGGCCGGAAAAACCTTCTTGCGATCGTTTGCCGCCACGACCTCGATCTCCTTCGCTTCCGGCCGGAAAATGCGGATGACCAGGTCCTCACCCGCCCGATGCGGGCCGAGGACGCGGAAGGGATCAGCATGGGAACCGTGCAGGAGCGCAGCGATCTCGCTCGGATCGAGCGGGTGAACGGAAAATGAACTCATGCGTCGCCAAAGAGATTAATGGCAGAGGGGGTCATTGCAATTGTGGGAGCGAAATCGAGCCGGTCATCGCCGGGCGGACTGCTTTTTGATTTTCATTACTTCCCGCCTCACCGATATTTCCGCCGATGGCCGAGACTCCAAGCGATCCGACCGAGGCATTGCTGCGCTCCTACAGCGCGGGCGGCGGCATCAATTACCTCGACGCCGCGGCCACCCTCCCTTCGCGGCCGGCGATCGATGCGGCCTGCGTCGAATTGCTCAGCCTTCTCTTTCCCGGGTTTCATGGCGAGCCGGTCGTGCGTCCCGGGCGATCTGCCCGACCTCACCCGCAGTCGCATTCGCGCTCTGCACGCGCGTTTGCATCCAGAAATGTGCAAGAGCCTCGCCCGGCGCGAAGGAAATGGTGCCATCGAACCCGAGGCCGATCGCATCCTGGCGGACTTCTTTTCCAAGCTCGCCGAAGTGCGCGAGATGCTCTGGACCGATCTCGACGCCGCCTACGAAGGCGATCCGGCCGCGACGAGCTTCGAGGAAATCATCCTCGCCTATCCCTCCCTCGAGGCGATCGCCATTCAGCGCATGGCCCACATTCTCTACCTGGACGAACCTGCCGCTCATCCCGCGCATGATGACGGAATGGGCGCACAGCCGCACCGGCATCGACATCCATCCCGGCGCGCAAATCGGGAGCCATTTTTTCATCGATCACGGCACGGGCGTGGTCATTGGCGAGACAACAAAAATCGGCTCGCACGTGAAGTTGTATCAGGGTGTTTCCTTTATCGCCCGCTCGCTCTCCGCAGGACGGGCTCTGCGCGGCAAAAAGCGTCATCCGACGGTCGAGGATCATGTCGCGATCTACGCCGGCACGACCGTCATGGGCGGCGACACGGTGGTCGGCGCCGGCTCCACCATCGGAGCGAACGTTTTCCTCACCCACAGCGTGCCGCCGCATTCTCTCGTCTCCTATCAGGAAAAAGAGATCGCCATCGTCCCGAAGCGACCGGCCAATGGCCCGCGATAGCGCGCTCGATTCCTTTCCGAAATGATCTACCTCGATTACAACGCCACCACGCCGCTCTGCGCCACGGCCTGGCGCGCAATGCAGCCCTATTTCTTGGAACATTTTGGCAATCCCTCGAGCGTCCACCGCGCGGGGCGCGAAACGCGGGCCGCGATCGACGACGCGCGTGACCGGCTCGCCGCTCTCCTCGGCGTCAAACCGCACGAAATCATCTTCACCAGCGGCGGAACGGAATCGAACAATCTCGCGATCCTCGGGCTCGCCCGGCGCCCGCGTGCCTAACGGAAAGCATTTGATCAGCAACCGGGCGGAGCATCATGCGGTGCTGCGCACGCTTGAGTATCTGGAAAAGCGGGAAGGCTTCGAAGTGACCTGGATCGAGGTTTCGCGCGAGGGATTGATCGATCCCGATGCGACTCGACCAGGCGATTCGGTCGGACACGACGTTGGTCTCGATCATGACTGCGAATAATGAGACCGGCGTCATCCAACCGATGGAGGAAATCTCGGCGACGCTGCCGGAGCCGCGGCGTGCTGCTGCATAGCGACATGGTGCAGTCGTTTGGCAAGCTGCCGAAGGACCTGACCGGGATCGACGCCGCCAGCTTCGGCGCGCACAAATTTTACGGGCCGAAAGGCGCCGGCTTCCTCTACCTGCGCTCCGGGCTTGCCGATCGATCGCATTCAATTCGGCGGCGCCCATGAAGGCGAGCGCCGCCCCGGGACCGAGAATGTCGCGGCGATCGTCGGAATGGCGGCCGCCGCGGAAGAAATCTTGCGGGACCTGCCTGACGAACAGGCGCGCGAACGCGAGCTGCGCGACGAGTTGTGGCACGGGATCTTACGCGTCTTCGCCGAGACGCAGCAAAACGGCGGCGGCGGCACCGCGCCTGGCCAACACGCTGAACGTCAGCTTTCCCGGATTCCCTTCCGAAACCATGCTCATGGCGCTCGATCTCGAAGGCGTCTGCGCCTCGAGCGGGTCGGCCTGCATGGTCGGTTCGGTCGTCGCGTCGCACGTCCTGCTCGCGATGGGTTTGCCGCCGGAGCGCGCCGCCTCGGCCATTCGCTTTTCGTTAGGCAAGGAAATAACAGCGTCCGAAATCGAGGCGACAATCGCGGTCATCGATCGCATCCTGCAGCGCCGAAAATCGGTCGCGGCGGGCAGCGCAGCCCAACATGCTCTCGTTTAGCCAACTCGAGTTTTCGCTCGCGTCCGCCGTTTCTGAAAAAGCGCCGGGACGTGATCCGGCGCTGGAAGCGGTTGCGCGCGCCTTGTTGCTCGAGCACGGCGCGGCCACGATCGCCGGGCTGATCCGCGTCGAATGGTCTGCACGGGTTCGTTCCGCCGCCGGTCGCGCGGATTACGGCAGCGCGCGTGTTCTGCTCAACTGCCGTCTTTGCACCTTTGGCGAGGCGGAGATCGATCGCACCCTGCGCCATGAACTGGCGCATCTCATCGCGCAATCTCGCGCCGGCCGCCGGCGAATCTCCCCACACGGCACCGAATGGCGCCGGGCCTGCGCCGACCTTGGAATCGAAGGCGAAGCGCGCTGCCACAATCTCCCTTTCCCGATTCGTCGCCTGAAGCGCCGCTTCCTCTATGCCTGCCCGCATTGTCGGCGCGATTATCCGCGCACCCGACCGCTCCGTCGCACCTCGGCCTGTCTCGCCTGCTGCCGCGCCTTTAACCGTGGACGCTACGATGGCCGCTTCAAACTGCGACTCGTTAGGCGTTAGGCGATTCCGGTTCCGGGGAGCGCCGGCGACTCGCCCGGCTGGCGAAAACCACTGGCCTTCGCGAACTTTTACAAGTCGCTCCATGGCAAGGAAGCCGGCGCGCATTCGCATCGCTCGCCTGCGCTCCCCGCAAAGCTTGCGGCCGCGCCTTGGGTTCCTGTAGGACTGCTCGGTGGCGGATGACGATGATTCTCTGGAAAAAACGGGCATCCGCCGCATGGCTCGCGGCTCACGAAGCACACATCGAAGAGTTCGCCGGCCTGGATCTCGCCGTTATCGCGCGACCCGGGGGGACCAGGAGCGCTCGTGCAGGTCGTTTGCCCGGGGCGTTCGAAAGCTGAAAGACTGCAGCGAAATTTTGGAGGGACGATCGAAGTCCTGCCCAGCGATTGGTCGCCAGTCTCTCCGCCGCATCCGCCAATCCGGATCGGCCGCCGCTTGGAAATCGTAAGCCAAGGGTCCTCCTCTTGCGCCTCGGACGACAGACTCCGACTCATTATTCCGGCCGCAGGCGCGTTCGGCACCGGGGAACATTCGACCACGGCAATGTCGCTCCGCCTGCTCGAGGATGCGACGCGAAAGCTGGCGCCCGGCTGGCGCCTGCTCGACGCAGGAACCGGCAGCGGCATTCTGGCCCTCGCCGCTCGCCGCCTCGGCGCGGCGGAGGTTTTCGGTCTCGACATTGATCCGCGCGCCGTTGCGCACGCGCGCCAAAATGCGCGACTCAATCACATCGGACGCGCCCGGTTCATCGTGGCCGATGTGCTTCACTTCAAGGCGCAGACGCGTTACGAGGTCGTGACTGCGAACCTCTTCAGCGAACTTCTAAGCGCTGCCCTGCCGATTCTCCGGCGCGCGCTTCGACCTGACGGCTGCCTCATCGTTTCCGGCATCCTGCGCGAGCAAGCTGAATCTGTCGTGCACGCGCTTGCCAAAGCTCGATTCCCTCTTGCGCAACAACGCCGCCGCGGAAAATGGATTGCGCTTCTCGCGTCCCGGAAAAGCTAGTTGAAGGCTCGTTAGCCGCGGCTACCTTCCGGGCGTCCGAGCGACTTCGATTGCCTGCACACCGCGGCTGAATCCGTCAAGCCGCTCAGGATCCTTATGCAGGCCGAAGAACTCTCCTACGTCATCGTCACTCCCTACTCGATGCGCAAATCGCGCACCGGCGGCATCGTTTCCCGACTCATCTCCCGCACCGGTCTCGATCTCGTCGGCGGACGCATGTTCGCTCCGGGCGAGGAACTCGTTAGGCGCTATACGCGAGGGAATCGTCACCGCGAACGATCCCCGGCATCGCGCCACCCAGGAATTGATCCGCGATTACGTCCACAAGAATTTCACCGGCGAACGCAACGGCCAGCATCCGCGCGTCCTGCTGCTCGTTTTCCGCGGTCCGGACGCGGTCGAAAAGATCCGCGACGTCGTCGGCCACATCGTGCACGAGCGCACCAGCGGCGAGACGATTCGCGACACCTACGGCGATTACATCACGGACGAAGCGGGCAAGGTCACCTACTTCGAGCCGGGCGTGCTCGCGTCGCTCGATGCCGGAGTCGGTCGCAGGAGAATCTCAAGCTCTGGGCGGAGTTTTCCGACAGCGATGGCGGCATGCTCGAGGATGTCATTTCGTATCCGGCCGGGTGCGAAGGTCGAGAAAACGCTCGTCCTGATCAAGCCGGACAATTTCAAGTTTCCGAACATCCGGCCGGGCGGCGTGATCGATGTTTTCTCACGCACCGGCCTCTACATCATCGGCTTCAAGGTGCACCGCATGAGCGTGGCGCAGGCGGAGGAATTTTACGGGCCGGTGCTCGCTGTGCTGAAGGACAAGCTCGGCGCCGACAAAGGCCGCGAAGCCTGGGAAGACATCGTCGAGTTCATGTCCGGCAGGCGCCCGAGCGCGACGAGCGCCGAACAACGTCACGCGCCCGGCACCGAGAAATGCATCGCGATCGTTTACCAGGGCGAAGACGCGGTGCGCAAAATCCGCGACGTGCTCGGCCCGACCGATCCGACCAAGGCGCCGCCCGGCTCGATTCGCAAGGAATTTGGCCAGACCATCATGGTCAACGCCGCCCACGCCTCCGATTCCCCCGAGAACGCGAAACGCGAGATGGAGATCGTGCAGGTGCGCGAAAACAACTTCAAACCTTTGATTGAAAACTTCTATCGCGCGCCAATAGCTTGCGCTCCCCTTTTTCGAAACCACTTGATCACTTCGACCATGGAAATCTCAACGCGCGCCGCACTCACTCACTCCCTCGCTCACCCTTTCGATCGACAGCAAAGCCAAGGCGATGAAGAGCCGAAGGCATCGACGTCTGCGGCTTCGGCGCCGGCGAGCCCGACTTCGACACGCCGGAGCACATCAAGGCGGCGGCCATCGCCGCGCTCGAAGCCGGCTTTACGAAATACACGCCCAGCTCCGGGATGCCCGAATTGCGCCAGGCGATCGCGGAGAAATTCGCGGCCGACAACGGGCTCGAATATCGCCCCAGCCAGATCATCGTGAGCAACGGCGCCAAGCATTCCTGTTACAACGCCATCCTCGCCACCTGCGAGCCCGGCGACGAAGTCATCATTCCCTCGCCCTACTGGGTGAGCTATCCCGACATGGTGCGGCTCGCCGGCGCCGAGCCCGTGATCGTGCAGACGAGCGAGCGCAACGACTGGAAGATGACCGCCGAGGAATTCGAGAACGCCATGACGCCGCGCACCAAGATGGTGATCATGAACAGCCCGGGCAATCCGACCGGCTCGGTCTACACCCGCGAGGAACTGGAAGCGATCGTCGAGGTCGCGGCGGAAGAGGATATCTACATTTTGTCCGACGAAATCTACGAGAAGCTGGTTTACGACGACGCGAAGCACGTCAGCATCGCTTCGCTCTCGAAAGAGGCCTACGACCTCACCATCACGGTCAACGGCTTCAGCAAAGCCTACGCGATGACCGGCTGGCGACTCGGCTACCTGGGCGCGCCGGAGGCGATCGCGAAGGCGATCGATTCGATCCAGAGCCACAGCACCTCGAACCCGTGCTCGTTCGCGCAGAAGGGCGCGATCGCCGCGCTCAAGGGCGACCAGCAGCCGCTCTCCGACATGCACGACGAGTTCGATATGCGCCGCAATTACATGTTCGACCGCGTCTCGAAGATCCCGAACATCACCGCGGTCAAACCGCAGGGCGCGTTCTACGTGCTGGTCAACATCAGCCAGCTCGGATTGACCTCGCAGAATTTCGCCGATCGTCTGCTGAGCAAAGCCAACGTCGCGGTCGTTCCCGGCGTCGCCTTCGGCGATGATCGCACGATCCGCCTGAGCTACGCGACGAGCATCGACGTGATCAAAAAGGGCCTCGATCGGTTCCAGGATTTCTGCCGCACGCTCTAGTGGACGTTGAGGGTGAGAGAAGCGTTGAAGCGGCCTTGCTTCCGCTGCAACGTATACCTCGATTGTCGCTCAGGCTGCCACGCATCCCCTCGTTCGCGCTCATCCTCCACGCCCATCTGCCGTTCGTCCGGCACCCGGAGCACGAAGATTTCCTCGAGGAAGACTGGCTCTTCGAAGCTCTCACCGAAACTTACCTCCCGCTCCTCCGCATGATGCGCCGGCTGGCGGCGGACGGAGTCCCGTTCCATCTCACGATGTCGCTCACGCCGACGCTCGGCGCGATGCTCCGCGACGAACTGCTCCAGCAACGATACCTCCGCCATCTCGAGCGGCTGATCGGACTCGCGCCAGCAGGAGATCGAGCGAAATCGGAATCATCCGACGCTCGCGGATCTGGCGGAATTCTACGCCGCCTTCTTTAGCCGAGACGCGCGACTTCTATCGATGACAGACTCTGCAGCGCGATGTCGTTAGGGCATTTCGCGAATTGCAGGAGGCCGGGCGGTCTCGAAATCATCGCCAGCGCCGCGACCCACGCGTTCCTCCCGCTGCTGCAGGATTTTCCCGAGGCGCAACGCGCCCAGATTCAGCATCGGCTGCGACAGCTACCGCGAAATGTTCGGCCGCGAGCCGAGCGGTTTTTGGCTGCCGGAATGCGGCTACAGCCACGGACTCGATTCCATTTTGCAGGCCGCGAACATTCGCTGGTTCGTCCTCGATTCCCACGGCCTGATGTTTGCCCAGCCGCGACCGCACCACGCCATCTTCGCGCCCTGCTACACGCCGGCCGGTCCCGGCCATGTTCGCGCGCGACCGCGAATCGAACCGCGAAGTCTGGAGCGCCGAATCGGGTTATCCCGGCGATCCGCTTTATCGCGATTTCTATCGCGATATCGGCTTCGATCGCCGGAAGAGGAACTGGCGCCGTTTCTTCGCCCGCCCGGTGTGCGGAAATTCAGCGGGATCAAATATCATCGCGTCAGCCAGGGCACGCCGAGAAGGAACTCTACAATCGCGCCGCTGCTCTCGCCCGGGCCGATGCATCATGCCGCACGATTTTTTCGCACAAATGCGCCGCTCGCCTTCGCCATCTGCGGAAATGAACCTCGACCCGGTGATCGTGAGTCCATTCGACGCCGAGCTTTTTGGCCATTGGTGGTTTGAAGGACCGCGCTTCCTCGAAAGCTTCATCCGCCGGGTCGCGAGCGAGCCAATGCGAATTCCAGCTCGCCACGCCGACTGAATTTTTGAGCACGCATCCGGCGCAGCAGATCGTTAGGCCAAATCCCTCGAGCTGGGGCGAGCGCGGATTCAACCACGTCTGGCTGGATGAGAAGAACGCCTGGATTTATCCGCATCTCCACGCCGCCACCCGCCGCATGACGGAGGTAGCCCGCCGGCATTGCCGACGCGAGCGACCCGGCGATCGAGCGCGCGCTCCGGCAGGCGGCGCGCGAGCTGCTTCTCGCGCAGGCCAGCGATTGGGCGTTCCTCATCAAAACCAAGAGCGCGCCGGAATACGCGACGCAGCGGACGAAAGATCACCTCCTGCGTTTCAACCGCCTCTACGAACAGCTCTGC
>CAVZNJ010000002.1:0-109763 GCA_963776615.1 uncultured Verrucomicrobiae bacterium
CCGATGGCGATTGTCGGAGGGGCGACCTACGTGGCGCGCGCCTTCAGTGGCAAACAGAAACACATGGTCGAGATGATCAAGGGCGCGATCCAGCACAACGGCTTCGCGCTGGTCGACGTCTTCAGTCCCTGCGTCACCTACAACAAGGACAACACCTACCAGTGGTTTAACCCGCGGGTAAAGATGCTGGAGGAACTGGGCCACGACCCGACCGACCTGCACGCGGCGATCGACCGCGGCTACCAATGGGGCGATGAACTCCCGATCGGCCTCTTCTGGCGCCGCACCGACCTGCCGTCATTGGAAGACCTGGAGCCCGTCCTCCACACCGGCGAAGGCCCGCTCGGCTTCCGCAAGCTCGGCATCCCGTCAGACCAGGCGAAGGCGCTGGTGAACGAGTTGCTGTAGAGTGGCGAACGGTTCTGTCTCGGGAATGCGGTTCTGCTTGGTGACCTAAATGTTAAATGTATGGACGCGACTCCGTCTCACGCGTCCCGACTCCATCGCCACTGCAATCCGTCAAGATTTGCACACCGACCCCGAATCCCGAATCACGTCGTTTGAACGAAGGCCTCGACTATAAACCAACCGAAGTAAAAATAGATGGGCGTGGTGCGGACCTTAAAGATATCAAGATAGGAATGCGCGTTCGAATCCAATTTTATCTAACGGAAAATGGGAAAAGTGTGATGGCCTGCAGAAGCCTCTGCCAATAATCTCGGTCGAGGCGTTTTCTAATTCAGCAAAACATTGAATGGGAAGCACTCACTGCATCACAGCCGGCTCGTTCATTCGCTATCGGATTGCTTAGAAATCCAATTGAAGCACTGCGCGCAGCAGCCAGCCAGTTGTCCTCTGCGGAGAATAAATACTCGTTTTCTGAAATCGTCTGTTTTAACAAGTTAGCGATTTCGCGCTGCTTTTCGGCTGACTTTGAATAACGTGAAATAAGGTTGGCGATCTTCATTTTGATGCCGGCTTGCAAGTGAGGGTTGGTCTTGATTGCGGCTTCGATCGATTTCGTTGGATCTTCGCCGTTTTTTACCTCCGAGATCGCTTGCAGAAGCAGCGCGTCTGTACTTTACGGATGTGCCAGCGTCAGAGCTCTGAACCTTTCGAAAAAGCTGAATTGCTCCAGCGTAATCGGCGCGCAGCAGACGAATCAGTCCGCCAGTAAAATTGACGATTTCAGTGTCAGCACTTAATTCTGGAACGTAAATCCAGCCTTTGGCACCGGTGTCCTCGGACAGGACCCTCGAATAATCCCCATCGTGTTCCAAACCTCTAAAGGCATCGCCTACCTGTCCAACGACCGACCGATCATTCGGACTGTGATACAAGACGAGTGCCGAGGGCAATGAATAACGCTTCAAAAGCTCCTGTTTGACGGTAATGGGAGAGAAACTCATACCTGCGCCTCGGGAGCGTGATCTCGAGATCAATTGAAGACGTGTTAATCGGAAAAGCTTAACTATCCAACGTTCCGGGTTTTTCGTTCGAGAGTCTTCGTATTCAGGTATTGAAAGAAAACACTGGACTACCGCACCGTCACCCAAAATAGCTGCGCTACCCCACAAGACCAGTTGTGCGCCTTCGTTCTTCGCCGCTTTTTCAGCAATTTCATAGGACGATCCACTTAACGGCTGGTGGCTCCACAGGACCATGCCGCTAGTGTCATAGTTGTCTGATTTCGGCGGGATGCGTAGTGTTCGCCAGAGCTTTAGGTTCATAAAAGTGGCGACCTTCGTAGCTACCGGGCCACCTTCAAAGGCTGGGATGAAGATCGTAATCTGGTCCTTAGCCGCGGCGAGCAGATTCGCCCACGGAAATACCACCGCGACCAAAATGAGTAGTGTGCTTCGGAACATGCTAAGGCCGAGACTTGGATTGGAGCAATGCAAACTCCTTCTTAATAGCTTCGCGAAGGGCGATCGTGTCCGAATCCGGGTTCGCAACACTGTTTATAGACGACTCGGCTTCCGCTAGGTATTGGGTAGCCGCTCCTCTGAGCGCTGAGCTACCTTTCGCATCCATGGCTAGAGCATAAAGCACGAGCGCTGAGTGCACATCACGGTAATTTCTATATTCCTCCGGCTTGATATCGATCATGAAACTCACGGTTGCTGTCTTTAACGAGCCATGCAGATCTCCGAGATAAACATTGCTTGTCAGACGCTTTTCGGTGACTCCCCCTGAAAGGACTTCGGTGATTCCCCCTGAAAGAATTTCTAACGCCTTACTTCCCCTCCAGTACGTCTCAAGATTACCGGGATTTGGCAGGCGCTGTTTTTTGTTAAGGACGGTCAAATGTTTTACCTGCTCCGCGAGGTCAGGATGGGCTGAACCAATTTCGCCAACAAGACGCTGAAGCTTCTGCACGAGTAGATTCTCTACCTCAGGCGTTTGATCCGAGGCATCGAAGGAAGTATATGAAAATAACTCTATCGATGTACGCGGACTACGCTGACCGCTCGCCGAACCTACGAAGTATAGCGCGAACAGTATGATTATGAGATGGAGTTTAATCACGCCAGTCTTTCCAATTGTCACATTTAATCGTCCCCGCTTCTTTCCGAAAAGGAAAAATATCTAAAACAAGGTTATAACGATCGCGCAGCTGGGCCGGTGGAGTGAGGTCGGCTGTTACCGTGCCAATAACTCCGTGAAATATGATAGTGCGAGATTTCCCTGGCTCCAATATCGGATCGCTTAGTTCGGTGGCAAATGATACTGGCGATTGAACCCCTCTATTTTCGACAGGCTCTAAGCGCAAATTGCGGACTACAGCTGGTCGGATGCCACGATTCGTGATTAAGAGCGTTGCCTCTTCACCGCCCCAGCGTACGAGTGAACAATGAATGTCAGATCGCTCGGGCGTAAGCGCGTTTCGTACAACCGGAATCGCAACGGTGAGGACCGAAAACAGCGCTATAAGTAAGGTCAGGATTGTGCTGCTGACTCCAAAGTAACGTCTCCAGTCCTGGTACGTGTCGCATTCGCTACAGAAGTTCGCTCCAACAGGAATGGGGCTGCAGCAGAGTCGGCAAAGATGAGACCTTCCCATAAAAACCCGGATTGTATCACGGGTCGGATGCCCGAGAAGTTTTTTTTGAATGAGCACTCGCTGGGTGAAGAATAAAGGGAATCAAATCAGGGAAAGGAGGGTCAGTCCTTACTATTGACACAAAGCGGGCAGTTCTTATAAACCGTGGTCGATGCCGCGCCAGCTGAGAATCCAATATGAGGGAGCGATCTACCATTTGATGAACCGGGGCGATCGGCGCGAGGAAATCTTTCGGGACGATGAGGATCGCGAAAACTTTCTGCAAACGCTTGGTGTTGCCTGCGAAAAGACCGGCTGGCGAGTGCATGCCTACTGTTTGATGAGTAATCATTTCCATCTCGTGGTGGAGACGCCGCGAGCGAATCTTGTTCCGGGGATGAAGTGGCTGCTCGGCACATATACGATGCGCTTTAACCGGCGCCACAAGCTGCCGGGTCACCTCTTTGCGGGTCGCTACAAGTCGCTCTTGATCGACGAAACGAAAGCCAACTACCTGCGCGCGGTTTGCGATTACGTGCATTTGAATCCTGTGCGAGCGAAGCTGCTGCCCAGGCAAGAGCGACTGGAGAAGTACGTCTGGAGCAGCTATCCGAGTTATTTGCGAAGCGCGCGGCAACGAAAACCCTGGTTGCGCTGCGATCGCTTGCTCGGGGAACACGGCTTGATCAAAGAGAGCCGGCGCTCCCGGTTGGAATTTGCTCGAAGAATGCAGGATCGCTGCCTGGAGGCTGAGGATCCGTCGGCGGAACCGATCCGTCGAGGGTGGTGCTTTGGAGCGGAAGATTTTGTCGCTCGCTTGCAGGATCGGCTCCAAAAATCTGCGAGCGAGCACCATCATTCGGTTGAGCGGAGGCAAACGGACCAACAAAAGGCGGAGAAGATTCTCCGAGCTGGTCTGCCGGAGATTGGATGGAGCGACCAAGAGTTGGGTATTCGGCGCAAAAGCGACCCGAACAAAGTGATGCTCGCCAGGCGGCTCCGCTCCCAAACGGCCGTGAGCTTGAAATGGATTGCGCAACGCTTGAAAATGGGTTCCTGGACGCACGTCTCCAATCTTCTCCGGCGCCCGAATGTCAAAAGTTAGGACTGACCCCGAGTCCTATCTCAATGCTCCCGACTGATATCGCGCGCGCTTGTTGACTCTACGAGCCACACTCTTCTGGATTGGTGCGAAAGTCGGAGGAATATAACTGATGCTGAGATTTAGCTATAGGGAACACGCGGAACAGTTTGCCGCCGCTTGTGACTGGTTGATCGATTTGGGGGTGTCCGTTGACTCGACGCGAGCTGCTGAATACCGCGCGATGCTGGCTGCTATCGCCGAGTATTACGAAGCCGGGAAGATTGATGCTCTCGTCGAGAAGCACGGATATCCCCGATTATTCAATGCGACGGTTGAAGCTCATGAGTTCAATCACATCCACACTGGGCTAATTGGACGTTCCGACACAGAAATGCTGAGCCGCTTGCGTGAGTTTGTCCGCGGCACAGCCTTGCTGATCGACGAAAGCCCACAACGAAATAAGAACCGCTCGCGGAACATTGGATTCGAACTATCGGTTGCAGCGGCGGCTGCGCGTTCGGCTGTGCCAATCACCTTTGAGGCGCCGGGCGACCTTTGTTTGCTACCGAAGAGCGATCCTATAGCTGTTGAGTGTAAACGTCCCTTCACTGCTCGAAAAATCGAGGCGCGTGTTAGTGAAGGGATCGAGCAGCTGAGGCAGAGATACAAAAGCAGCGCAAATCCTCGTGATGCGCATGGCATTCTCGCCTTGTCGATCACGAAGACTGAGAACGACGGCTCAAAACATTTAGTGGGTCCCGACGAAGCGAGCATCCGAGTACAGATAGACGGAATTTTCTTACAATTCATTTCACAACATCGGCGCCATTGGGAGTCGCGCGTTGATGGAAGAACACTCGCTGTCCTTCTGGAATTGTGTGCGCCGTGCCGAATCGCGACCCCGTCAATCCTCGCAGTCGCAAGGGAGTACGCATGGCTGCCGCTGTGCGAACTTGGTTCTGAGAATCGCCGACGGCTCGAACGCGTGGCGCTTGCCTTCAATAAACTGATAACGCCTGTTACGCCGGCGGGCTAACCTTCAGCGAGGGAAATGGGTCGCGTCTGAATATTTGGGCCAATTTCGGCGTCAGAGCTTTACTATCGATACAGATTCGGGTTCCGGGCAGGAGATCTCAGCGACTCGGGCCTCGAACGCAGAGTCGGACAGCTCGCAGATTGCCATCTTACTGCAAAAAAAGGCTTGCCGGGCGGTGCCGCTGAAATACAAACGAGAAAGACCTAAAACAATGAAATTCGCATCGATGATCCCAGTATTTCTGCTCGCACTGTTGTTTCTCGGTGGGTTTGCCTCACCCAGCGTTGGGCAGGAATCTCGATGGGGATCGCCGGGGGAGGAGACGGTAAAGTTCATCATTGCGGCGGAGACGAAGTGGGCCAACTCGGCCTGTAGCCCGCAACCGGATCTTAAGGACGTGATTGCGGACGACTTCCAGGGGACATCGCCAAGCGGACGGCGCTACGGCAAGAAGGACGCGATCTCCACCGATCTCAAGTCGCTCGAGCGCGACTGCCAACTGGGCGAGGTAAAGGTGAGATTTTTTGGCGACTCCATCGCGATCGCGTATGGAGCGGAAAGCGCGGTCTCCAAGGCGAAAGATGGCAAGGAGACAAAGCATTGCCTGATCTGGACTGACACGTGGCTCAAACGCGCCGGGAAATGGCAGATCGTGGCGGCACAGGATACGAACATCCCTTGTAAGCCCTAGAACCCATCTCATAAATAGGAAATAGTTGCGCGACGGCCTGACGGGCGAATGGCCAGGCGAGACGAAGGGAGCATAGCCGAAGCGTTCTGCGACTGAGGAGCAACGCCGCCCTTGGTCCGCCAGGTCTTCGCCCGAAGGGTTGCCGATCTTGGGCCGCCGCGGCGGTGTTGCTCGTTGATCAAAGATCCATGAAGACATTCTCCCTCCTCGCGCCTTGCCGCCGCGGCATGACGCACGAATTCTCCTCCAGGTGTCGAAATGTATCGATACTTAGGACTGACCCCAGTCTGGACGCACGGTCCAGAGCTGTTACTGCTCGATCCTCGGCGAATGCTGGACTTGGCGTGCCGACGGCTCGAGCGGCAGCACGATCACTGCGACCGTGCCGTGCCCAAAGCCGTCGGCGATTAGCTTTCAACCATAGCTGAGCAAAGCCAACTCATCTCTAACCATTCTGAAGCGGGCCTTAACTTGGACCTCAACCACCGCGTTGGGCCGCATCCGCGTCCTGCGCCAGCTGTGTTAGGAGGGCAAAGAACTGGGTCGATTGCCCGATGAAAAGCCCCATGTCCGTTAGGAACTGAACAACGCCCATAGCAATGCCATTCGTTTCGGTCGGTCGGATGACCGAAACAATAGGAAGACTCGTATCCAGGAACGGACAGGGCTCGGGCATGATCAAGTTACTCTTGAAATGCTGGTTGTCTACGTGCAGATCCGGGAATGTGACCGACACACCCGTCACCGGATCGACGGCAGTCAGAGGAGGCGCGTTGCCCGCCTTGTCCGCCCATGTTTGGAAGTGCATGGTCTCGGTGGGGCCGATGCTGATCAGGATTCGCAAGACTTCCGCACTTGTGGCCCTTTGTGCCATCGCGGGATACAGGCTAGTCCCACCCTGTTCGATCGTCGCAAAGTGGAACCCCGCCGTGTTCGCGATCGCCTGCAGGAAATTAGGATCCGTGGTGTCAGCATCGGTCCTGGGAATCGCCGTGTGCTGGTTTACCCCTAAAGTCGGGACAGCCTGCGGGAAGACAAAGGTTGGATCAAGATCCGGGTTCTTGTTGTCGGCGCGGTAGCGCGTCCACCAGCTGGTATCGACGGTAAGTTGCGTCAAGTTAGTGAGCCGCTTCCCGATCCGGTCTGGGTTCACTCCGGTCGCAGTGCTGCCCATCAGAGTGCGAAACGGATTGAGGTTTACAGGAGCCGCTCCCTTGGACACCAGATACGCATTGAGAAAGTTTTGATGACTGAATTCATCGTCGGTGTTATCGTGGATGTACTGATCCATGTCTTCGTCCAGCACCGCGACGGCGGCGGTATAGAGTGGATTACCGGTTCCACCCGGGACTTCGCGGTCCTGGATGCCTCCGAGTTCGTTGTATTGAAGCCAAAAGTCGGTCTCGAGTATTTCTGCCGCCGCCGCGAACCGGAGCAGTGCCGCATCTCCCGGTGAAAGACCGCCACTTGCTTCCGCGGCCCGGAGGCCGGTCAATAGTCCAGTGCCGCCCATGGTTCCTGCTCCCAGGGCAATCGTTTTACCTAGGAAGGAACGGCGGCTGATAAACCTCTTTCGAGATTTGATTTTGCGCTCAATATTGTCTTCGAGAGGAAGATTCCCGTTCTTGTGAGAATCATTCACTCCAGGTTTAGTTATTGCTTTCATGCCTTTTGTATCGCAGCGATTCGCGCTGCGCGCTGCATCGGAAACGTAACGACATTGTTACGTTAAGCGATAACGCAAAGGTGCGTGCCCCGAGTCGACTCGCCGCGTTCGAGGCCTGTATGAAGTGGAAGAAGAAATTGGGAAATTGGGGTCAGTGTGCAAATCTTGACAAAAGGTTGACGCTTGGTTAACGGGAGTGATGCCGCGTTGTGTTCGGATTGAGTTTGCGGGCGCGTTTTATCACGTGATGGCGCGGGGCAACCGGCGGGAGGCGATTTTCCTCGATGACGAGGATCGCGGGCTCTTCGTGCAGGCGCTGGGGGAAGCGTGCGCCATGACGGGCTGGAGGGTGCATGGGTGGGTGCTGTTGAGCAATCACTACCACCTCATGATCGAGACTCCGGAGCCCAATCTGGTGGCGGGAATGCAGTGGCTGCAAAACACGGTGACCCGCCGCTTCAACGTGCGACACCGGGCGTGGGGCCGAGTATTTGGAGACCGTTACAAGGCGGTGGCGGTGGAGGGGCGAGCGCCCTTCTACTACGAGACGCTGCTGGATTACATCCATCTCAACCCGGTGCGCGCGGGACTGGTCCGGGTGAAAAAGCGAGAGAGCGTTTTGGATTATCCCTGGAGCAGCCTGAGCACGGGCTACGCGGTGCCGCCAAGTCGGCGACCGAATTGGCTGGCGGCGGCGGAAGGGTTGGCGGTGTTTGGATTGGCGGACACCGCGGCGGGGCGCCGCGGGATGGTCGAGCGGCTCGAGCGGCGAGCGTGCGAAGAGGTGGCGAAGCGGTGCGGGACGATCCCATTGCCGGAAGAGATGGATGCACGTTGCAGCCATTTGCGGCGCGGCTGGTATTGGGGAAGCCAGCGTTTTGGAGAGCGAATGCTGAAATTGGCCCAAGGGGCGCTCAAGCGAACGAAGTCGCGGGCCTATCGATCGAGCGCAGTCCGGCAGACGCATGGTCTAAAGCAAGCGGAGCGGTGGCTGAACGAGGGACTGGCAGCGGCGGGATTGAATCGGGCTGATCTCTCGAGACTAAAGGGGAGCGATCCGCGAAAGGTAGCTCTGGCGGAGCTTTTATGGAAACAGACAACCGTTTCTCAGGAGTGGTTGGCAGAGAGGCTGAAGATGCGAAGCGCGGCGAATGTGAGCCAGCTCTTGCGGCGCGCAAAAGGCCATCACGGAAAGGTGCCTGGCAGGCTGGGATCGTTTGTGGCTGGGGCGATGCGCGGGTCGGGCTGAAGGGGATTCTGTCAAGATTTGCACACTGACCCCGAAATGCGCCGATCCCGAAATGCGCCGAAATGCGAAATGTGCACACTGACCCCGAAATGCCCCCGAAATGCAGGACACCAGAAATGCCGGACACGAAGGGTTGCCGATCTTCCGCCGCGGCGGCGTTGCTTGCCTGCGCTTCCATCTGCCTGCCCCTGCGGCGGAGCTCCAGATAGGCAGCACGCGAACCGCTCGCTGAGGCGAGCGAAACTGACGGCGATGGTACGACGAAAGTCCTAGTCGCCGAGCCTGGGAGTCGCTCTATGCTGAGCCTGGTAGTGTTGCCCACTGCCATTGCATCACGGACCAACAATCAACTAGAAATCCAAAATTATGCGCTTGAGAATACGAACTGTAGTTTGCTGCACAGCGATCTTTTCCGCTGTCAGCTTTTTCACGATAACCTTTGCCGAGACAAATCCATTTTCAAAGGCTCAGGTGGCCGACCGCATCCGCAAAGTGGAAAACGGCGTGGATGATTTCGAGAAGTATCTGACGAGCCGCGGCGAAAACGCCAAGAATCAGGCCGGATCGGCTAAGAGCAGCGGATCAACAAAGCGCGGACAGGCTGCAAACTCCGCGAACAAAGATGCGCGGAAGGATCAAGCCGGCCAAACAAAAGACGACCTCCAGAACGCCATGGACGATCTGGATCGCACCACAAACCGTCTGCGGCGCAAGTTCGATGCGACGGCGAATTATCTGGAAACCAAAGTACAAATGGAACAGGTCCTGGATAGCGCGCGCCGCGTTAATCAGGTGGTGGGGAAGGGAAGTAATGACAGCCAGGCACAACGCCTCTGGACTGCTTTGCGCGCGAGTATCAACGACCTGGCGCGCTGCTATAACCTGACGCCAGTGGGCGCATAGGCGAGGGGGAGCCGGGTAGAGGACTTTACACCGTGGTCGCGCAATCAGATGCCGACAGCACGTTTAGTGTTCCAGTCGCCGTTGAAACTGGGAAGAGCATCGTCTTGCGCCTTGATCAAAACTCCAGCGAAGGGTTCGCCGGAAATTGCGAGTGCTGATCTCGTTCGGTTGCCGAACGGCCAGGCGATTGGTTTCCGCGCCAAACATCCCGCCCATTGATGGCGGCCCAATCCAAAATCAGCACCCCTGCGCCGAAGCAGTCCAAGGGTTAACCGCTACTGCTGGGAAGACCGCAGAAGAATCAAAGCGAGCCCTGGATTCTCGTGATCCAGGGCTCGCGCTTCTTTAGTCAGGACTCAAAGTGGGCCGCGAATTGCCGAAGCTCGGCCGCATTCAAGTCAGACACCGCCCAGTAATTCATTCCGTTATGAATCCAGTGCACGAGATTGTAACCGCGGTGCGTCAGGGTCGAAGGCGTCGTGCTTCCGCTTTCCGAGGTAGGTGTGATGAACAGGTTGATCGGGTGCTTGTTTCTCCGGTAAACCAGCGCAACAACCGTCTGACCATTTAGGTAATCGAGTCGGCCGCCAACAAGCGGAAAGCCATCCGTCGAGAGGTCGCGCACTTCTGGCGCGAAATCGACCTTGCCATCAAACCACGGTTTCACGGTGTGCTGGTCGGACGAGACGACATCCACGAGATGCGTCGCCAACAGGGACCGGACGTGATCGGCGACCAACTCGTCCGCCAGCGCGTTATGCGAACCACGCGTCGTCTGGTAATACCCAAGACTAACGAGCAGAAGAGCGAAGGCCGCACCGGTCGCCAACAACCAGGGCGAGAAGAACGGACGCTCCCGCCGGGCTTCCTCTTTTAGGGCGCGCCGCACATTCTTTCGCAACCTGGCCGGAGCCCGGTAGGCAGGGACGCTCCCGCGCAATGCACCTCGCAGCGACCGTACGCGTTGTTCAAGCCGGCGACAATCGTCGCAGGTGGCGACGTGCTGCTCGACTTCGCGCGCGTTCACGACATCCAATTCGCTGTCGACGTAGGGATGAATCAGTTCGCGGATCTCCTCGTGGGTCATGACTTATCTTCCGCTACGGTAACTCTTGCTAAGAATTTGGTGAAGCTGTTCGCGTGCTCGGGCCAGCCTGGACATAACGGTGCCGATCGGGACGCCGGCAATATCCGCGATCTCCTTATAGGAACATTCCTCCAGCTCGCGCAGAGTGATGACTTCGCGAAACTCGGGCGGCAGTTCCTCGATCGCGGCCCGCACGGCTTGCCGGTCCACCTCGCGATCGATCTCCGCGCCGGGATCGGCCGCCATATCTTCGGCGCTGTGCAGTTCCTCATCGAACTCGACATTGCTGTCATCGGAGCGGTGCCGCTTGAGAGCGGTAAAGGCGGTGTTGCGG
Source organism: uncultured Verrucomicrobiae bacterium (assembly GCA_963776615.1). Classification (GTDB taxonomy): domain Bacteria; phylum Verrucomicrobiota; class Verrucomicrobiia; order Chthoniobacterales; family UBA10450; genus Palsa-1392. Next base: position 11,094 of record CAVZNJ010000002.1, read on the forward strand.
ACGATGCTCAAGAACCAGGCTCGGCTGTTGCCACCGCGAAAGCTTTCGAAGAAGCGGAAAGCCCGCAGCGACGCCTCCTGCACGACATCCTCGGCGTCCGTTTCGTTGCGCATGAGGAAGCGCGCGAGACTGAAGGCGGCGTCGAGATGCGGCATGATCTGCTGCTCGAAATCGGCCAGCGGACTCGGCTGAGTGAATCGGATCACATGTCGTCGTGCTCAATCATAAGTAACCAGACTGCGCAGAGTGAGATTTTATTCCCTCAATCAACAAATTGCCCAAACCGGGAATAAGCGGGCCCCATCCACGGTCGAGGTCATCAGAAAGTAAAAAACCATTATGAATGACTACATCTTACACGACGACAATCCGGACGGCATCGACCGGCGCGGCTTCCTCAAGTGCATGGCCTGGGCCGGCACTGGGATGCTCTGGACGGTCAGCGGCGGTCTGCTCACCTCAAGAATCCTCGGGGCAACGGCTGAGGCTGCGGCGGGCGACTTCACATTTGCACAGATCAGCGATAGCCACATTGGCTTTAACAAGGACGCGAACAAGGATGTGATCGGAACGCTGCAAAAGGCAATTGCCAAAATTAACGCGCTCCCGAAGCCGCCGGATTTCGTCCTCCACACCGGGGACCTGAGTCACCTCTCGGAGGCGGAAGAGTTCGATGCGCTCGAGCAGAACCTGAAACAGATCAAGACCGGCCACATTTTCTACGTGCCGGGTGAGCACGACGTGCTGAGCGATAACGGTGCCCAGTATCGCGAACGCTTTGGCAAAAATACCCTCGGGTCGGGCTGGTATAGCTTCGACAAGAACGGCGTGCACTTTGTCGGCCTGGTCAACGTCGTGAATACTCGCGAAGGCGGGTTGGGTGTCATCGGCGCCGAGCAGCTCGAGTGGCTGAAGAAGGATCTCGCCCCCCTGCCGGCGAACACACCGATCGTCGTCTTCGCGCACATCCCCCTCTGGGCGGTTTATCCGCAATGGGGTTGGGGCACGGACGACGCCGAGCAGGCGCTCGGCTTTCTTCGTCGCTTCGGATCGGTCACGGTCCTGAACGGTCATATCCACCAGGTCGTCAAAAAGGTGGAGGGAAATATTACCTTCCACACCGCGATGTCGACCGCCTTCCCGCAACCTGCGCCGGGGACCGCTCCCAAACCCGGTCCTCTGAAAGTGGAAGCGACCAGACTGAGCTCGGTCCTCGGCATCACGGACGTCAATTACGTCGAAGGAACACACACCCTGGCTGTCGTCGACAGTACGCTCGCCTAACAAATACAAATCGCCTCGGCAATGAATTCGCTTTTCTGGTCGCGCGCCCACGGCGCCGCCACTCATTTTCCGATCGCGCTGGTTCTGGGCGCGGCCTTCTTCGATCTCCTCGCCTTCCTTTTGCCGCGATCGAGGAAAGGCCGCGACTTCCGCGCGATCGGCTATTGGCTCGTCATTCTCGGCGCAATCAGCTCCTTCGCTGCGGTCTTCACCGGTCTGGCGCTCACGAATTGGACGGTTGCCGGGACAGGGCTCATCCTGCGACACCACCTCTTCGTCTGGCCGGCGTTCACCCTGATTGTTGGCGCGGCGACCTGGCGCTTTGTCGTCGGGAGAGAACCGTCACGCCGCGGTTTCGGCATTTATCTTTGTGCGATGGTCCTCGCCTGCACGCTAATTGGCGCGGCCGGATTCTTTGGCGGCGAGTTGCTCCTCGGCCAATGAACGCCGGAGACGCGATACGCAATGAAAACCCTGAGTGAGCGAAAAGCGCTTTTGGTCGCGATGGTCGCCGCTGGCGGCACGCTGGTGGTCACGCTCGGCCTTGCGACCGCGATCGGGCCGATGCAGTTTTCAAACGCGCCGCCGGCCGCTGCCTTAACGGCCGATGTCGGCGAGGGACGTCACCTTTTTCTCTTGAACTGCGCCCATTGTCACGGAGACGACGCGCGTGGCGATGAAGGCCCCGATCTTCACAATCTGCACAAGAGCGACCTGCGCATTCGTCAGGTCATCACGAGGGGCATCAAGGGCGAGATGCCGTCATTCGGAACAAAACTGCACAATCCTGATATCCGCGCCATCACGGGCTACCTGCGAACCCTGCACTAAGATTCTGACACCGATCGCTGCCGGGCCCTCGCGCGCCACTCCGACAAGGTCACGACGAACTTTGGCTCTGGTCGTTCGTCGAGCAGGGCGATGAATTCCAAGGAATGTTCCGTCGGGATCGCTAAAATAAATTTGCGCTAATGGCATCCAGGCGATCACCGACGGCTCAACCGTTTCTCAGGAGTGGTTGGCAGAGAGGCTGAAGATGCGAAGCGCGGCGAATGTGAGCCAGCTCTTGCGGCGCGCGAAAGGCCATCACGGAAAGGTGCCCGGCAGGCTGGGATCGTTTGTGGCTGGGGCGATGCGCAGGGCGGGCTGAGGGGATTTTGTCAAGATTTTTAGACGCGACCCCTGGCCGCTCCACCAACTTCCCGGCCAAGCTTGGAACGAAGTCGAAGGTTCCAAGAAAAGTAATCTCGCTTTAGCCGCCTCAGTCGTGCAACGTGCCCAGCGATGATGGAGGACGGTGAGAATATCGCTGTAATTGGATCGGAGTCCGCTCTTCGTGAGCCCGACAGGCGCCGTGGTCTGCGCATCTGGATGAGTCGTCTTCAGAGTATTCAATATCCACTAGCGCTCGCGGTTGGTTCGATGCTGATCACCTTTGCCTTCGGTCTCTGCGCGCTCATGGCGGCTGAAAACAAGTTATCGCATGAAGGCTGGCTGGGGATTTGGAAGAGATGGGACGCGTCGTCTTATCTCGACATCGCCCAAAACGGATATCCGCACGACAAAGGCCAGCGGGAATTCCTGATTGTTTTCCTCCCGGTCTTTCCGCTTGTGATCCGCATCGCGCACTCGATTATCAGTGATTGGCACATTGCCGCGCTGGTGGTCTCAAATCTTTGTTGCGCAGGCGCCTTCATTTATTTTTTTCTGCTCTGCCGATTGGAATTCAACCAGCGGGTAGCGAGGCGGGCGGTATTGTTCTTGGCGGTTTTCCCAACCGCCTACTTTCTTCACGTCGGCTATTCGGAAAGCATTTTCATGTTTTTGACCATTGCAGCGTTTTATCATGCGCGGCGTGACCAGTGGATGCTTTGCGGACTATTTGGGATGTTAGCGACTGGAAGCCGCATCCCAGGTATTGTCATTCTGCCACCGCTGGTCTGGGATTACTTGCAGCAAAAAAACTTCCAATGGCGGAAGATTCGCTGGGATTGCTTATTTTTGGTGCTGGTCCCCGTGGGAAGCCTTGCTTACCTTTATATTAATTACCGTCAATATGGAAACGCCTTACATTTTCTGGATGTGCAGCGCATGCATTGGGCAGCATTTTTGCGATGGCCGTTCCCTTCTGTCAGAGGGACCTGGCACGCAGTCTTGTACGCCCAGCCGTCGGAGAGGGTCGTTAATAGCGGCGGGGTGCTGATCGCGTTCATTGTGGGGACCTGCGCCGTTATTGTGGCGCCGTTCCGACTTCGCCCCATTTACTCGCTCTACCTCGCTTTGAGTTGGGTGGTGATTTTCTGCAATAATTTCCCCATTTGCTCGCCTCGTTATTTGCTGGCGGTGTTTCCTATTTACATGCTGATGGCGCAGTTGTTCCGCCGGGACTGGCTGAGGGACTTGGTCGTTTTCTGTTGCACTCTTTTCTACGCCTTGCTGACAACGCATCTCGTCCGCGGGTGGTGGGCCTTTTAGGCGCTCGGGTGCTTTGGTAGTGAATTGTTGGGGTCAGGTGACATGAAAACAGTTCTACGCAGCGTACGCTGTGAGCAAAAAGTAAGGAACTGTTTTATGAACTTCGTTGGGATCGATATTCACAAACGCTACAATGTGCTTGTCGCATTGGATGAGCACGGCCGGGAGCTGAAACGAGGCCGAATTCGAGGGGGCGATTTACTACGTGATGTGTTGGGGCGATCGACGGAAAAATATCTTCGAGGATGATGCCGATGGGCGCGTTTCCTGGAAACCTTGGCGGGCGATCGCCGGGAGATTACTTGCCCAGGTGATCGGTCGAGTGGATGAACGCCGCCGCGTCGTCGTGGAGTGCTTTGAGCGAGTCCTGGTGGGCGTAGACCATGTGGCCCGACTGATAGTAGTGATATTCAATGTGGTCCTGGAGCCTGGGTGGAATAGGCAGGTGATGCATTTCATACCAGCCTTCATAAAAGGGCGTAGCCAGATCGAAATAGCCGCCAGCTAAAAGAATTCGCAGATCCGGATTGTATTTCATGGCGCTGGCCAGGTCCGGCATGGTGTTAGTCGCCTGTTGCAGCGGCCGGTGTGCGCCCGGCGGTTGGTGCTGGAAGTTCCAAGTCTTCCACAACTCAATTTCGGGCAGAAACTTTTTGTCATCCCCATAGTGCAACGTCTTTCTCACGTAGTCGTTGAAGGCGGACACATAGGCGGAGCTGATGGCGGCGGACTGCGGATCGTATTCGGCCTCCTTGCTCAGCGGATCCATGGTCGGGCCCGAGAAGCGGGTGTCGAGCCGGCCGGTGGTGGTGTCGGTATCATCCTGGAGGTTCTTCTCGAACTCGCCGCCGTCGATGCGCAAATTGGCCTTGAGAATATAGCTGACCGGAAGACCGGTATATGCGTGTAGTTTTTCGGCGATGGCCTGGCGCTCGGCTTTCGGCAGAGTCGCTCCTTGTGCCAAGGCGTTCGCATAGTCCTTCATGGCGAACTCCTCCACTTCCTTGAGGAAAGATTCGAGCGCAGCGGGAGAATTAGGACCCGGTAACTTGTGATGATACCAGGCTGTGGCCGCGTAAGTCGGCAGCGCCACGACGTAGGGCGCCTCGATTCCGGGATTGTTTTCCGGTTCGTCCACGCTCAGGTCGAAGTTCAGGATCTGCGAGAGCATGATGACGCCGTTCAAGTCGAGGCTGTATTCGCTTTCGAGCAGGTTCACCAGCACTGCCGCGCGAGGCGTGCCGTAACTTTCACCGAAGACGTACTTGGGCGAGTTCCAGCGACCATACTTGCTGAGATACGCCACGATGAATTCCGCGAACGCGTGGGCGTCCGGGTCCACGCCGTAAAAGCTTTTTTCCTTATCCTTCCCGGCGATTCGACTGAAGCCGGTGCCGGGAGCGTCCACGAACACCAGATCAGTGGCGTCCAGCAGGCTGTAGTCGTTATTAACAATTTGATACGGCGCGGCCGGGGTATGCGCGTCGTCCGCGGTGATCACCCGTCGGGGTCCAAACGCGCCCATGTGCAGCCAGACCGTCGAAGAGCCGGGACCGCCGTTGAACAAAAACGTAATGGGCCGTTTGTCGGCTTCAGCCTTCTGCTTGTTATAGGCCACGTAAAACATCGAGGCTTCCGCCGTCGGATTGTTTTCGTGGTCGCTTTCGCTCTCCTTGTTTCCCTCGCTTTCCCGGCCTCCAGGCAAGGCCGCGTCATCCCAGCCTTTTGGATGTACGACCAATGTGCCGGCGACAGCTTGATAATCGACCCGGCCGCCTTCGACGGTTACGTTGCCCGTGCTGCTGGTGGATTCGGGCTTAAAGTCGGGAGTCGGGCTAGGCGTAGCCTTTGACTCACTCTCCGCGCTCTTTTCGGACGCCGCTTTGACCTGAATGGCGAACGTTGCAGTCGCCAGAAGGAGGCTGAAGGCGAGACCGACTAAGAGTCGCCTCTTGGATGCTGCGCGATTGATCGAGGAAGCTCTTCTTATTGTGATCACGTTGCGCAATTCTGGTCCGGAACGGAGTTTCGAGCAAACACTGATTTCGGTCGAAGCCTTGGCGAAGGCTGGCGCCGACGCGGAGGAAAAGTTGATAACTGAGAGGACGGCCTGCAAGCGAGCCTTTGATGGAGTCATTTCAGAGGCCGCATCTTGGCTGGCGAGGCGTCGGCACGCCGCCCGAGCCTGCCGGTCGGAGCGACCGCGGTCGTTCCCGTGTTCCAGCAAAAAATGGTAATCGATACGACCGGCAATGGTGCAGGGCGCGATGTCCTTGCATGACAAAACTGAGCGAACGAATCAGAGAGTCTGGCGCCGCTGGGTACATCCTGCTTTGGCTTCTGGGCATCCCGCTTCCGATTCTTTTCATCATCTTCTTACTTCGTGGCTGCAGCTAGAAAGGAAATATGTATACAATTCTGTTGGTCATTCTAATCCTTCTCCTGATCGGCGCTTTTCCCGCCTGGCCTTATAGCTCAGGGTGGGGCTATTATCCTTCGGGCGGAATAGGCCTCGTTCTGTTGATCGTGCTCATCCTGGTCATAACTGGGCGGGCGTAGCGAGCCCCACCCAACCGTGAGAGTCAATAGTCAAATGACAAACGATCGTCTGGCCACCTACCTATGTGATCATCTGGCGGGGTCGGTCGGTGCCATTGAGTTGCTTGATCGGATCATCGAGGTCTATGAAGACCAGGTTATCGCGCAGTTTTGCCAAGAGGTCCGAGCGAGAATCGTGGCAGACCAGGAGACGTTGCGCGCCGTGATGAAAGCGATCGAGGTGGAGGAAAGCAGCCTGCGCAAGGCGAGCGCGTGGGTGGCGGAGAAACTTAGCCGTCCCAAGCTGAGCCGGCCAAGCGATGAGGCGGACGACATAGGGCTCGTGCAGGCGTTGGAAGGTTTGGTGCTCGGCATCAAAGGCAAAGAGGCCCTTTGGCGTGCGCTCGGTGAGGTGCAGGCGAGTTGGCCGCCGTGGGAGCATTTCGATTTCGAGAGTCTGGAAAGGAGCGCCATCGAGCAAGGCGCGCGTGTTGACGAGAAACGCGTCCAGGCAGCGCGCGAAGTGTTTCGGGGTCAAGGCGAATTCCCGCGTAGCTGAAACTTAAACCGGGCGCCTGAACGATGCCAAGGCAGTCGGGGTCAGCTGAGCTTGCCCCGCTTTTCTTGTACATTCGATCGGGCCAGCTCAGTCTTGCGTCCGTGCGCAGCACCAAGATTATTTTCGGACTGATGGGCGGAATTGTCGCTGCTTCGGCTCTGATATTCGTGTCCTGATTGGTCGCCTCCGGTCCGAGCAAGAGACGATGCGGCGGTTAGAAGCACTACGCATCAGGGAGGTCACGCGGACGCGCACGGCGGTCTTTGTCGCGACAGCGGTGGCGAACCTTGCCCTCTTGGGCCGCGTCCGATGAGCAGGCTCGGTCCACCACGGCCACTTCAATTGCTGCGCCAGGGGTTTGACGGAGTTTAATCGAGTTACAGGGACCTTACAATTTGCCCAATTTTTGGTCCGGAATGGAGTTTGGAGCAACGCTGTTTTCGGCCGAAGCCTTGGCGAAGGGCGGAGTCGACGAATTTCCGCTCCCGAGCGAAATAAATGCAGCAACGCGGAAAAAGGACGCCAACGTTTTGGCTAGACCGGTTTCGGTATTTCCCCTAAATCCACCCAGAAGCGCAACGACCAGCTTTCGGCGAAGAGAAAAAGAACTTGAGCGACCAAACTTTCCGTGAAGAGGAGCAACGTGTCGAGGCGCAGAGCGCCGGCTTTAAGAAAGAGCTCGGGCTACGTGATCTCGTCCTTACTCAGATTGTCTTCGTCGTCGGCACCTCCTGGGTTGGCACGGCGGCGAAGCTCGGTTCCTCGCAGACCGTCTATTGGCTTCTCGCGATTCTTCTATTTTATCTGCCGATCGCCGGCGTGATCATCTACCTGAATCGGATCATGCCGCTGGAGGGCGGTCTTTACCAATGGGCGAAGCTTGGCTTCAACGAATTCACCGGATTCATGGTCGCTTGGAATCTTTGGCTGCTCGGGATCAGCGTCATGGCCGGGACCGGCCTCGTGATTGCCACCAACATCTCCTACGCAATCGGGCCAACTGCGGCCTGGCTGCCAGCCAGTCGCTTCTTTGTCTCCGTCTTGAACGGAGTCCTGTTCGCTGCCCTGATCCTTGTCACCATTCGGGGACTTAGCCTTGGTAAATGGGTGCATAATACCGGCGCACTTCTCCTCCTCGTCACCTATGGCGCACTGATCGCGTTGCCTTTCCTTGCCCGGGCAACGGGCAAATTGCCGGATTATCATCCAATTCAATGGGCCCTGCCCACCGCCTCGTTGTTTAGCCTAAACATCTTTAGTAAAATGGCACTCGGCGCCCTGAGCGGGTTTGAGTATGTCGCCATCCTGGCTGGCGAAACACGTGCACCGGCGAAGAACATTGGCCGCTCCGTCCTGATCGCCGCACCCATTATCGCACTCATGTTCATTCTCGGCACCAGCTCAGTCATGGCCTACACGAGGTTCGCCGACCTCGACCTGATCGGACCCGTGCCGCAAGCTTTGAGCGCGGGGGCGCGGGCGTTTGGCGCAGGGACAACCGTTGCCTCAATCGCCATTTTGATGTTGGCTGGACGCTCCATTGCCATTGTCAGCATCTACTTCACCGGTAACACCAGATTGCCGATGGTTGCCGGTTGGGACTCGCTCCTGCCGGTATGGTTTACTCGATTGCAACCGCGCTACAAGACACCGGTCAACTCAATCTTTTTCGTCGGAATCGTCACCCTGATCTTCGCCGTGGCGAGCCAGGTCGGCGTTGGTGCGCAGGAAGCCTTTCAAATCATCGACAATGCCGCCGGGATCTTCTATGGGATCGCGTATCTGGTCCTCTTCGCTATCCCGATCTGCGGATTACGTGAGTTACCCTCACGCGCGCCGCTCTGGCTGCGGGTCGCCTCCGCAACCGGTTTTTCCGTCACCGCTCTTTATATCGTGTTGACGATTTTCCCGATCGTGCATGTCGAGAGCCTCGAAGGTTTTGCCGCCAAAATTATCATCGTCACGATCGCCGCGAACCTGCTCGGCGGACTTATCTTCATCGTTGGTCAACGTCGTCGCTCGAGAAACGTTTAGGTTCCTCGTCATGTCTCTTGTGGGGTCAATCCTAGGTAATTCATCATTTTGCATTGTGCAGTAGTCGGTTCAAGTGCGTCCAGGTTCCCATGTGCAGTTCGGCCGCGATCCACTTCAAGGGCATCGTCGTTTCCTCCCGCAATCGTTCGGCGCTTATAAGATGCTTTTAACCGGCGACACCAGCTGACTGGTCATCTTTTTGCGGGTCGTTACAAATCGCTCTTGATCGACGAAACAAAACCCAACTGCCTGCGCGTGTCCCTGAGCCCGATTTCCCGATTCTAGATTCGATTGATCTTGCGCCGTCGGTCGGTGCTGTCGTAGCTTCGGCCGCAACTTTCGAGAAAACATCAACCGCTGCAACCAGGCATACCTATGGCAATCAGATTAGGCGATATCGCGCCCAACTTCACCGCGCAAACGACAGAAGGCACCGTCGATTTTCACCAATGGCTCGGAGACGGCTGGGGCGTGCTCTTCTCGCACCCGGCCGATTTCACTCCGGTCTGCACGACCGAATTGGGCACCGTCGCCAAGATCAAGGACGAGTTTGCCAGGCGCAACGTCAAGGTCATGGCGGTCAGCGTCGATCCTCTCGCTTCGCACCAGGAGTGGATCAAGGACATCAACGAAACCCAATCCTGCACAATGAATTTCCCGATCATCGCCGATCCGAAGCGCAAGGTGGCGATGGCTTACGACATGATCCATCCCAACGCGGACGACCAGGCGACCGTCCGTTCGGTCTTCATCATCGGGCCGGACAAGAAGGTCAAGCTCACCATCACCTATCCGGCCAGCACGGGTCGCAACTTCGTCGAGATCCTGCGCGTGATCGACTCGCTCCAGCTCACCGCCAAACACAAAGTGGCGACGCCGGCGGACTGGAAAGATGGCCAGGATTGCATCGTCGTGCCGGCGGTCTCAGATGAGGATGCGGCCAAGCTGTTCCCCAAAGGGGTGCGAAAGATAAAGCCCTACCTCCGTTACACGCCTCAGCCCAACCGGTAGGCGAGAATCGAAGTTAGCGGGGAATCGCGGTCAGGCATCAAAATATCACAGGACCAACAATCGCCCTGGCGGCGGTTTGCGGGTTGCCGTTGTAACCCGCGAGCATGAGAGCGAGCCGCCTCTTGGCGTCGGCTTGGGGCCGGGTGATCAGGAGACAATTTTGGCATTTTCTGGCTTGACGCTTGCCGCTTCGCTCGCGGAACATCCGGCTCGCTTAGTTAATCAGGAGACTCAATCATGAAAAACAAATTGCTCGCTGAATTCTTTGGAACCTTCTGGCTGGTATTTGGTGGCTGCGGCAGTGCCGTGCTGGCGTCGAAGTTCATTGCCATGGAAGGCGCCACTCCGATCAATCTCGGCATTGGCCTGGTGGGTGTGTCCTTTGCCTTCGGCTTGACCGTTCTAACGATGGCTTTTGCCATCGGGCACATCTCCGGTTGTCATCTCAACCCGGCCGTCTCAGTCGGCTTGTGGGTGGGCGGCCGCTTCCGCGGTGCTGAACTGCTGCCTTACATCCTTGTCCAACTGCTCGCTGGCGTTGCCGGAGCCTCGGTGCTCTATGTCATCGCCAGTGGCCAGACCGGGTTTTCCACGGCCGCTGGTTTTGCGACCAATGGTTTTGGCGAACATTCTCCCGGCCACTATTCTGCGCTCGCCGCCTTCGTCTCGGAGACCGTGCTCACCTTCTTTTTTCTCTTCATCATTCTCGGCGCGACCGACGAGCGCGCCCCACAGGGCTTTGCCCCGATTGCCATCGGTTTGGCACTGACGTTGATCAATCTCATCGGCATTCCCGTTACGAATTGCTCGGTCAACCCCGCGCGTAGCACCGGGCCGGCCCTTTTTGTAGGCGGCTGGGCGCTACAGCAACTCTGGATGTTTTGGGTGGCGCCCATGGCGGGTGCGATTTTGGCCGGTTTGATTTATCCGCTGATGGTCCCCAAGCCATCGAGCTAGAAGCGGTCTGAAGGGCGGAAGAGGTCAGTTCCAAGCATCGCTAATCACCAGCCTGCGCGAGTGCGCAGCTGACGCCGCCCGCCGGGGCTGTCTTTTGGGATGCCATTCACCGAATGCGCGGCGACGATTTGGTCGGGACGGAGTGAGAACTTTCTCTCGACGAAAAAGGCAGGGCAACCCGGGGATCTATCGTTGAAAGGGCTGGCCTAAATGGACCCATCTGCTACTTCCTTGCCAAGCTGGGTCGCAGTAGCTACAAACTCGAGCAATCGTGTCGGAACTCGATTTGCTCAATCTGGCGCGCTCGACCACCGAGCACGAAGTGAGCTGGTTTGCCCAGATGATCACGATCAATTTCGGCATGGTCGTGGCGATCTACTACTTCCTGCACCGCGCGAATCTTGCCCTCAGAGTTTTCAGCTTCCTCGTCTACAGCGTCGGGATGTTGGTGTTGCTGGGCGAGATGCTGGTCGAAGCAAACGTGAAAGAAGGCGTCATGGAAGCGATGCGCGCGCTGCCCTCGGAACATCTCTCGCGACCCACCGCGCATTATCTCGCGGTTTACGATTCCTGGATCTCGTTCGTGACGCGGATCACGTTTAACCTTTCAGTCTGGCTGTTATTTCTCGGGGTCTTCTACCTCCTCTTTCTGTGGAAGCGACATTCGAACGAACTCGATGCCTGATTCGATCTGGATCCGGAGCGTGCCCGTGGCGAGCATGGCCGGGCAAGAGCGTCCTATCGACGGGCAGGCAAGCCGGTTGTGTCACTGAGAGCGCGGGCTGGTGGGGGATAGTGGACCAGACCAACCCTCTCTTCGCTCTCGAGTCGCCGGTCCCGAGAGACGGCGGCAACCCAGTTCAATGCTCGTCGATGCGAGAGATGAAAGGAAGACGCGACCGATTGGCAGGTCAGTCCAACGAGTTCATTGGCACAAAGCCGTCGTAAACTTTAACCGAACGACCTCCGGGCCCGCTAAAGGCCGTGACGAGGTCTTTGTCAGAGTCCAGGTTGGACCTCGACATGCGCAAGTTACGAAAGGTTTTGTATTGCTGGCTGTTGCCGGCATAAACTTGGTGATTGGCGGCATCGGGATAAACCCACATGTAAGTCCCTTGCCGGTTCACCTTCGTAATTTTATCTGCTGGCAGGCTCTGAATGTGCGCCAGTTGGTCCGCCGTTTTCGTGGAATAAGTCTTAAAACCTGCTTCGACCAGCATCGGCACTATTTGCGACGCCGACCCTGTCGTGCCCGCGGCGGTCGTACCCCCTGCGGTTGTTCCCGTGCTGTTGCACCCCGGGAGAAGAGCGGCCAGCGCAGCTGCGCAGACCAACTGCATTGCGATTTTAGCTTGTTTCATACGTTCCTTTTGTAAGTTAGATTTCCTTGATAATCGCTGGATGGACTATCGGCAACTACCAATTTTCGCGCGGACCGCAAGAGGTGGAAGAGCGGAAGGAATGGCTTTCGTGATTACGTCGTGAACTGCGCATTTTTTCGGGAGGATTTCCGCTTGTTTTTCTGGAGGCTTGGGCCTGGCACTTCTCCCCGCTAAAGCTGCCGAGGAGAAAACATGCCCGAGAAGAATTTCCCGCGAGGATCGGAGCTGTTGCACAATCCGGTTCTGAATAAAGGGAGCGCCTTTACCATGGCTGAACGCGATGCCATTGGCTTGCGCGGGCTGTTGCCGCCGCACGCCCAAACGCAAGGCGAGCAGGTCGATCGCGTTCTTGGGAATCTGGCGCGCAAATCGACCGACCTCGAACGCTACATCGCGCTTATCGCCCTGGCCGGACGCAACCAGACGCTCTTTTACCGAGTCCTGGTCGATCATATCGAGCAACTGATGCCAATCGTCTACACACCGACCGTCGGTGAGGCGTGCCAGCAGTATGATCGAATTTTCCGGCGCCCGGGCGGCCTCTACATTTCTGTGGAAGATCGGGGTCGCGTGGCGGAGGTCTTGCGCAACTGGCCGGAGCACGATGTGCGCGTGATCGTGGTGACCGATGGCGAGCGCATTCTCGGCCTCGGCGACCTGGGGAGCGACGGCATGGGGATACCGGTCGGCAAACTAATGCTCTACACGGCCTGCGCCGGGGTGCATCCGTCGCAGTGCCTGCCGGTGACGATCGACGCGGGTACAAACAACGCCGAACTCCTGGTCGATCCCCTTTACTTCGGCCTCCATCAACGGCGTCGGCGCGGTCCGGAATACGATGCGCTGATCGACGAGTTTGTCGTCGCCGCGAACGAACTCTTTCCGCGGCTGCTGATTCAATTCGAAGACTTCGGAAACGAAAATGCCTTTCGCCTGCTGGAACGATATCAGGAGCGGATCTGCACGTTTAACGACGACATCCAGGGCACGGCGGCAGTCGCGCTCGCCGGTCTCTACGGCGCGCTTCGCATCACCGGTGAAAGTCTGCGCGACCAGCGCGTCCTGTTTTTCGGCGCGGGCGAAGCCGGCATCGGCATCGCGGGCCTTTTCGTTAGGGCGCTGATCGAAGCCGGGCTGCCGGAGAAGGAAGCCCGCGCGCGCTGTTGGTTTGTGGATTCGAAGGGGCTTGTGGTGCGGAGCCGGAACGATCTTTCCAGCCACAAGGTCGTCTTCGCGCAGGATCACGCGCCGCTGACAGACATGGTGGCAATTATCGAAAGCGTGCGACCAAGTGTGTTGATGGGAGTTTCTGGAAAGCCGGGAATGTTCTCGCGCGCCGTGCTCGAGGCGATCGGTCGCCAGGTGGCGCGGCCGATCGTCTTTGCCTTGTCGAATCCCACTTCCCTCGTCGAATGCACGGCCGAGGAAGCGTATCGTTGGACCGAAGGCCGCGCCATTTTTGCCAGCGGCAGCCCGTTCGATGCGGTGTCGTTATTCGACCGCCTTTTCGTGCCGGGCCAGGGGAACAATGCCTATATTTTTCCCGGTGTTGGTCTGGGCGTGATCGCCTGTGCGAGCCGGCTCGTGACCGATGAGATGTTCCTCGCGGCGGCGCGGGCGCTGGCGCACGAGGTTTCGCCGGCGGAATTGGAGCAGGGCAGGGTGTATCCGCGTCTCACGCATATCCGTGAAGTTTCTCGCGCCGTCGCCGTGGCAGTGATCCGCGTTGCATTTGAAAAAGGATTGGCCGGCGTGCCCGTGCCGGCTGATCTCGACGCCTACGTCCGGTCGCTGATGTATGAACCGGAATACCGCAGCTACGTCTAACGTTTCTACGCGCGCCGAAACAGGCCGTCTGCCCGAGGCGATCGACCTTGACCGCCAGGGCATGGCCCGCAGACATCGGCAAAATCATGACGCAAACGGAGATTGCTTCAGGGACTAAACAGGAGTACCCTCGACCAAGTGAAAACCATCGTTACGCGATCTCTAATTGCCGTCGTTTTTTGTGCGTCCGCAGTCTTTGCTTTTGCCGGGTCTTTCCAAAGCGCGACGATCGCGCCGGGAGGCTCTCTGACGATCGCGGTCGGGGACAATCGTTTTCTGGTGATCCGCAACTTTACGCAGGAAGGCGGAGCAAGCCGCGGGGTCGTGACGGTGACAACTGACACCGGAACGGCGAATGTTCTCACGGCGGCCATTCTCGATACCTCGTCCACCGCGGTCCCGTTGGAAGTGATTAGCAATGTGGTTATAGCTGGCCCTGCAACGGTTACGGTGACGTGTCCTGCGGACGCGACGGACTCTTTCATCACTTACCGAAAAGAGAGCAACTAAAAGCAGCGCCCGTGAACCCATGGGAGCGAGCCGAAGGATGACAACAGGATGAAGACGCAGACGGTAAAACTCGTCATCGTTTTGCTTTGCGCGGTTGCATCTTCCGGTATCGCTGGTGATTTCAAGAGTGTAATGATCATGCCGGCGAGTGAATCTCTGACACTCGATGTGCCCGACGGGCAATTCCTGACCATCCGGAATTTTTCGCAGGAAGGCAACGGTCAGCGCGGTGTCGTGACGGTGACGGCTGATGGTCAAACGAACAATGTGCTGGTGGCTTCTCTCATCGACCAGGAGCCATCTGTTCCACAGGAGTTTATGAAGAAGGTAGTGATTTCCGGGCCAGCTCAATTAACAGTTGCGCCTGTGTCCGGGGCGACGCTTTTCGTAACCTACAGAAGAGGACTCCAACCGGGAACTCCAACGCCTGCGCCCACACCCGTTCCCACGGCGACACTCACGCCGACGCCTACGCCAACCCCTACCCCCTGATACGGGAGACGTTCACCTTCAAAGAGTTTCTGGCGGTCAAGGAAACGAGTAAGCGGTGGAATCATCAGCTGGCGATCCTGCTTCGTTCGTGGCCGGATTTGCAAGGACTGCGTGTTTTCAAGTTGCACGAGAGACATGGCCTTCACGTGTATCTGATCACAAATCAGTTCATCGACGAGAACCAAGCGCGAGAGCTGGCGGAACGGGCGGGGTGGGGCTGCATTCATGTGACGCGAATGCCCAGCGAACATGCTGGCTACCTCGCGAAATATCTATCGAAAGAGCGGCCGGAATGTTTGCACCGCTGGCGGCTTTGGGCGGGATTTGGGAAGGGCTGGGGAGTGGACGAAAGTAAAGGACGTGATTCGAGAGACCCTTTTTAGTCGAATCTACAGAGCGTGCCAAGAATGGCGCGGATGGACGGGGCGTGCGGGCTCATTTGAACGGATACGGTTGGTCCGGCAAATCCTGATTTTGACGATTGAGAATGGATAGGAGGTCGGATGCGGACCGGGAGGGCTGGCATACTCCGCTTTCAGGGAAGAGGACTTCTGGTTTCCCTAACGAGACACAAGATCAGCGACCGCGGCATCATCTTCGCGGTCCTCTTTAGGCGATCGGTCGGAGTAGGACCAAGGTCCGATACCGTCCCGACTGGCAGGCACTCATAGTCATGGGGAAAAGGAGCAAAATAATATGAAGATCAAGAGGCATAATCTGACAGTGTTTTTCGTTGTTGCGGCGTCCGCCGTCCTACTGGGGGCTGTGAACAGCGCCAGAGCTGACGAGTGGTTTGTAATGGGCGAGCAGGCGCTCAACTCCGCCGATCCCAGCGTGCAGATCAAGACGCAAGGGAATCGATGGAAAAAAGACGTCAAGCAGGTAAAACTCTCTGTCGAGGGGGCTGACGTCGAGATGACCAGCGTCGTCCTTGGCTGGGACAATCGCAAGGACACGACGCTCGCCGTCGGAACCGTAAAGGCAGGAGGACAGACGGCTCCGACCGATGCTCCGGGACGCAAGGGGCGCCTCACATGGGTGAAGATCCAGGTACAAGATCCTCGGTAAGAAACCGACGGCCACAGTCAAGATCTGGGGACTTGATTGATCGGGGCGAGACTGCCGACCTCAGCACCAGCGCGAGCCCGAAGTCGGCCCATCGGATATGAGGAACTCGCACGGTCAGTCCGGGAGCCGCCTCGCTCTCGCCGCCGGACCTGCCTTCAACACGTACATGCGACCCATGACGTCGAGCTTGCGGCGAGAATATAGATGATGCGGCAGCGGTCATTTTCAAAACGTTGTCCATATCTGTACAGCAAGGTCTACAGGATGAGGAATATGCGCGATGCAGGGTTCGAACCTGCGACTTCTTGCGTGTGAAGCAAGCGCTCTACCACTGAGCTAATCGCGCGCGCAAGCGGAAGTGAAAGTGACCAGTAGCGAGTGACGAGTCAAGAGGAACGCGCGACGAGGGTCTTTCGACGACGGGGAACTTTTTTGATCTCCGCACCCGACTAGGAATCTCTACGTTTTCTCCGCCGCGACGGCCAGGGCGAGCGGCGCTGCTTCTTCGCTCGGCTGAACCTTGGGCCGCGGACGGAAGTGAGGCGCGCGAGTGGAAAGCACTTCGCGGAAATAGATCGCGACGCAGACCAGCAGGACGCAGGAGGCGATTGGCCGCATGCGCTCGAGAAAATCGATCGTCGAGAGCGTTGGGCCGAGCTTTTTATCCACCAAAAGCACGTGCGTGATCATGGTAGCGCTCATGACGGAGAAGATGAAATGGACCAAAGTCAGGCGCACGCTGACCCCGAGTGCGACGGCACTGAGGACGGCGCCCCAGAGCAAATAACGTTCATGCATTTGAGCGAGGAGCGCGAACATGATCAGCCAGGGGGTGGCGATAGCGATGAGCACACGCGGGTCGCGCCAGCGGGCGTGGCGGGCAGCCCCGCGCGCACAGAGGACTAGGGCAGCGAGGTAGATCAGGCGCAAGGTCCATTGCAGGGTGAAGACAATCTGAAGCGACCCGAGATGAACCGACCAAAACGGCGTCTTGAGCGAGAGGTTCCAGTTGGAGAGGAGAGAGGGGAGGTTGTAGCAGGAGCTGATGAAGAGGTAGGGATAACGTTCGCTGCCGTAGAGGTAGCCGATCCTTAACCACGCAAAACTCCCGTGGGCAATGGCGCCGACAGCAAAAGCAGCGACCGCGGTAAGTCCAGCCGTCCAGGCCCAGGTGTTGGGCGAAGCGCGGCGCCGGAGAATGGCGGCAACGACCAGTGCAACCACCGCCACGATGACCCAGGCTGAGGCGCGACGCAGCAGCCATGGCGAAACGACGACCGCAAACGTTGCGAGGCAAAACCTGCCAGGACGCGTCCGGCGCGGCCCAGCGCTTTTGCCAGAGCGGCCAGAAAATAAAAAATGGCGCGACGAAGAAGGAGTTGACCCTTGAGCATTCCGCCGATGGCAAGCAGGCAGCCACACCAAAACCATCGTCGCGTGAGGGCAGCAAGCGCTGCAAACAAATAGAAGGGCAAGATCCAGACGTCCCATTGCGGCCAGGCATGGGCATCGAGGATGAGCGAAGGCTCGAGCCATGCTACGCTGGCGGCGAGCAAACCGCAGACCCAACCGCGTTCGGCTGCGGGCAGACGATCCAACCAACCCGAGTCGGTCGCACCGGACGCTCGGCGCACTCCTCAGCCTGACGAGCAGGAAAATCCCAACGGCCGTAATCAGCTCGCAGATCGTGTTAACGACAAGGAGCGGCTCGACGTAGTCGGGCGTCCCATCTTCCGCGCCTGGAAATTTTGCCCGTACCTCCTTGGCCCAGAGAGACATGACTAGGAGCCGGAGCGGCGGATAATCGAGGTAGTAATTTTCCTCGTAAGCGTCGGACTCGACCTGGTCGTAGAGGCCGACGTAGCCGCGCACAAAAACTGGCCACGAATCCGATCTGGCGCGCGGCGAAAGCCGGTGACCTTCCGCAAGCGTTTGCGTGCCCCAATAGAAGCCATTCACGATGTCACGCTGAAAGCGCAGGTGGGTGGTCTTTCTCCAGGTATCCTGGCGTAGGGCGATCCCTCCCAGGAAAATGACGAGGACGGTCAGGCCCAAGCAGAATTTGCCGGGTGCGCAGCGAGGCAAGAAATTTGGCGGGAAAACGACGCCGCTCCATCAGGGGCAGAGCATCGGCGCACAGAGTCGCGGCGGCAAATAAAGATCGCGGCTGCGAAGTTCGTCAGGCGCTGGCCAGCATTTCGTCGAAAATGCAGAGAAAACGGCGAATGTCGAAAGGCTTGGTCAGGTAGTTATGCGCCCCTGCGGCAAGCATGCGTTCGATCTGACTCGGGGTGGCGTCGGCGCTGATCACGATCACCGGTGTATCTGCCGTGGCCGGGCTGCGCCTGCAAACGCTCGAGAACCTGGCTGCCGTGGATGTCGGGCAGGTCAAGGTCGAGCAAAACGAGGTGCGGCGGTTTTCCCTGGGCTATCTCGAGCGCTTGCTCGCCGGTTTCGGCCCACACCAGGTCGGTGCCCGGACGATCGCGCAGGACGTTTTCGATCAGGCGGAAATTTGGTTCGCTGTCCTCGACGTAAAGGACGCGCGGCGGGCCGCCGTTCTTCGATGATTTCTTGCGTGCGGAACGCTTTTTCTGGGGGCAGGGGGACGATGACTTGTTTTCCGAGCTGTCGAACCGCCGGCTTATCGGACAACTTCCTCCATCTCGTCCCGAGCCCGCTGCGCCTCCTGGACGGACTTGAGCAGTTGCTCGCGCAGCACTTTGATCTCGAGTTGGGCGAGGCGGAGTTCCTGCCGGAGACGGTCGTCATTATCCAGTATTCATGATTCGTTTCAGAACGACGCCATTTTTAGTCCCGATGGCTCGTCGTCAGCCGGGTAGCGCAACTTTCTCGCCATCTCGAGGTCGCGGCGCATTTTGTTTTTATGAGTGCAGAAGAGGAGGGCGGTTTCTTCGGAGATCAGCTCGTCTTCGAATGCGCGCATGAGCGACTGATCGAAGCTGTGCCAGCCAAGGGTGCTGCCGGCCTCGATGATTTCCTGGAAGGTGCGATTTTCGCTCTCGCCGTAGAGCAGGGTCTCGCGCGTGCGCAGGCTGCTGCCCATGATCTCGGTCACGAGAAGACGGCCGCCGCCGAGTTTGTTCACGAGGCGCTGGCTCACGACGTAACGCAGGGTGTCGGCGAGTCGTTCGCGAATCTGCTTTTCCTCGTCGGTGGTGAAGAAGCCAAGGATGCGGTTGATGCTCTGGCCGGCGTTGATCGTGTGCAGCGTGCTCATTACGAGGTGGCCCGGTCTCGGAGGCGGTGAGCGCGATCTCCATCGTGTCGCGGTCGCGAATTTCGCCGAGCAAAATGACTTTCGGCGCCTGGCGCAGGGCCGCGCGCAGGCCGGTGGCAAAGTCTGGAAAATCCTTGCCCATTTCCCGCTGGCTGAAGGCCGCCTTGGCAGTGCAGGTGAACAAACTCGATCGGATCCTCCAGCGTCACGACGTGGACCTCCAAGCTCTGATTGATCTCGTTCAGCATCGCCGCCAGAGTCGTTGTCTTGCCGCTGCCGGTGCTGCCGGTGACGAAGATGATCCCGTGTCTTCTCCTTCACCATCTCGTTGAAAATGGGCGGCAAGCCTAGCGACTCGATTGACGGCACCTGGGACTGCAAGCTTGCGCATGACGATCCCGGTGTGACCGTTCTGCCGATAGATGTTGACCCGAAAGCGCGCGACGCCGGGAAGCGCGTAACTGGTGTCGCAGGAACCGGTCTCGGTCAGATCGGAGCGAAGCCGGGGGCTGTCGTCAAGGAGCAGGTTAGCCATGGCATCGAGGTGTGCCGACTGCAGGGTCGCGTCGGGTCCTTCCATGGGCAGCTCCTGCAGCGTGCCGTAGCGTTCGACCAACGGCGGTTTCCCGTGGAGGAAGAGGCAGTCGGAGACGCCCGCGCCGCTTTGCATCATGGCGCTGAGGATTGCTTGCAGTTCTTCGTGGGTCATTTTCTGAAATGTGGCTGCCGAAGCGCGGTTTTCTGTCGACCGCCGCGTCGCAGTGCTTTCTTAGGTGCAAGATTTGTTCCACCGAACGACCCAATTCAGCGTTGCTTGCGAATTGCGGCTCGGCACCTATTTAAAGGCATGTCCGAACACAAAATGACGCTCACCTGGAAGCGCGCCACGCCTGACTTCGAATACAAATCCTACAATCGCGACCACACCTGGAACTTCGACGGCGGCCACGAAATGCAGGCTACGGCCGCCCCGGCTTATCTCGGCAATCCGAAGCTGGTCGATCCCGAAGAGGCCTTTGTCGCTTCGCTTTCCAGCTGCCACATGCTGACCTTCCTCGCTGTTGCCTGTAAGAAGAAATTCCTGCTCGACGAATACGTCGACGACGCTGTCGGGCACATGGAGAAAAACGCGGAGGGCAAACTCGCCATCACGCGCGTCGAGTTGCATCCGAAGCTAAAATTCTCGGGCGACAACCAGCCGATCGAGAAGGACATCGAGGAGATGCACCACTTCGCGCACGAAAACTGTTTCATCGCCAACTCGGTCAAGACCGAAGTCACGGTGGTCCATTAGCCTTCGGCAGAATTTCCGCCTTTCTTTCTGCGTAAATCTGCGAAATCTGCGGATCATAAGCGATGAGTTCTGACTCGCAGCGGATGGAAAAAATCGTCAGCCTGTGCAAGCGGCGTGGCTTTATTTTCCAGGCGAGCGAAATCTACGGCGGCCTGAACGGCGTCTGGGATTACGGCCCGCTTGGGGTCGAACTGAAGCGCAACCTGAAGGACTACTGGTGGCGCGTGATGGTGCACGAGCGCGACGACGTCGTCGGGATGGATGGCGCGATTCTCACTCATCGCGCCGTGCTCAAAGCTAGCGGGCACGAGGACACTTTCAGCGATCCGATGGTGGAGTGCACCGTTTGTAATCGCCGCTTTCGTGCAGATCAAGTCTCTGCCTCTACACCTCTCATTGGTCTGCTAAACGTTGTGTTTTTTGACGCAAATCGATCTGTCACCCGCTCAACGAAGATTTCGGCCGGTGGAGAGTCGAAGGATGACGTGCTCGCCAAAGTCAAACGACAGCTGGCCTATCTAAAGCAGACTAAGGAAGTCGGTACCAAGATCGATTGGGACACAGGCAGAACGGGTGCCTTCGTCGCCTCTTGCTCATTTTGCGGTGCGGAGTTGTCGTCGCCACGCGCATTCAACCTGATGTTTTCGACCCAAATGGGCGCCTCGGCTGAACCTGATGCAATCGCCTACCTGCGACCCGAAACAGCGCAATCGATCTTCGTCCAGTTCAAGAACGTGCTCGATACCTCGCGCAAGAAGCTGCCCTTCGGCATCGCGCAGATTGGGAAGGCGTTCCGGAACGAGATCAACCCGCGCAATTACATTTTTCGCTCGCGCGAGTTCGAGCAGATGGAGCTGGAATATTTCTGCCGGCCGGAGCAGGGGATGGAGTTGCTTGACTACTGGCTCGAGGAGCGGCTCAGGTTTTACGAAAACATCGGGCTGCCGCGCGAAAGGCTGCATGTCCTCACCGTGCCCGACGCCGATCGCGCCTTTTATTCGAAGGGCACCTACGACATCGAATACGAGTTCCCTTTCGGCCGGCAGGAGCTCGAAGGCGTCGCCTACCGCACCGACTACGATCTCACTCAGCACCAAACGGCCAGCGGCAAACCGCTCGATTATTTCGATGAGGAAACCAAGCAGCGCTTCACGCCACACGTCGTCGAGCCGAGCGCAGGCGTCGATCGCACCGTCCTCGCGCTCCTCTGCGAGGCTTACGACGAGGAAACCGTTACCGACGAGAAAGGCAAAAACGAAACACGCGTCGTGCTCCGCTTTCATCCGCGGGTCGCGCCGATCAAGGCGGGCGTCTTTCCGCTTTTGAAAAACCAGCCGGCGCTGGTCGCGAAAGCACGCGAGGTGCAGGCGCTGCTTCGCCCGCACCTGAACGTTTTTTACGATGAGACTGGCGCGATCGGCCGCCGTTATCGCCGTCAGGACGAGGCGGGCACTCCCTTTGGAATCACGATCGATTTTGAGACGCTCGGCGAACGCGATCCGGCCTTGCGCGACACTGTCACCCTGCGCCATCGCGACAGCATGGAGCAGGAACGGGTGGCCATCGCCGACCTGCCAAGGCGGCTTGCTGATGCGATTGCCTAACGATCTCGGACGCGCAGAAGCGCGTCCCTCCGGAGGGACATGCTGGAAAGCCCGGCCGTTGCTTCGCCTTCGTTACGGCCGCATGCCAAGGATCGATCGACGAAACCACGCGTCCCGTTAAATTGGTCCTCAGACTACCATGGACCTTGAGGATTTCCGTGCCTATTGCCTAACGAAACCAGACGTGAGCGAAGGCACGCCCTTCGGCCCAGACACGCTCGTTTTTAAGGTTGGTGGAAAAATTTTTGCCCTGGCCTCGCTCGACGATGTTCCGCCGCATGTGAACCTGAAATGTGATCCCGAGTGTGCGCTCGATCTGCGTGATCGCTATGAGGAAGTGCAGCCCGGTTACCACATGAACAAGAAACATTGGAACACGATCGAACTGGGCGGCCGGATTCCGGCGGCTGAGCTGCGCCGGATGATCGACCATTCCTACGATCTGGTCGTCGCCAGTCTGCCGAAGCGAGGGTAGCTCGCGCTACCTTGCCGCGTGAATCACTGGCCGCAGCTCCACTTCCCCGATTTCGAGGTGTAACGCTTCCCGGGCGACATCGAGAAAAACATCGGGGGGATCGGTTAACGCGATCGAAAGTTCCCCCTCCGCCGCCGGCGCCGCGCGCAAGTTCTCTGCGGCCAGCAACTGCGAGACGGCCCGGGCGCAGTTCTCGGCCGAGTCGACCAGCCGCACGGTTTTCCCGAGGAACTCTCCGATGGTTCCGCGCAAGAGCGGATAATGCGTGCAGCCGAGCACAAGGGTGTCGATCCCGGCCTCGACCAGCGGTTGCAAATATTGCCTGACGACAGCTTCGGTCGTCGCGCCTTCCAGCCAGCCTTCTTCGATCAGCGGAACAAAGAGCGGACAGGCGCGGGCCGAGACGCGGAGCGCGGGATCGAGCGCCCGGATCGCGCGTTCATAGGCGCCGCTCTTAATTGTGGCGCGCGTCCCGATCACGCCGATATGCCCATTGCGGGTCGCAGCGACGGCGGCTTCTGCCCCGGGCCGAATCACTCCAATGACCGGGACCGGCGTGGTCGATTCCAGCGTCGCGAGGGCAAGGGCCGAAGCGGTGTTGCAGGCAACGACGATGGCCTTGCAATTTTCCTCGAGTAACATGGCGGTGATCTCGAGGCTGTAACGCTCGACTGTTGCCGCGCTGCGGCCGCCGTAGGGGACGCGGGCGGTGTCGCCCAGATAATGAATCGTCTCGTTAGGCAAGAGCGCCCGCAACGCGCTCACCACCGTGAGGCCGCCGATACCGGAGTCGAAGACGCCAATTGGTCGTTCCCTGGCGGCGACCCCGGCTTGGTTGGTATTCATTTAATTCGGAGCCTGCGCGGCGGGGCTTGGGGCCGGTGCCGGTTTGGCCGGCACGGCCGACGTTGGGCCTGACGACTCCGTGATCGTGTGCGTGTGCGGCGGATGGTTGGTCGTGGCTGAGGCGATCGCCAGCCCGCTATTTTGGAAATTGATCGCGCGATTGTAGGTCGCGACCGCCTGCGCGATCGCCTGCCCGAGCTGCTCCTGGTATTGCGGCGTGGCGATGTGCGCGCCTTCGACTGGATCGTTCAGGAAACCGGCCTCAACCAGCACGGCCGGTATTCTGATGCCGCGCAGCACGTGGAACCGCGCGTGTCGCACGCCGCGATCAAAGACGGAGACACGCGACATGATTGCGCCCTGCACGGCAGCGGCAAGCGCGATGTTCGCGGGGTCTTGCGCGTTCCCCTGATTCCAATGCGTTTCGGCGGAGCTGGGATGATTCTCAGTCGAAGCGTTCGAAGGCACACCGGCTGGCGCGAGCGCGTAGCTTTCCACGCCGGAACCACCCGGAGCAGAATTGAAGTGGATGCTGATGAAGACGGCGTCGGAAAACTGGTTCGCGAAGGCGACGCGGTCTTCAAGCGCAACGGTCTGGTCGCTGGAACGGGTGATCTCGACTTTGAACCCGGCGCGCAACAATTGTTCGCGCGCGCTCAGCGCCACATCGAGCGTATAGGTCTTCTCGTTTCCGCGCGGTCCGATCGCCCCGCTATCTGCGCCGCCGTGCCCCGGATCGAGCACCACAGTCTTAATCGGCCTGGCACCGCCGATCCTGTTCGGTCGCAAGACCGGCTCGATGATTTTGGAAACGTCCGTCGCCGAGATCAGGTCATCGTTGCCCTGGGCGAGGAGCGGGTAATCACTGAAGAACAGGACGCCGTTGATGTAATACTCGCTCGTCCCCGCCTGCGCCCGGATTCCACGCCGATCCCCGCCTAACGAAACGGTGCGGCTTACCTGGGTGAATCGGGGAAAGTGATAAAACTGCGCCAGCTCGGCGAAGCTCACGTAATCGCGGCCATCGGCGCGGATGATTTTCCAATTCTCGGCCGGAGCGACCCTGGCCAACGCAATCAGAAGCCCGCCAATCAGGATGACTTTAAAGCGTCGCACGACTCAAACCTGCCGAGGGCTTCACCCGCTCGCAAGCCGCGTTAAATCCGAACCCCGTCCGGGGCAGTGAAGGCCGATTCCAGCGCACTGCCGGTATTGCGCGTCGCGGCCGGCTCGAAAAGCATGACCTCCGCCTCCTCATCAGCCGCGGTGCGATGCTCCGCTCCGTGCGGGACGACGAGAAATTCTCCGGCGTTCAACTCGACAGTCCGGTCGCGAAATTCGATCCGCATCCGGCCGCGCCAGACGAGGAAAAGTTCATCTTCCTTCTCGTGATGATGCCACGGGAACACGCCTTGGAATTTCACCAGCTTCACTTCCTGACCATTCAATTCGCCGACGATCTTGGGCCGCCAATGTTCCGCGAAGGCGCCGAACTTTTCCGCGAGGTTCACCTTTTCCATCGCTCGCAACCTAGCACATCCACGGCGTGCCTTTTCGTTTTGCAATCGGCGTGCGCTCTTCGATGATTGCTCCCCATGGCGGAACTTTCCAAGGCTTACGAACCGCATGCGGTTGAGGCGAAATGGTACGCACGCTGGCTGGCGGACGAGTGTTTTACAGCCGATCCCGCGTCGGCCAAGCCGGCCTATTCGATCGTCATCCCGCCGCCGAACGTCACGGGCGTTCTGACCCTTGGCCATGTCCTGAACAACACGATCCAGGATATCCTCGCCCGGCGCGCCCGAATGTCCGGCGAAGAAGTCCTTTGGTTGCCGGGCGTCGATCACGCCGGCATCGCCACCCAGACGGTGGTCGAACGGAAGATCCGCAAGGAAGAAGGCAAGACTCGCCGCGACCTCGGACGCGAGGAATTTCTCCGCCGCGTTTGGGAATGGAAGGAGAAACACGGCGGCATCATTATCGAGCAATTGAAACGGCTTGGCTGTTCCTGCGACTGGTCGCGCGAGCGTTTCACAATGGATGCCGAATACTCGCGCGCGGTGCAGCGCACCTTTGTCGATCTCTATCGTAAAGGACTCATCTATCGCGGACGCCGGATGGTGAACTGGGATCCGGTCGCGCTCACCGCGCTTTCCGACGAAGAGGTGATCCCGACGCCGCAGAAATCGGCGCTCTATTATGTCCGCTACGAGCTGGTCGACGAACCGGGGCGTTTCATCGAAGTCGCGACGACGCGGCCGGAAACGATCATGGCCGACGTCGCGCTGGCCGTCCATCCTGATGATGAACGCTACCGCTCATCGTTAGGCAAAAAAGTCTGGCGCCCGCTTGATCGCGCCGAGTTGCCGGTGATCGGCGATCCCGGGATCGATCCGGAATTCGGGACCGGTGTTCTGAAAGTGACCCCGGCGCATGACAAACTCGATTTCGAGATTGGTCAGCGGCACGGCCTGCCGGTGATCGATGTTCTGCATCCGAACGGCAGGATCAATTGTCCTGGTGTTCCGGAACTCGATGGTCTGGATCGCTTCGTGGCGCGCAAGAAAGCGGCCGAGCTGCTCGCGGCGCGCGGGCTCCTGGCGAAGGAAGAACCGCATGAGAGCACGGTTGGATTCAGCGAGCGGGCCGGCGTTCCGATCGAGCCGCGCCTGAGCGAGCAATGGTTCCTGAAGTATCCCAGGGTGGAAGAAGCGCGCGCTGCCGTCGGTCCGAAAAGCGCGATTCATTTTCGCCCCGAGCGTTGGGAAGCGGTTTACCAGCATTGGTTGGAGAACATTCAGGATTGGTGCATCAGCCGTCAGCTCTGGTGGGGGCATCGCATCCCGGTCTGGTACCGGAAGGAAAAATCCGAAATCCGAAATCCGAAATCCGAAACCTCCGGCAAAGACATCCACGTCGATATCGAGCCGCCGTCCGATCCGGAGAACTGGGAGCAGGATCCCGATGTGCTCGACACCTGGTTTTCGAGCTGGCTCTGGCCCTTTGAAACGATGGACGCGGCGACGTGCAAAAAATTCTATCCGACGAACGATCTCGTGACCGCGCCCGACATCATCTTTTTCTGGGTCGCGCGCATGATCATGGCCGGGCTGGAGTTCACCGGTGAGGTGCCCTTCCGCGACGTTTTCTTCACCGGCCTCATCCGCGATGCGCAGGGGCGCAAGATGAGCAAGTCGCTGGGCAACTCACCCGATCCTCTCGACCTGATCGGAAAGTACGGCGCAGATGGCTTGCGCTTTGGCCTGATGCGGATCGCGCCCAGCGGTCTGGACATTCGTTTCGATGAGAAGCAGATCGAGGAGGGACGCAATTTCGCCAACAAGCTCTGGAACGCGGCGCGGTTTCGGCAAATGCAGGGCGGCGAAACGGAGGGCGAGATCGATTCGAAGCGCCTAACGAGTGACGACAAATGGATCCTGTTGCGCCTCGACACCGCGATCCGCTCTGTGACGGAGGCGCTCGAAGGCTACCATTTCAACGAGGCCGCGCAGGCGCTCTATCGCTTTTTCTGGAGCGAGTTTTGCGATTGGTATCTGGAGGCGAGCAAGGCGAGCCTCGCCAAAGAGTTTGATGGCGGGTCGCCGTCAACGGAACGCGAGTCGCGTGCGCTCCCCGGAGATGCGTCAGCGTGCAAAGCGAACACACTGGCGGTGATCGACTTTGTCCTCGGTCATGCCTTGCGCCTGTTTCATCCCTTTATGCCGTTCATCACCGAGGAGCTTTGGCACGGGCTCGGGTTCAATTGTGATCTGCCGGAAGCCCAGGGCGGGCAGACGATCCAGTTTGCTCGCTGGCCGGAGCCGCTGGATGACGACTTCAAGAAGCACTATGGCCTCACGCCTAACGACGAACAATTTGCCAACGCCAAATACGAAACCGTGACCGCGGGCCGGCGGCTGCGGCGCGATTTCAACATCGCTTCGAACAAGCGGGTCGCGTTCGTGCTCGTCCCGCCGAATCCTCTGCCCGACGAGGAGGCGGCCGTTCTGCGTATCCTGCTGCATGCGGAACGGCTCGATCTGCCGGCGAAGTATGAACCGACCAAGGGGACGCCGACCGCGCTCACGCCGCTCGGCGCACTTTATCTGCCGCTGGAAGGTTTGATCGATGTCGAGGCGGAGCGGCAACGCCTCGGAAAAGAGATCGCAAAGATTGAAGCCGAGTTGGTGACGGTGCGAAAGAAATTGGCAAACCAAAATTTCGTCGCCAACGCGCCGGCCACGGTCGTGGCCGAGCATCGGCAGCGGGAAAGCGATTTTGCCGAGCGCTTCGCGCAACTCGAGCGAATGCGTGACTCGTTAGGCTAAATCGTCCCTCCGTGATTGCCGATCGAATGCGCGAAGCGTTATAATCGCCCGCCCGACATGATCCGGATTCTCAAATTTCTTCTCTGGCTTGGAATCGGCCTTCTCGGCGCGGCGGCGGTTGGGGTTCTTGCCTTCGCTCGCGGCGAACCCGTCAACGCCCTCTGGATCGTGACCGCTGGCCTTTGCGCGATGGCGATCAGTTACCGTTTCTACAGCAAGTGGCTTGCGGCAAAAGTGCTCGTGCTTAATGACGAGCGCGCTACGCCCGCGCTGGTCGTAGATGACGGCAGAGATTTCGTCCCGACCAATCGCTGGATGGCGTTCGGTCATCACTTCGCTGCGATCGCGGGGCCCGGTCCGCTCGTCGGACCGGTGCTGGCGGCGCAGTTCGGCTACCTGCCCGGAACTCTCTGGATCCTGATCGGGGCGACGTTAGGCGGTGGCGTGCACGATATGATTGTTCTTTTCGCCTCGGTGCGGCGCCGGGGGAAAACGCTGGGCCAAATGGTGAAGGAGGAAATTGGGAGTACGATCGGCGCGCTCGCGCTCATCAGCGTGCTTTCGATCATGGTCATTCTGCTCGCCGTGCTCGCGCTCGTTGTGGTGCAGGCGCTGGCCAAAAGCCCGTGGGGCGTTTTCACCATGGCGATGACGATTCCGGTTGCGCTGATCATGGGAATTGGTCTCCGCTCCGGCCGCGTCGGCGTCGGCTGGGTGACAGTTTTTGGTTTGGCAGGCCTGGTCTTCGCGGTCTGGGGCGGACAGTTTCTCCCGCAGTTTCCCATGATTGAAGGCTGGTTTCGCCACGGCCAGAAATGGCTCGCCTGGGCGGTGATCATTTACGGCTTTGCTGCTTCGGCGTTGCCTGTCTGGCTGCTCCTCACCCCGCGCGATTATCTGAGCACGTTCTTGAAACTGGGTGCGGTCGCGGCGTTGGCGGTCGCGGTCATCATCATCCATCCGACACTGCAAATGCCGGCCCTCTCCCGTTTCATCGATGGAACAGGGCTCGTCTTTGCCGGTCCCGTTTTTCCCTTCGTTTGCATCACGATCGCATGCGGTGCGGTTTCCGGCTTTCATTCCCTGATCGCTTCCGGCACGACGCCGAAAATGCTGGAGCGCGAATCGCGCATTCGCGACATTGGCTATGGCGCCATGGTGACCGAAATGATGGTTGCCCTGATGGCAATCATTGCCGCCTGTGTCCTTTCGCCCGGGCAATATTTTGCGATTAACGCGAAGGGCACGCCGCAAGAAGTGGTGGCAAAAGTCTCCGCCGCCGGGTTTCCTGTCACCGTAACTGAGATGCAGCGCCTGGCGAATGATCTCGGGGAGAGCACGATGTTCGGACGCGCGGGCGGGGCGCCGACTTTTGCGGTCGGCATGGCGCACATGTTTGCCCGGATCTCGCCCAGCCCGACGGCGCTCGCGCTTTGGTATCACTTTGCGATCATGTTTGAGGCGCTCTTTATCCTGACGACAATCGACGCCGGGACGCGGGTGGGGCGTTTCCTGCTCCAGGATTTGTTAGGCCAGGTCTGGCGTCCGCTCGGCAACACGCGCGCCTGGGGCGCGAACATTCTGGCCAGCGTGCTTCTGGTCGGAGCGTGGGGCTGGTTTCTTTATCAGGGCGTGCTCGATCCGTTAGGCGGAATCAACAGTCTTTGGCCGCTTTTCGGCCTGGCAAATCAGCTCCTCTCCGTCATCGCGCTCTGTCTCGGAACCACCATCCTGATCAAGATGGGCAAGGCTCGCTACGTCTGGACGACGCTGGTCCCGCTGGTCTTCATGGTCGTGGTGACCTTCTCGGCCGGTTACCTCAAGCTGTTTTCGCCCGACCCGAGAATCGGATTTCTGAGCGGCGCGCGGATGGTGGATGCAAAAGTTGCGGCCGGCTCGACCAGCGCGGATTTCGCGCGGCAGGCCCTGATCTGGCGAATCGATGCGCTCGTCGCGCTCGCCTTTCTGGTTCTCGTCTTTCTCATAGTGACCGGCTGCGCCTGGCAATGGTGGCGCTTCCTGCGCGGGACGAGACCGGTAGTACTGCACGAGAGCGAGTTTGTGCCGCTGGCCCGGCTGCAAGTCGCGGATCGTTAGGCAAAAGATGCGCGAAAGAGAAATGCTCGCTGTCGTCGAAGCGCTGACAAATCAGCCGACGGCGCCGTTTCACGAAGACGCCGTGCGAGCGGAAATCGAAAGGCAACTCGATCGTTGTCCGCACGTCAAATTCGGGCGCGATCGTTTCGGAAATGTGATTGTGCATTACCGCCGAGGACGGAGCGCGAAGGCGGGATGGGCGCTGGCCGCGCACATGGATCATCCGGGCTGGGTGCGGAGCAGAAACGGCGAGATAAAATTTCTCGGCTCCGTGCCGGAACGCTACCGGCAAGATCCGAAGACGAAATCGTTCGGCGATTTTGCGATGTGGGATCTACCGGCGTTTCAGATTCGCGATCGGCAGATTCATTCCCGCGCATGCGACGATTTGCTCGGCTGCGCAGAGATCCTCTGTGTTTTTCGAGAGTTGGAGGAAATGGATGCAGCAGCGCATTGCGTTGGCCTCTTCACGCGGGCGGAGGAGGTTGGTTTCGTCGGTGCAATTAAGCTTGCGCAGGCCAACATCCTGCCGCGCAGCCTGACGATCCTGTCGCTCGAGACGAGTACGCCGCGCGGGACAGCGAAGATTGGCAAGGGACCGATCATCCGGGTAGGGGACAGGGTTTCGAGCTTTGACGGCCCGGCGACGGCCCGACTGCTCAGCGCCGCAACCGAGGAAGAAATTCCGGTGCAACGTTGCCTGCTCGACGGCGGAACCTGCGAAGCGACTGCCTACCAGCTTTATGACTACACCTGCGCCGCGGCCAGCCTCGCGCTCGGCAACTATCACAATATCACGCCGAAAGGCACCATTGCGGCCGAGTTTGTTGCGATCGGTGATTTCGTCGGGATGGTTCGCCTGTGTGTCGCGGTGGTCTTGCGCAGCGGGAAGGCGGATGATCCGCAAAAGGCACTTCGGAAAAGACTTGAAACGAATGCGCGGAGTTATCGCGAGTTTTATTAAGCGCCGCGCATTGCCGGGCTTCGCCGGGCGCCGGGTCCTGCATGCGATTTCGGCCTTACTTCCGGCGAAGCGGGACCACGATTTCGGAATCCTCGTAGGCGACGATGACTCTGCCGTCTTCGATCGCTCGCAGGGTGACCTGGTAAATCTGGTTGCCGATCTGCAGGCCGAATTGCTGACCTTCCTGCATGATCTTTCCGTTCAAGATCGCGAAATGAGAGCCGCTGCCCACCGTCACCGAAGTGAGCGAAAAGGCTTCAGGCGCGAGGGCCGGTCCCCCGCCAATCTTCGGGCCCGGCTTCTTCCAGCCGATCGGCCAGAAAGGATCGCGTGCGTCGACTGCATCGAAGCTCGATTTGCGCTTTAATTCGACCGTCGTCACGGCGTCCTTGGCACGGGCGGCGTTGAGCGACAGACTCGCTAGGCAGAAGGCGAGAAGGAGCTTTTTCATTTCTTAAAGAGGGCAGTCTGGGCGTAGACGCGGACCTGCTGATACTGTGGCTGCTCGGGCACGCCATGAATGACGATGCGCTGGATGGCGAGGAGCGGCTCGGTGTTCTCCAGGTCGGCGATCGCTCTGCCGAGCGCCTCGTAATCGCTCTCAGGCAGCTCGATCGCCCAGGTATCCTTGATCCAGTCCGACATCTCAGGTTGTTTGAAATCGCCGCTCGATTCGAGACGGGCTGTGACTTTGTCGATGTCGTACTTGGCAAAGAAGGTACGGATCTTAGGCGGGAACCACGCGATCGGCGCACCATCTGCGGTGGTACGCTCGAGCGCTTCGTAGCGGCCGGTCGCCTCCTTTGCCTGCAGTTCGAGACTCGCGGTCTTTTTCAACTCGGTTTTTGAAGAGGCGGTCTTCGCCTGCACATCGGCCATGGTTTGCATCATCGCCGCGCGGCTTCGGTTCAGGGGCCCGAGGAAGAAGGTGAAATAGCAGTAGATCAACCCGATCAGGCCGAGGGCGCTTAGGATGATCTTTTGAATCTGATCCTTGTTTAGTGTTTTCGGCGTCATTTCGTTTTCGCGGCTTCCTTGGCCGCTGGCTCCGGTTTTTTCGTCGGATCGCCCGACGCCGGATCAAAAGTGATGTCAAGAACGAAACGCGCGCTGGCGGTGGGGTTGCCCGAGAGGTTGATAAGAGTGTCGAGGTCCTCCAGGTTTTTGAAGCTCACTTTTACGTTGTTATAGCTTTTCTCGAGCTGTTCGCTCAGAAGTTGCCGAAGTTCTTCCGCGGCGGCACGCGGCTCGCGAGCTGCGGCGAGGCCTTCAATGGTGACAGTGACCAACCGGTTGGTTTCAACGAGGCCGCCGTCAAGACTGGTGATCTGAATGTTGGGCGCCACGCAATGGGAAATAATCGCGAGAAACGGCGCCCAATAGAAGCGTTCCTCGATCGAGGCGTCGAGCACCTTGGTGCTGTCAATGATCCGGTGCAGTTCGGTCGCACGCTTCTGCGCGGCGGTGATTTGCGGTTCAGCCTTTTTCCACTCGCGCTCGGCCACGTTGAGCTGGCTTCGAATGTAGATCGTCCGGTAGGCGTTCCAGCCATAGTAGAGCAGGAAGATCGCGCCAAATACAATGAGCGCCATGATGCCAAGCTTAAGCGGATCACGCTTGCGCTGGCGTTCCTCGGTGAATTCCTCGTGGAGAAGATTTAGTTGCAGGGCCATCGTCAGGCGGCTTTCAGATAGGAGATGGCTGCGCCGCAGGCGACGTTGAGGGAAACGAACTCGCTCGCGAGCGCCTGTCGTTTGGCCGGTGGTAGCGCCACCTCGCAGGTCTCAAGCGGATCCCAAATCTCGCAGGGCAAACCGAGCTCATCGCTTAGAGTTTGCAAAATCATTTCCGTCTTCGCCATGCCGCCGGAGACAAAAATCCGGTGGATGCTTTCTTCGCACTGGCCCTCGAAGAATCCGATCGAGTTGTTCACTTCCGTGGCCAGGCCGAGAAGCGACTCACGACAGGTTTCGGCCATGCCGGCGTCGCCCTGTTGCATAAGGATTCGCGCCGTTTCAGCGTTGACCGCGCCTTCCGCGGTCAGCGCTTCAGCAAACAGCTTGCCCCCGTAATCCACACTGCGCACCAGCTTCAGCTCCGTCTTCTGACCGATCAGCACTGTGCTTTGCAGGTGTCCCATGTCGAGGAGGAGAAAGGCTTCGTCTTGAAAGGTTTCGGGATAGGCGAATTCAAACGCGTTAAAGGAACAGATCGGCGCGAGCTGGAGGAGGCTGGGAGCGGTTTTCATTTTGCTCATCGCCTCGGAAATTTGTTTCACTGCTGGGCGCAGCATCCCGCCGACAAGATAGCGCGTCTTGCCTGTATTCTCGATTGCCGATCCATTGGGAGCCACGCCCGCCATCGCCACCGCCGAAACCGGCGCGCAATCGAGCACAAAATCCCTGCATTCCTGGTTTAGGACGGCGAGGCCATTAAGCCGCAACGCACTGCGGAGCAACTGTACTGGTGTGCTCGGCTGTTCGATGATGCGCACGAGCGCGCCCGGATCAGAGACGGCCAAAGCGCAACCTTTGGCGCTGCCGCCGAGATCCTTGAGCAGAAGCCTGATCTGCTGCGCCAGTTCGTCGGCACTGCCGATCGATTCGGGCACGGGACGCGAGGCGAAGTTGGTCAGGACAAAACGGTTCTCGCCTTTTCGTTGCAACAACACGCTCTTGAAGTGGTGCTTGCCGAGATCGATGCCGATGACTGAATTCGCAGGCTTGCCCATGAGCTTGCGCTTCGTTAAAGCGAAAACCATGCCGGGCGCGTCACGCTTTTGAAAAAACGTGGAGGGGCCGTTGGACCCCGATTTGCCCGCCGGCCTACGCCGCGGCCGCCGCACGGTATCCAAAAAATCCGCGTACCTTGATCATGCCTGAAACTTCCGGAGGCACCATCGTTTCCCAAATCGGATCCCCTTCCCGCATTTTCGCGAGCACATCAGATGGAAAAATCTTCAGGTATTCACGATGGAAACTTTCGATTTCCTGGATGAAACCGTTATCGATCAGGTACTGATAAAGATGCCGCAGGTTGGACGCGACCTCGAGCTGCTTCGCGGTAATGAGGGCGCCGGTTCCTTCGTCCTCCACCGGGTAAACAAGGAGCTTGAGGCCGCCTTTGAACATCCGTCCGAGTGCTTCGAGAATTCCGCCTTCGAGGTTGAGATAATATTTTTCGTCGAAGATTTCGTCCAGGCTCGGCACGCCCATGACAAGGGCAATCGGCTTGTTCGTGTAACGCGAAAGATAACCCGCCAGCCGATAGTACTCGCCAAACTTGGAGACCAGAACGGTTCGCCCTAACGAACCCAGGATATCGACCCGGGCCAGAAAATCGGCGTGATTGAGCTGCCCGTCCGAGAGCAGATTTTGCAGCGTCATTTCCATCAACACGATCAAATCCTCCTTCTTTGCACCCGGTTGGCTGAGGAAGATGCTCCGTGCGCCCTCCAGCATGTCGTTGGTTGCGTGGGTGACAGGACGAAAGCTGCCGCGCTCGACGATGATCGATTTTTTATAGAAGACCTCCGCCGGCTGCACCGTCTCGCCATCGGCCGTGAACATGACCGCATTCGTCAGGCCCTGGCTCACCAGTTGCAGGCTCATTAGCCGGTTATCGACCGCCTGGTAGGCGGGGCCGGAAAACTTGATCATGTCCACCTGCATCCGATGCGGATCGAGGTTTTCCTGCAGGGAGGCGATCAATTTTTCCGACTGCTGAATGTAAAACGCGCCGTAGATCAGGTTCACGCCGATCACGCCGAGCGCTTCCTGCTGGTCAATATTCGCTTCATCCAGCATCCGGACATGGATGATGATCTGGCTCGGCTCGCTCCGCGGTTCGGATTGGAAGCGCATCCCGAGCCAGCCATGCGATTCGTTATGCTGCTTGAAGCTGCGCGCCGCGACCGTATCGGCAAAAACGAAAAACGTCCGCTCGTCCCCGAACTTTTCGTCGAGCCGCTCGATCAATAATCGGTACTCGCGATCGAGCATCGTCCCGAGGCGCGCGCGACTTACGTAGCGATCGGTCGGACCATAAATCGCGTCGCTAAACTGCATGTCGTAAGCCGACATAGTCTTCGCGATCGTGCCGGCCGCGCCGCCGACCTGGAAAAAGCGCCGCGCCACTTCCTGCCCGGCACCGATCTCGGCGAAAGTCCCATAGCGTTTGATGTCGAGATTGATCTGGAACGCTTTTTTGTTCGTCCCGATTTCCATCTCTGCGTTCATCGCCTCAAGATGAGGATAAACCGGCGCATCTCAACCGGCGAGGGGTGGAGGCACATGGGAGGTGCCTTTGTGCCACGAGGGGTCACGCCACGCTAACAGATCGGGGCACAAAAGGCCCCCTCCCACATTCACGTGGCAAAGGCGCTTTAGAGCCGCACCCGTTCGGCACTGCCGGACGGAATCCAGCCTCTCAGATCGTTAGGCAAAGCCGCGTAATCCCAACTCCCGCGCGTGCTGAGAATCTTGATTTCGCTTCCTGGCGGCAGGACGAGGACCGTCCCTGCGCTCTCCGTCGTGGCAAGCCGGGCCTGGATATCCTTCCCGGTCACAATCGCGAGATCGTATCCCGTAATTCCGGTCTCAAGCAGATAGACCGCGGCCGCCGCACCCACCGCGATCACGCAGGAGAGAAGAAGGGCGAAAATCCAAACCACCGGCCGGCGTTTGGAGAAATAGAGCCCAGCCACAATCGCGACCGCAATCCAGAAGGCCACCATCGCGAGCCAGGTGTATTGATCGCGGGTGAGGAAATCGAGATGCTGTTCCGCCCAACCCGTTTGGAGTTCGAGCGCCCGCGCCCGGTCGCGCACGAGGGCGAGGTTGGCCCGCGCTTCGGGCTGCGACGGGTCGAGTGCGAGCGCGCGTTCGTAATTCAGGATCGCACGGCCAAGATCGTCGGTGCGGAAATAGGCGTTGCCGAGATTATAG
Source organism: uncultured Verrucomicrobiae bacterium (assembly GCA_963776615.1). Taxonomy (GTDB): domain Bacteria; phylum Verrucomicrobiota; class Verrucomicrobiia; order Chthoniobacterales; family UBA10450; genus Palsa-1392. The sequence goes on from CAVZNJ010000002.1 coordinate 47,026, forward strand.
AACAGGCTCGGATTCCATTGGCCGCTCTTGACCAGCGATTCGTAGCCCTCAATTGCGCCTGGGAATTTGCCCTCGGCATAGTCCGCGTTTGCGCGAGTGAATGTCGCATCGGCATCGGCCTGCGCCGGCGGTGCGCCGAAAGCTTCCGAGATCAGGCAAACAGGAATGAGAAGAGCGAAAAGTAAGGTGCGCATCTCAGGCCAGACTGTCGATGAGTTCGAGCACTTCGCGTCGAGTTTCTTCCGCGACCTTGCCGTGGCCGTTTTCCCGGCCGCTGTACCGCAGCTCGTCGCTCCGCCGGAAAAGTTCGCGCACCCGATCGCGCTTCTCGTCCGGCAGATCGAAGGCCGCAACGGCGGTCTCCGCGTCGACGATATTGGGGTCAACGCGCCGACTGCCGGAGGCGAGAGCGGTTTTCAACTGCACCACGCGCAAAGCCTCGGCAAAATATTGGTCGGGCGGGTCGTCGGCCCGGCGCAGCTTGCGCTGCAACTCCGCGGTTTCGTGTTCCCAGGCGGCGCGGCGTCGGCCTTCGCGATTTTCGAGGCGGCGTTTCCGCATTTCCCAACCGAAGAATCCGATCAACCCAAGGAACGGCACGGCCTGTACCGCCCAGAAGTCGCGTTGGATGAAGACCGGCGTAAAGCTTTGTCCCCAGCGACCGTGGTCAGTGAGCTGATAAAGAATATCCTGAGCCTGAGGCGCGGCGGTCGGGCTGGCAGCGGCCGACGGCGGTGTCGTCGAAGCGCTCGCGATCGCCGGGGTCGCCGTGGCGAGCGGACTTCCCTCCACCACGACTGGCAGCTTGTCGCCCTTGAGCGTGACGTAGCTTTCCTTCAAGGGATCGAAGTAGGAGAAGACGAGCGGCGGCATGGCTTTCTTCGGTTCGTTGGGCGTGAGCACCATCTCAAAAGTTTTGGTGCCGCTGATCCCGATGTCGTCGTCCGGCTTGAAATTCGCGCTCGGCGGATAGGTGTGCCAGCCGCGATCGCTTTCCATCGTCGGAGCGGTCACCGCATCGAAGTTGCCGCGGCCGGAAATGTTCGCCGTCACGGTCAGCGGGTCGCCAACCTGCGCCGTTTTCGGTTTTACCTCCGTCGTAAGGGAGAAATGTCCGACCGCGCCCGAAAAATCGGGCGGCGGATTTGGCGGGAGCGGCTTAACGTCGATCGTTGTTGTCTTGCTCGAGAACTTCACTTCACGCTGTTCACCCATGCTGGCCAGGGGATCATTGAAAAACGGATCATTAAAGGGGTCATCCATCCCGAAAAGATCGAACGGCGAACGCTGTCGGCTGCCTCGCCTTTGCGGGATTTGCACGATGGCCTTGGCGTCCTTGGCCGCAATCTCGAGCTTGCCGTTCTTTATCGGGGTGATCGCCGTCTTGAAGGTCACGATTTCATAGGAGCGGCCATTGATCGACTCGAGGGTCTGCTCCGGATTCGGCATGCGCTGGATGGTGAATCCCTGGCCGCTCAGGGTCGCGCCCTCAATCAGGCGGTGCGGGACCCGGGTATTGAGCCCGAGCCGGATCTCGGCCGGAATGGGCTCGCCGACATAGACGGTTGTTTTTGGCACCACTAGCTCGGCGAAAAGGATGCTCTTCTCGTCGATCGAAGCCGTGCCTCCGCCGCCGCGGCTGCCGCGGCGCGACGTGGTCGTGCCGTCATCGTTAGGTGCAACGTTTAGGGCCAGCGCCGGCGTGCGAATCTTGCCGCTGCTCGTTTGCACGACTTGGGGCGGGATGGTGAAAGTGCCGGCCTTGAGCGGGAGGATCGTGTAATTGTAAACAAAACTATAGGTGAAATGAAAGTTACGGCCCTCGACCAGTTGCGACTGGCCGCTGTAGCGGATGTCGAGGCCGTCCACCGCGATGTCGTTAGGCGGAGTCGCATTCGAATCGCCGCTCACCTTGATCTGCAACTGCACCGGCCGGTCGACTTCCGTCTCCGAGCTGGTGAGAACGGCCGTCACACTCGGGGAATCGGCTCGTGCGGTCTTGATCGCCGCGCAGGCAAGGAGAGCTGCGAGCAGGAGCCTGACCATGCGTGTTGGGTAAAACGCCATTCTTAAATCAAACATCGCACATCAAACTTCAAATACGCCATTACCAGTCGTTATAGACAGGACGCACCCGCTTGTGTTCATCAAACTGGACTTTCTGCTCTTCGTCTTTCATCGATTCGAGAAGGGCCGCTGCTTGCTTCGGACTCATCTCGCCTTCCTTTTCCGGCTCGGCTTCGGCGACCTGCGCGGACGGAGTCTCTTTCGGTTTTTTTTCCCCCGCGCCTTTGACTTCGCCGGTCGGCGCCTTTCCCGGCGTGCCGAGTGGACTCGGGCTAGGTTGCTCGCCGTTTTCGCCGCCATTCTGGCCGGCGGAACCGGGAGTGGGAGACGGAGTTCCTTGCTCTTCGGGCGTGGGCGACGCGCCCGATTGCTCGCCGGCGGAGGGCGAAGGAGTCGGCGATTCTCCGGCGCCATTTTCACCAGGAGTTGGGCTCGGGCTCTCGCCGGGTGTAGGACTGGGGCTTGGGCTTTCGCCAGGAGTTGGACTTGGAGTCTCGCCGTGTTTCGGGGTCGGCGTTGGCGTTGGTGTCGGAGATTGCTGTTTGTTCTGCGATTTCTGCCCGTTGCCTGAGCCTTGCCCGTTGTGCTGTTGCTGCTGCTGCTGCGTTGTTGTTGTTGTTGTTGCTTTTGCTGCTGATCGTTCTTTTTCTGTTGTTGCTGCTGCTTTTGATTCTTGTTCTGGTCCTTTTGTGGTGAGGGGGAAGGTGACGGCGACGGAGAGGGTGGAGGAGGCGTGGGAGTCGGCGATGGTTTCTGTTCCTGCTTCTTCTTCAGTTCCTCGATCTTCTTTTTAACGTACTCGTAGTTGTCCTTCGCGTCCTTGTTCTTCGGCTCGGCCTTGAGCGTTTCCTCGTAGTGCTGGAGCGCGCTTTCCCAGTTGGTTAGTTTCTTCGCGTCGCTCTGCTCCGCTTCACCGCGCTCATAGAGTGTGTTGCCGAGGTTGTAATTGCTCTCGCTTTGCAGGTGGGGATTCTTCGAGAGCAACGCCTGACTAAAGGCCTCGAGCGCCTTGTTGTAATTCTTCATTTTGTAGGCGGCGGCGCCCGCATCGAACTGAATCCGGTCGCTTTGTCGCGCACCGGGATTTTCCTGCAACGTCTTTTCGAAATGGTCGTAGGCCTCAGGAAACTTTTGTTGCTCGTATAAGTCCAAGCCGGCAGAAGCGGCGCGCGCCGAACTGCCGACAACGAGAGACAAGAGAATCGCGAGGCTCGCGCTCTTTTGCAGAGGCATTTCGCGACCGTTGGCGCTCGGCCGTTTTGCAGGACGACGGTCATAGACCGGCGCTACAGGCGGAGTGCGCGATCCTTTGCGTTCGTTGATTAGGAGCGCGAGCGAGAAGAGCAGGATCGCGGCCCCAAGCGGCCACTCGTAACGCTCGATCGGTCGGCGCGACAAACGCGCGTTGATGTCGGCCACCTGCATTTTTGCCAGGCCCTCGGAAATGATCTGCTGCATCGTGCGTGGACCGTTTTCGAGATGCACGTAGAAACCGTCCGCCGCCTGCGCCAGCTCGCGCAGCCGCGTCTCATCGAGCTTCGATTTCACGACCTCGCCCTTCGCATCCTTCACAAAGGCGGTCCCGCCGTTCCCGTCCTGGATCGGAATGAGCGAGCCGCCCGGCGTGCCGACGCCGACGGTGAAAATGCGCACGCCCGCCTCCGCCGCCGCTTTGGCCGCGCTGACCGCATCGCCGCTCAAATCTTCGCCATCGGTGAAAATGATCATGGCACGATTTCCGGTGGCGGATTTGCCGAAGGTTCGGACGGCTAGCCCGATGGCATCGGAAATATTCGTGCCGCCCTCGGGGATGGTCTTGGTGTCGAGATCGTTGATCGAATCCACCACCGCGTCGTAGTCGATCGTGAGGGGAGCCTGGAGAAAGGCGCGTCCGGCAAAGGCGATCAGTCCGACGCGATCGCCCTGCAGTTCATTGATCAAATCCTGGGTCGCGAGCTTGACCCGCTCGAGGCGATTCGGCTGCACGTCGTTTGAGAGCATGCTGCGCGAAACGTCGACCGCGAGGAGCAGATCGAGTCCCTTGCGTTTCACCTCGTTGTAGGCGTAGCCCCAGCGCGGTCGCGCCAGACTAACGACGACGAGGCCGAGGACAAAAAGGAGAAGGAGGAAGCGAAAGATGCGCCGGCCGCGATTCACCGTCCCGGCCAGTTGCGGCAGCAGACGCGCGGCGACAAACTTTGTGAGCTTCTCTGCGCCGAGCTGCTCCGCGCGGGCAAAGAAAAAAGCCAGCGCCGGCAGCGCGAGCAAGGCCCAAAGCCAGTTGGGAGATCCGAAAGTCATGAGCGAGTAAACTCCTGAAACGTGGCGGGGACCTTTTGGACCCAGATCCTCTGTGCCGGCGCCTTCTCTGATTGGGGCGCAATGGCCCCTTCCACATTTCCAAAGCTTCATCACGGCAGCTTCTTCCAGATGGTTTGCGAGAGGAGCAACTCGGCCAGCAGAATGCCTGCACCCGCCATCAGGCAGATCGGAAACAAATCGCGATACTGCTGATATTTTTTTACCGAGACGGTCGATTTCTCCATCTTGTCGATCGCCTTGTAGATGTTCTCGAGCGAATCGGTGTCGGTCGCGCGGAAGAACTGGCCACCCGCGATTTTCGCCACTTCCTTCAGGCCCGCTTCGTTGAATTGCACCCGTTGATTCTGGTAAATGACATTGCCGACCGCGTCCGTCACCGGTTGTCCGTTCGAGGGATCAAAGACCGGCACCGGGGCGATGCCGTTGCTTCCCGCGCCGATCGCAAAGAGGTGGAGACCGAGCGCCTTAATCGCTTCCGCCGCGGTGTTCGGTGGAATTTTCCCGGCGTTATTTTCGCCGTCGGTCAGGAGAACGATCGCACGGCTCTTTGATTTTTTATCGTTCAAGCGGTTGGCCGCCGAAGCCATCGCCGATCCGATCGCGGTCCCGTCTTCGACAAGGCCGATCCGCACCCGCTCGAGATTTTGCAGAAGCCAATCGTGATCGAGAGTGAGCGGACTAACGACATAGGGTCGTCCGGCGAAGGCGATGATCCCGATTCGATCGTTAGGCCGGCTTTCGATGAACTTTCGTGTCACCTCGCGAATGGCATCGACCCGGGTCGCGGAATCCCCGCCGACCGTAAAATCCTTGGTCAGCATCGAGCCGGAAACGTCGAGCACGATCATGATGTCGATCCCGCTCGCATCGACCTCGGTCAGGCTCTTGCCGAGTTGCGGCCGGGCGAGCGCGAAGATGAGAATCGCGAGGGCAAAATAGAGCAGGGCATGCATGATGCGCCCCGCGCGCGAAGTGCTGCGCTTGCCGAGCGCGCGCAGCTTCGTGGTCGAGGAGTAGACGAGGGCGGCCGCGGCGCCGCGCCGACCGCGCAGCCAGGCCAGCAGTGGGACGAATAGTAGCAGCAGGAGCAGCCACGGATGCATGAAGGAAAATCCCCATGGCGAATTGGGCGACCAGAAATCAGGCAGGCTCAAGCACGCCTCCTTTCACAAAACGCTCCGCTTCACTGAGCAGGAGCCGGCTGTCTTCCTGGGTCGCATCGTAGCGCGCGAACTTGATCAGGTCGCAGCGGTTCAGGAAATCGCTCAGGAGCGATTGCTCATCGCTCGAGAAGGGTGAGGCCGCGGCGATCGCGTTGAGAAACTCGACCGAGGTCTGGCGCGTGACCGGCAACTGATATTGCTCGGTAACGTAGCGCCGCAGGATATCCGAGACGCCAATGCTGAATTGATAGGGAGTCAGCTGGCCGATCTGGGTTTCGATTCGGGCCAGGAGGTCGAGCGCGCGCTGGCGTGGCGTCTTGACCGCGACCGGCCGGTTCCGCCACCGTTTGACCAGCCAGATCGTCAGGCCAACGAGGAGAAGGGTGCTTGCGACCGCCCAAAAGATCATCCACGGCTTAAGGAGGAAATAGTCGATCGGCCCTGTGATGTCGTGAAATTCCTGTGCGAGAAAGATGTGCATGGGTTTTCAGCCTAACGACGACCCATGCGCACCTCGCGTTGTTTAAAAAACGCGCGCAGTGCCGGAAGGTAATCGTCGCCGGTACGCAGCGAAATGGCGTCGATGTTGTTCCGCCGGAGCGTCTGCGTGATCTCGGCGCGCTCGGCCTGCGCCGCCTCGTTGAAGCGCACCCGGGTGCGGCGATCGCCGGTGTTGATTTCGATTTGTTCGCCCGTCTCCGCATCCTCCAGCGTGATGAGACCGATGTCGGGCAGCACTTCCTCGCGCTCGTCATCGATGCGGATGGCGATGAAATCGTGCCGCCGGCTCGTGATTGTCAGGGCACGGGAAAAATCCTCCGCCTGGAAATCGGAGATGAAGAAAACGACCGAGCGACGGGTGACGACGTGGTTCAAATAATCAAGCGCGAGGCTCGGCAATGTGCCGCGCCCTTGCGGCTCGAAAAACAGGATCTCGCGGATCAAACGCAGGGTATGGGAGCGCCCTTTTTTCGGCGGGATGAAAAGCTCCACCTGATCGGAAAACAGAACGAGCCCGACCTTGTCGTTGTTCCGGATGGCGCTGAACGCGAGCAGACAGGCGACTTCCGCGGCCAACTCCCGTTTCGATTGTTCGACACTGCCGAAGTTTCCCGAAGCGCTCACGTCGACCACCAGCATGACGGTCAGCTCGCGTTCCTCGGTGAACTTCTTGACGAACGCGTTCCCTAGTCGCGCGGTCACATTCCAGTCGATCGCGCGAATTTCATCGCCCGGCTGGTATTCGCGCACGTCTTCAAAATTCATCCCGCGCCCCTTGAAGACGCTGTGGTAATCCCCTGCGAAAGCGGATTGCACGAGACCCTTGGTCTTGATCTCGAGCGCCCGAATCTTTTTCAGGATTTCGGCCGGCGTCTGTCTTTGCTCGCTTTCGCGAACGGTTCGAGGCCTGATTTTCTTCACGCCGATCACGGCACCGGCAGCCCTGCAAAGATGCGTTCAATTACTGTCTCACTCGTCACGCTCTCCGCCTCGGCTTCGTAGCTGACGATGATGCGATGGCGCAGCACGTCCGGCCCGATGCTCTTGACGTCCTGCGGCGTGACGTAACCGCGGCCGTTCAGGAAGGCGTAGGCGCGGGCGGCAAGCGCGAGGTAAATCGTGGCGCGAGGCGAAGCGCCATACCGCACCAGCCCTTCCAGCTCGAGCCTATACGACGCCGGTTCACGGGTCGCCCAGACGACGTCGACGATGTAGTCCTTCACCCGGTCGTCGATGTAGATTTGATTTACCAGCTCGCGCGCGGCGATGATCTGCTCCGGCGACGACGACCGGATCGACATGCAGATCCGGGGTGGAAGTCGCCATCAGATCGAGAATGCGCCGTTCTTCCGTTTTCGCCGGATAACCGACGTTGAGCTTGAGCATGAAACGATCGAGCTGCGCTTCGGGCAGTTGGTACGTGCCTTCCTGCTCGAGCGGATTTTCCGTGGCGAGGACAAGAAAAGGATCGGCCAGCGGATAGCTCTTGTCGCCGATCGTGACCTGGCGTTCCTGCATCGCTTCGAGGAGCGCGCTCTGCACTTTCGCCGGAGCACGATTGATTTCGTCCGCCAGGATCAGGTTCGAAAAAATTGGGCCGAGCTTGGTCGTGAACTCCCCGCTTCGCGGGTTATAGATCAGTGTGCCGATCAAATCCGCCGGCAGAAGATCGGGCGTGAATTGGAGCCGCTGAAACCCGGTTTGGATGGCGGCCGCCATTGTCTTGACGGTCAGCGTCTTGGCGAGGCCGGGTACGCCTTCGAGCAGGATGTGACCGTTGGCGAGCAATCCGAGCAAGAGCCGGTCAACCAGATATTTCTGTCCAACGACGACGTGACCGACCTGCTCGCGCAAGGGCGAAATCCATTGTCCCAACTCCTGAACCTGTTGGGTAATTTCCTGGGTTGATCTCATAGGCATGGTGAGACAAATCCGCACGGAATGCGTTCGAAGAAAAGCCCATTCTAGAGACAGGCCGCCCCTGCGACGCGAGATTCAAAAGATTTTCGAGAACTTCGGCCGGTAGCTTCCGTAGAAGGGAGAGGGCAGGCTTTACCTACGGTGGTTGGCTAGGCTCCAGCGGTTCCTCCTGGACAACGGGATCGATGTAGGGCAGGCCTTCCCGGCGTCGCGATTCGATCGTGGCCCGGGCGGATCGCACATTTCCGCCAGAGCTTCGAGAATCTCGTCGAAGCTGAGTTCCGACCAGCGCCGGAGTTGCTCGCGCCGGCTGCCTTCCCATGTCGTCAAACTCCAGTCGATGCCGTCGGGTTGCTCCGCCATTGGCCAGGTCCTCCATCGGGATAAATCAGCCGCAAATTATCGAGGTCGATTCGGTCTTGTTCGCGGTTGGCTGCCTTTTTCATGCGGACCAAAGTCGCCAACGTAACAATGGGGATGAAGCCAATGACGCGCAGCTCCTTTGTCGTGGCGGCCGCGAATTCAGTCGCAAAGTCGAAGGGAATATCAATGAAAATGCCCAAAGGAGTCTGCCGGTGCTCGTCGCTCCAGAACTGGAGAACTTTCATATCTTTTTCACGCATCCAGCTTTCTCGGTTGCCCGGATCGGCAAACTGCTCCGCGGTAATTGGCATGGCGGGCTTGTAGCCAAGGCCGGCGAGCGCGGCGAAAGCGGCGGTGATATTCTCAGGAATCAATTCAATTACGAGATCCGCGTCCTTGGTAAAACGCAGCAATCTGTAGGCATTCACCGCGAGGCCTCCGGCGACCAGATAGCGCGCCTTGTGATGTTGCAAGGCGGCAAGAATTTGCTCTTACGGACGCGGCTTTCATGCGCCAAACGCTGGCCGCGAAGCGCGCTTGCGGGTTTCGTTGTGCTTAGCCACGGGCCCCGGTTGGCCCTCGATTTGGAATTGGTTGATCCTGCTCGAGGTCATGCCGTCGTGACGGTTGTAAGGCGGACTCTGTCTGGCGGGCAATGTCATTTCCGGAATTGAGATCACGTTGTCTTTCTCTCCATTCCCGGCGCGTCGGGATGTCAAAGCAAGCCGGAGAGGACATTAATGCTCAGGGCGAGGACGGCCGTGTTGAAGGCGAAGGAGACGATGCCGTGCAGGAGCGCCCAGCGGCGGATTTCCGGCGAGCTGATCTGCACGTCGGAGACCTGCGAAGTCATGCCGATGACGAAGGAGAAGTAGGCGAAATCAAGGAAGTCCGGTTCGGTTTGCGTGCCGGGAAAAATCAGGCCGCCGGCGGTATGGGTCGATTTACCGTCCTTCACTTCGCGATAGAAAAGCTGCGCATAGTGCAAGGTGTAGACAGTGTGGAGCACGAGCCACGACAGTACCGACCGTGACGAGCGCGAGGGCGATGTGGGTAGCAAACTGGAGGCCGGTCATTCCCTTCGCCATGCTGAGCAGAAAGGCGACGGATGCGAGGCTCGCGCAGGCGGCCGCGACGACGAAAACGAAGATGAGTTTGCGACTGGTCGGTTGCAGCCTGGTCAGCCGCACCGCCACGCGTGGCACGGCCGTGAGAATTCGTGTCCATGCCAGGGTAAGAAAGCAAAATGCGTAGGCGTCCCACGTCGCGATGAGTTGGGTGCGCCAGTGGTAAGCCCTCCTCACGAAGAGGAAAACGACAAGGGCAAAGGTGAGCGAAATGAGCAACCGATGATGTGCGTCCAGATTGCTCAGCCAATGTCTGATCTTTCGCGTGAACACTTTTGGTCGGGGCGCTCTCGAAGCACAATGATACATCCAACGCGCCGCCGGCCTAACAAGAAACGCAACGAAAAATGCCAGGCGTGTCCCGCGGGATCAGCGTCAGTTTTGCTCGCGCGGGCGGCGGCAATCATGTAGGGCTCCTCGCTTATGCGTTGTCGCCTCGTCGTTTTTCTGCTTGCGCTCTCGGTTTCCTGCACTTTCGCAGCTGAACAAAAACGCCTGCTGAAACCGGAGGATTTCGCTTCGATCCGTGATGTCGATGAGCCCGCTCTTTCGCCCGATGGTAAGAGCGTGGCCTACGTCGTCGGGACAGTTGACCTGGCGAAAGACAAACAGCCGGGCAATCTCTGGCTGGCGAAATGGGACGGCTCGGAAAATCGGGCCCTTACTTTTGGTGATAACCAGCAGACGCATCCGCGCTGGAGCCCGGACGGTAAATGGATCGCTTTCCTTTCCGACCGCGGGGACGAAAGCGAGAACGACCAGCTCTGGATTCTCTCCAGCGCCGGCGGTGAAGCAGAGCAACTGACGAAGGAAAAGGGGAGCATCGATGACTTCGCCTGGTCGCCGGATTCCGGTCGGATCGCGCTCGTAGTGCATGATCCCGATCCGCGCGACCCGGAAGGGAAGAAGAAGGAAAAGAAAACCTTGCCTCCAATTGTGATCGACCGGTATCAGTTCAAGCAGGACATCGATGGCTACCTCACAAATCGCTGGTCGCACCTCAAGTTGCTTGATCTCGCGAGCCACAAGCTGGAGAGCCTGACGAGCGGCTCGTACGACGATGTATTGCCAGCCTGGTCGCCTGACGGAAAGGAAATCGCTTTTGTCACCAAGCGCGGAACCAATCCCGATCAGACCGAGAACTGGGACCTCTATCTGATTGAAGCGAAGGCTGGCGCAAAGGAGCGTCAGCTGACGACAGCGCCGGAGGCGGACTCGCATCCCGAATGGGAAAGCCCGCCTGCGTGGAGCCCCGATGGCAAAACGATCGCCTACCTTCACGGTGGCGATCCGAAGAAGATCGAATACGCGACGCATTCCCTCGCCATTATTCCGGCCGCCGGTGGCACCGCGAAAATCCTGACGTCCGATCTCGATCGCAATCTCGCTCAACCGCGCTGGTCGGCCGATGGGAAATCGATTATTGTCCTCGAAGAAAACGATCGCACCGAACTACTGATGCGTGTGCCCGTTGTCGCCACTGGAAATAACGGCGCGTCGGTCCCGGTCGTGACCGGCCGTCGCACGGTGGCCGCCTACGATGTTGGCAAAGAGGGTGAGATTATTGTCCGGGCGAGCACGCCGCGAGCGACCCTACGAAATCTTCGCGGTGGAAAAGGGCGAATTGCGTTGCCTGACGAAACAGAACGACGCCTTGCTCGCACAAATTCAGCTCGGCCGGGTCGAGGAAACGGAGTTCAAGAGCTCCGATGGAACTGAGGTACACGGCTTCATCGTTCATCCGCCTAACGAAAAGGCCGGCTGCAAACTGCCGACGCTGCTGCGGCCACACGGCGGTCCGCAATCGCAATACAGGAACGAATTCGACTTCGAGAAACAGCTCTTTGCCGCCAATGGTTACGCCGTGGTTTTGCCAAACCCGCGCGGCTCGACCGGACGCGGGACCGAATATGGGATGGGGATTTACGCCGCATGGGGCAGCGTCGATGTGCAGGACGATCTCGCCGCGGTGGACGATGCGGTGAAGCGCGGGATCGCTGATCCAGATCGGTTGGTCGTCGGCGGATGGAGCTACGGCGGGATGTCGACGAATTATCTCATCGCAAGCACGACCCGCTTCAAGGCGGCGGCGAGCGGCGCTTCGATTTCGAATATTCTGGCCGGATACGGGACCGACCAATACATCCGCGACTATGAATACGAGCTGGGCTCGCCCTGGAAGCACCCCGATGTTTGGATGAGAGTTTCCTATCCTTTCCTGCAGGCCGACAAGATCAAAACGCCGACGCTGTTCCTTTGTGGCGAGAGCGACTTCAATGTCCCGCTCCTCAACAGCGAGCAAATGTATCAAGCGTTGCGAACGTTAGGGGTCCCGACCGAGCTGGTCATTTACCCGGGGCAATTTCACCTGCTCAAGAAACCGAGCTACATCCTCGATCGCTACCAGCGTTACCTTGGCTGGTTTGGAAAGTGGATTCAAAAGTAGCATTCAGGGTGGTGCAAGCTTCCAATCTGCAGCCTAACGAATCGCGCAAGCTGGAAGCTCGCGCTAGGCTTGCGCGGCAATGAAGGCCGAACAACAACGCGTCGAGCAGAACGACCATCGCGAAGAACGCTGGCACCTCTGGGGCCCGTACCTGAGCGAGCGACAGTGGGGCACCGTGCGGGAGGATTACAGCGCGAATGGCGACGCCTGGAATTATTTCCCGCACGAGCACGCCCGCTCCCGCGCCTATCGCTGGGGCGAGGATGGCATCGGCGGGATTTGCGATTACAAGCAGCGGCTTTGTTTTGCTTTCGCCTTCTGGAATGAGCGCGATGCTATTCTGAAAGAGCGCCTCTTTGGCCTGACCGGCCCGCAGGGCAATCACGGCGAGGACGTGAAGGAGATTTTCTTTTTCGAGGATAACACGCCGAGCCATGCCTACATGCGGATGACCTATCGTTATCCGCAGGCGACATTCCCCTACGACGAATTGGTCAGGCGCAATGCCGAACGCACCAGGATGGAGCCGGAGTTCGAACTCTGGGACACCGGTATCTTGCGCGAGGACCGCTACTTCGACATCACGATCGAATACGCCAAGGCGACCGAGGACGACATCCTGATTCGCGCCACGGTGACCAACCGCGGGCCGGAAGCGGCCGTGCTCCACCTTCTGCCGACGATCTGGTTTCGCAATACCTGGAGCTGGGGCGAGGACAAGACGCGGCCGAATCTACGGGTCGGGAGCGATCATTCCGACGCGCTGGGGGTGATCGAGGCGAGCCACGATGCGCTCGGTGAATACCGTCTGGTGTGCGAAGGAGCGGGACCGCTTCTTTTCACCGAAAACGAAACCAACGTGCAGTTGCTTTACGGGGCGCCGAACCCGTCGCCGCACGTGAAGGACGCCTTCCACGAGGCGGTGGTGAAGGGAAATGCCGCGGCCGTAAATCCGGACCAAATGGGAACGAAAGGCGCGGCGCATTACCACTTCCCGGTCGGCCCGTCGGAATCGCGTCCGATTCGGCTGCGCCTGCAGCGGATCAAGGAACCGGCGGTTTCTGCTTTCGACGATTTCGACAGTCTCTTCGCGCAGCGACGCGCGGAAGCGGACGAGTTTTACCGCGCGCTCACCCCGAGTTGTTTGAGCGAGGAACATTGTGCCATCCAGCGACAGGCGCTCGCCGGGATGCTTTGGACAAAGCAATTCTATTACTATGTGGTCGAGCAATGGCTAAAGGGCGACTCCGCCCAGCCGCCGCCGCCTGTCGAGCGCAAGAACGGTCGCAACGCGGCGTGGCGCCATCTCTATAACGAGCGTGTAATGTCGATGCCCGACACCTGGGAATTTCCCTGGTATGCGGCCTGGGATCTGGCCTTTCATTGCATCCCGCTCGCGCTTGTCGACCCGCACTTTGCCAAGGCGCAGCTCGATATCATTGTCCGCGAATGGTACCAACATCCCAACGGTCAGATCCCGGCCTACGAATGGAATTTCGGCGACGTCAATCCGCCGGTCATCGGTTGGGCAGCATGGCGCGTCTATAAGATCGAGCAGCATGCCACCGGCAAAGGTGATCGTGCGTTTCTCGAGACGGTCTTCCACAAGCTGCTGATCAACTTCACCTGGTGGGTAAATCGCAAGGACTCCAGCGGGCGCAATATTTTCGAAGGCGGCTTTCTTGGTCTCGACAACATCGGGGTCTTCGACCGAAGCACGTCGTTTCCCGATGGCACCCGGCTCGAGCAGAGCGACGGCACGAGCTGGATGGGAATGTTCTGCCTGACGATGATGCGGACTGCCCTCGAGTTGGCACGGGAGAATCCAGTATACGAAAACATCGCGACCAAGTTCTTCGAGCACTTTCTCGGGATCGCCGCGGCGATGAACAACGTCGGTGGCCGGGGGATCGGACTCTGGGACGAAACGGACGAATTTTTCTACGACGTTCTGCATACGCCGGGGAACCGCTATCTCCCGTTGCGGGTCCATTCGTTAGTCGGCCTCATGCCGCTCCTTGCCGTGGAAGTATTGGAGCCGGCTCTGCTCGACGCGATGCCCGGTTTTCGTGAACGGCTCGAGTGGTATCTGACCAACCGGCCCGATCTTGCCAGTTTGATCTCACGCTGGTACGAACCGGGAAGCGGTGATCGTCGGCTCATCGCTCTCACCCGTGGGCACCGGATGAAGTGTCTCCTGCGCCGGATGCTCGATCCGAGCGAATTTCTAAGCGACTACGGCATCCGCTCGCTGAGTAAGTTTCACGAGCAAAATCCCTATGTTCTTGAAGTGCGCGGTGAGCAAAAGGTGGTTGGATATGAGCCGGCGGAATCGCAGACCGGGCTCTTCGGCGGCAACTCGAATTGGCGTGGTCCGGTTTGGTTCCCGATCAATTTTCTCCTCATTGAGTCGCTACAAAAGTTTCACCACTACTACGGCGACGATTTCAAGGTCGAGTGCCCGACTGGCTCGGGACGGTTCACGACCCTCGATCAGATCGGGAACGAGCTCTCGAATCGTCTGATCAAGCTCTGGCTGCGCGATGAAAAAGGAGCGCGACCGTTTACCCGTGCTTCCGGCGATTCGTTAAGCGGCGCAGCCGATCACGAGCGCTATCTTTTTCATGAGTATTTCCATGGCGACACGGGCGGCGGACTGGGCGCCAGTCATCAGACCGGGTGGACCGGCCTGGTGGCCAAGTTGATTCAGCAACAGGGAACGCGCGGCACAATCTTGAAGCGTGACGTCTTCACGGATCTGTAGGGAGAAGGAAGTAGTCGACCCGCTGACCCGGTGGGCAGCCTTCCAGCTTGCCCGGCGGAACCGACCACGGCTTGTGCCTTTAGCAGTCACTTCTACGATAGGTACGTGAGCCAGCTGAATCCTCGTCGCACGATCGATGAGCTGAAGGAACTGCGCACCTTAACGAGCGATGAGAACGGTGCTCAACGAATCGCTTTTACTCCGACGTGGGCAAGGGCGCGGAGCTGGCTGGAAAGCAAAGCGAGAGAAGTAGGGGCGGGGGTCGAACGCGACGAAGCCGGGAATCTTTGGATGACGCTGCGCGGAGCCTCGGAGAAAGCATTGCTTATTGGCGGTCACATCGACTCGGTGCCTAACGGTGGCTGGCTCGATGGTTCGCTCAATACTCTCGCCGGCTTAGAAATTCTTCGGCGCATCCGTGCGGAATTCGCGGGGCAGCCGCCAATGACGGTCCGCCTGGTCGATTGGGCCGATGAAGAAGGCGCGCGCTTCGGGAAAAGCCTTTTTGGTTCCTCCGCCTGCTCGGGCAATCTCGATATGGAGGAAGCGCGGGTCCTGACGGACAAACAGGGGATCACTTTGCCGGACGCGCTGCGAGAACAGGGAATTGACTTCGAGCAGGCGAAGAAGAGCGGAAGTCAGCTCACGAACGCGGCTGCTTACATCGAACTGCATATCGAGCAGGGTCCGGTGCTGCTGGATCTCGATCTGCCGCTAGGCGCGGTCCTTGGGACCTTTGGGGTGGAGCGGCACGCCATTACTTTTCATGGGCAGGCGGCGCATTCCGGGAGCACGCCGATGAACCGGCGGAAAGACGCTTTTCTCGCGGCGGCAAAGATGAGTCCGGAGATTTATCTCATTACTGAACGCCACGGCGGCGTTTGCACGATCGGCTCCTGCCTGACGAAACCAGGCATCGTGACCAGTGTGGTGGAGGAATGCCGGATCACACTCGATCAGCGCCATCTCGATGCGGCGGCGCTGGCGGCGATGTGGCGCGAGGCGCGGGAAAAGAGCGAACGATTTGCGCGGGAAGGAAGCGTGACCGTCTCGTGGGAGCGACTCTGGCAAATCGAGCCGATGCCGTTCAACGACGAGTTGATCAAACTTTGCGATGAAGCGATTCGCGAGATTTGTGGAAAGTCGCATCGCCTGCCTTCCGGCCCGCTGCATGATGCCGCGGAAGCCGCGCGCGCCGGTGTGCCGACGGTAATGATGTTTGTGCAGAGTCTGCATGGGATCAGTCACAACAAAATCGAGGACACGAAGGAGGAGCATCTCGAGGTGGCCGTGAAAGCTTTCGACCGACTGGCCTCGAAAACGATGGATTGGATTGCCTCTCGTTAGGCAAGGTGGGAGGGGCCTCGGTGCCCCGATCTGTGGGCGTGCCGCAACCCCATCGGGGCACAAAAGGCCCCTCCCACATTGCAGATAATCTTCGCTCAGCTCACCCCTGCCGGCTCGGATGCCAACTCCGCCCCGTGCCTTTCGGCGTCGGCTTCGTGATGGGTATGCGCACTGCGCAGGAACGGGACGCGATCAAGCACTCGTTCCTGGAACCATTCGAGCGCGAGATAAATCACCGGCGTGATATAGAGCGTGATCAATTGCGACACGATCAGCCCGCCAACGATGACCAACCCGAGCGGACGGCGCGAGGAGCCTTCCGCTCCGACTCCAAGCGCGATCGGCAGTGCACCCATCAGGGCCGCCAGCGTGGTCATGATAATAGGGCGAAAACGTTCGACGCTCGCCTCGTGGATCGCGCCCCGACGATCGTAGCCCTCGTCGAGCCGATGGAGCGCGAAGTCGACAATCATGATGCCGTTCTTTTTCACGATGCCCATGAGGAGGAAGAGCCCGATCACGGAGTAGAGAGACAGGGTGGAATTGAAAAGCCATAGCGTCATCAGCCCACCGACGACCGCCGGGAACAGCGTGGAGAGCACCGTCACCGGATGGACGTAGCTCTCGTAGAGAATCCCAAGGATCACATACATGACGAACACCGCCGCAATGACGAGGTAAGGCAGCGCGGTGAAGAGCTGCTCGAGGACTAGGCCTTCACCCTGCAACTCACCCTTCACGGTAGGAGGCAGCGCCTGGGAGGCCGCTTTGTTGATGTAAGTGAGAACATCGCCAAGGGCATAGCCGGGTTTCACGTCGAACCCAAAGGTGACGCTGGTGAACTGGTTGGTGTGGTTCACCGATTGCAGGCCGAGCGATTCCTTCGTGGTGGTAATCGATTGCAACGGGATCAGCTTGTTCGTGCCATTGTCCGGCTTGACGTAGATCGTGCGCAGATCAGTCGGGCTCGAGCGGTCTTTGTTGGCGGCTTCAATAATCACCTGATATTGGTCATCGGCTTCCTTGATGAGGTAGACGTAGTTCTGCGAATAGGCGGAGCGGAGGAGGCTTTCGATTGATGTGGTAGAGACGCCGTAAAGCCCGGCGCGTCCGCGCTCGATATTGATGTCGAGGTTGGGGGTGTTGCGGAAAAGATCGGAACGCGGCGGATTGGCGAAACCGGGATAATCGTTGAGCTTCGTCTCCAGCTTGTCGGCGGCGGCGTAAACCTCGTCGGGATTGATCCCGCTCAGCACATAGGTGTAGCGACCGAAGGAGCTGCCAGCCGCTCCGACGTTAATCTGCAGAACCGGTTGAGGCTGCAAGGTGGGGAGAATGCCCGGGACCTGGCTCGTTGCCGTGCGCAGGTCGGCCGTGACCGTCTCGATATCTTCGCGCTGCGAGCGGTCCTTGAGAAACAGAACGGTGAAAACACCCGGCGATAATCCGGCCCGGCCCGCGACGGTGAAGTATTTATCGACCGCGGGGTTCGCCTGGAGAATGGGGTCGAGCGTGTCCTGGAGCCGCCGCTGTTTGTCGGGCGAAGCGCCTTCCGGGACAAGGAAGAAGCCGCGGATGACGCCGCTGTCGCCGGTGGGCAAAAGAGTAAACGGTAGTTGCTTGAAGAAGAACCAGACGCCGAAGACGCAGGCGATCACGATCGGAAGCGCGAGCCAGCCGTGATCGAGAAAAGTGTCGAGGGTGCGCCCATAGAAGTTGCGGATTGGGATGAAAAAGCTGTTCACGAAACGCTGCGTCCAGGTTTCGCGATGGCCGGCGCCGCGCTCGGCGAGAATGCGCGAGCACATCAGTGGGGTGAGGGTCAGAGAGACGAGACCGGAGGCGAGAATCGTAATGATGATGGTGATGGCGAACTCGCGAAAGATCCGGCCTAACAATCCCGGCATGAAAGCGAGCGGAATGAAAACGGCCGCGAGCGAGAGGGTCATGGAGAGAATTGTGAAGGAGATTTCCCCCGCGCTGTTGAGCGTGGCGCGGTAGATCGATTCCCCCGCTTCTGCCCGCCGGACGACGTTCTCGAGAAAGACGATCGCGTCATCGACGAGGAACCCGATGGCGAGAGTCAGCGCCATGAGAGTGAGATTGTTGATCGAGTAACCGAGCCCCCACATCGCGACAAAGGTGATGAGGAATGACATCGGGAGCGCGACCATCGGGATGAGGGTGTCGGAAGCGCGGCCGAGAAAGACGTAGATCACGCCAATGACGAGGACGAACGCGATCAGGAGAGTTTCCTTCACATCGTTGAGCGAATTCACGATCGACTGCGAACGATCGAACGTCGGCAAAAGGCGAATCGAGCCAGGGAGTTCCTTTTGCAGTTGCGGGACCAGCGCTTGAACCGAGCGGGCGACCGCGACGGCGTTTGCGCCGGCCTGCCGGGAGACGGCGAATACCACCACGGAGGCGGGCGGCTTGAAGCCGCGGGCGTAGAAATGGCGCGACGTGCGCTCGTCCTGCACGCCGTCGATTACCTTGGCGACATCGCGCAAGTAAACTTTTCCGCGCTGCGCTTCCTGTTTCACGATCAGGTTGCGGTAACCCTCGGCGTCGGCGAGCTGGCCGTTCGGCCGCAGAATGATCGAGTTGTTGCGCCCATCGAACTGGCCGGCGCCGGAATAGGAGGTGCCGGACCGGATGGCGTTGGCCAGATCATCGAAGGTCATTCCTCGCGTAACGAGCGCACCGGGATCGACCTTGATGCGGATGGCCCCCTGAACGCCGTAGATGTTCACCTGGGAGACGCCGGGAAGGATATTGATGCGCTGCGATACCTCGGTCGTGGCATAACGATACAGTTCGCCGTCACTCAAGGTGTCGCTCGTTAGGGCGATGTACATCACCGGCTGGTCGTTCGGGTTTGTCTTGGTAAAGCTGGGCGGGCTCGGCAGGTCGCTGGGCAATTTCCCACTGGCGGCCTGGATCGCCGATTGCACGTCGGTCGCGGCCGCGTCGACGCTCTTGGAAAGGTCGAATTGCAGGGTGATGCTGGTGTTGCCCTGAGTGTTTGTGCTCGTGCTCAGGTTCAGGCCGGGAATTTGTGTGAACTGCTTCTCGAGTGGGGTCGCGATCGTGTTCGCCATCGTCTCCGGATTGGCGCCTGGGTAGGAGACCTTGACCTGGATCACAGGGTAGTCGACCGCGGGCAGGTCGTTTACGGCCAATTCGTTGTAGGTAAGGACGCCGAAGACAACGATCGATGCGGTCAAGAGCATGGTCATGACCGGCCGTGCGATGAACGGACGGGAGAGTCCGCTGGAAAATTGCACCAGCGCCTTCTTCGGAGTTGCCTCGCCCGGCTCGGGGACGCGCGTGGTTGGTTGCTCTTCACCCTCGCCGTTAGGCTGCCTGCCGTCGTGTCCGTCGTCCCGGCCGCTGTCGTTCGATTTCGCCATCAGGGGACCTGCTCTGGTTGGTTGGCGCTGGATTGCTGCGCTGGCTTGTTGCTGCTTGACTTGATGACGACCTTAGTGCCCGGCGACAGCTGCAATTGACCGGACGTGACGACTGTTTCACCCGGTTTGAGACCTTTGCTGATAACGGTGAGATCGCCATCCTGCCGCTGGCCCGGCGTGACCTGCCGCAGGTCGAGTGTCAGGTCGGGTTTGACCACGAAAACATATGGGCCGTTCTGACCAGTCTGCACGGCGTCGCTCGGCACAAGCATCGCGTTTTTCAGAATATCGAGAACGAGGCGCGCGTGAACGAATTCGGAAGGCCAGAACAGGTGGTCAGGATTCGCCGTGACACCACGCGCCTGGACGGTGCCGGTTCCTGGCGTCACCGTGTTGGCGATGAAATAGAGAGTGCCCGAGCGCGGCGGAACATTGGTGTTCGGCGGTTCCGTCAGCACTTTCAGGTTCGGTCCGCCGAGATATCGCCTGACGAGCGGAATGTCCGGCTCGGAGACGGTGAAATCGGTGTAGATGGGGTCGAGGTTATCGATCTGTACCAGGACCACACTGTTGCTTCCGGCGCTGACGGTGTTGCCGACATCGACCTGGCGCAGACCGGCGCGGCCGTCGATCGGCGATCGAATCGAGCAGTAATCCAGATTCACCTGCGCCGCTTCCACCGCCGCCTGCGTCTTCATGGCGTTCGCTCTCGCGGTATCGAGGTCCTGGGTTGCGGTGACATCCTTGGCGGCCAGCACCACCTGCCGTTTCAGGTTCGCCTGGGCGAGCATGTTGTCGGCTTTCGCCGAGTCGAGAGCAGCCTGATACGGACGCTCATCGATCGTGAAAAGGAGATCGCCTTTCTTGACGTAGGCGCCGTCCTTGAAATTGCGTGACACGATCTGGCCACTGACCTGAGACTGCACTTGCACGCTCTCGTTCGCCGCGCAGGTGCCGATTTCGTCGAGATAAAGCGGGACGTCTTTCGTGATCACTTGCGCAACCGCGACCGGGCGCGGCGGCGGAGGTGGCGTGGCCTTGTGTCCACTCGTTAGGGTACGGATAAGAAAAAACAAGGCAACGAGCGCGGCGAGGCCGCCCCAGATGTAGAGACTCTTGCGACCGAAGCGATGCTCGAGGTCGCTAACAGCTTCGCGGGTGACAGTTCCAACCTTGCGTGCAGCGATCATCTTTTGCGCTTTCCGTTTCTACTCTTGTCGCGGATGCCGTTCAGCTGCTTTGCGGCAGTGACGGCGGCTGCGCGATTCCGGATCTCGGTCAGGACCCGCAAACAGACCTGGAGGTCGCGCGCCGGAATCTTTTCCAGAAGTTCGTGCCGAAGGTCGCGCGCGGTCTTTTGAATCTCCTCCAAAAGCGCGCTCGATTTTGGTTGCAGATGGACCGTTTTGCAGCGGCGATCGTGCGGCGCGCTCTGCCGTTTGATCCAGCGATCCTCCTCGAGTTTGCCCAACAATCGCGCCAGCGTCGGCTCCTCGATGCCGAGGCGCTGGGCGAGATCGCATTGTGTGAGGTGGCCGCGCGAGAGGTGGGCAAGCGTGCGCCATTTAGCCTGGCTTAATCCGAGCGGCCGGAGGCGTTGATCCAGCTTGTGACGCCAGACGCGGGCCGTTTCCTGAACCAGTTGCCCGATCGTTTCGGGATCGATCTCGATCATCGTTAGCTTGCTAACGAATCCGTGAGCGCGTCTTTGTCAATCGCCGACCGGTATCCCCTCCGCGACCCGCAGGAGAATGACGCGGCGCCCGCGATAATCTTTGATCCGCAGGATCGGCTGCGGGTGTTGCGGCAGCCAGAGCGGCGATTGCTCGGCAGCCTTTTCGTTCTCCGGCTGAACGAGGATAAAGCGCGCGGCGCGCGGCAGATCGCTCACCTGGCTGATGTAGTCGATCGGCCGACGCAGATAGAAAAGATACGGCTGGTATTCCGGATCGACGGCGAACAGAATTTCGTTAGGCGGGATCGCCGCCTCGAGGCGGCGCGCAATCGGGCGCACCTTCTCGCGGTGTTGAAGAAGGGGAATGATCGCGAGCGAGTAGACCAGCATCGCCACGGTCACCGCCCCAACCGTCCAAGTGATGACGCGACGCAGTTGTTGCGGCCAGACGAGGGCGTGTGCGCGGATGAAAAGCGCGAGCAGCCAAATCGCGGGCGCGAGCAGCGGCATGGTGTAACGCGGGAGCGCGCCCGGCGCCAGACTAACGATGAGAAACGGAACGGCGACGCC
Organism: uncultured Verrucomicrobiae bacterium; assembly: GCA_963776615.1. Taxonomy (GTDB): domain Bacteria; phylum Verrucomicrobiota; class Verrucomicrobiia; order Chthoniobacterales; family UBA10450; genus Palsa-1392. Next base: position 68,707 of record CAVZNJ010000002.1, read on the forward strand.
TAACGACAAACCACGGCCAAGGTTTCGTTCCGCTTCATCATCGAGAGCGGCGAAGCGGGCGAAGGGAAAGAGAATCACCCATGGCAGCAAATAGGCGATGCCGCGCGGGATGTTGAGCAGCCAGTCGCCGAGCTTGAAATCTTCCCCCGAGAGTCGCCCGGAAAACTGCCGCGACCAAACCACCGCCACTTGCTGAGCTTGCATCATTTGAAAATAGGGAACAGCCCAGGCCCCGAAGATCGCGAGCATTACAAGAATCCCGACGAGATGCGGCCCGCTCCAAAGTTGGCGCAGCGCCTTTGCCCGCCAGAGGACGGCGAGCACGACCGCGTAGAAGAAAAGCAGCGCGAGCGGACCTTTCGCCAGCAGCGCGAGTCCGAGAAAAATCCACGGCACCGTCCACGCACGCCAACGTCGGCGCGGTTCCTGCCACCAGCTCAGCCAGCAGATGAAAGCGAGCGCGGCGAGGGAAACGTAGAGCGCCTCGATCTCGATCAGCCGGCCTTTTTCAAGCAGGCCGAAATTCGTCAGCCACATCATGGCGGCGGCGAGGGAGCCGTTGGGGCCGAGTGCGCCGCGGGCAAGCGCGAGAAAAGCGAGCGCGACCGCAAATACACAGAGCACGGAGGGAAGTCGCGCCACCCATTCGTTGCGCACGTGGAAGATTTTGAAAGACCCGGCGACGAGCCAGTTCACTAACGGCGGTTTGCGCAGGTACGGTTCGCTCCCGACTTGCGGCACAATGTAGTTGCCGGTTTGCAGCATCGTGATTGCGGGAAGGACACGCCGGCCTTCTTCGCTTTTCAACTCGAGCGATCCGAGCCGCGGCAAATAGATCGCCGCCCACACCATGGTGACGAGGAGAAAACTGGGCCGCATCGGCAGAAGTGTAGCCGGGGTCATTCAAAGCAGCCAACGCCGTCCTCATTCTTGCTCGTGACTCGGGTGCGCTATCCGGAGGATCTCTCGTCCTGCGTTTTCGTTAGGCGGGTCTCAACTTGACGAACCCCGCGAGCAAAAGTAACTTCCCGGCCTAGTCCGTTGTGGATTGGAGTGGGAGCCAGTGTCCCACTCTTTTTTGTCTGCGGGCCCCAATCTTATGAACGCCGAATTCATTGCCATGCTCGACTACCTGGAGCGGGAACGCGGAATCAAACGCGAAATCCTGATCGAGGCGGTCTCGAACGCCCTTCTCTCGGCGTCGAAGAAAAGTGTTGGCGCTTCGCGCGATTTACACATCGATATCGACCCGAAAACCGGCGAAATCCGCGCGCTCGCTAATCTTCTCGTAGCTGAGAAAGTGACCAACCCGCAGGACGAAATCTCCCTCGAAAAAGCGCGCAAGATCAAGCCCGATGCGCAGGTTGGCGAAGCCGTCGAAGTGGAAGTGACGCCGAAGAACTTCGGACGAATCGCGGCCCAGACCGCGAAGCAGGCGATGATGCAGCGCATCCGCCAGGTTGAGAAGGAAATGATCTACGAGGAGTTCAAGGATCGCGCCGGAGAGATCGTGAGCGGCACGGTGCGACGCTTCGATCGCTCCGACGTCATTCTCGATCTCGGAAAATTTGAAGCCATCATGCCGCAGCGCGAGCGCGTTGTGGTCGAAGACTACAATGTCGGCGACCGGCTGCGCGCCTATGTCGTGGCGGTCGAGAACGGCGCGCGCGGCCCCGAGATCATCATCTCGCGCAGCCATCCGAATTTCGTCCGCCGACTTTTCGAACTCGAGGTGAGCGAGATCGCTGACGGCACGGTCGAGATTCGCGGCATTGCACGCGAAGCCGGTTACCGGACCAAGATCGCGGTCTTCAGCGACAATGACAAGGTCGATCCTGTCGGCGCGTGCGTCGGCATGCGCGGCTCACGGGTGAAGAACATCGTGCGCGAGTTGAACAACGAGAAGGTCGATATCATTCGCTGGAGCTCCGATCCGAAGGAATTCGTGCTCGAGGCGCTCAAGCCGGCGAAGGTCAAGAACCTTGTCTTCGACGTGGAGAAAAAGAGCGCGACGATTTCGGTGGACGAAGACCAGCTCTCGCTCGCGATCGGGAAGAACGGCCAGAATGCTCGGCTCACTTCGCGGCTGACCGGCTGGGAGATTAACATCGAGAAGGAAGCGCCGAGCACGACCGCGGTCGAACAAAAGGTCGCGCAGGCGGCGCAAACGCTCTCGACTTCATTGCCGATCACCCAAGAGCAGGCGATGACTCTGGTGAAAACCGGCTTTACCAATCTCGAAGGTTTGCGCGACGCTGAGATGCAGGACCTCGTTGATATCCTCGAGGTGGACGAAGCGAAGGCGCGCGAAATTTATGAGGCGGTGCATCGCGAACCTGTTTCACCCTAGTCATGGCCTCGCCTAACCGCTCACGGCCATGAGCAGATTTTTAAGGAATTTAAATGCCAACGAAAACGACGACCAAATCTACGGCGGCCAAAGCGCCAGCCCGCAAAGCGGCGAAGTCCACCGCCGCCAGGTCGTCGACTCGTAGTCGCGCCACCACCAAGACCGCCAAAACTTCCAAGGCGACCAAAGCGGAAGAGCCGGCAGCTTCGCCAACCAAGGACGGAGCCACCGTCACAAGAGCCGAAGCCAAAGCTCCGGTGAAGCCGCAGGCGGGCCCGGGCAAGACAACGGCGCCTAGCCCTGCAGTGACAAAATCTGCCTTTGCGCCGATCACAGCAAAGAGGCTGGCGCCCGCACCGGTCGCATCGGTCACGCCCGAACCGCCACCTGTGAAACCAGCGGTGGAGAGCGTCTCGCTGATCGACCCGCAGGCGCCGAAACCGAAGCGCGCCTCGACCGGCGAGGCGAACCAAGCGCACGATTCTTCCTCCGATCTCGCGTATTCGCACACCTGCAATGGTGCCCGAACTGCCGCGCGTCGAGCCACCGGCTCCCGCCGCCGCCCACGGCGGAAGTCGGGGAAGTCGAAAGCGAAACCGAAGACGGCCGCAAGATCATTCACATCAAGCCGCCGATCATGGTCAAGGATCTCGCGACGCAACTCGGCTTGAAGAATTTCCAGCTCATCAGGGAGCTGATGGACGACTCAACATTTTCGCCAATCCGAACCAGACGATCGAGCCGGACGTCGCGACGCAAGATTTGCGAGAAGCACGGCTTCGTCTTCGAGATGGAGCGCCGCGAAAAAGGCGGCGGCGTCCACAAGCGTCGGAAGTGGTGATCGCGCCGCCGCCGCCGGTGATCGAGAAGGAAGAGGAACTCAAGCTGCGCGCGCCGATCGTCACTTTCATGGGCCACGTCGACCACGGCAAGACCTCGCTCATGGACGCGATCCGCAAGACGCGCGTGGCGGCGGGCGAAGCCGGCGGCATCACCCAGCACATCGGCGCTTACTCGGTCGAGCACAAAGGGCACGCGCATCACCTTTCTCGACACGCCCGGCCACGCCGCCTTCACCGCCATGCGCGCGCGCGGCGCCAACGTGACCGATATCGTCGTTCTCGTCGTCGCGGCGGATGACGGCCTCATGCCGCAAACGATCGAGGCGATCAATCACGCCAAGGCCGCGCCGCAGGTGAAAATCATGGTCGCGATCAACAAGATCGATCTGCCCTCGGCGCAACATCGACCGGGTGAAAGAGCAGCTCCAGGAAAAGGGGCTGACGCCGGAAGACTGGGGCGGCGAAACGATCGTCGTGCCCGGTTTCCGCGACAAAGGGACCGGCATCGATGAGCTGCTCGAGAACATGGTCGCTGCAGGCGGAAGTGATGGAGCTGAAGGCTTCGCCCACCGCGGTCCCGCGCGGCACCGTCATCGAAGCGCAGGTCGAACCAGGCCGCGGCCCGACCGCGACCGTCATCGTGCAGATGGGCACGCTGAAAGTCGGCGATCCATTCATCTGCGGCGATTACGGCGGCAAGGTGAAATCGCTGATCGACGACCGCGGCAAGCCGATGAAGAACGCCGGTCCATCGACGCCGGTGAAGGTTCTCGGCTTCACCGGCCTGCCGAATGCCGGCGACGAATTCCTCGTCATGGAATCGGACGAGATCCGCCAAGGCGTTGAGCGAGGAACGGCTCGACCGCCAAGCGCACGGAAAAACTGAGCACGCCGCAGCGCGCCACGCTCGAGAGTCTGCTCGAAGCTCGCCGACGGCAAGAAGGTTCTGCGCATCGTCTTCAAGTGCGACGTGCAGGGTTCGCTCGAAGCGCTGACCACTTCGCTAGGCCAGATCGAGAGCAAGAAGATCGATCTCGAAATCGATCCACTGCGGCGGTCGGTCCGATCACCGAGTCCGACATCCTGCTGGCCAGCGCGTCGAACGCCGTCGTCGTCGGCTTCAACGTCAAGGTCGAAAGCAACGCCGTCGGCGCGGCGAAACGCGAAGGCGTGCAGGTCAAGCTTTACTCGATCATTTACGAGTTGATCGACCAGATGAAGGAAGCGATGGCCGGCCTGCTCGATCCGGAGACATCGCGAGACCGTCATCGGCCACGCCGAGGTGAAACAGGTCTTCGAGTTGAGCCGCGGGATCGTCGCCGGCTGCCTCGTCACCGACGGGCGCATCGCGCGCACCGCGCGCGCCCGCGTCCTGCGCCGGCGCCAGCCGGTTTACGATGGCGGTCTCTCCACGCTGCGCCGTTTCCAGGACGACGTGAAGGAAGTTCGCAGTCGGCCTCGAGTGCGGCATCAAGCTCGGCGATTTCAACGAATACGAGGTCGGCGATATCATCGAGTGTTACAACTCGAAAAGGTCCCGCAGAAACTGTGAGGGCGTTGAACCGTTAGAGCGATGAAGCGTTGAGACGCGCGCTGGCGCCGACTCGCCGGCTCCACACATCTTGCGCTCTCAACGCTCTAACCTCGACCACCATGAAACACCGCTCTCGCGCGTCAACGAACTCCTCAAGCGGGAGCTTGAGCGATCTTCTTCACGCGCGAGATGACCTTCGACGGTGCGCTCGTGACCGTGCACCAGGTCGATGTCACGCCCGATCTCAAGCACGCCCACGTCTTCGTCAGCGTGCTCGGCACCGAGGCCGCAAGGAGCTGCCATGGCCAAAGCTGGACGAGAATCGCGCCGCGTTCCAGCGCCGGCTGTCGAAGCGCGTCGTGTTGAAATACACGCCGCACCTGCATTTCCATCTCGACGATTCAATCGAGCGCGGCACGCGCGTCATCGAGATCCTGCAGGAAATCGAACCTCCGCCCAGCGACGAAAGCAAATGAATACCACTGCGGACGAGCCTGCCGCAGACACCGCGTCTCTCCACCTGCCGGCCTAACGAACTCGACCTTCGCGGAGATCGCGGAGGTTCTGCGCCGCGCACGAACGCTTCGTCGTGATGAGCCACGTCCGGCCCGATGGCGACGCGCTCGGCAGCCAGATCGCGATGGCGCTCTGCCTGCGGCAGCTGGGCAAGGATGTGACGGTCTGGAATGAAGACGGCGTGCTCGGAGAAATTCTCGTTTTCTGCCGGGCGGCGAACTGGTCTCCGCTCCCGCCTGACGAACCGCAGGATTTCGACGTCGTCGATCGCGCTCGACACCGCCACTCGACAGCGACTCGGCGACAATTGCCTCGCGGCGATCGGCACACGCCGAGATCTGGATCAATATCGATCATCACCCGAGCAACCCGCGTTACGGCGATCTGGTGTACATCGACCCGACGTCGCCGGCGACCGGGCAGATTCTTTTCGAGTTTCTCCAGAGCCAGGATTTGCCGCTCGACGTACGCGATGGCGGACAATCTTTTCGTCGCCATCTCCACCGATACCGGCTCATTCCAGTACCCGAACACGACCGCGCGCACGTTCGAGATCGCGCGCCGAGCTATTCGCGCTGCGGCGTCAATGTCGGGCGAGCTTTCGCAGAAGATGTACGAGAGCTATCCGCGGCGCCGGCTCGAACTGCTGCGCGCGCTGCTCGAACGGCTGCGTTTCGACGCCGACGGCAAGGTGGCGAGCTTCGTCTCGCCGCTCGCGACGGCCGACGAACTCGGCGTCAGCCCGAGGATAACGAAGGCCTGATCGATCATCTCCGCGCCATCCAGGGCGTGATCGTCGCGGTCTTCTTCGAGGAACTGGACGACGGAAGGTCCGCGTCAGCCTGCGCTCGAAGGATGAGCGCGCCGATGTGTGCGCAATCTGCCTCGGTTTCGGCGGCGGCGGACACACGCTCGCGGCCGGCGCGCGCGTGCCGGGAACCTCGCCGAAGTGGCGAAACGCGTGATCGAGGCGGCGGTGAAGTCCGTTGAAACGACGAAGTGCTGAAGCAGCCATGATTTCTCGCGCCTCATCGCTTCGCCGCTCTACCGCTTTAACGAACCCACCATGTCCCTGAGCGCCACACCTGGACGGCGTCCTGCTCGTCGACAAAGCCGCCGGCATGACGTCGCACGACGTCGTCGCGCTCGTCCGGCGCCGGCTCCAAATCAAAAAGGTCGGCCATTGCGGCACGCTCGATCCGCTCGCCACCGGCCTGCTCATCCTCATCCTCGGCCGCGGCACCAAGATCCAGGATCTGCTCATGAGCGAGGACAAGGAATACGTCGGCACGATGACGCTCGGCATGACGACCGACAGCCAGGATCGGGCCGGGCAGGTGATCGAGGAACGGCCGGTGCCGGAGTTCACGCGCGAGACGAGATCGACGCGGCCTTCGCGAAATTCCACGGCGATTTTTACCAGATGCCGCCGATGGTCTCGGCGATCAAAAAGGACGGCGTGCCGCTCTACAAGCTGGCGCGGCAGGGGAAGATGGTCGAGCGCGAGCCGCGTTTCGTGCACGTCTATCGCTACGAGCATCGACCGTATCGCGCCTGCCGGAGATCGATTTCCGCGTCGTCTGCAGCAAAGGGTTTTACGTGCGCACCTACGCGCACGACATCGGCAACGAGCTCGGCTGCGGCGCGCATCTCAAGGAGTTGCGTCGCACCCGTTCCGGGCGTTTCGATCTCGACCGCGCTGTGACGGTCGATGAAATCAAGGCCGGCGATCCGGTCGATCTGCTGCGGAAAATCCTCACGCTGCCCGAGGTTTCGCGGATGCGCGGCGCCTAACGAACGACGACAGATGCAAGTCTTGCGGTCGATCCCGGAGCTGGCGCAGATCCCTGGTCCGGTTTTTCTCGCCATCGGCGTCTTTGATGGCGTCCACCTTGGACATCAGGCGGTCATCTCCACTGCCGCACGGCACTCTGCCGAAGCGGGTGGCACGGCTGTCGTGGTTACGTTTGATCCGCACCCGGCAAAGATTCTCCGGCCGGAGAAAAGTCCGCGGCTCCTGACCGCGACTCAGCACAAGATTGCGCTCATTCGCGGTCTGGGAGTGTCGCATTTGCTCGTGCTTAGGTTTGATCGTGCAGTTGGCCTCGACCTCGCCGGAAAATTTCGTCAGGCAACTGGTCGAGTCGGCCCGGCCATTGCGCGAAATTTGCGTCGGCCAGGAATGGTCGTTCGGTAAGAATCGTGCCGGTAACCTCGCGCTCTTGAAGAAGCTTGGAGCCGAGTTCGGCTTCGATGTCGTCGGGGTAGAACCGGTCACCTCGCAGGAAAAGATCGTTAGCAGTACCGCGATCCGCCAGGCGGTGGAGACAGGAGACTTCGCCGCTGCGCGGCGGATGCTGGGTCGTGATTACACCATTCTCGGGACGGTGGAGGAGGGGAAACACCTCGGGCGTAGCCTCGGTTTTCCGACCGCGAACCTGAGCGCGCATAGCGAGCAGTTTCCGCCTAACGGAGTCTATGCCGCGGAGGGCTTACTCAGTGGGAAAACCGTGCGCGGGGTGGTGAATCTCGGTGTGCGCCCTACGGTCGACGACGGGTCGCTGCAGCGGGTGTTGGAGTTTCACCTCTTTGATTTCGATCGCGATCTTTACGGAGAAGACGTCGAGCTGCGCTTTCTGCAATACCTGCGCTCGGAGCAGAAGTTCGAAAACCTTGCCGGATTGCGAGAGCAAATCGCGCGTGATGTTGAGACGGCGCGCTCGATCTTTGCAAATCGTTAGGCGGTGCGCCTAACGTTGCGTGCGGACGTTGGAAAGAGCGGCCCCGGCGGCAATCGCGGTCATGACGAGCGTGCAGCAGATCGCGACCAGACTAACGAAAAGCAACGGCATGGAGAGGAAGCGATAGGCCTCGACAACGAGAAACCGGCCGCCATCGGAGAGGACGTAGGTGAGGGCGCTGGCCAGCAGCGTGATGCTGAGCAGGATGACGGCGCGGAAGGAGAGTCGATGATGGGCCGCCGGCAATTTCTGAACGACGCGCGCGGTGAAGCCATCGTCATCGATATAGGCCATCTCTTCGCCCAGGCGCCGTCGAGCCAATCTTCTGGAAGTTGTTCGTCCATTGTCAGGCAGGTCCCCACTCCGCGAGTATTTTCTTCAATTTCTCCCGACCGCGCAAGACATTGGTTTTAACCGTGCCGAGAGGGATTTCCAAAACGCGCGCGGCTTCATCATGCGATAAACCATTCTGGCAGCAAAGCAAAATGGCCGATCGCTCGTGCAGAGGAAGAAGTTGAAGGGCGTGCATGAGATCGTGTTTCAGGGCGGGGTCGACAGTTTGCGGATCGTGTTCGGCCTCGAGCTCGACTCTCGTCGAGCCCGACCAGTTCCTTTCGTTTGCGGGCCTCTTCGCGGAAACAGTTATAGGCAATGCGATAAAGCCAGGTGGAAAATTTCGCCTCGCCGCGAAAGCTGCGGATGTTTTTGTAAGCGCGCAGGAAAGTCTCCTGCGCAAGATCATCAGCCAGCGCCAGATCGCTCCGCGTGAGCTGCCGGAGAAGACCACGGACGGCGGACTGATGATTGCGGACCAATTCGGCAAAGGCGTGGTGATCATCCTCCAGAAGAACGCGCGCGACGAGATCGGCATCATTAAGCGGCACCTCAGGAGCTTACACCTTGGGGGAAGCGTCATCCTTGCGAACATCCAGTCTCCATACCAGCAGGTATCCGGCCCCGATGAGGAACGGGATGATTCCAAGGCTCCAGACCCCGCCTTCCCAGTCGTTGACCGCACCGAAGAAAACCATCAAACCGGCGCCGACCATGAGGAGGACAACGCCACGGCGCAGATCGGAGCGCTGACGGATGACGGGCGGCGGATTCAGCAACGCTTCGGGAACAGGTTGGCCTTTCTCGACCATCATCCGGACGGTCTTATGCATGGCGCGGCTCTTCGAGAAGCTGAAATAGAGGATGATCCCAACCACTGCGACCGGGAGTCCGAAGATGGTCAGAAACACAATCAGCACAATCGGCACTGCAATCCAGGGAACATCATCGGAATTGTGTCCGGAATGATCGGTGTCGAAATCGAACTTAAAATGTTTCCGAATCTTCTGTTCGATCGCGTTATCGAAATCGTCCTCCGTGCCGGGACTGGAGGATGGCGCGACCGCAGGCGAGGCGGCGACCGAAGCTGCAGCAATTGGAGCTGCGACCGGACTTGTGCCGGCCGGTGCAACTGTCGGCGCTGTTACGGCGTTCATCGATGGGGTTGTCATCGGCGCCCCGGTATCAGGAGGCGGACTAGGCGTCTGGCCGAGCGTCGTGAAGGCGAGGGCGATGGAGCAAATGCTGGTGGTCAGTGTGATTTTCATAATTGTCGTTTGCATTGAGATGCAGAAAGCCAGGCGTTTGGATTCAGTTTTTTCAAACTGAGCGCCAAATGTTTGCGTCCGGGCTGGCCATACCCGGGATGCGGGAGTTCCCAGGCGCCAGGGGCTTGATCACCGCGCCGCGATCAAAGTGACCGATTGCGGATGAAACTCGATGCCAGAGAGCCTGGCAACGGAGCCTTTTTCCCGAGCCATCGTCTCCCAGGCTTTTTGCATCAGCGGTCCGGCGATTTTCATCAGGGACGAAGGGATTGCGAGTCGGCCGATATACCCGCCGGTGGCGACAGCGATAATTTTCCCCTGCTCAATCGAGACGCGGTAAGAACCTCCGCTGTAGATCGGCAATCCATAGAGCTGGCGCTCCGTGCTGACGCTGCAGCGTCCTTCGTCGAACTGCACCTGAATGCGGCGCAACGGAAAGAGACCTTTGCTGGCTGGGCTGTCTTTGCGACGGACATTAACGGCGAGATAGCTGTTCACCTGTGCTTCGTCATAAACCAGCGGAGTGGTGCGGTGGCTCGATACCGCGGAGACCAAATCCATGTTGATCATGGGGGCAAAGGTATAGGTCTTTGATTCCGGCGGAAGATCGGGCGGCAGCAGAATCAGGATCAGCGTCGCGCAGACGAGCGCTCCGGCGATTGTTTTAGTCAGCTTTGCGGCCAGGCGTTTTGCGCGACCGCGTCGCGGGTCAAACATCTTTTTGAGATGCTCTTGTGCTCTTGCGTCGGAACGCCCCTGCTCGATTTTTTCCTTGATGATTTGGGTGCGATCAAGGCGCGCCCCGCAATTGTGGCAATAGATTCGCTCCAACTCGTTCTCGTGTTGGCAATCCGTACAAACTAGCTTTGTCATGCTCCGGAATCCTTCTTGCCTTTCGGCTCAGGTTTTTTCGCCGGTGGGATCGCGGGCTTGTTCTCCGGCTTGCTATCCGCGGTTTCTCCGCCGCTCTTTCCGGCACCGGTCGGCGATTCCTTCTTTTTCGCGTCTTTGTAGGAATCGCTACGATAATCGGTGATGTAAAATCCCGAGCCTTTGAAAATCAGGCCCGCGCCGGTCCCGAGCAATCGTTTGACTTTGCCCTTGCCCCACTTGGCTTGGCGGCAGAGTTCCTTCGGGCAAGTCCGGTAGGGCTCGTCGCGCATCGACTGGAAGGCATCAAAATTCTGCCCACATTTTTCGCATGCATATTCGTAAGTGGGCATGGAGTTCTATAAGCGTTTTTTGGGCGACGTGCGCCAGTCTCAGCAAATTTAAGCAGAATTCAAGCCGTACCCTCCACCGGGCTGTCAGACCCGGCGTCTTGACTTTCTGAAGCGTGCTACGTTAGTTGCGCGTTTCTGTCGTGAGAACGCTTAGATGACCTCTTTTTCCCGTTTTTTGTTCGCGCTTGGCGCATTCGCGCTCGCGATGCTGGCCGGCTGCGGTGAGGACGATCCACGGCTTGCCTACGGGCAAACCCAATATCTCGGCGGCGCCTACGGTGATCAACCGGTCGCCTCGAGTGCGCCAGTAGACAACGTATCCTATTGGGACGGTGAAGGAGTGCCCGGCAAGCCGTCGATCAAGATCAGTCTCGGCGAGCAGCGAGCCTATTTTTTCAAAGGCGGACAATTGGTCGGAGTCTCGCAGCTTTCGACCGGTCGGGAAGGTCTCGATACGCCGACCGGCAACTTCAGGATACTCGACAAGGACATCGATCACGCCTCGAGTATTTATGGCGATTACGTCGACAAAAACGACAACGTGGTCGTGCCTAACATCGACAAACGAAAAGATCCGAAGCCGCCTGGCACTCACTACAAAGGCGCGCCGATGCCGTATTACATGCAGATCGCCCCTGGCTTTGGACTGCACGCAGGCTATTTGCCTGGCTATGCCGCCTCTCACGGTTGCATTCGAATGCCGGAATTCATGGCGGAAGATTTCTATAATTCCGTCAACGTCGGAACCCCGGTTACAATCACACCGTAGAGGGTTCTCTCTGCCTCGCAGGGTTGCCCACCGTCACGCAGAGGTTAGACTCCTCCTCCTCGCGCAATGATCATTATTACCCAGCCGACCGTGACCGAGGCGCAGATCGACTACATCGTCGCGCGGATCGCGGAGTTTGGCTTTCAATCCCAGGTCATGCGCGGCGAATCGCGCGTCGTGATTGGTGTGTTCGGCCCCGACGAGCTAATCCGGGAAAAACCGCTCGGCGCCATCGCGGGCGTCGAGTCGGTCGTCCCAGTGATGAAACCCTACAAGCTCGTTGCGCAGGAAAACGGCACACTGCCGCCGCCCGTCTCGATCGGCGACGTGCAAATCGGTAGCGGACAGCGCGTCGTGCTCATCTCCGGCCCCTGCTCGGTGGAGAGCAGAGATCAGGTCCTTTCCATCGCGACCCTGGTCAAGAATGCCGGTGCGCGCGTGCTGCGGGGCGGCGCTTTCAAACCCCGTACTTCGCCCTACAGCTTTCAAGGTTTGGGCGAAGACGGCCTGCGTTATCTGGCGGAAGCGCGGGCCGCGACCGGTTTGCCAATCATCACCGAGATCATGGACACGCGCGATCTGGCGGTGATGGAAAAATATGCCGACTGCCTCCAAATCGGCTCACGCAACATGCAGAATTTTGCTCTCTTGAGGGAGGTGGGCCGGAGCCGACTGCCGGTCATGCTCAAGCGCGGCTTCAGCGCAACGATTAACGACCTGCTCTTGAGCGCGGAATACGTCCTGAGTGAAGGCAACCCGCACGTCCTCCTCTGTGAGCGCGGCATTCGCACCTTCGAAACCATGACCCGCAACACGCTCGACCTGAACGCGGTGCCAATCCTCAAAGCCAAGACGAAGTTGCCGGTGGTGGTCGATCCGACGCATGGTATCGGCTTGCGCGATTACATTCCGCAAATGGCGCTTGCGGCTGTCGCGGCGGGCGCCGATGCCCTGATGATCGAGGTGCACGACGAACCGGAACGCGCGCGGAGTGACGGCGAGCAGGCGTTGCGGCCAGAAGTCTTTGCCGATCTCGTTAGGCGAATCCGCGCGGTTGCCGCCGCGGTCGGGCGCGAAGTCTAGGCGCGCCGGCGAAGTTGAAGGCGAGCCACCGCGGCAGATTGAACTTCCTTCGCCCTTCGGCGAGAGGACGACGTGGAAAAATCGAACGGCGCTGAGTTTCTGAAAATCGTCGCGTCGGCCGAACCGATCGCGCGCGAGCTGGAAGCGCTCCAGTGCGGAGAACGCCCCGTCGCTTTCTCGCATGTCATCGAGTCGGCGCGATCATTTCTCGTCGCGGTCATAGCCGGGCAGGTTTCGAAAACGCTCTGGGTCATCTGCCCAAGCGTCCGGACGCAGGAGCTGCTCCACGAGAGCCTGACAAACTGGCTGCCGGATGCGCTCTTCCTCCCGGAAGCCGAATTTCTCGCGATGGAGAACATTCTCCCCGACCAGGAGATCGCGGCCGAGCGGCTCGCGCTCCTCAGTCAGGTCGAACACCAAAGGAAACGGCAGGTGATCGTCGCGACGCGCACCAGCCTCGATCAACCGGCGCCGAAGCCTGGCGCGTTGCGGGCCGCCGCCTTGCGGTTGCGGCGGGGAACGGCCGAGTCGCTCGAACGGGTGACCGAATCGTTAGGTGAAGCGGGTTACGAACGGGCGGCGCAGGTCACGACGCGCGGCCAATTCGCGGTCCGTGGCGGGATTGTGGATGTTTTTTCCTGGCAGGCGGCTGCTCCAATTCGGGCCGAGTTCTTCGGCGACGCGATCGAGTCGCTGCGCGAATTCGATCTCGATACTCAGACGTCGCTGCGCAACGTGAATGAGGTCGAGCTGTTGTTGGGCGCGGCGGACGATCAAAGCGGCAAAGTGTGCGATTACATCGGAAAAGAGCACCTCCGAGTGGTGATCGAGGACGAGCACGAGGAGGCGGATGTCCGGATCAGCGAAGGGTGGGAAGGGAGCGGTGATGCGATCGAAGACTTCAGCGGTGCCTTTGTGGATTGCGAGATCGGCGAGTTCGATACGGGGGAATTCATCATCGCGGAGGCGAAGCGGCAGCAGTTTTTCTCGCGCCTAACGAACTGGCGTGAGAGCGGGGCGCGGATCGCAATCTATTTCCAGACCGAAGGAGAGATCGAGCGGTTTCGCGAGATCATGACCGAGGCCGGCATTTCGTTGGGTCAGATCGCCTTGATCGAAGGAACGCTCTCCCGTGGCTTCTGTTTTCCGGCGGCCAATCTCGTCGTGCTGGCGGCAGCCGAACTTTTCGGCCGCGCGCCGACGCACGGCCGGCGCCGCCTGCAACGGAATGCAAAGTTCGGAGCGCGGCGTGCGCAGATCGATTTCAGTGAGCTCAACGAAGGCGAGTTGGTCGTCCATCTGGAGCACGGCATCGGCCGTTTTGGCGGATTACAGAAGATCGGTGGAGCAGAGGCCAGCGAAGCCCTGGTGATCGAATTCGCGGACGAGGCGAAACTCTATGTCCCGCTGGAACAGGCTTACATGGTCTCGCGCTACGTCGGCGTGGGAAAGAAATCGCCGGCCCTCAGTTCGTTGGCTGACTCAAAATGGTCGCGTGCGAAGAAGAATGCGGCTGCCTCCATTTTCGATTACGCAGGCAAAATGCTCGCGCTCCAGGCCGAGCGGGAGACGCAGCCTGGTCACGCCTTTGGCGCCGATACGAAATGGCAGATCGAATTCGAACATTCCTTCCCGTTTCGCGAAACGCCCGATCAATTGAAAGCGATCGCCGAGACCAAGCGCGACATGGAGGAATCGCGCTCGATGGATCGCCTGATCTGCGGCGACGTCGGCTTCGGCAAAACAGAGGTCGCGATCCGCGCCGCCTTCAAGGCGGTGATGGAAGGCAAGCAAGTTGCCGTGCTCACGCCCACGACCGTGCTTGCGCAACAGCACTTCGAGACCTTTCGCCAACGGATGCTCGATTACCCTGTGAACATCGAGATGCTGAGCCGGTTCCGCTCGCAGGCGGAACAGCGCAAAGTGCTCGAGCAATTGCGCGCTGGCGGCGTCGATGTTGTGGTCGGGACGCATCGCCTCATCTCCGGCGACGTTGTTTTCAAGGGCCTCGGCCTGGTTGTGATCGATGAGGAACAACGCTTCGGCGTCCTGCACAAGGAAAAATTCAAGGAACTCTTCAAGCTCGTTGACGTGCTCACGCTTTCGGCCACGCCGATTCCGCGCACGTTATATCTGTCGTTAGTCGGGGTGAAGGACATGTCGACAATCGAAACGCCGCCGCTCAACCGGCTGCCAGTCGAGACCATCATTTGCGGCTACGATGAGCGGATTATTCGCGATGCGATCAATCGCGAACTGGAGCGTCAGGGCCAGGTTTATTTCCTGCACAACAGAGTGATGTCGATCCAGAGAGTGCGCGATCGGATCGCGGAACTTTGTCCCGAGGCGCGAGTCGAGTTTGGGCACGGTCAGATGGACGCGGACGAACTCGAGGCCGTCATGCATCGCTTCGTTGCGGGTACAATCGACGTGCTCGTTTGCACCACAATTATCGAAAGCGGGCTCGATATTCCAAATGCGAACACGATCATCATCGATCGGGCGGATCGCTTCGGTCTGGCCGATCTCTATCAGCTGCGCGGGCGGGTCGGGCGCGCCGAGCACAAGGCCTATGCCTATCTTCTCCTCCCGCGCGAGATGATGACGGTGGGCGCAGCGCGCAAACGAATCAACGCCATCCAGCAATACAGCTCATTAGGCGCGGGTTTTCGGATCGCGATGCGCGACCTGGAAATTCGCGGCGCGGGCAGCATTCTCGGCACCGCGCAGAGCGGGCACATCGTCGCGGTCGGCTTCGATCTTTATTGCCAGCTTTTGAAACAGGCGGTCGCACAATTGAAAGGCGAGAAACTCCGGCCGCGGATCGAGGTCGAGGTCCGGCTCGATTTCGTCGCGACCAATGAAGGCGAATATCTCGCCGCCGGACCCGGAAAGCTGCGGCCGGCGTTTATTCCCACCTCCTACATCAGCGACGCGGCGCTTCGTATTCAAGCCTACCGGCATCTCGCCGAGATCACGACCGCCGAGCAACTCCAGCGCCTCCGGCGCGACTGGCGCGATCGCTTTGGGAAGTGGCCTCCCGCGGTTGACAACTTACTTCTCCTAAGCGAAATCAAGCTTTCCGCCGCCCGGGCTCGAGTCTCTCGGGTCGAGGTGCGCGAGAGCAAATTAATGCTCAGCCGGCGGGGTGATTTTATCCTTGTCGGCGGGAAATTTCCTCGTTTAACTTCCGATAAAATCGAGCTCAATCTCCCTGAGGTATTGCAATGGCTAAGGCAGCTTTAAATTTCGTTTGGCGTTACCCGATGGCGACGCTCATGGCCTTCTCCTGCCTCGGCGTGGCGGCGATTGCTTCGCCGACCCGAGGAGCGGAATCGATCAATGGGATCGCGGCGATTGTGAACGACAAGGTGATCACCTATTCCGAAGTGCGCGATGTGGTCGAGCCCCGGGAACGTTTGCTCCGCGCGCAGTATTCCGGTGAGGAGCTGGTGAAAAAGATTACCGAGCTGCGCAAGGCTGCGCTCCAGGATCTGATCGATCGTCAGCTCATCATTCAGGCTTTCGATAAAGAGAAGCTCGTGATTCCGCCGCATTTCATCGACGAAAAAGTGGATGAGGTGATCCGGGACGAATTTGGCGGCGACCGCGCGGCCTTCATTAAGACGATGGAGGCGCAGAAGTATACAATGTCGAAATTCCGCGACCTCGAGCGGGAAAAGATCATCGTGCAGGCGATGCGGGCGAAGAACGTGAAATCGGATCTCATCATCCCGCCGGCCAAAATCGACGAGTTTTACCGCCAGCATAAGGAACTCTTCTCCAACAAGGCGCAGGTGAAGCTGCGCATGATCATGATCCCGGGCCACGCGGATAGCGGCGGCGCCGGCGCGCAGAAAACGATGGCCGAAGAGATTCGCGGTAAGCTCATCACGGGCGCCGATTTCGACAAGATGGCGCAAATGTACTCGGAGGACAGCACGCGCGATCTGGGCGGCGATTGGGGCTGGATCGATGACAAGACGCTCGCAAAACCGCTGACTGATGTCGCCTTCAGTCTGCACCCGGGCGCAATCAGCGATGTCCTCGAAGTCGGCGGCAATTATTACATTTTGAAGGTGGAAGCGCGGCAGGGTGGGGAAGTGAAGCCGCTCAAGGATGTCCGCTCGGACATTGAAGGGCGCTTGCGCCAGGAGCAGGCGAAGCAGTTGCAGGATCACTGGATCGCCAGCCTCCGCTCCAAGGCCTACATCAAGACCTTCTAAAGCTCCCGCTCCTCCTTCGCCCAGGGAGGCAGAGTTGCCTCTCTCGCCGCCGGTGCTGAGATTGCGCGTAGCATGGGCAAACGCATCGGCATCACACTCGGCGATCCCGCCGGTATCGGGCCCGAGATTATTCGGACCGCGCTCATCTCCGGCAAACTGCCGGAGGCGGACTATCGCGTGCTCGGCGGGACGGAAGGCCATTCGGCAGGCAAACCCACTCGCGCCAGTGCGAGCGACGCCCGCGCCGCGCTTGAGGAAGCAGCCCGGCTTGCTCTCGCGCGAGAGATCGATGCCATCGTCACCGGCCCGATTCACAAGGCCAACATATACGAGGTCGGGTTCCAATTTCCCGGGCAAACCGAGTTCTTCGCCGCGCGCTGCGGAGTGGAAAACTTCGCCATGCTCCTCACGGGTGGCCGCCTCACCATCGCGCTCGTTACCACCCACATCCCTCTCGCCGCCGTCGCGCAAAATTTGCGCGCCTCCGAGATCGTGCGCGTCGGTTTGCTCCTGGCCGACTTCATCGCCCGGCGCGGTATGGCGCGCATTGCGGTTGCGGGCTTAAATCCTCATGCCGGCGAAAGCGGCGCACTCGGCCGCGAAGAGATCGAGATCATCTTACCGGCGATCGAAGAGTTGAATCAAATCTCGACCCTCGAGCGTCAAGCCCCGGCCGTCTTCTCCGGTCCGTTCTCGCCCGACACGATCTTTCATCGTGCGGTCGAGGGAGAATTCGATGCCGTCCTTTGCATGTATCACGATCAGGGTTTGATTCCGCTCAAGCTTCACGCTTTTCATGAAGGGGTGAATGTGACGCTTGGTCTGCCTTTCCCGCGCACCAGTCCCGATCACGGCACCGCCTTTGCCATCGCCGGCCGCGGCACCGCGCGGGCCGAGAGCATGATCGCCGCGATTCGACTCGCGGTGGAACTTGCGGAAGCATCCCCGAAATGAATACCCGGATCTCGCCGCTCCATCTTGCGCTCTTGGCGGCGACCGCGATCGTTTTCGTCTGGTCCGGCTGGCGCCCCTGCGATCGGCTGACCTGGTGGTTGGAGGTGATGCCCGCCATTATCGGCGGCTTGATCCTCGTTTTTACCTACTCGAGTTTCCGATTCACGACCCTCGTCTATACCCTCATCGCGCTCCACATGATGCTGCTCTGCATCGGCGGGCATTATACCTATGCGCGGGTGCCGCTCTTTGACTGGATCCAGCCGATTTTCGGCTGGCGCCGGAATCACTTCGACCGACTCGGCCATTTCGCGCAGGGCTTTGTCCCGGCCCTGATCGCGCGTGAGCTGTTCATCAGGCTGCGCATCGTGACCTCGGGCAGCTGGCGTTTCGCCATCATCATTTTAATCTGCATGGGAATCAGCGCGCTCTACGAGCTCTTCGAATGGGCTGCGGCTCTGGCGGGCGGCGCGGCCTCGACCGCTTTTCTCGGCACGCAAGGCGACGTCTGGGACACGCAGGAAGACATGTTCATGGCCCTGATCGGCGCGATTTGCGCTTTGCTGCTCCTTAGTGGTTGGCAGAATCGCCAGATGCGCCACTTGCCGAACCGCTGGTGATTCTCGCCCGACGAATGCAGCCGCAAAAATATCTCACCGTTTTTAATCTCGGGATTCAGAACACCTTCGTCTATCGCTGGAATTATCTCCTGCGCGCGGTCTTTGGCCTCATCCCACTCGTTGGCACCATCTTTCTATGGCGCGCGATTTTCCACGAGAGCGGCGGCGGCATGCGCGGCTACGACTATGGCGCAATGATCTACTATTACCTGCTCACTATCCTTGTCAGTAACCTCGTCACGCCGACCGAGGATGAATGGCAGATCGCGGCCGATATTCGCGAGGGCCAGATCAACTCCTTCCTCACCAAACCCGTCAATTATCTTGGCTATCGTTTCAGCATTTTTCTCAGCGGCCGGCTCGTTTACACCGCGGTCACGATTCTGCCCATCGCGGGCATTTTTCTTTATTTCCGGCGCTTCATTATTCTGCCTAACGATGCCCTGATCTGGGGGACGGCGTTTTTCTCGATGGTCATGTCGGCGCTCATCCAGTTTTTTCTCACCTATGCGCTTTCCATGATGGCGTTCTGGATCCTTGAGATCTCGACCATCGTTTTCATCGTCTACAGCTTCGAATATTTCCTCGGTGGCCAAATGTTCCCGCTCGACATCATGCCGCCGGCGATCCAGGCGGTGATGAAATGGCTGCCGTTTTATTATGAGCTCTTCTGCCCGATTGCGATTTTCCAAGGGCGGCTGCGCGGCGCGGAGATGCTCGGTGCCCTTGCCATCCAGTGTGGCTGGGTGTTGGCAATGTGGGCCGCGGCCAACATGATGTGGAAACGTGGGCTCGGACATTACCAGGCCGTCGGCGGCTAAGCGCCCGGAAGTTAGCCGAAGCCTAAGTTCCGGTTGCGCAACATCCCGGTATTTCCCACATTCGCGAGATCGTGGATCTGAAACGCTATCTCGCTGCGCGCCAAAAAGAGGTTGATCGCGCGCTCGATCGTTTTCTGCCGGAGGCTTCGACCAAACCGGCGACGATCCACAAGGCAATGCGCTACTCGCTTTTCGCCGGCGGCAAACGCTTGCGCCCGATCCTCTGTTTAGCTGCAGCCGAAGCCTGCGGAGGCCTGACGAAAAGTGCGTTGCCGCTGGCCTGCGCGGTCGAGTGCATCCACACCTACTCACTCATTCACGACGATCTTCCGAGCATGGATAACGACGATTTCCGGCGCGGGCGGGCGACTTGCCACAAGGTCTTTGGCGACGGCATCGCGGTGCTGGCCGGCGACGCGCTCCTTACGATTGCCATTGAGATCGCCGCCCAGGCGGAAGGGTGGCCGCGCTACGATTTGCGCGAGATTTTCCGTGAGATTTCCGTTGCCGCCGGGAGCCGCAAACTGATTGCCGGCCAGGTTGCGGATTTGGAAGGCGAAGGCCAACCAATCAGCCGCGCGCAATTGCGTTACATTCACGAGAACAAGACCGCCGCATTGCTCACGACCTCCGTCCGGCTGGGCGCGATGAGCGCCAACGCGACCCCGGCGCAATTGCGTGCGATCAGCGATTTCGGCCGCGCCCTTGGGCTCGCCTTTCAAGTGATAGACGATATCCTCGACGTGACCCAGACGAGCGAGAAACTGGGAAAGAGCGCGGGGAAAGATGCCGCCGCGCAAAAGGCAACTTATCCATCGGTGCTCGGGCTGGAAAAATCGCGCGCTGAAGCCGCCCGCCTCACGCAGCGGGCGCACGATGCATTGAGGTCGTTAGGCAAACGTGGCCAGACACTGCACGCGCTTGCGAATTATCTCCTCGACCGCGAGTACTGATTTTTTCGGCCGCCGGAGGTCAAACCAGCGCGAGATTGGGATCGATCTCGGTCGCGAGGGGAGTGGATTCACCGCGCGCGAGGCGCAACTGCGCAGCATAGGCGATCATGGCGGCGTTGTCGGTGCAGAGCGGGGGCGAGGCAAAGTGCAGCTCCAGCCTGGCGCGCTTGCAGCCTAACGACATCTGGGCGCGCAAATCTCGGTTGCAACTGACCCCGCCGCTCACTGTAACCAGGGCACGCCCTGCCTCACACGCCGCGGCGATGGTCTTCGCGACCAGCACATCGACGACCGCGCGTTGAAAAGAAGCGCATAGATCACGCTCGTCTTCAGGCGTGCGCGTCAGTTTCGGGAGTAAATAGCGCACGGCGGTCTTTCAATCCGCTGAAGCTGAAATTCGAATCGCCGGAGTGAAGCATGCTGCGCGGCAAATCGAACCGGGCCGGATCGCCGCCCTGTGCGCAGCGTTCGATTTCGGGGCCGCCCGGATAGGCGAGGCCAAGCATCTTGGCCACCTTGTCGAAGGCTTCGCCGGCCGCGTCGTCAACCGTGCGCCCCATGATCCGGTAGTCGGCCACGGCTTTGACGTCGACGAGCAGGGTATGGCCGCCGCTCACGATCAGAGAAACGTTAGGTTCAATCCCGTTTGCGTTCCCAAAAAATGGCGAGAGCAGATGGCCTTCAAGGTGGTTGATGGCGAGATAAGGTTTCCCAAAACCAAGGGCGAGTCCCTTCGCCAGCGAGGCACCGATCATGAGCGAGCTGGCCAGACCTGGTCCGCTCGTGGCGGCAAAAGCATTGACCTCGCCTAACGAGACGCCAGCATGCTCAACCGCCGCCTCGAGCAGCCTGGGCGCATGCTGGAGATGATGCCGCGAGGCAACTTCCGGCACTACGCCTCCGTAAGGCTGATGCGCCGCGATCTGCGACGCGACCTCACTCGCGAGCAGCTCGCGCCCGCGCAGGACAGCGATCGCCGTTTCGTCGCAGGAGGTCTCGATCGCGAGCAGCAATGCGCTCATTTCACGACAAAGACCACGACGCCGCGAACGCGAGCGACTCTCTCGCGCTCTTCGTGGGGAAATTCACTTCTTCACTGCACTGCCTTTCGGTCCGGTCTCCTGCGCGTAAATCATCACGCCCTTGAGCGCATCAATCCCGCGCATCATTTGCAGATCCTTGCTCCTGATGATGCTGGTTGCTTCCGTCGGCGAGATCTTGTCGTTGTTGCGCAGGGACGCAACTGCGCGCTCCTGCTCCGGGGTCAGCGGCACGAGAATGTTTGGCACGACACCGTTCCCCTGGATCACCGTCTTGCTCGGCGTGTAGTATTTCGCGGTCGTAAAACGCAGCGCCGATCCATCAGGCAACTGCATCACATTTTGCACTGAACCTTTACCGAAAGTCGTTTCGCCCACGATGATTGCGCGATGCAAGTCCTTCAGCGCGCCGGCCACGATTTCTGCCCCGCTGGCGCTGCCTTCGTTGACCAAAACAACGAGCGGAAAACGCGGCCGTTCCTTTAACCCGGCCGGGGTCGAGTAATCATGCTTCTGTGAAGCGGCGCGGCCCTGAGTCGAGACGACTTTGGTGTTGGGTGGTAGAAATTGCCCGAGGACATCGACTGCGCTGTTGAGTAAACCACCCGGGTTGTTGCGCAGGTCGAGTACCAGCGCCTGCATCCCCTGCTTTTGCAAATCGTCCAGCACCTTGCCGAACTCTTCCGCGGTTGGCTCGTTGAATTGCACGATGCGGATGTAGCCGACCTTGAACGGCCCGGTCAGTTCCGAATCGAGCAGGCGACCGCCTTTCACGCTTGCGACTTTGATTTCCTTGCGCTCCAGCGCGTAGTCTTTGATCTCCTGGGTCGAGGGCCGCAAAATCGTCAGGGTAATTTTCTGTCCGGGCTCACCGCGCAGGACATCGATGGCGTCCTCCAAGCCGAGCCTTTCGGTCGAGGCCCCGTTGATTTTCAAAATCTGGTCACCCGCCTGGATACCGGCCTTAGCCGCCGGCGTGTCTTCCATCGGCGCCACAACCGTGAGCACTCCGTCGCGGACCGCGACCTCGACGCCGAGGCCGTTAAAGCGGCTGCGGGTGTCGTCCTGCATGTCCTTAAAATCGTCCGAGTCCATGAACTGACTGTGCGGGTCGAGTGAGGAGAGCATGCCCTTCATTGCGGCATAGATGAGGTCGTGATAGCTCACTTTGTTGCCATCGACGTAATCCTGCCGGATGAGCTCGACCGCCTTGGCGAAGGTCCCGATCTCGGAATACCCGTTGTCGTCGGTCGGGCTGGTGGTGGCTGGCTCGGGGGTAGTCGGCTCTGGATCGGCTGCCACTGCCGCCGCGATACTCACGCAGATGGAAACAGTGACGGCAGTCACGCGAAGAAACCTGCTTAACGGCCCGGAACGCTTCATAATTGTCATGATTGGACGCAGACGATGCGATTGTCGTTCATTCCTTCGGTTTTGCCAACCGGCCAGGCATGACAAGCCAGAAATCCACTTTTACACTGGGCGGATGAATTCGCCGTGCCGTCTGCTTTTCTTGGCGTTCCTTCTTTCCCTGGGCATGGCCGGCTCGAGCTTTGCAGCGGACACAGAAACCAAGCAAGGGGATGCGGATTTCGAAAAGATCGCACTCGATTTCATTGGCGGTTACCTAGCGGCCCGGCCGCTCCAGGGCGTCGCGCTCGGCTTGCATCAATACGACGGCAAGATCGGGGATTACACCCGGCTCGCAATCGATGCGGAAATCGAGCGTTTGCATCGCTTCCACACCCAGCTTTCCAAGATCGATCCTGGCACCTTAAGCGCACGCATCGATATCGATCGTCGGATCCTCCTGACGGCGATCGCGCGCGAGCTTTTCCAGATCGAGGACATGGGAATCTTCGACCGGAACCCGATGACGTACGCCCGGGCGATCGACGTCAACATTTACATCAAACGCGACTTCAAACCGCTCGATGATCGGGTGCGGGACATTGTCACGATCGAGGACCAAACGGCCAACATCATGACAGCGGCAAAGACGAATCTCGCCGCGGTGCTGCCTAAGCCTTACGTCGAGTTGGCGATCCAGATCGCAAATGGATCAGCCGATTTTCTGGAGAAGGACCTGACAGCGGCGGTGAAAGACCTGGACGACGAGCCGCTCACGGCCGCTTTCCAGGACGCGAACAAGAAAGCCGCGGCGGCGCTGAGAGATTACGCGTCCTGGCTGACGAAAGAGAGGCTGCCGAAGGCGACGGACGACTTCGCGATCGGTACCGCCAAATATCAACGCATGCTCGCCGAGACCGAACTGGTCGATCTTCCCCCGGATAAAATCCTCGCGCTTGGTTTGCAGCGCCTAAAAGAGGAACAGGGCATCTTTGCCGCCGGCGCGAAAATTATCGATCCGAAGAAGACGCCCCTTGACGTTTTCAAACAAATCCAAAGCGAACACCCGAAGCCGGGCGAGCTCGTGACGGACGTGGCGAAGGACCTCGACCGGATCCGGCAGTTTGTGCTCGATCATCATATCGTCGCGATCCCGTCCGACATGCGCCCGAGCGTGACGCCCACGCCGCAGTTCAATCGCGCGACCACCTTTGCTTCGATGGATACGCCCGGGCCGTTCGAGAAAAAGGCGACGCAGGCATATTACTATATCACGCCGACCGAGGAGAACTGGACGGAAAAACAAAAGGAGGAATGGCTGACTTCGTTCAACTATTACACGGCTGACGTCGTCTCGATTCACGAGGCATATCCCGGGCATTACGTGCAGTTCCTGCACTTGAATTCTTCGACGGCGACGCAGATCGAGAAGATCTTTGGCAGCTATGCCTTCATCGAGGGCTGGGCGCATTACACCGAGAAGATGATGCTCGATGAAGGCTTTGGCAGCGCCCCCAATCCGACGCCGGAACAGAAGGTGCGGGCCGCGAAATACCGCATGGCGCAGGCTGATGAGGCGCTCCTTCGTCTCTGCCGGCTTTGCGTCTCGATCAAGATGCACACCCAGGGGATGTCAGTTGCTGACGCAGCCAAATTTTTTCAGGAGAACTGCTACTACGAGGTGAAGCCCTCGATGTCGGAAGCGCTGCGCGGGACGTTCGATCCCGGCTACCTCAACTATACCTTAGGCAAATGGCAGATCCTCAAACTGCGCGACGATTACAAGGCCCAGGAGGGAGAAAAATTTTCGCTCGAGAAATTTCACAACGAAGTCCTCGACCACGGTATGCCGCCAATCCGCTTGCTGCGTGAGATGATGCTTACGGACAAGGGCAAGTGGGGCGCGGTATTATAGAGGCTTCGCTGGCGAGGCCCGGGATGCCGTAGCGTTACTCGACCGGAGTACCGTTCTCGTCCTGCAACGCAGCTTGGCTCAAGTCGCCATTGGAGGACGGCAATAATTCCGGAGCCTGCACATCTCGGGCGATTTGCTCCACCTGAGGCAACTCCGCAATCTCCATCCCGAGAGGCGCGGCGCCCAGTTCCTTGAACTTTCGGGCTGTCACCAGGACACGGGTTTCAATGTTGCCCACGGCCCGGTTGTAGGCTTCCACCGAGCTGTTCAGGCTCTTGCCGAGCCTTCCGAAATGATCAGAGAGATTCGCAAAGCGGCTGTATAACTCGCTCCCGAGCTGGCTGATCGCGCGCGCGTTTTGTGCCAGTTTTTCCTGCCGCCAGCCGTAGCAAACCGACCATAGCAACGTGATCAAAGTTGTCGGTGTCGCTGGGATAACTCTCTTATCGGCCCCGAACTCAATTAGCATGGGATCGCGCTCCAGCGCGGCACTGAAAAACATTTCGCCTGGCAAAAACAGAACGACGAAATCCGGTGCACTCTCGAACTGCTCCCAATACGCCTTGCGCGAGAGTTTCTCGATGTGCGTGCGCACCTGGAGCGCGTGTTGTTCGAGGCGATTCAGGCGCGCATCGTCATCTGCTGCTTCGAGCGCCTCGAGGTAGGCGTTCAACGAAGCTTTGGCGTCCACCACGATCGTTTTGCCCGCCGGCAAGTGCACGATCATATCCGGCCGCAAACGTCCATCCTCCGTTTCCACGGAGGTCTGTTCCAGGAAATCGCAGTGATCGACCATCCCCGCCAGCTCGACGACGCGGCGCAACTGGATTTCGCCCCAGCGCCCGCGCACGATCGGAGAACGCAACGCCCGCACCAGGTTGCTCGTTTCGGAGCGCAAATAATTTTGCGTTTCGGCCAGGGAACGCACCTGCGTAGTCAGGGATTCATAGGCCCCGGACCGCGACTTCTCCAGTTCGTTGATCTTGGCATCCACCTTCTCAAGTGATTCGCGCACCGGCTTGACCAGGGCATTGATCGCTTGCTGCCGTTTCTCCAAATCGCCGCGCGCACCTTCCTGCGTTTTTTCCAGAGTCGATTTCGCCAATTCCAGGAACGACGTGTTGTTATGGCGGAGGGCCTCCGCCGAGAGGGCCTTGAAGGCATCGGAGAAACGGGTCTGGGCCTCGTTGAGCACTGCAAGCTTTTCCGCGGCTGTTTTGCTCTGCTCGGCCAGTTGCGTTTCCAACGTACTGATGCGCCTGGCCGACTGCGTTTGCTGGTCGCGCAACTCCTGAATCTGGCGCTCCGCCGCCGCCGCTTCCGATTCCAGTTCGGGAATCCGGGTGTTCTTTTCCTGGGCCGTGGCCAGGCTAAGCGAGAGAGCGGCAATCTGCGTGTTGAGGGCCGATTCGCAATCCCGAACCGCAAGGTCCTGGCGATGTTGCAGCAGGACACGAGTCAGCCCCATGCCAAAGACGAACGACACCACCCCCGCGAGAACGAGGTATACGATCGGCAGCCACGGCGCGAGCCAACTCACAGCATCGATTCCTTCATAACCGGTTTTCCAAAGGGGGATCATAACACAATCGGGTAGATCGTGGCCATCACACCTTGCGTAGAATGCACGCAAACGTGGGACACATTTTCCGGCTGGCGGCTAAAACGAAACGCGAAATCCGCCGTAAGCCGCTCGACCCAATGCCGGAAAGCCAAAGACCTCCGCGTAGCTCTCGTTCGTCAGGTTATCAACCCGGCCGAAGATGGTGAGATGCGGGGTGCAGACATATTCGGCCGCGAGATTTACAAAAGAATAATCTTCGATGTCGAAATTGGGCCCGCCGAAATTCAGCTCTTCCCGTGCATTGACGAACTTCGCCTCCGCCGTCGTTCGCAATTTGTGGAACCAAAGATAAGAGGCGGAAAGATAAACTTCGTTGCGCGGACGACGCGGCAGACGGGCTCCCTGAGGCTGTGTGATGTCGGCCGCGGAGGTGTTCCTGGCGTCGAGATAGGTGTAGCTGGCCGAAAAAATCAGGTCCGCCATTGGCCGCAACTCCATTTCCATCTCCACTCCCTGGGTCAGAGCGGCGCCTAAATTGAGCGTGTCGAAGAGACCGTTGCTGCCGATCAAATTCGAGAGGTCGTTATGGAAAAAGGTCGCGGTGATATTGAAGCGGTCTTCCCAGAGTTGTTGTTCGAGACCGATCTCCCATCCCAGGTCCTGCTCCGGTTTGAGTCCGAAATTGTTCCCAAAGATCTTGTCCTGGCTACTCGGTGGACTGAAGCCGGTCGCGACGCTCGCGTGCACGATCGTGCCGGTCGGCGCGATCTTGTAGCTGCCGGCGAATCGGTAGGTCCAGATCCCGCCAAACTGGTTGAAGTGATCATAACGACCGCCGGCGACCAGATTCAATCCCGGTAGCGGGGTCGCGCTCGCCTCGAGATAGATCGCGCGCTCGTCGGTGTAATCGCTGATGAAGGTTGGTTGCGGCCCGAAATCCTGCGAGATGAAGGGCCGCTTCTGTCCGGCTTTGACCTCGTTGAAAAAGAAACCGGAAGTCACGGTGAGCCAGTTCGTCGGTCGAAAGTTGTTTTGATAATCGATTGTCAGGCGCGTGAAGAGCGCGTCGGTCGGCCCGACGAAGCCATCCTGGTTGGGATCGTTCACCTGTCGTTCTTCGTCGTAGGCGAAAATCAGCTTGTGCTCCCATTCGTCGGATGGCCGCCAATCGAGATGTGGCGCGATTAACCAGCGCTGCGTCTGAAAGTTGTCGTACGGCTTCGGATCAAAAATCGTGTTGGGATTGCCCGTGTCGGCCAGCGAATAGGTAAAAAGGCTGCTGATCCGCAACTGGTCACTGGGCGACCAGCCAACGTTGCCGATGAAATCCCAGAGCCGATACTGATTGTTAGGCCGAGCGTTGTCGGTATCCAGCCGGCTCCCGGCAAAAGAATAATCAACCTGCCCGACCTTGCCGGAACTGGCGAGGTACTCGCGAAAAGTGTCGTAGCTGCCGCCTTCGAAACTGGCCGTCGTTTCCGGTATGTCGCCTCCCTGTTTGGTGAAAAATTGAATCACGCCAGCCATGGCCCTCGGCCCGTAAATCGTGCTTTGCGGTCCGCGCACGACTTCGATCCGCTCGATGTTGTCCGTCGTCAGGTCGGCGAAATTGAAAAGGCCGGCGAGACCCTGGTTGATCGGCACGCCGTCGATCAAAACCTGGGTGTGTTCGCTGCGCAAACCGCGGGTGAAAACAGACGTGAGTTGACCCGGCGATCCGCTCTGCACGACCGAGAGTCCCGGGACCTCCCGCAAGGCGTCGGCCACGCGTTCAGTCTGGTGGATATCAAAATCCTCCGAAGTGATCACGCTCACGCTTGCTGGCGTTTCATCTTCGACGGTTGGAATTCGGGTCGCGCTGATGACGAGTTCGGCCGTCTCCGGCGCAGTGAGCTCGTCCTGAGCGTGTGCGATACCTAACGAAACCGCGAATATCACCAGGACGACGAGGCCCAAGTCTGGGGAGCGCGGGCGCTTCGCCCCGAAGCGTATGCAAAATGCGCGTGCCAGCCAAAGCGACGCCGTCCACCTAAACATGGGTGTGACAAAAGTCCGCAACGGCCGGGCGCGGTTGCCAGCGGGCGAGGCGCCCGCGCTCCCCCGAGTGTGCGGCGCCGCCGCATCTGATTTCCCTCCAATCTGCATGACAATCTACCTCCAATGGTGAGAGGCGGACTCGTCACTTGCGCGGCGCTTTCGTCTCTCATTCTTCTTTTTGCGAAGAAGTTTTGTCGCGGGGTGCGTGTAGAAGACCGGCGATCAAAGACCACCGCTACAGCAGACCACACGAATGAGGTGGAGCGGGCAAATATTCTGGCTCCTGGCGTTTGAAGAAGTTGAGAGTTTTTAGTTGAGAGTTGAGGGACGAAGAGAAGGCGCGCGTTTCCGCGTTTTCTCTCAACTCTCAACTCTCGGCTCTCAACTGGCTTCGTCCTTCTTCCCGCCTTCACCGCCGTCCCGCAGCCGCGAGATGACGATTGGCTCGTGGGAAGTTGTGTCCAGTTACAGCAGCGCAACTGCTCCCGGTTCAAACGGGATTTCTTGCGCCGATCCACGAATCAAACTCGCAAAGAACTGCGCCCAGAAGTAGTAGGTTGCGCTTCCGCGCTCAAGATTTATTTGTCAGACTCCCAAAAATTGGACGCCATGCCCTTGCAAAACCCCTACTTTCTCGTCACCGGCGGTGCTGGCTTCATCGGCTCCAATCTCGCGCTGGCTCTGCAGGAGAAATACCCCGACGCCCGCCTCACGGTGGTTGATGATTTCCGTTCCGGCGATTTCAAGAACCTGCGCGGTTATCGCGGCGATTTTGTCGCCGCCGATCTCGCCTCGCTCGACTGGCGGACGCAATTTGGCGACGAAAAGTTCGACGGAATTTTTCATCTGGCCTCGATCACCGATACGACCTTGCACGACCAATACCCGCAGGTGCACGACAACGTGGAGAGTTTTCGGCGACTGCTTCGTTTTGCCCAGCCGAATCGCACCCGCATCGTCTACGCCTCCTCGGCAGCGACCTACGGCGCGGCGAGCGGGGTGAACAAGGAAGCCGACGAGGCGGCCCCGGCGAACGTTTACGCTTTCTCCAAGGTGATCATGGATCATCTGGCGCGACGCGTGGCGGCGGAGGATCGGGACTGGAAGATCGTCGGACTCCGCTATTTCAACGTTTACGGCCCGCGCGAGGCGCACAAAGGCGTGCCGGCGAGCATGATTTTGCATCTCTCGCGGCAGATCAGGGAAGGAAAGCGCCCGCGCGTTTTCAAATACGGCGAGCAGAAGCGCGATTTCGTTTACGTGAAGGACATCGTACAGGGAACGCTCCGCGCGTTCGAGGCCAAGGAGAGCGGCATTTACAATCTCGGCTCGGGCCAGGCGCGCTCCTTCAACGAGTTGATTGCGATTCTCAACCGGACGTTAGGCACAAACTTCGAGCCGGAATATTTCGACAATCCGCACGCCCACTACCAGAACCACACCGAGGCGGACCTGACCCGCGTGCGCAAGTCGTTAGGCTATGAGCCGAAGTTCCCGCTGGAAAAAGGCGTGGCGGATTACATGCGCTGGCTCTATCCCGACCCACCGGAGTTGCCCAGGTCATGAAAGCCAAAGCCAAACGGCGCTCAAAAAGCCCAGAAGAGATCAACGCCAAGATCGCGGCAAAAAAAGGCCCAGTCTCGAAATTCATCGCGCGGAATTATCGCCATTTTAACGCCGCGGCGTTGCTCGACGCGGCGAAGGGGTATGAGGAACACCTCGCCGCCGGCGGCAAGATGCTGGTGACGCTCGCGGGCGCAATGTCCACGGCCGAGCTCGGCATCTCATTGGCCGAGATGATCCGTCGCGAAAAGGTGCACCTGATCGTCTCGACCGGCGCAAACCTCGAAGAGGATATTTTTAATCTCGTCGCGCACGATCATTACGAGCGGGTGCCGCACTACCGGGAGCTGACGCCGCAGGACGAGCAGCAACTACTCGCCCGGCACATGAATCGCGTGACCGACACCTGCATCCCGGAGATGGAGGCGATGAGACGGATCGAGAAGGCGGTGCTCGAAGAGTGGATCGCGGCCGACCGCTCTGGAGAGCATTATTTTCCGCATGAGTTCATGTATAAGGTTCTTCGCAGCGGTAAGCTGAAGAAGAGCTATCAGATCGACCCGAAGCATTCCTGGCTGCTCGCGGCCTGCGAAAAGAATCTGCCGATCATCGTGCCTGGCTGGGAAGATGCGACGCTCGGCAATATGTATGCGGCGGCGGTGATACGCGGCGACGTGAGAAACGTGCACACCGTGCGGACGGGCATCGAATACATGACCCGGCTCGCGGACTACTACACGAAGAACGCGAAGAAGCTAGGCAACCGCGAGGGCTCAATCGGTTTCTTTCAGATCGGGGGCGGCATTGCCGGCGATTTCCCGATCTGCGTCGTCCCCATGCTGCACCAGGATCTGGAGCGCACCGGGGTGCCGCTGTGGGGTTATTTCTGCCAAATTAGCGATTCGACGACGAGCTACGGCAGCTATTCTGGCGCCGTGCCGAACGAGAAAATCACGTGGGGCAAGCTCGCGGCCTCAACTCCGAAGTTCGTGGTCGAAAGCGATGCAACGATTTGCGTGCCATTAATCTTCGCCTGGGTGCTCGGACAGTAAGAAATACGCCAGGCGAGGCACTCTCCCGAACAAACTGCGAACTGCGCGAGTTGTCGTCGTTAGGGCAGGCGCATCGCCTTCCAACCCACTAGCCTTGCCAGAAAAATTCGGTCGGCCGTTCCATTCCCGCCGCCAGACTGCGATGGACCGGGCAGCCGAGGGCGGTCTTCTCCAACAGCTCACGATTAGGATGATCGGCCGGCAGCGGGATACGCACCTCGCTCGTTAGGCGCCCGATCCGGCGCGGATCGTTCGCCATCTCTTTCGTGACCTGCACCGTCATTCCTTTCAATTCCACCCCGTGCCGTTCGGCGACAATTGCCATCGTGGTCGCGATGCAGGTGCCGAGCGCGGTCGCGACGAGATCGGTCGGAGAAAATGCTTCCCCTTTACCCTGGTTATCGAGCGGCGCGTCTGTCGAGAGAGTCGTGCCCGAGGGGCCGTGCCTGGCGCTGCAATGCAGCTGCCCGGTATAATCGATCGAGATCTGAACCATCCCCGAGCATCGGACCCCGCGGCCAATTTGGCAAAACCCCGCCGCCTAACGTTTCTCCTCGAGGCGCGGCGTTTCCTGGATCTGGTCGCGATGTTTCTCCAGCTCCTCCCGGAAGGCTGCGGTCAGAGCCGGGTCGTGCAGAACGTTGAGATCGGAATTGTGCGCGGTGGTGTCATCGTTTTCCCAGCTTTCGTTCCACCAGGCAAAGCCGATAATCGCTGGCCAGCGCCCGGAGAAGAGATCCTGCAAGGCGTCGCGCGCCCACTGGGCCGCCTTCATTTTGCGATGATGAATGTCGCAACCAAACTCGGCTACGATGATCGGTTTGCTGGACGCGAGTTTCGTCAGGCGTGGATAGGCGTGGTCGATCTCTTCACGAAAACTCTCGACTTCGGCCGTGCGCGGGGTCAGCGGTCCGTAGGCACTGATCGCCATCCAATCGCAGTACGTGTCGCCAGGGAAATAGCGCTCCATCCGATTCCAATCCGTTTCCGGCACGTCGTCCCAGTTCACATGCCAGACCCATTGCAGGTTGGTGGCGCCGGCGGCTCGCATCACATCGACGATGTGGCGATAGGCCTCCACGTAGCGCGCCGGCCCCGCGGCATGGCCATTCCATTTCCCATTCCAGGCGAACCACTCGCCATTTGGCTCCGTGCCCCATTCGATCAGGATCGGGCCGCCCAGGTCGCGGGCCGCGGTCGCCCAGGCCCGCAAATCATCATCGAAACGGCCGGCACAGATATTCGCCAAACTGAACTGTTTTTCGGCGTGTCGCTGGTCGAGGTCCGAGCGCAGCATGAGGCGGATGTAAGGGATCTTGCCTAACGACCGAATCCATTCGCAGGTCTTCCCGAGAAAGGCGCGCGATTCAAACCAATTGTCGGAAAAATAAACCCAGATGATTTTCGAGTCGACGGCCTTTTCGAACGCATCGACATCGCCCGGAGTGACGTTGTGTTCATTCTCATCGTCGCTGCCCGGGGTGGGCGCGCTAAAAAAGAGGCCTTGGTAAAGCTTGCCGGCGGGCGGGGGAGCGAGCCTGTTTTCCGCTCTGGCAACGGCCCCCAGCGTCAGCGCGAGGAAGATTGCAGCTGACGCCTTCAGCTTTGTCCAAGCCAGATGATGGCTGCGATTACAACCAGGAAATACGGCACGAGCGCGGCGGCACCCGCATAATCCTTCGCCATGCGCTGACCGAAAAAAAGCGCGAGCAACGCAAGTCCGGAAAGGACCGCGCCATAGAAAGCAATGGTGACATCGCGGCGCAACAAGACAATCACGCAACCGATCGCGCTCAGCGCGCCGGCCGACAGCTCCAGAATGGTAATGACACTGACCAAAAGCGGAACCATCCCGGCGAGCGGACTCTTGGCGAAGTGACCGGTTAGCCATTCCAGATTGCCGCGCCGATCGACGACCTTGTCGATGCCGGATTGAAGAAAAAGAATCCCGAAAAAGGCCGAGACAAAAAGTTGCAGCACAAAAAGGGCACCGACGGAGGCATGGAGCGTGGACATGAGCGGGATTGTAACACCACCCGTCAAACTGTGGATCTACTTGGCAATAGTTTCCGAGCCGATCCCCCGTGTGCGAAGAAGGGAATAAAGCCTTGCGCGGCTCGAACCGCTGGACATTATTGCTCTCCGCCATTGCGGCCGCGGGTGTAGCTCAGTGGTAGAGCACCTCCTTGCCAAGGAGGACGTCGCGAGTTCGAGTCTCGTCACCCGCTCCCTTCGTCGTTTTTTCGGACTACATCGTAGGTCGTGATCTCGAGCGGGAGGCCGTTCAGGTCGTGGAAGTAAATCGAGTGCGCGATTTCGTGATCCTCGAAGCGAATGGAAATTCTGCGACGCCTCAATTCTTCCCGCGCCCTAACGAATCCTGGCCGATCGGTGCGAAAAGCGAGATGCAACAGCGGGCCGCCGCGCATCGGGCTGCCACCGGACTTTTCCCGCTGCGGGAAAAGGGCGATGGCCGTCGAGCCAAGGCCGATAAAAGCCGGCACACCGCTCCATTCGTCCGCGTATTGTCGCCGAAATCCGAGGACCTCGGTATACCAGGCGATCGCTTGATCCAGATCGGGAACGGCGATTGCGACGTGATCGATCCCCTCAAGTTTCATGGTGCGAAAAAGATTGTCCTCCGACTGAATGCCGTCAAAAATCGAAGGTCGTGCGGGTTCCGTCTCCAGATCGCCGCCGGTTTCTCCAGCTCGTCGGTGGTGCGGCGACAGCTCTGCTCGCCCCGCCGTGGCTGCGGGCGGCGCAGGAGTTGTCGCCGGATATCGTCAGACTTTCGATTCTTCACACGACCGATCTGCATGGTCACATCCTGCCGACAGCGGATTATGACGGTCGTCCCGACCTGGGCGGCCTCGCGCGGTGTGCGACACAGATCGCGCTTTGGCGCCGGGAAAATCCCCAGTCGCTCCTGATTGATATCGGCGACGTTTATCAAGGCACGCAGTTCGCCCTCCGCGACGAGGGGCGAATGATGATCGATCTCTTTAATCTGCTGCGTTACGACGCCTGGATCGTCGGTAATCACGAGTTCGACTGGGGAATGGCGCCGTTTCTCCACGCCGTCGCGCGTTCCACCATGCCGGTCCTCGCTGCCAATACCGCGTTGAAAGGAAAGCCAGCGGGCGCATTCGACGAACGAGGCCATCCGTTTAGTCGCATTCAGCCCTTCATCCTCAAGGAGATTGCTGGAATCAAGCTGGCGATCATCGGTCTGACGACTCCGGGCATGCCCTTCTGGTTTCTGCCGAGGTTCACGGAAGGAATCGACTTCCAGGACCCGGTTGATGCTGCGCGCCGTGCCATTCGTCAGGCAAAGTCGTTAGGCGCGGATGCCATCGTCCTCGCTGGACATATGGGATTGAAGGAACGAACGGGCGGCGACGATTTCGCCAATCGCGCCATCTCTCTGACTCTCGAATTTCCGGAAGCCGCGGTTTTCATCGCGGGCCACACTCACCAGGCGATTTCTAGCCGCCTGACGAACGGCGTGATCCTGACCCAGGCCGATCACTTCGGGATTCATGTTGGTCGGGTCGATCTGCTTTTCGACCGAAATTCCAGGAAGCTGCTGCACCAGGAAGCGCGGACCGAACTGATGGACGATCGCGCCGCGCTCGATCCGGTCATTTTGAGTCGAACCCAGGCACAGCTTGACCATGCGAGTGCGACGTTGGCCGAACCTGTGGGAGAGTTGGCCGATACGCTGAGCGCAAAAGCCCCGCCCGGCGAGCCATGCGCGGTCGCCATTCTTATTGCCGCCGCGATCTCGGAAGCCCTAGAGGAAGGTGGCCTGACGATTGACGGCGTCTTCCACGGCTTGTTCGACGAGCATGCGGTCGAGAAAGGTCCAAAGACGGTGGGCGATCTCTGGACGATTTTGCCTTACGAAAATTTTCTCGTTACGGCCGAGCTGGATGCGGTTGCACTCAGCGTCATGATGGAAGAAGTCCTCGAAAATCGCGAAACGCGCAGTCTGGTGGGCTTCCGGTTCAACGTCACCGGTGAGGGAATAAATCGTCGCCTAACGAATCTGCGCCTGGTCGACGGTCGCCCGCTCGATCCCGCCCGGCGCTATCGCATTGCGATGAATACCTTTGATGCCAGCAGCGGCGGTCATCGCTTCATGAAACTGCGCGAGATGCTCGAAAAACCCGAGGCGCGGCGCACCTTTCATCCGATCCAGACCCGCGAGGCCGTCATTGCCTATTTCGTTCGTCATAAAACGATCGAAAGGGTTCGGCTGTGCGCACCGCTCCCTTCGGCGGCGTGAGTGCGAATTCGCACTGGCTGGGCGCATTCGTAAAATTAGCCTTGTGGCAGGCGCGGAATTCACCTTACCATATATGGTTGAAGGCTTTTAGCTGACCTCCCGCGAGGATTTCCAGCAGGACGACCGCAGGCTTTGTGGCTTGCCGTTCTCCTCCTGCTCTTCTGAGGTTGTCGACTGAGACCGCCTTGCAAGAAGAAGAGGAAATGATCACAAACGCCTTCCGTCCCGGGTCCCTTGCGAATGTTACCCTACCGGTGAGACGCTGTAACTGGACAACCACCGATCCCTGCAATCTGCATCAATTCACCTGACGATAAGCAACCACATCGAAGCTCATGAAGAAACAACAAAATAGGTCCACCCGCGCTGCGGCGCTCCAAATCACCTTTTCGGTCGCTTTGCTCTTTGCCTCTGCGATCTGGCTGGCCAGCGCGGCGTCCACCAATCCGAAAGAAGCTTCCGGGCCTGGCCGGCCCGGGGTTCATTCGGAAGGAATTCTCACAACCCCGACACTCGGCAACTATCCAGACACATCCCTTCCGCTGAGCACCGACACGACGGTGACCCCTGATGCGGCGCCGACCGATACCACGAGCATCAATGTTTCCACCTCGACCGATTTTAACGGTACGCTGGCAGGCGATCCGACGACGGGTGTGGTGCGGGTGACGGACGCGCATCCGGCGGGGACCTACACGGTGACTGTCACCGCTTTCGACGGCGGTGGTGCCACCGCAAGCAAGACGTTCACGCTCACAGTAACGACGCCAGTGACATGCAACCCGGTTTCCTTCCCAACCGCCACAAACTTCGCTGTCGGGGATGCTCCTTTTTCCGTAGCGGTGGGCGATTTCAATGGCGATGGCAACCAAGACCTCGCCGTGGCCAACAATTCCTTCTCAGGCACCGTGTCGATCTTGCTGGGCGATGGCACAGGCAATTTCAGCGGCGCCACAAACTTTAATGTTGGCGATTTACCTTCCTCAGTAGCGGTGGGTGATTTCAATGGCGATGGCAACCAAGACCTCGCCGTGGCCAATCGCGGCTCACACTCAGACACCGTGTCGATCTTGCTGGGCGATGGCACAGGCAATTTCGGTGCCGCCACAAACTTCACTGTTGGCGCCGGTCCTGGCTCGGTAGCAGTGGGCGATTTCAATGGCGACGGCAACCAAGACCTCGCCGTGGCCAACCTCGACTCAATCGACTCAAACAACGTGTCGATCTTGCTGGGCGATGGCACAGGCAATTTCAGCGCCGCCACAAACTTCCCTGCTGGCATTGAACCTCGGTCATTAGCGGTGGGCGATTTCAATGGCGACGGCAACCAAGACCTCGCCGTGACCCACTACAATGGCCCAAACAACGTGTCGATCTTGCTGGGCGATGGCACAGGCAATTTCAGCGGTCCCACAAACTTCCCTGTTGGCGATTCTGCTCAGTCAGTAGCGGTGGGCGATTTCAATGGCGATGGCAACCAAGACCTCGTCACGGCCAACTTTTTCTCGAACGACGTGTCGATCTTGTTGGGCGATGGCACAGGCATTTTCAGTGCCGCCACAAACTTCACTGTTGGCACTGAACCTTACAAAGTAGCCGTGGGTGATTTCAATGGCGACGGCAACCAAGACCTCACCGTGACCAGTGTCAACTCAAACGACGTGTCGATCTTGCTGGGCGATGGCACAGGCAATTTTGGTGCCGCCACAAACTTCCACGTCGGCGGTGGGCAATTCTCAGTGGCGGTGGGTGATTTCAATGGCGACGGCCTGCAAGATCTCGCCACGGCCAACGGGGCCTTAGACAACGTGTCGATCTTGTTACGCGACTGCCCGGGCACGGGCGCCCTGCTTAGCGCGGCCTCGCGCTTGACTCACGGGTACCCAGCCGGCACCTTCGACATTAACATGCCGCTCACCGGCACGCCGGGCGTGGAAGATCGCAGCTCGAGCACCTACAACGCTGTCTTCACCTTCGACGCACCGGTGACTTCGGGTGCAGTAACCGTGCTGAGTGGGACAGCCACCGTCGGTGCGATTACCTTCAGCGGTAACCAGATGACAGCTGCTCTCACGGGCGTGACCGATATTCAAACGGTCGTTTTGCACACGGAGAACATCAACGGCGACGGAATGCCGCATGGTGACGTGCCGTTCAGCTTCCTGATCGGCGACGTCAACGGGGACGGCTCGACTGACCTTCCTGACAAGAACTCGATTGGGGCCAACAAGGGTGTAACTGTTACTGGCGCCAACTTCCGCAACGATCTTGATATAAGCGGCACGATTAACGTCCAGGACAAAAACTTGCTCAAGGCGAACAAGAACCATCACCTCCCGTAATTCGGGATTAAGCAATAACGCCACCGGGAGTCGTCCGATCCGACTCCCTGAGGGCCGGTGAGGAAATTCAGGAACGAAGGCATCCCGCAGTTTGGGCTGGTGCGGAGGAAGTTGAAAAGATCAACCCCGATCTGGTGGCGCGGGACTGAGGAATTCATTTGCCTGCCAGGCAAGATCGCTTACAGAAGAAAAAACTGAGAGCGGTCGTGGATTCGACCCGGTCGCGCGCTTTGATTTCACTCCGCGCCTGAGGTGCTAATCTGCCGGCGTGTTGCCCGATTCCTTTTTCCAGGTCGATCCCTTGCAGTGCGCCGAGAACCTGATCGGCACCGGGCTCATCTGGGGAAAGTGCGCAGGAATTGTGGTCGAGACCGAAGCGTATCTGGTGGAGGGCGACGAGGCCAGTCACACTTTCAAGCGGCCGAGCGCGCGCGAGTTCGTTAGGCGAAACAAGCCGGGCGCCTGCTACATTTATTTCAACTACGGCGTGCACTGGATGCTGAATGTGCTCGTGAAAGGCGGACCGCGCGATGGGCTCATCCTCATTCGCGCAATCGAGCCGCGGCGGGGACTTTCGTTGATGCGGAAACGGCGTGGGGTGGAGGCGCTGCGCCGGCTTTGCTCCGGGCCTGGCAAGCTGACCCAGGCGCTCGCGATCACAAAGCGTTATCACGAAATCGATCTCTCCTCCGACCCGGCGCATTCTTTCCGGCCTCGGCCTAACGATCAGGTCGAGGTCGTGGCCGATTCGCGGATCGGCATCAGTCGCGCGCAGGATTTTCCGTGGCGTTTCACCCTGCGCGGGAGCAAGTTTGTCAGCGTCCCGGTACGTCCTGCCTAGTTGTCATCCCGAGCCGGCGCAGCGCGGCAAGGGACCTCGCGAGGGTAGCAGGCGCGTTCTTTCGCCAGGACACTTGGATTGCAATTGCGAGATCGTTCGCCGTCTTTGCGGCTCAGGATGACAAGCAGAGACTTGTCGCCGTCGCGTTGACCATCCCGGCAATTGCGCCGACTTTGGGCGTTCGATGAACGCAAAGAGAGAGCGCGTCCTCCTCGGTATGAGCGGCGGAGTCGATTCCAGCGTCGCGGGCTATTTGCTGCGCGAACAGGGATACGACGTTGTCGGCGTGACGATGAAGGTCTGGCCGCAGGACTGTATCTCGCGGGCGGAGGACAAATGCTGCGGGCCGCAGGCGATCGCGGACGCGCGCGGGGTCGCCCATTCGTTGGGTATCCCGCATTACGTGGTCGATGAGGCGGACCAGTTTCGAGCGCGTCGTGATCGACTATTTTTCGAGCGAATACCAGGCGGGGCGGACCCCGAATCCCTGCGTGATGTGCAACGAGAAGCTCAAGTTCGGCAGCCTCTGGGAAAAGGCGCGCGCGTTGGACTGCGATTACATCGCGACCGGTCACTACGCCATCATTGAGCATGAGGCCGATCGCGCCATCCTGCGCAAAGGGCGCGATCCGCGCAAAGACCAGTCCTACTTCCTCTTTAGCCTGCGTCAGCCGCAACTGCGTCGCGCGCTGACGCCGCTCGGCAGGATGTCCAAGCCCCAGATTCGCGAGATCGCGCGCTCGTTAGGCCTGAAGGTCGCGGACAAGGTTGACAGTCAGGAGATCTGTTTCGTTCCGGGGAACGATTACAAGGCGTTCCTCCGCGGCCATCTCGGCGAAACTGAATTTCATCGGGGCGGAATCTACGATCTCTCCGGCAATTTTCTCGCCGACCATGAAGGGATTGAGATGTTCACCATCGGTCAGCGCAAAGGTCTGCCCGGCGGTTCGCCCCGGCCGCGCTATGTCGTCGATATCGATTCGCAGACCAACCGCGTTTTCGTCGGCGAGGCGGAGGACCTGCTGGTAGAGGAGTTTGAAGTCGAGCGGGTCAATTGGAGCAGTCGGGTGGAGGCGGACGAGCCGCTCGCCGTGACGGTAAAGATCCGCTACAGTCATCCCGGAACGAGGGCCACGCTCACTCCGTTCGAGAGCGGTCGCGCACTCGTCAGGCTGGGCGAAGCGCAGAAGGCGGTCACGCCGGGGCAGGCGGCGGTCTGTTACGACGGCGACATGGTAGTTGCGGGCGGCTGGATTTGCCGCCACGCGGCGGTCGCGGTTGGCTGACGACATCATGGCAGACGAAGTCCTGTTCGTGCTCAGCACTTTCCCGGATGTCGCTACGGCGCGGCGCATCGTGCGCCAGCTGGTCGAGGAAAAGTGCGCGGCATGTGCCAATATCCTGCCGCCGGTCGAGTCGATCTATTGGTGGGAGAAGAAGGTGGAAACCGCGAATGAGACTCTGGTCCTCTTCAAGACCTCGGCGGTGCGCTACGCAGCGCTGGAGAACACGTTGCGACAACTTCATCCCTACGAGGTGCCCGAGATCATCGCGCTGCCGGTCGAGCGTGGCCTGCCAGACTATTTGCGCTGGGTTTCCAAGAACTGCCTGGCGTAATCTCAAGGCTACATGATCATCCGCGAAAAAGAACCGGCCAACCTCGAGATGCCGTTCGGCACGCTCGACGGGCCGATCACGCCTAACGAGAAGTTTTATGTCCGCTCCCATTTCCCCGTTCCGCAGATCGATCTGCCAGATTGGCGTTTGCAAATCGAAGGCGCGGTCGAGCAACCATTGAAATTGTCCTACGACGACCTGCTGGCCCGGCCGCAGAGGACGGTGGCGGCGACGATGGAATGCGCCGGCAACAGCCGCATTTTTCTTCAACCAAAGGTCAAGGGCGTGCAGTGGGAAATGGGCGCGGTCGGCAACGCGGAATGGACCGGGATCTCGTTAGGCGAACTGCTCCGCGAGGCGCGTTGCACGTCGCAGGCTTGCGAAGTCATCCTGGAAGGAGCGGACAGCGGAGCGATTGCCGAGCCGCCGCGACCGGCCGGGACGATTTGCTACGCGCGCAGCTTGTCGTTAGGCAAAGCGCTCCATGACGTTCTCCTTGCCCTGCGGATGAACGGCGAACCGCTTTCTCCGATGCACGGGTTTCCGCTCCGCGCCATCGTTCCGGGCTGGTACGGGATGGCGGCGGTGAAATGGCTCCAGCGCATTATTGCAACCGAGCAGCCGTTTCATGGGTATTACCAGACGGTCGACTATACTTTCTGGGAACGTGGAGCGGGCGGCGCGCGCATCGTTCCGATCACGGAGATGCTGATCAAGGCCGCCATCGCCCGGCC
Organism: uncultured Verrucomicrobiae bacterium; assembly: GCA_963776615.1. GTDB lineage: Bacteria > Verrucomicrobiota > Verrucomicrobiia > Chthoniobacterales > UBA10450 > Palsa-1392. The sequence goes on from CAVZNJ010000002.1 coordinate 109,286, forward strand.
GGGCAGGCACGAGATTATCGCGGCCGGCACAAATTGCCGTGTGAGCGGGGCGGCCTGGACGGCGGACGCGGAGATCGCACGGGTGGAAATCAGCGTCGATGGCGGGCAAAGGTGGGCGGAGGCGTCGTTAGGTGAGAATCCGCCGCCGAACAGCTGGCGGCTCTGGCATTACGACTGGCGGGTGCCGCGCGCACCCGGGCTCTGCAGTCTGCTGGCCCGGGCGACCGATTCGCGCGATCGCACCCAGCCGATGGAGCACGATCCCGATCGTGGCAGCTACATGATCAATCATTGCCTCCCGGTTGAGGTAGAAATCGTAACACAGGCGTCTCGCCTGTCGGGTCGTGCGGGCGCCCGGCCTGCCGTTTAAGGCGACATGCGGGCGGGGCGCCCCCATTACGGGACAGGCCAGCGGCCTGTGTTACAGCTCCCAATCGACCGCCACGCGCTGCCTGCGGGCGAAGACAGATATCGCTGA
>CAVZNJ010000003.1:0-47754 GCA_963776615.1 uncultured Verrucomicrobiae bacterium
TCTTCACGTTGTTGATGTAGGTGATCGGCGAGCGGGCCTTGAAATCGCCTTCTTCGTCCTTGAACGGCGGGGTCTTAAACCAGCTCGGCTGGAAAAGGGTGAAGTCAGCCGTGTACCACCAGTCGGCCCAGCTCGCGATATCGCGCTGCGCGACCGCCGCGGCGAAGCGATCGGTGTGGCCGACAACCCAGTTGGTCAGAAGGCCGCCGCCGCTGCCACCGGTCACGCCCATTTTCTTGTCGTCGATCCCACCGCGCCTAACGACTTCGTCGACCGCGGCCATCAGATCTTTGAAATCGTCGCCCGGATATTTGTATTGAATGACATTCCCGAATTGCTGTCCGTAGCTGGTACTGCCGCGCGGATTGGGATAGAGGACGGCATAGCCCTTGGCCGCCATCCACTGAAACTCGTGCTCGAAGATGTAGCCGTAGGCCGCGTGCGGTCCGCCGTGAATGTCGAGAATCAGCGGATACTTTTTCGTGGGATCAAATCCCGGCGGCCTTTGCACCCAGGTCTGGATCCGTTTGCCATCAAAGCTTTCGTACCAAATCTCCTCCGGCTCGGTCAGATTGAGCTGGTTGAAGAGCGCGTCATTGGCATGCGTGAGCTGGCGCGGGGCGGTGTTGGACGAATCGACGAAGAAAAGATCGTTGATTCGCGTCGGGGTTGAAATCAGGAGGACGATTTTCTTTCCATCCGCGGTCGCTGAGTAACGCGTAACGGCTTGGTCGCCATGCGTGAGATCGGCGACGGTTCCATTCGCGGCATCAAACGATGCCAGCTGCGTGCGGCCTTCCCGGGCGTAAATCTCCACGATGCTTTTGCCATCCGAGGTCCACAGCGGAACGTTGCTTCCAATTCCGCGCGGCGCACCGTTGTCGCCGAAAACACTATCGCCGGCATCGAAGTCAAACCCAGTCGTGAGGTTGACCGGCTGCGCGCCGGCAATCAGATCGATCGTCCAAAGATCGGGCTGAGTGTAGGAATTCACCGGCTCGTTCGTCGAGGCGATGAAGGCGGCCCGTTTCCCATCCGGACTGAGCGCCAAATTACGGATGGCCATCGGGATGGTGGTGAGCAGTTTGGAGTCGCCGCCCTTGGCCGGAGCCACATACAGCTCCGTTTTCGGCAGCTCATAGTAAGGCTCGTCGACGTGCCGGGAGGTAAAGTAAATCTGGCGGCCATCGCTGCGACCAGGTGGCGTTGCCCTCGTCAAAACGACCGCGGGTTAATTGCCACGGCTCGACTTTCTCATCCGCGCTCCCCGGCACCGTCACGACCCAGAGATGATCCGGCCGTTTCGCGTCGAGGTAACCCTCGTCGTCTTCGCGATAGACGGCGTGGGTAATGACATGGACGTCGCTCTCATGCTCTTCCGCCGCCGCTTCCCCTTCTTTTTTCTTTTCGTTAGGTAAAGGACTCGGCGAAGTTGCAGCCGCCGCGGCTTTGGCCTGTTCTTCCTGCTTTTTCTTCTTCGCCTGTTTCGCCAGGTCTTCAGGATTTGAGCCGCTTGTAAACGCGAGCGACTTGCCGTCGGGTGACCATTTCGGATTACCCGCGCCTTTCGGCAAATCGGTGAAGGTAAAGGCATCGCCGCCGGACATCGAGAGGAGACAGAGCTGTGGCGGCTGTTGCTTGCCCTCTTTCTCGAGCGCGCGGGTGAAGACCACCCACGTCCCATCTGGCGACCAGCGTGGCGCGCTGTCGTGCGGTCCACTCGTCAACTGCCGCGCCGGCTCGTTGCCCGCGGTGGCGACGACCCAGATGGAAGTGTCGTAGCCGTCCTTCTTTTCGTTCGCGGTCACGCGCACGTAGGCAACCCGCGATCCGTCAGGCGAAATTTGCGGATCGCCGATCCAGACGAAAGAGAAGAGATCTTTCTCCGTGATATTGCGTTTCGCCGGCGCCGCCGGACTCATCGGCGCAATCGTTAGGCAAAAAAGTGAGACGAAAATCAAGCACAGGATTCGGTTCGGCATGCGCCTAAGCTGGCACTGGTCGCGCGCGACGCAATCAGCGGTGCGTAACGCTTCTTGTGTAATCGGATGAGACAGGTGAGGTCGCTGGCCGAACTTCATGATGGGCGCACGACGGCTCGACCAAGTTTTTGTTGCACCGCGCGCCACTCGCCTCTTACTCTCCTCGCGCATGTTTCGTTCTCGGTCGTTTCCGCTCGGCGGCGCTGGCTGGTTTGCTTCTCGTTTTCACTTCCTGCGAACGCCATCACCTCAGGCGAACTGCCCGGAGCTGCAAAGAGAGCATTTCCATCCGCTCGAAGTCGGCCGAAGAGGCAGCCAAAGCGGAACCAGCGGCCCCGGCCATTTCGGCCACGCCGGCGGATTTTTTCCCGACTCAGAAGCCCTAACGAGTCGATCGCGCCCTAACGAAAAGGAGCGTCATGGCCAAAACCAAGTATCTCACCTCGCCGCCTAAGATCACCGACCATGCCGCCGGGCGTGCCCTATATCGTCGGCAACGAAGCGGCCGAGCGCTTCTCCTATTACGGGATGAATTCCATCCTGACCATCTTCATGACCAAGTACCTCCTCGACCGGATGGGGCACCTGAGCACGATGCCGGCGGCACAGGCCGAGGCGTGGTATCACACCTTCGTCTCGTTGCTTTATATTTTGCCGATCGTCGGAGCGGTCCTGGCCGACGCGGTCTTCGGGAAGTTCTGGGTCGTTTTCTGGATCTCGATTGTCTATTGCGCCGGACACGCCGTCCTAGCGTTGATTGGTTCGCCGATCGCGCACGCGATCGAGCCTCGCTATCTCCTCGCGATCGGCCTCTCCTTAATCGCGATTGGCGCAGGCGGAATCAAGCCGTGCGTCTCGACCAACGTGGGCGATCAATTTGGCGAAACGAACCAGCACTTGCTCACTCGTGTCTTTAATTGGTTTTATTTTTCCATCAATGCCGGCTCGTTCATTTCCACCCTCCTTGATCCCGTGGCTGCTGGCGCCCTACCAAGCCGATCCGGCGGGAATGATCGCCAAGCTTCCGCCGGGTGTTGTCAGTTTTCTGGAAAGTCCGCGCCTGCACAGTCCCGACGTCGCCTTTGGTCTCCCAGGGGTCTTCATGGCCATCGCGACGCTCATTTTTTGGTTGGGACGCAAGAAATTCGTCCACATCCCGCCAGTCGGGCTGCGTAATTATGCGCGTGCGATTTTCAACAAGGAAACCGGGAAAATTATTCTGAACATTCTCATGCCGGTGCCATTCGTGATGATTTTCTGGGCGCTCTGGCAGCAGAATTTCTCTTCCTGGATTATCCAGGCGGAGTCGATGGATCGGCACTTGTTCGGGATCGAGTGGCTCTCCTCGCAGATCCAGACGGTGAATCCGATCTTCATTTTGATCATGCTGCCGGTATTTTCCTACTGGCTTTATCCGTTTGTGGAGAAATTCGTTCGGTTGACGCCGCTTCGTAAAATCGGGGCCGGATTATTCGTCACTGCCGCTTCTTTTCTTATTGTCGCGATGATTCAGACGCGCATCGACGCCGGCGCTCGACCGAGCATCATCTGGCAGGTCTGGGCGTTTGTCGTTCTGACGGCGGGCGAAACGCTGGTCTCACCCACGCACCTCGAGTTTTCTTACACCCAGGGCCCGGTGAAGCTGAAATCACTGATTATGTGTACCTATCTGCTCGCGGTTTCGCTCGGCAATCAATTCACCGCCGCGGTCAATTTCTTCATTCAAAACCCAGACGGCACCGTGAAACTACAAGGCGCCAGTTACTTCATGTTTTTTGTCTGGGTGATGCTGGGCACTGCTGTCCTGTTCGCAATCGTTGCACCATTCTACAAAGGTCGAACATATTTGCAGGACCAGACGCAGGTTACGGGCGAGGCGGAGCCGAGTGTCGGGTTCGCAATCCAACCGGAAGCCTAGGTTCCTCCTCGCAGTCGAACGACGGCAAGATCTCGAGGGATGTAGCGTGCTCGGGCGCCTGATCAGCCTCAAGAAGGCTGCGCGGTGTTAACGCTTTCATCCTTCCCTTTTGGCGTCCCGACGGCGATCATACTTCGCTCATGTTGCCCCCGCCTAACGAAGAACAGCTTCTCGATCTTCTGCGCAACGCCGGGCTGGTGACCCGTTGGCAAATCGACGAAGCCCGGGCCAGTCTCAACGGCGAGAAAAGCGTGGTCGACGTGCTCGTCAGGCAGGGACTGGTATCGGCCGACGATGTTTCCCGGAGCCTTGCTGCCCAGGCCGAGATGAGTTGGATTGATCTCGCCGACATCGTTGTCCCGCAGGACGTGATCGATGAAATCAGGCCGCGGGAGGCGCGCCGTTTTAGAATGATCCCGATCGCGCGCAACGGACAGGGCCTTGTCGTCGCGACCGGTGATCCGCTCGACATCGACAGCGTCGACAGCCTCGGCTTCCTGTTGAAACGCGAGATCGAGCTGGTCTGCACGACGCCGGAGAAAATTCGCGAGGCTCTCGTCAAGTATTACGGCAGCGCCGAGGAAGCAGTCGACGTCTTACGCCAGAAAATTGGTGACGCCGCGCTTGATGAAATCGACATCATCGAGGGCGTCGAACTTCTGGAAGGCGAGGGTGGCGACGCGCCGATCATCCGTATGGTCTCGATGCTTCTGCTCGAGGCGCACAAGCTTGGCGCGAGCGACATCCATCTCGAACCGCTCGAGAAAAGTTTCCGTGTCCGCTTCCGGATCGACGGCGTCCTGCACGAAATGCAATCGGCGCCCAAGAAGTTGCAGTCCGCCATCATCAGCCGCCTCAAGATCATGAGCGGCTCGATCAGCATCGCGGAGAAGCGTCTCCCGCAGGACGGCCGCATCCAGCTCAAGATGGGTCGCAAATCCATCGACCTGCGCGTTTCGACTATTCCGACCAACCACGGCGAAAGCGTGGTTCTGCGCCTGCTCGACAAGACGAGTCTGCTCCTCGGTTTGCCCGAGCTTGGTTTCCTGAGCGACGACCAGGAAACCTTCGAGCGCCTTCTGCGCGCGCCCGATGGCATTCTGCTAGTCACCGGCCCGACCGGGTCCGGCAAGACGAGCACGCTTTACGCGTGCCTCAATTCCATCAACAAACCTGATCGCAAGATCATCACCGTGGAAGAGCCGGTCGAATATCAGATGAACGGGATCAACCAGGTGCAGGTGAATTCCGAGATCGGCATGACTTTCCCGGCGGCGCTCCGTTCCATCCTGCGCCAGGCGCCGAACATCATCATGATCGGTGAAATCCGCGACCTCGAGACCGCCTCGATCGCGACCAATGCCAGCCTCACCGGTCACCTCGTTTTCAGCACTCTCCATACGAACGATGCGCCCGCTGCCGTCGCCCGCCTGATCGACATCGGGGTGCAGCCGTTTCTCGTCGCAACCTCTCTCCGCGCGATCATGGCCCAGCGACTCGTTAGGCGACTCTGCCTCAACTGCAAAGAACCTGGTTTTCTCTCGGAATCGGAATTGCGCGCCCTGCGGATCGAAGCCTCGCAACTGAGGGAAGCCAGTGTCATGCGGCCAGTCGGTTGCGAGCAATGCCGGCAGACCGGCTACAAAGGGCGGATGGGCATTTTCGAAATTTTCGAGATCGACGATGAAGTGCGCCAGATGGTGAACCTGCGCGCCTCGACCATGATCCTGCGCCAGCGCGCCCGCGAGCTCGGGATGCGGACGTTGCGCGAAGACGGAATGCGCAAGGTCCTCGCTGGCCTAACGAGCGCGGAAGAAGTGATTTCAATTACGTTCGGAGATGCGAATTAGATCATGGAAACGGATGGCGAACGATACGGAAGTCAGTCGTCTCAACTGATTCGGCGGCCGGCCATCCTGCCCGGCCGGTTGCGGGCAGGCTTGAAGGCTGCTCGCCGAGTCAGGCAAGATGCCTGACTTCCGCCTGACGAATGAACAACGAACGTCTCGCTGATCTGTTCATCGACCAGGGTCTGATGGACCATGCCCAGGCCGAGGATGTCCTGCTCGAAACCTCGCAAAATGGGAAGGCGATTGAGCAGGCCATGGTCGATCACGGCATTGTCGACGAAGCACAGTTCTACCGCACGATCGCCGACGCGCTCGGGACGACGGTAATTGATCTCGGCACGGTCGAATTCACTCCCCACATCCTGCGTCTGATTCCGGCCGGACTGGCGCGTTTACACCGCGCCTTGCCGATCGCCGAGGCGGGCACGGCCATTCGCCTCGCGCTGGTTGATCCGCTGGATACCGAGACGGTCGAAGATCTGCGCTTCGCCCTTGGCCGTGACATAGAAGTCGTGCTCGCGCCCAGCCTGCAGATCGAAGACCGCCTGCACAAACACTACGGTGAGGACACCTCCAACATGGAGGACATCCTCAAGCAGCTCGGCGAAGCCGGCGAGCTGATGACGCTCGCGGGTCAGAAGGCAACCGGCGGCGACGTCGAGGTGGAAGCCGACGCCACCCCGATCATTCGCTTTGTCGATTTGATTCTTTATCAGGCGATCCAGGACCGGGCGAGCGACATCCACTTCGAGCCGTTCGAGAACGAGTTCAAAGTCCGCTATCGCGTCGATGGCGCGCTTTACGAAATGGCGCCACCGCCGCGCCACCTCGCGCTCCCGGTTATTTCGCGCGTCAAAGTGATGGCAAACATGAACATCGCCGAGCGCCGTTTGCCGCAGGATGGTCGGATCCAGAAAAACATCGCGGGCCGCGTCGTCGATCTGCGCGTCTCGACTTTGCCGACCCAATTTGGCGAGAGCGTCGTCCTCCGCGTGCTCGATCGCTCTACGGTCAATCTTGATCTCGAGAGCCTGGGAATGCCCGATTACATCCTCAATTGCATCCTCGAACTGATCCAACGGCCGAACGGAATCTTCATCGTCACCGGCCCGACCGGTTCCGGGAAAACGACTACGCTTTATTCCTGCCTGCGCAAGATCAACACAATCGATTCCAAGCTGCTGACCGCGGAAGAACCGGTCGAGTACGATCTCGAGGGCGTGATGCAGGTTCCGGTGAACGAGGCGATCGGTCTCAGCTTCGCGCGCGTCCTGCGCGCTTTCCTGCGCCAGGACCCCGACCGCATCATGGTCGGTGAAACGCGCGACCTCGAGACGGCACAAATCGCCATCCAGGCCTCGCTGACCGGGCACCTCGTTTTCACCACTCTGCATACGAACGATGCGCCCGGCGCAATCGCGCGCCTGATCGACATGGGCGTCGAACCGTTCCTCATCTCTTCCACCCTCGAAGCCGTCCTCGGCCAGCGTCTGCTCCGCAGCATCTGCCCCGATTGCTGCGCAGTCTATCAGCCTAACGAATCACTGCTTGCCCAGTTGAATCTTTCGCCTGACGAAATCGGCGACCGGCACTTTTATTACGGGAAAGGCTGCGACAAGTGCAATCAAACTGGCTACCGAGGCCGCAAGGGCATTTACGAGCTGATGAAAATCAACGACCCGCTCCGCGCCCTGATCAACGAACGCGCGCCCTCCGTCGTCCTGAAACAAAGAGCGATCGAGCTTGGCATGGTTACCCTGCGGCAGGATGGCCTGCGCAGCATCTTCGACGGCGACACGACGATCGAGGAAGTGCTGAAATACACCTGAGGCGCCCCGGTCCCAACGCGACGTCACGCTTAACATTCAGTTAGAATTACTCGACAGAATTTTGCCGCTTCCCTATTCTCCTCGCCGTCCCACCCATGGCGCGCTTCAATTACATCGCCCTCGATGCTCGCGGTCATGAATCGAGCGGGCTGGTCGAGGCCGCCTCGACGAACGAGGCGATCGGTCAGCTCCGGAAGGCCGGCTATTTTCCGACCAGCGTTTATGAGGACGATCAGGGCGTCGCGCTGGAAAAGAAAACCCGCGGGCATGCGGCGAAAGCCGCTCCGTCCACAAGAGGCAAAGGCAAGGGAATCGTCCTTTGGGAAAAGAAAACCGTTAAGGCAAGAACGCTGATGGTTTTCACCCGCCAACTCGCGACCCTGATTGATGCCGGCCTCCCTTTGCTTCGCGGTCTCACTGTGCTCTCGAAGCAGGAACGCGATGTCGTTTTAAAAAAGACGATTGATCAACTCGCCGACGCGGTTCAGGGCGGGAGCACGTTCTCCGAAGCCCTCGCGCAGCACCCGCGCATCTTCGACAAACTCTACGTCAACATGGTCAAGGCGGGCGAACTCGGCGGCGTGCTCGAGCTTGTTCTGAACCGTCTCGCTGAGTTCCAGGAAAAGGCGCAGAAGGTCAAAAACAAAGTGGCCGCCGCCATGATCTATCCGGCGATCGTCCTCGTTCTCGCCTTCGGCATCATGTCCTTCCTGCTTGTCTTCATCGTGCCGAAGTTTCAGCAGATCTTTCACGACATGTTGGGGGACAAGCCGCTCCCCGCCATCACCCAGTTCGTCATCAGCGTGAGCAACACGTTTAAGGATCACTGGCTTATCCTGCTCGGCGCGCTGGTCGCGGTCATCGCCAGCTACAGATTCATCTCACGCACCAACCGCGGGCGCGCCGTGATCGACAGCCTGAAATTGCGCGCCCCACTTTTCGGCGATCTCAACCGCAAGACGTCGATCTCCCGCTTCGCGCGAACGCTCGGCACGCTCGTCACAAGTGGCGTTCCGATTTTGCAGGCGCTCAACATTACTCGCGAGACCGCCGGCAACGTTGTCATCGCCGGCGCCATCAATCAGGTGCACGACTCGGTCAAGGAAGGCGAATCGATCGTGCAACCGCTGGAGGCGAGTGGCGCTTTTCCGCCCATGGTCATCAGCATGATCGATGTCGGCGAGGAGACGGGTCAGTTGCCCGAGATGCTGCTTAAGATCGCGGAAGTCTACGACGACGAAGTGGACAACTCCGTTGCCGGCCTGACCTCCATGCTTGAGCCGATCATGATTGTGTTTCTGGCCCTGATCGTCGGCACGATCGTGATCGCGTTATTCATGCCATTGATCAGCATCATCGGCGGATTGCAGCAGCAGAGCTGATGCGCCGCTCGTTTCGCCACCTCGCCGCAGGCTGTAGAGGCGGCCGTGGCGGCCGCAAAAGCGACCCTTGGTTTGCGCGTTCCCCACGTGGTGGGGGCGACCCGCCCGCCTCTGCACCAGGTTTCACAATCATTGAGATTCTGGTCGTGCTCGCGATTATTCTCGTCCTCGCAGGATTGGTTCTGGCGACGAGCAACTTCGTGCAAAACAAAAGCGCGCGCTCCCGCGCTGAAGTCGAGATCGCCGCCATGTCCGCCGCGCTCGAGAATTACAAGGCGGATAATGGAATCTACCCGGGGAGCACCCTGGATCCCGCAACCACCACTCCCAGTTCATACGAAGACGCGAGCACGACTCTATACGAAAGCCTGGCTGGTGATCCCGATGGCGACGGTCAGCCAGATCCTGCCATGACGTCGTATATGCAGTTCAAGCTGAATGAGCTGGGATCGAACAATTCCAAAATGTTCGTCAAAGATCCTTTCGGCAACAGTTACGGATACTCGACTCTGCATGAAACTGATCCATCGAAGGGTTTCAATCCTACCTTTGATCTGTGGAGTACGGCCGGTTCTAGTAGCGATTCAGGGAAAACTGGCTGGATCAAAAATTGGTAACGCGAGCTTCCAGCTTGCGCGTTTCTGCACCGCGCAACCAGATAGTGGGGCTACCCAACGCTAATGCACCACCACCACCACGCGGCGGTTGATCTCCTGCTCCTCGATCGACGCATCCGGTGAAGTAAGCAGATTCGACTTCCCGTAACCGCGCGTCTCGATCTGCGCCGGGTTGATCCCGAGCACGTTGACCAGATACGCCTTCACGCTCTCCGCTCGCCGATAACTCAAATCGAGGTTGTATTCCTCCGAGCCATATGAATCGGTGTAACCCTCGAGCGTGAACGTCGCCTTCGGATTGCGCTTGATCAGTGTTGCCACCTTTTGCAGTTGCTCGACTGCGTCGCCGCGCAATTCCGCGCTGTCATACTCGAACAGCTGATTGTTAGGCATCTTGAATCTCGTGCCGGCGCCGAGCGGGCCCTTTTGCGAGAGCAGCGACTCCAAATCACTGAAACCAGGCGCGCGATCGGTTCGTGGCCCGGCGCTGTCGCCGGCGAGTGCGTTGAAATTATTCGGCTGCTTAATCGTCGTGCTTGTCGCCAGCTCCGTTCCGGTCATGGCCGGCTGGGGCCGGCCGGAATCGGCCACGTTGTTGAGCAGCGCCTGCTGGCGTTTCGCGTTGGGCGATTTGTCGAGAGACTGCGCGGTTGTCTTTTCGATCTCGTTGATCACCGAATTCAAATTCGTCTGGTCGACTTTCGGTTTATCCGGCAGGACATCGCGCGTCTCGTCCGGCATTGCCGCGGTCGCGTGCACTTCCTGCAAAAGCTTGTCGAACGACTTCTGGTCGTCCGGCAATTGCACGTCGGTCTTGTCGGGGTTCGGCTTGGCCGCCTCCGCCGCGCTGCTCGCCGCCGCTTGATCGAGCGGTTTTGGCGCCGTCTCGACGCCCTTCACTTTGAAGGTCGGCGGTGGACGTTTCTCGATTCCAAGCGCAGCCGCAGGTTGAAAGTCGGTACGATAAAAGAACAGGCAGAGCAGGGCGTGGAGCGTCAGTGAACAGATGAGGCCAACAAGGAGCCAGTTGCGCTGTTTGCTCCGGCCCGACCAGACCGGCAGCGGCGCAGCTATTCGTGCGGTCGTGGCTCTCATCCCGGGTTAGACAAACGATCCCCGAAAATGTTTGTCAAACTTTGCGAGTTGCCTTCGAAAAGGCCGACTTGGCAGGGCGAGAATCCGTCGAGCCTGAGGGCGATGTCCGCTGCTGCCAGCCTCATCCCCGGCTCGACTGAGTCTCGCCCCACCAGAATCGCCCGGGTTCGCCTAACGAATCGAGCCGTGCGTCCGATCGATGAAAATCCGCGCGGCACGCCGGATCTCCTCCGCGACCTGCGACGCGGGAGAAACGAATTTCGGCGTGAACCATGGATAGAGGCCGATCAAATCATGGGTCACCAGAATCTGCCCATCACAATGTTCGCCCGAGCCGATTCCGATCGTCGGGATTTCGATCGCGCCCGTGATCTGGCGCGCCGCTTCCGCGGCCACGATCTCGAGCACCACTGAAAATGCGCCGGCAGCTTCGACTGCGCGGGCATCAACCAGCAACCGTTCTGCCTCAGCCGGGCGACGCCCTTTCAGCTTGTAGCCACCCTCCAGCCGCACGCTCTGCGGCAACATCCCAATATGCGCCATCAGCGGGATATTCTCCCTGACGATCGCTTCAATCTGCGCCACATGGCTCGCGCCGCCTTCCAGCTTCACTGCCTGGGCGCCCGCTTCTACCAGGCGTCGCGCGTTCGCGACCGCCGCCTCCGGCGTGTCGTAAGTGCCGATCGAAAGATCGGCCACGAGCAGCGCCCGTTTCACTCCGCGCGCCGCGGCCCGGGTATGATGGAGCATTTCCTCGAACTTCACCTCGGTCGTATCGGGATAACCGAGCACGACCATGCCTAACGAGTCGCCGACCAGGATGATGTCGATTCCGCTTTCGTCGAGAAGACGGGCGGTCGGGTAATCATAAGCGGTGAGCGCGGTGATGCGTTCCCCACGGCGTTTGCGCGCGCGAAAGTCATCCATGATTCGCGACATTACCATTGCAGCGGTGATCGCACCACTGACGGCCCGCGGGTTAGTTCCTCGCCCAGTTCGCCGACGGTTCGAGTTTGGCCCGGGAGCACAAGGTGGGGGCGAATTTCAACCAGCGGATGAATAACAAACCCGCGCAGATGCATGCGTGGGTGGGGCAACTGGAGCCGTGGTTCATGGAGCAGCCGTGCGCCGTGATAAAGCAGGTCGAGATCAATCGTGCGCGAGTGATTGCGCGCCCGCTCCGGCGGACGCCCGAGCGCGGCTTCGATTTTCTTCAGTTCCTCGAGCAACCGCTGCGAAAGACCCTCGTAGCCAATCTCCACCACCGCGTTGAGGAACCCTTCCGCACCGGGCTCGCACTCGACCGGCTCAGTTTCGTAAAGGGCCGAGGAAAGAAGCGGCCGCGAGATGCCGGGCAAAGCGAAGATTCGTTCGCGCGCCTTCGTTAGGCTGGCGAGCCGGTCGCCCAGGTTGGCGCCGAGTGCGATCCCAGCTCTCATCGGCCGAAATACTGCTCTCTGCGGCCGACACGGTCGCCTCTACAACCCGAGGACATTTTCCATGTTGTAGAGCCCGGACGGTTGCCCGAGCGCCCAGCGCGCCGCGCCCAGCGCGCCGACCGCAAAGGTCTCGCGACTCGAGGCACGATGCGTCAGTTCCAAACGCTCGCCCGGTCCTGCCAAAATGACCGTGTGCTCGCCCACGATGTCGCCCGCGCGGATCGACTGCGCCGCAATCTCACCACTCGGTCCTCGTACCTCCTGTAGGATTTCCAACAGACGTTTGGCCGTGCCGCTGGGCGCATCCTTTTTTGTTCGATGATGCATCTCGATCACATTGAGATCGAAATCGCTGCCCAACAATTGGGCCGCACGGCGGGTAAGGGCGAAGAGCGTGTTCACGCCAACACTGAAATTGGCCGCAAAGACGATTGGGATGACCCGCGCCGCCGCCGCGACCGATTCTTTTTGCGCGTTGTTTTGCCCGGTTGTGCCGAGCACGAGTGGCTTGCGATGTTGTGCGCACTTCTCGCAGACCTCCGCCGTGGCGTCGGCGGCGCTGAAATCGATCACGACATCACAACCTTCGATCGCGGGCGCAATCGAATCACCGCGATCCAATCCCGCCGCGATCGTCAGTCCGGAATCCTTCGTGACCGCCGTGGCAATGGCCTGGCCCATTCTGCCCAGCGCACCAACGAGCAGCACCCGGGTCGCGGCGCTCATTTCAGTGTTTGTTCGAGCTCCTTGAGCGTCTCGCGCAGGCGCTCTTCGTTCGCCTTGCTCATGCTGGTGAGTGGCAACCGGCAATCGGCCGCCATCGCGCCGCGCCAGGCGAGCGCGGTCTTTGCCGGTACCGGGTTCGGTTCAATGAAAAGATCCTTGAAGAGAGCGAAGAATTTCCGGTGCTGCTGGCGCGCTTCCTCTACTTTGCCGTCGAGGAAGAGCCTGACAAGTTGCGAAATTTCCGCCGGGAAAAGATTGGAAGCGACACTGACGACTCCCACCGCACCGACGGAAAGAAAAGGCAGCGTTAACGAGTCGTCGCCACTCAAGACCGTGAAGCTTTCCGGCAGCCGGCGGACGAGTTCACTTACTCGATCGACGCTCCCGCTGGCTTCCTTAATCGCGACGATGTTCGGACAATGTTGCGCCAGCCTAACGACTGTATCCGCAGCGATGTCGACCCCGCAGCGGCCGGGAATGTTGTAGAGGACGAGCTGGAGAGAGGTTGCCTCGGCGATCGCCGCAAAATGGCGGAAGAGGCCTTCCTGGCTTGGCTTGTTGTAATAGGGCGCGACGAGGAGCGCGCCGTCCACACCGATTTCCTCCGCTTCCTTCGTGTGCAGGATTGCGTCGCGGGTCGAGTTGGACCCGGTGCCGGCGATCACCAGGCAGCGATTGCGCGCCACTTTCACCGCCAGTTCGATCACCTGATGGCGTTCGCCGCAACTCAGGGTCGGCGATTCGCCCGTCGTCCCGACCGGAACGATCCCGGTGATTCTACCGGCGATCTGCGTTTCAATTAAAAGCTCCAACGCAGGAACGTCGATTTCGTCGTTTCTGAACGGGGTAACGAGGGCTGTGTATGTCCCTGAGAACATGTTAGGGGCGTGAATCGTTAAATCGTGAATCGTGAATCGTTGCCAAGATGAGCGCGTTCCGATTCACGATTCTCGATTCACATTTCATAAATCAATCGTGCCGTCGAAAACAAAATCGGCCGGGCCGGTCAGGGTCACGTCGGTGAAAATGTCGCCGTTGCGCTTGAAATCGACCTGCAAGGTGTCGCCGCCGCGGACCAGCACATCGATCGGGCCGGAGACGTTTTCGGTGGCCGCAAAGATAATCGCGCTCGCGACCACACCGGTGCCACAGGCGAGGGTTTCATCCTCTACTCCACGCTCGTAGGTGCGAATGGCGATTTCGCGCGGGCCGCGCTCTTCGCTGAAGTTTGCGTTGACGCCGCGCGGCGCAAACATTGGGTGATGGCGGAGGGCTGCGCCTAACGAACGGACATCGACCTCCTCGATTCTGGCCACCGGCACGACGACGTGCGGCACACCGCTGTCGACATAGTGAGCCCGGATTTTTTCGCCGCCCACCGGCACCTCGAGGCCGGGACGGAGATCGTTAGGCTGGCTCATTTGCAATATGACCAACTGACCGATCAGCTCGGCTCCAATCACACCGGCCGGAGTTTCAAAGGAAACTTTCTCCAGTGGGCCGGCGGTACGATTGGCGTAGCGCGCGAAGCAACGAGCGCCGTTCCCGCACATCTCGGCTTCGCCACCGTCGGCATTGTAATAGCGCATCCGGAAATCGGCCCCGTTCGTCGGCCGTTCGAGGACGAGCACGCCATCGGCGCCCACCCCGCGATGCCGATCGCACAGTCGCGCGATTTGTCCGCGGGTCAGGGCGAGATCTCCGAGCCGATTATCGAGCAGGACGAAATCGTTGCCTGCACCGTTCATTTTCGTGAAACGCAGCATGCGTTTTGGTCGTTAACATACTCTCGCAGGAAAGCCAAGTTTGCCGGGAGCATCGCCTTGGCAGACCACCGGCCTGAAGCTGGCCCTGCCAGGCAATCTTGCCCACGCCAGTATTTCCTCTATTGATCTCGCGTGCGTTTCGTCCTCATCGCGATTCTTTTCACGTGCTGCCTTTTATCCAACGATTTGCTGGCTCAGTTGCCGCCGCCTTCGTTGAACGAAATGATCCTGCAACAGATCGAGCAGATGCCGGTTGGCGGGAGATACTCGACCTCGCAGGTCGCGACGAATCGGTTGCAGGCGGCCGTGCATTTCATGTCGGGCAAGTTCTTTGTCCAGCCGGATGCGGCTTCCCCTAGCTATTGCTCGGGGGCGACCTATCTCGTTTTCCTGAAGACGATCGAAGCCTTGCACGATCGCGGCGATCTCCAGCTCAACCCGGAGACGATCGAGTCTCTCCTGATCCGCGGACAACGCGACGGCCAGGGCATCTGGGGCCGCTGGAATGCGAACGGCCCGGGGACGGCACGACTTTTTTACGAGCTCGGGCTCGGGCGCAACTTCGACGATTTCGACGAAGCGCAGGCGGGCGATTTCATGAAGATCTTCTGGTCGGAGGAAGTCGGGCGCGCGGAGCACGGGCATTCTGTCATCTATCTCGGGATGGAGAAGAGGTCGGGACGCGATTATGTGCGCTATTGGTCAAGCAATATTCCGTCAGGCTACGGTGAGCGTAGCGTTCCGCGAACCAGGATCGTGCACGCCATTTTTTCCCGATTCTCTGCGCCGTCGAACCTTTCCCGGATCGAACAGGTGCCCAGGCTCGATCCATATCTGGCGAGCCTCGAGCGCGTGCGATCGAGCTACGCGGCGGCGAAAGAGAAGTGCGGGATGTAGCATCGCCTTAACGATGGACGCGCCTTCAACCGCGACAATCGTGAATGGTCTCGTGCTCGGCTGGTCGGTCGCCTGGCCGCCGGGGCCGATCAATGCCGAGATGATCCGGCGCGCGCTCCTGCCGCATGCGCAGGGCGGGGGATTCTGGCCGGCCTGGCAGCTCGGGCTCGGCGCCTGCTCGGGCGATTTCCTCTGGGCGTTAGGCGTGGCGGCCGGTGCAGGCGCGTTACTCGCCTCACCGCGACTCCATCTCACGCTCGGGGTGATCAGCTTCTTGCTCCTGCTTTTTCTCGCCTTCAACTTCGCTCGCGGCTCCTGGCAGGTGGCCCATGCGCATCGATCCGTGGTCGATCGACCCGTGCATCGGCCGTCCGTTTCGCGTGGCTATTTTCTCGGATTGATTCTTGCCCTAACGAGTCCTTGGAACGTCGGTTTTTGGTTTGCTGTTGTCGGCGGACAGGGCGCTGCCCAGGGGCACACCAGCTTCCTTGGTTCCCTCACGCTCGCGGCGGCGGTAGTTTCGGGCGCGATCGCCTGGACGATTGTTCTTTGTACGGCCTTGAAACTGGGCGCGCGAGTTTTCGCCCGACCCGCCTGGCAGGCGGGAACGCAGGCCGTTAGCGCGCTGGTCATGCTCTTTTTTGCCGCGCGTTTGGTCTGGCTCTGGCGGTGAGCGTTTCGGTGGTAGGTTTGAGGTCGATGTCTGACCGGGACAAAAAGCTAACGATCAACGAAATCTATTTCTCAGTGCAGGGGGAAAGCACCTGGGCCGGGCTGCCGTGTGTTTTTGTCCGGCTGACTTTCTGTGATCTGCGCTGCAACTATTGCGATACGGAATACGCATTCTACGAGGGAAAGAAACAATCGTTAGGCGAAATCGTTGACGCCGTCCTCCGTTACGATTGCCCGCTGGTCGAAATCACCGGGGGCGAACCGTTGCTGCAGAAGAATGTGCTGCCCCTGATGACGCTGCTCGCCGATGCGGGCCGCACCGTCCTGCTCGAGACCAGCGGCGCGCACGATATCTCGACGGTCGATCCGCGGGTGCATCGGATCATGGACCTGAAAACGCCCGGGAGCGGCGAAGTCGAGCGCAATTTATTTTCCAACATCGAGCACCTGACCTCGCGCGATGAGGTGAAATTCGTCATCGGCTCGCGGGAAGATTACGAATGGTCGTGCGCACAATTGCGCGGGCATCGGCTCGCGCAGCGTTGCCGGGCGGTGCTTTTCTCGCCGATCTTCGGGCGGATCGATCCGCGCGAGATCGTGGAGTGGATCCTGGCCGACAATCTCCCCGTTCGGTTCCAGCTCCAGATGCACAAGTTCATCTGGACGCCGACGCAGCGCGGGGTTTAGCGGGTAAATAGGGCCTCAGATTACACAGATATCCGCAGATTTGGTGAGGCAGACCGACCTATGAGAATCTGCGTAATCTGTGGATGGAGCTACTCCTGGGCGGGGAACGATCGCCGATTGAGATTTGGCAGAAAGGCGGTCAAAAGACCGATCAGCGGCAGAAAAGAACAGATTTGAAAGACGTAGTTGATGCTGGTGCGGTCGGCCAGTTCGCCAAGGACGGCGGAGCCAATGCCGGCCATGCCAAAGGCGAGCCCGAAAAACAGCCCGGAGATCAAACCGACTTTCCCCGGAACCAGTTCCTGCGCGTAAACCAGGATGGCGGAAAAGGCAGAGGCAAGAATGACCCCAATGACAACGGTGAGAACGCCGGTCCAAAGAAGGTTGGCGTGCGGGAGCGCAATCGTGAAAGGCGCGACACCGAGAATCGATACCCAGATGACCAGTTTGCGCCCGTAACGATCGCCGATCGGTCCGCCGAGGATCGTCCCGAGCGCGACGGCAAAGAGGAAAAGGAACAGGTGCAATTGTGCGCCCTGGACCGAGAGATGGAATTTCTGGATGAGGTAAAAGGTGTAGTAATTCGTTAGGCTGGCGAGGTAGAAGTATTTCGAAAAGATCAGCACACCGAGGATCGAGAGAGCAAACCAGACCCCGCGCGAGAGCGGGCGCGCTGACTTGCTGGGAGCCGTCGAGCGCGCTTTAGCCTCTACCAGATGCTTTCGATACCAGCCACCGACCCCGGTGAGAATGCCAATGCCAAGGAGTGCGACGAGCGCAAACCAGAGCACGCTGGCCTGCCCGTGCGGGACGACGATGAGAGCGGCGAGGAGCGGGCCTAACGAACTCCCGGCGTTCCCGCCGACTTGGAAAAGCGATTGCGCAAAGCCGTGCCGGCCGCCGGAAGCGAGATGAGCGACACGGGATGATTCCGGGTGGAAAACCGACGACCCCATGCCGACGAGCGCGGCCGCACCCACTACCATGGCGTAGTGGGTGGCGTGGGCGAGCAGAATAAGGCCGCCTAACGTCAAGCCCATTCCCCACGCAAGCGAGTAGGGCTTGGGTCGTCGATCTGTGTACAAGCCGACGAAGGGCTGCAGGATGGAAGCGGTCATCTGGAAGGCGAGCGTGATAAGACCGACCTGCACGAAGCTGAGGTGGAAACTGGTTTTAAGCAGCGGATAGATCGCCGGGATGAGCGATTGGATGGTGTCGTTGAGCAGATGGGAAAAGCTGATCGCGAAGAGAATCGCGAGCACGGTTGGATTTGCCGCGCGCGAGTCCGGGTCTGGTTCGCTCTGGGTCAGATGAGTTTCGGTCACCGTCGAGGCCATGGCGCGGATGGAAAGTAATCGGGCGTCAATGGAACGCGAATCGCGAAGGTTGTTGCTTTGGTGGGGCTAATCGTCCTTGGATGACAGGCGCAACGAGCAATGCGATTCTTGCGCCGCGATGCGCGCCAGCCTAACGAAAGATTTTACCTTTGAAGCTGCCCAGACTCTGCCATCTGCGCCAGAGGGACACAAATGTCGCCGGATGCATGGGCATAGCTTCAAGGTGGAGGTGTCGGTGGAAGGCGAGGTCGATCGCGCGACCGGCTGGGTTTACGATCACGCCGAAATCAGTGCGGCAGTGAAACCGCTCCTCGCGCAACTTGACCACTCCTATCTGAATGAGATCGCGGGCTTGGAAAATCCGACGATCGAGAATATGGCGGCGTGGTTTTGGGCGAAGCTCGCGCCGCAGTGCCCGGGCTTGTGCGAGATCGTGATCCATGAGACGCCGACCGCACGGTGTGTGTATCGCGGAGGAAGTTAGACGTCTCGCCTGACTCGGCGGGCGGCCATCTCACCCGCCCCCTCGCTGCCTCTTTGTATCAGCCGACGGGCTGGAAGGCCGGCGGCCGAGTCAGGCAAGATGCCTGGCTTCCGTTTGCGGCGGAGGCGGTTGCCGCGACGCAACCTTCCTGCGGGGTTAATGTGCGCGGAAAGGTGGTAGCACTTCTTGAATCCAACCCGCTCCGGGGTGATCGGAATTGTAGACCGCGATCGCCTGTCGCCGTTTGTACGGATGACGGTGAAGCAGAGCGCATCGGTCGGGCGGCCATCGCCGAGATAGATCATGTTCGGGAACGGGGTGTGGACATGGTGGATGTTGAAGCGTTATCGTCGGGATCTCAGGCTAGCAGGGCGACCTTGGCCCGCTTCAAGGATTCATCTCTTCAACGCATCACCGTCTCGAAAAAGTCCACAAAGAGTGGACCGTAGAGCGTGCCGCGCTCAGGATGGTATTGCACCGCCAGCCCAAACGGCCGGTCGCGCAGTCGGAATTGCTCGATCACGCTGTCCGTCGCGCACCAGGATTCCACGACGCAACCTTCGCCGACACGATCGATCGCCTGATGGTGCGCGCTGTTCACTTTCTCAAAACGGTGCGCTGCGGCGGCGTCGCTGCGCAACGGTTGCACGTCGTGCGATTTCTGGCCGGGCAGGTTATGGCCGGTTATATGAAGTCGCAATGTCCCGCCAAGAGCGACGTTAAGAACCTGCATTCCTTTGCAAATCGCCAGGATGGGTAGGCCGCGTTCGAGAGCGTTTTGCGCAGCAGCGAATTCCCATTTGTCCCGTGGCAAATCTGGTTTCTCGAGTACGGCCGGATCCGGTACCGGCTGGCGGAGATATTCCTGCGAAATGTCGTGGCCGCCGGTGAGGAGGAGGGCATCCATCTCATCGAGCGCGACCGAACGGAGGGCGGCGTTGTGGACTTTGATTTCGGGACGCGTCGCGAAAATTGGCTTGAACCATTTCTCGTCGCGGCGTCGGATCCAACTGGCCAAGTTAGGCATCGGCGAACTTGCGATTACCTGCAGGCACTGTAAAGGGGCGCGCCTCAGCCGCGGCCTTTGCTTGTGATTAGCAGCAAATGGAGCTACCGCTTTCCTTTCCAAGCGATAGCAACAAAAGGAAGGAAATCGATATGGCGATCAAGCCTACAATAAGAAAACGAAAAAAATCCTCCGGCAAGGTGCACGACCTGATGACGCCGAAGGATCCCAGAGGCGGCGCGCAGAAAAAGGAGGGACCAGGAATGAACGCGACCACGCGGCACTCCGGAACGCCCCTCCAGTCCGGCAAGCGCAACCTGCCGTAGCAAACTACGGTTGCGACGAAAGCCGATTCGGCTTCTGTCGGGAAAGCCAGGGCGACGAGAGTGTCTTCTTGGTGGGGCCTGGGTCTTCGTCGAGCCCGGGAGATAGGTCGAATGGCAGACCCGCTCGCTCTCGATGCGACGCGAACCTCGCCCAGGGAGGTAATGGCAGCGGCCCATGCTCCCGGAAGCCATGACGCGTGCGCAAGCGCGAGTTCCCGCTATCGTCCTTCTTCGTGCATACTTCTCAAGAGGTGGCTTCCGCGCTCGCGACGAACGAACTCACTCATCGCTATGGCGAGCGCGTCGCGCTCGATCACGTCTCGCTGCAGGTTGCGTCGCGCGAAATCTTCGGCCTGCTCGGACCAAACGGCGGCGGCAAGACCACCCTCTTTCGCATTCTTTCCACGCTCGTCAGGCCAACGAGCGGCTCGGCCACCATCCTCGGGCTCGACCTTTTCCGTGACACGGGCGCTTTGCGTAGCCGTATTGGCGTCGTCTTCCAGGCGCCGAGCCTCGATAAGAAACTAAAGGTGCGCGAAAATCTCGCGCATCAAGGGCATCTCTACGGTCTGTCCGGCGCGGCGTTGCGCGAGCGGATCGATCAGCTTCTGCGTGAGTTCAATCTGCGCGATCGAACCGGCGATCTGGTCGAGACGCTCTCCGGCGGTTTGCAGCGCAGGGTGGAAATTGCGAAAAGTCTCCTCCACCGACCCGAGCTGTTGCTCCTCGATGAACCTTCCACCGGGCTCGATCCCGGCGCCCGGATCGATCTTTGGCAAACCCTTTACCGTTTGCGCGACCAGCAGGGCGTAACTGTGCTCCTCACTACCCACCTGATGGAAGAGGCGGAGCGCTGCGACCTGGTGGCGATCATCGACCGGGGGAGAATCGTCGCCTCGGGCACGCCGGAAGAATTGCGGGCCGAGATCGGCGGCGACGTGGTCAGTGCGCGGTCGCGGGATGCGACGTCGTTAGGCCAGTGCATCGTCGAGTCGTTAGGCGTGGAGGTCAGTGTGCTGAACGATGAAGTGCGGATCGAGCACCCCAAAGGTCCGAGCTTTATCACCCGCCTGGTGGAAACGTTCCCGGGCGAGATCGATTCCATCACCCTGGCCAAACCGACCCTCGAGGATGTCTTCATCGCCAAGACCGGCCGGCGCCTGAGCGAGGCGGACGAAGTTTAGCGAATTTGGGAGAGGCGTTTGCGCCACCGATCAGACTGCGCGTCGCGAGGCATCGGGGCGCGTTCCTGCCAGCGCGGCCTGTTTTTTGCCCAGCCAAATGCTGAGCCCGCACCAGACGGCGGCGAGGGGCGCAGCGACAAACGAGATGCCGGTCAATCCGAGGCCGAACCACGTGAGGAGCGGATAGGACCAGGCGCCGATCTGATCGCCCGCACGATAAACAAACGTGTCGATGAAACTCTTCGCTTTGTATTTGTCCTCGCGCTTCAGCACAGTGAAGAGCACCTCGCGCGCGGGCCGGGTAACGGCAAAATTTCCCGCCCGCCGCAGGTACCTGAAAAACGGCCAGGAGCCCGAGAACCGGCATAAACCCCATCCCGAGAAAACCGAACATGCTGAGCACCGGCAAGAAGGCGAGGGTGAAGCCAACCCCGAACCATTTCAGCAGCCGACCGGTGAGCAGCAACTGCACGACGATTGTGATCGTATTCACCGCAAGGTCGAGCTGAGCGAAAAACGCGGTCCGGGTCGCGCGATCGTGAAATTGATGACCGGTAATGTCGGCCTGCTGGAAATAAACCAGAGTCGAAGTGATGGCGTGCAGGAGCATGAAAGCGCAAATGCCCAGCAGGTAAGGGGAGCGGACGACGTGCGAAATACCTGAGATGATTCCACCGCCGATCGGTTGCTCCGCGTCCGGCTCGCTGACCGGTTCGGTGGGAGGCCGCTGCGAAACTTCCGGATTGGTTTGTTCTTCATCGGTTTGCCTTTCCTCAGTTCCGACGACTGGTTGCGACTCCTTGAATTCCGTCGGGAAAAACTTCACGCACCACGGTCCAAGCTCGAGGAGCGCGGCGGTGACGAGAATCAGGTTCGCCGCCCCAAGCTGGTGCACGAGCGAGGCTGTGACGATCGGTCCGGCGATCGCGCCTAACGAACCACCGACCGCGATGAAGGCGAAGAGCCGTTTGGCCTGTTCGCTGCTGAAAATGTCGGTCATGAAGGCCCAGAAAAGGGTTACGACAAAGAGATTGAAAACGCTTACCCAGACGTAGAAGGCGCGCCCGACCCAGACGTTCTGCGCCGGCGTCAGGGTGCGCATGAGCAGGTAAAAAATGACCAGGTTGACGCTGAAAAATCGGTAAGCGATGGGAAGAAACCTCCGGCGCGACATCCGTGCGACGATGGCGGAGAAGGCCGTGTTCGCGAGCAGCATCGCGACCAGCGTGCCGGTAAACATCCAGGAAAGGTTTTCGATTCCGCTCGCCGCCGCGATGTCGTCTCGGATAGGGCGAATGACATAGTAGCTGCCGAGGATGACGAAGTTGAAAAAGGCCGCGAGCAGCAGGGCGTGGAGTTCGTTAGGGCGAACGTCGACCGCTTTTCGGAGGAGTGCCTGCGCGCGATTCATCGAGTCGTCAGGAGCTAACCACGAAGGACATGAAGAGCACGAAGGAGAAATCTGGAAGCCAGGAATTCAGAAAAGGGAATTCGGAGCGACACACTCCGGCATGTCTCGACGCTCGGAAGCGCGTTCCCCCGCCTAGCCATTTGGCGAGATCGCCGAACCGGGCACGCGAGTCGCATGCGCTCCCCAAGCCTTGAGAACCTCAGCTTCACGCTCGGGCGTGATCCCGGCTTTCAGTTTTTCCCGCCGCTCTTTCGGCTGCGCTTTGAACCACGCCAGGGTGTCACGCGCCGTTTCAGCCAGCGGACGGAAAGTCAGTCCTTTCTCGATCGCGCGTCGGTTGCTCACTTCGCTGATGCCGCCATCTTCGCCCGTCGGCGGGACCCAGACCGGCATGTCTGACCAGGGCGACATCTTTTCCTTTTCCAGAAAATCCGCTGGCACCCAGGTGAATGTCGCGTTTGAATCCGAGCGCGGTTTTGATCCCGTCCAGCATGCCTCCGATCGTTAGGGCAGTGGCCGGCCCGGTCGCATTGTAGATGCCGGTTGCCCCTTGCTCCGGCCATGCGGATCGTCCATTCCGCGAGGTCGCGCGCGTCGATGAACTGCACCGGATCGCTCGGGTTGCCCGGCGCGAGCACTTCGCCGCCGCGATCGATCCGCACCGGCCAATACGTAAAGCGGTCGGTCTCATCGCCCGGCCCCACGATCAATCCCGGCCGAATGATGCAGTGATTTCCGGGAAACCATTTCTCCACCTCCTTTTCCGAGAGCGCCTTGAGCGGTCCGTAGAGGGCGAACTTCGACGCGATCACGGTGTCGCGCGTTTCCTTCATCGGGTCGGTGCCGTCGTACTTGGCGACCGGCGCGATCTCGTCCGAGCCCGACTTCAGTCCGTTGGCGTAGACCGATATGGTCGAGATAAAAATATAGCGACTCGGCGTTTCCCTTCAGAATCTCGCCTGCGTCGTGCACCCATTTCGGGAGCATGGTCGGGTTATCGATCACGACGTCCCATTTCCGATTTTTGAGCGCGTCGAGTTGACCGTTGCGATCGCCAATTAACTGCTCGACGCCTTCCGGCAGCTCGCCCGGATGCGTCTTGCCGCGATTGAACACCGTCACCGTGTGTCCGCGCGCGAGCGCATACTTCACCTGATACGGCCCGGTAAAACCCGTTCCGCCAAGGATCAGAATCTTCAACGGCTTGGCGCTTTGCCCGCCTCCTTGGGATGGTCTTGAGCGATCACCGAGCAAGCGAACAATGAGAGGGCGACGCACAAATAAACTGTCGCCGAACGCCCGATGAGTTGGGTGATGAAGAATGGCATGAGGCGGGTGGTTATGGATTGATTTGTATTAACGACATTGCTGCCAGGCTTGGCTCAGCCTAGCAGCGGATATGCCGGTATGGCCAGCGTGTCTTAATCATTCTCGCTGCCGTTCTCTGCAAACCATCCCAATCGCGGGAGACACAGATCCCGATCTCGACAAGTCTTGCTGACCTGTGACCGCCAAAGGGTCGATCGTTGGCGCGAGCACGGAAGGCCATCGGGAAAAAGAACGGAAGCAGGAAGGAACTGGGTGATGCCCCGATGATTTTGGCAAAAGGGGGAGCGAAGGAGGCATCGGCACGGTTCTAGCTTTTTACGGCAGCGTGCTGGAACACACGCCTATCAGAACGAGGAACAAAGCCAGATCCTCCAAACGATCGAGATGTTTGAGGTGATCACTCAAACTCAGCCGGATGATTATCAGTCGCTGGAGATTCTGAAGGTGGCGTACCAAAAGCTCGGCAAGACCGCCGAAGCCGCTGCGGACTTCGCGCCGGCTGGCGGAGGCTTATTTCAACGTCGGTTCGTTCTCCCTCGCCATGCAGGAATGCGAGGCGGTGCTGGCGGCCGAACCTGGCGCCCCGGAAATGCTCGCGATGCTCGGCGAAATCGAGGCCAAACTCCAGCGGCGGCCGACAAAGCCCAAGCGGAAGCAGACGAACTGCCACACAGCGCGCCCAATGTTGCCCGAAGCCGGCGCCGACGGCTGGCCGACGGCGGCCTTGCTCGAAATCGGCGGACGCAACTCCGGCAAGCCACTCGCACAGTCTCATCCGAAGATGCTCGAACAGGGCAACGATCAACTCGCAAAATTTTTGATCGTCCAGCAGATGTTCTCCGAGGACGAAGTCAAGAGCGGCCCTCGCAGCAGTCAAGGAAGCGAGTCAATCGGCCAAGGGCAAGCCTCTGGCGCGCGTCGCTGCTCGATCGCCTGCTGCAAGGGGAACGACGGAAAAATGGAGGCGGTGCTCTCGGCGTTGATCGACCGGACGAAGTTCGCCTACGTCCCGCTGGAATATTACGACATCGATCGCCAGGTCGCGCGGATGTTGCCGGACGATCTGACGATGAGCCGGCTCTTTGTGCCCTTCGATCTTGATCAGCCGCACGATCATGGTGGCGGTCTGCAATCCATTTGACGCGGCTGGCACGCGAAGCAGTGCAGCAATCGCTCGATTACACCGTCACGTGGTATCTGGCGAAGCCGGCCACGATCATCAAGACGCTGCAGGATATCCACCGGCTGGAGCCGCGCGGCTAGGCGTTCACGACATGAGAAGCAAATCTTTCGGAGAACGCATCGCCGATGTCCTGATCGAGGACGGGCTGCTGCTTCCGAACCAGCTCGACGAAGCGATTACGATCCAGAAGCAGCAAGGCGGCCGACTGCTCAAGATTCTGACCGACAAGCAGTTTGTCACCGACCAGGACATGGCCATTCAGCATGGGCCGTTGCCTGAACACGCCGCCGATCAATCTCGCGAAGGTGCGCGTGCCGGAAGAGATCCTCGACCTCGTCCCGCGCGACATGGCGAAGAGCGCAACAAGCTGGTGCCGATCGCGCGTCTCGGATCAAGAAACTTTTCGTGGCGATGGCCGACCCGACCAACGTGCTCGCGGTCGACGACCTGAAGCGCCGCGTCCAGCTCGAGATCGTGCCGATGATCGCGACCGAGCGCGCGGTGAGCGACGCGCTCAGCGGCGTGCACTCGGCGAGCGCGAACATGAGCGAAGTGCTCAAGCAGGTTTCGGAAGAAGCCGCCGGCGACGTCGAAGTGCAGCAGCAGAAGCGCGAGGAGATCGATCTCGACCGGCTCGCGACCGACAGCGAAGACGCGCCGGTCATCAAGATCGTGAACCTGATCCTCGCGCAGGCGATCAAGGAAAAGGCGTCAGACATTCACATCGAGCCTTTCCAGCGGACGCTGAAGCTGCGTTACCGCATCGATGGCGAATTGGTCGCCGCGGAGTCGCCGCCGAAAGCGCTCCAGCTCGCGATCACCTCGCGCATCAAGATTCTCGCCGGCCTCAACATCGCGGAGCGGCGCGTGCCGCAGGACGGCCGGTTCCGGATCAAGGTGATGGGCAAGGAAGTCGATCTTCGTATTTCGATTCTGCCCACTTCGCACGGCGAGAAAGTCGTCATTCGTATTCTCGATAAGTCGGCCCTCGCCGGGCAGCGTCGACACGATGGGCATGGACGAGGAAACGCTGGCGCGTTTCCGCAAGGCGATCGACGCGCCGCACGGGATGATCCTCGTCACCGGCCCGACCGGTTCCGGCAAAACGACCACGCTTTATTCGGTGCTCCAGGAACTCAACAGCCCGAACTACAACATCGTCACCGTCGAGGACCCGATCGAGTACGAGCTGATGGGCGTCAACCAGGTCGCGGCCCGCCCGGATATCGGTCTCGATTTCGCCTCCGCGCTGCGCTCCATCCTCCGCCAGGACCCCGACATCGTGATGGTCGGTGAAATTCGTGACAACGAAACCGCCGACATCGCGGTCAAGGCGGCGCTCACCGGTCACCAGGTGTTGAGCACGCTGCACACGAACGACGCCGCGGGCGCGATCGCCCGACTCGACGACATGGGCATCGAGCCGTTCCTGATTTCCAGCTCAGTGATTCTGACCTGCGCGCAACGACTGATTCGCCGCGTCTGCACCAATTGCCGGGAAGAGTTCGCCCCTGAGCCGGAGATGTTCGCCCGGCTCAACATGGAGCCGACGGAAGGCGCGATCTTCTATCACGGCGCGGGCTGCGATCGCTGCAAAGGCCGCGGTTATGTCGGCCGCGCGGCCATCATCGAAGCGCTCCCCGTGAGCGAGACGATTCGCCGGCTGATCATCAAGCGCGCCTCGGCGGCGGTGATCAAGAACCAGGCGATCAGCGAGGGAATGAAGACTCTGCGCATGGTCGGAATCGACAAGGCGATGGAGGGGTCACGACGCTGGAGGAAGTCTGGCGCGTCACCGCGGAGGATCATTAGATGAATGAAGCTTGTCCGTTTCTTCGCTTTTTCAAAGAAAGCGCGACCCCCGAAAGCGCGGCTGCGGTTGTCTCGCAGCCGATCGTTGCCGTCGGGAAAAGCCGGCTTCCGAACGCTTTGGCAAGACGGTCATGCCAAATGTTACCCGCATCGTGGGGGTGGAAAGCGCTGTAGATTTCAATCCGCCGGTAGGAGCGGGCGCGTCGCTCGCCGTGTCATCGGTCGCAACGGCGCTGCTTTCCGGCGTGGGCTCGTCGCTGACCGCAGTGGGTCCAGGACTCTCTAGCGCCGCGCTCATTCCGTCTTCGGTGCGCAAAATTTCGTTAGGCGGAGGTGGCAGTCTCTCCCCGGTGCCGAAACCGCTCGTACCAGAGTTGGCCAGCCCGGAGCGGACGATCGCCCTGCAACTGGCCGACGTCGCGCCAGGTATCCCGGACGCATTGCTCAAGTCGGAGTCGATCGATCCTCTTATCGCCTGATTTTGAAAGCTTCAGATCTCGAGCGCGGGATGTCGAGCGGTCGCCCAACTGTGCCGTTGCACGCCATTTACCAGCAGGTGCCGGAGTTTTTCAGCAAGCATGTGGACGTCGCCGACAAGACCGAAGTGGCGATTCCTTTCGCCAAAGTGCTCGAGCAATTCGCCACTTTGCAGGTTCGGCCCGATCAGATCGTCGAAGAGGTCGCGGTCGCAGGTCGAGACGCCGTTTTTGCAAGTCACGCTCGAGGACAGCAAACGCTTCGGTACGCCGGCGACACCTGTATCAGCGCCTGAACCTGCACTCACCCCTGTCACCGAGGCTGCAACCAGAGGCGCCGATCAGGCTGCCCTTGCCCAAGGAAGCCGATGACACCACCGACTCGCCGGCTCCAATCCAATCAGAAAATCCCGCCGGCGCGCCCGCCGATTGCCGCGAGAGTTTCACCGAACGGAACGGGCGCGCCTGCCTCTGAGAGAGTTCCAGCCTCAAGTGGGTCGCCCGTTCCCACCCCCTTGCCCTCACCGTTTGCGCCGGCGGCGCCGGCGCGAATCCCATTCAAGATCAGCCCGCCATCGAACGATCTGCGTGAGGCGGCCTCGCCGAAAGTCCAGTCGCTCCGTCCGCAGATCGGGCAGGTCGAGTTTTCCGCGCCGGGCTCGCGTATTCGGCTGCCATTGCGCACGATTTTGCGGGAGGTTGCGCCTCTCCAATTGTCCGGACCGATCGATGGCGTGGCGGAAGGCGCGATGATTGAGTTGCCGTTTTCGATCGTTGAGCCGCAATTGTCGCTAGGCCGAATTGCGATTTCGCCTGCTCAATTCCAGGCCGCTCTTCCAGAGGAATACCGCGCGATTTTTACGATCGAGGATCCGGAGACGCCGATTGCCTTGCCGTTGCAGGACGTGCTGCAAAATTTGCCTAACGAGAGCTTGCAGCTTCGGGACGACCAGGAGGCCCCGGAGGTTGTGTCGCTCTTTGAGACGCCTTTCAGTCAAAAGGCGGCCGAGGACGCCACGCGCCTGAAAGGTTCGCCTGCCCCGATTGCCAAACCAGCCGTCACGAGCGACGCGGTCAAACCGGTCATGGCGCCCGCGCCCCCCGTCAAATTGGCCCCGGCGCCCGCATCTACCGTCCGGACCGCTTTTCAAGTCATTTTCGACACCGACGAAGCACTCGACGCGAAGGGCGTCGTTGTGCGCGTCAGCCGACTGCCCGGTGTGAGCGCCTGCGCGATTGTTTGCTCCGACGGTCTCAGCCTGGCGGGAGACATACCAAGCGATTACGGGGTCGACGCGCTCTGCGCGATCGCACCCTCGATCATGAAAAAAATCGGTGAACAGATGGGGGGAACCAACCTCGGGTCGCTCGCCGGGGTCACGCTATTCTGCACAAAATCGGCCGTCACGTTCTTTGGCCACGAAGACATTTGCCTTACCACCCTGCACAAGGCAGGAGAGGAGCTCGCGCCGGAGATCCGCGGTCGGCTCAACCGTCTGGCGGAGGAACTGGCACATACCTACGCCCAACCGAGATGAAGTTTTCGCCTAACGACGCCTAACGCCTAACAAAAAGTCCATGTCGATCATCAACTACGCCAGCCGGGAGATCCAGTTCAAGATCGTCTACTACGGGCCCGCCCTCTGCGGCAAGACGACCAATCTCGCCTACATCCATGAGCGGATCAGCCCGGCCAATCGCGGCGACCTCGTCTCGCTTGGCCACCGCCGCCGATCGCACCCTGTTCTTCGATTTCCTCCCCCTGAACGCCGTCGTCATCAAAGGTTTCGTGACCAAGTTCCAGCTCTACACCGTGCCCGGCCAGGTGATCTACAACGCCACCCGCCAGCTCGTCCTGCGCAGCGTCGATGGGATCGTCTTCGTCGCCGATTCGCAGTGGGAAAAAATGGAGGAGAACGTCGAGAGCTTCAAAAACCTCGAGGAAAACCTCGCGCGAGCAAAATCTCTCGATCGACGATATTCCCTACGTCCTGCAATACAACAAGCGCGACCTGACGAACGTCGCGCCGATCAATTACCTCGAGTTCCTGCTCAACAATCGCAAGAAACGCGTGCAGAGTTTCGAGGTCATTTCGAGCACCGGGCAGAACGTCTTTCGCCTCGCTCAATGCCGTTTCCCAGATGTTGCTGCACAAGTTCAGCAAACAGGACGACACCAAGCCCGCCACCGCCTCGGCACCTGCGCCGCCGTCGATCGCCGTGCCGGCGGAGCCGAAGCCGATACCGAAGATCAGCATGCCTGCCAGCTTATGAACTGCATCCCGGCACTAACAATTGAAAATGTCGCCAGTCTCGATGGTATTCTGGCTGATTTTCTGAAGAAGGCGGACGCGGATCTGACCGTCGTGATCGATCGCGGCGGCAATGTCATTTCGCAGTTTGGCGATGTCTCGGTGATCGATGTCACGATCATTGCCGCTCTCGCTGCGGGGTCGTTTGCTGCGACCAAGGAACTGGCCCGCCGCATTGGCGAGGTCGAATTCAACGCCCTCTATCACCAGGGCAACGGTAGCCATATTTTCATGAACTCGGTCGACGACAACACGATCATGATCACGGTTTTCGGGCGGCGCACGACAGTCGGACTCGTCCGTTTCTATTCCGGGACAACGGCGCTGGCGGTGGCGGAATTGTTGAAATCGCTCGAGACCGACGGTGGCCACGGTTTCACCTTCGACGCGGCCGACGTCACCGCGGCGCCCATCTTTGTCGATCGTTAGGCGTTAGGCGAGGCATAGCCTTGCCCGGGTAGCGGTTGCGCATTGCGGTTGATGCGGGAAATTCCCCACGCAAGATCATGGCGGTTCAATTCAGGGACTATTACGAGACGTTGGGCGTGTCGAAAGACGGCCAGCGCGGATGAGATCAAGAGCGCTTTTCGCAAACTCGCACGCAAACACCATCCCGATCTTGCCAAGCCTAAGGAGAAAGCCGCGGCGGAGGAGAAGTTCAAGCAGATCAACGAAGCCTACGAAGTTCTAAGCGATCCCGAGAAGCGTGCCAAATACGATCAGCTCGGCGCCAATTGGAATCAGCCCGGCGGTTTTCAACCGCCGCCCGATTGGGGACGAGGCGGCATGGGCGGCGGGGGATTTCGTCGTTACGCCGGAGGCAACGGCGGAGTCGAGTTCGAGTTTGGCGGGACCGGGTTCAGCGATTTCTTCGAGGCATTTTTCGGCGGCGGCCGGGGCGAATCGGCCTTCGGTGGTGGATTTGGCCGGCGAGCCGCGACCGCAGAACGCGGGCAGGATGTCGAGGCCGACATCATGGTGACGCTCGAGGAAGCGCTCCATGGTTCCACTCGCCAGATCTCCCTGCGTCGGAGCGATTCGGAAAAGGTGGAAACCTACCAGGTAAAAATCCCCCGCGGAGTGCATGAAGGCCAGCGCATCCGGCTCGCCGGCCAGGGCGAGGCGGGTGCCCGTGGCGGCAAGAAGGGTGATCTTTTCCTGCGCGTACGCCTCGCGCGGCATCCCGATTTTTCCGTCGAGGGTAACGATCTCATCCACGAGGTCGCGCTTGAGCCATGGCAGGCCGCGCTCGGGACCGAAATCGAGGTGTCGACCCTGGAAGGCAATCGACGGCTTGAAAATTCCCGCCGGTACGCAGGCTGGACAGCGCTTTCGTCTGCGTGATCGTGGACTGCCGGGCGCGGCTGGCGGTCGCGGCCATCTTTACGTCGTGGTTCAGATCAGGATCCCCAAAAAGCTGACCGATGCTGAGCGGGAGCTGTGGCAGCAACTCGCCAAGCTACACGGCGCCTGACGATCCAGATTCTCACAGCACGGACGCCCAGGATCACCATGCCGCCATTGTCTGAGACTGTTGAGCCCTTTACGTCCTGCGGGCGAAGCCTCGACAAGTCGATCTCCCTTCTTTAAGAACACAAAATGAAAATCGCTCTCGGCTCCGATCACGCCGGCTTCCGTTACAAAGAAAAAATCAAGGAACTCCTCATTTCGTTAGGCGATGCGGTGGAGGATTTCGGCACGACGAGCGAAGCGCCGGTCGATTACCCGAAATTCATCCGCCCCGCCGCAGAAGCGGTCGCGCGCGGCGAATGCGACCGCGGGATTGTGCTCGGCGGCTCCGGCAATGGTGAAGCGATGGCTGCGAACAAAGTGCGTGGGATTCGCTGTGCGCTCTGCTGGAACGAGGAGACCGCGCGTCTCTCCCGCCAGCACAACGACGCCAATGTCTTGTCGTTAGGTGAACGCATGATCCCGGAAGATCTGGCCCTGCGCATTGTCCGCGTCTGGCTCACGACCGATTTCGAAGGCGGCCGGCACATTGCCCGCCTCGCTCAGCTCGAGCCGTAGAGGCTTCACTCAGATCACGGCCGCCATAACGCTCGCGAGGAAAACCGTGCTGACGAAGGCGTTGCTCTGAAAAAAGGCGCGATTGATCCCCGCCAGATCGAGTCGCGCCGCGCTCCGATGTTCGTAAATCAGCGCCCCGGCGACCAACGGCATACCGCAATAGTAGATCGCGCCTAATGACGCGGCGAGACCAAAGCCGAGCAGCGCGAGCAACATCGCGAAATGCAGATACTGCGCTAGCCGGAGGGAACGCGCGATGCCGAGTCGCACGACGAGCGAGTGCAGTCCCTCGCGCCGGTCGAATTCGAAATCCTGCGTAGCGTATATCAAATCGAATCCCGCGACCCATCCGACTACGCCCGCCCCGAGCAACAACGGAGCCAGAGTGAGGCGGCCGGTGGCCGCGATCCAGGCCCCGGCAGGCGCGACGGCCAGCGCGCCGCCCAGAAAGAAATGGCTCGCAGCCGTGAAACGCTTGGTCAGTGAGTAGAAAAAAATGATCGCGAGCGCGAGCGGTGCAAGCAACAGGGTCGCGCGGTTAATCGCGGCAGCTGCGGCCACGAACGCTGCCGAGCTCAGCACGAGGAACCAGAGCGCGGCCGGCTGCGAGATGAGTTGATGGCGCGTCGCAGTTCGCGGGTTTCGTCGGTCGAGCGTCCAGTCAACGATGCGGTTGAAAAGCATCGCGGCGGTCCGCGCGCAGACCATGCAAGCGAGAACCAGCAGGAGCAGGCGCATCGAGGGCCGTCCGTGGGTGGCGACGAGGAGTGCTCCGAGAGCGAATGGCAGGGCAAAAACCGTGTGCGAGAAACGGATCAGGCGGAGGAAACGCGTCACGCCGCGGTCGTTGGGTGAGAGGCTCATTGCTGCCTAACGATCGTTCATCGCAGCAGCGTTTCCAGTCGTTCGCGCGCCGACGAAAGCAGGGGCGGCCCGTGGGCGAAGAGGAGCCGTTGGAATGTCCAGTCGAGCAGCTGACGGAGTGAGCGGCGCATCTCTTTCTGGTCGGAGCAATACTTGGGCGGCAACAAAGCGAATCCGTACGGGTCGACATGAATCAACGCATCGCCGACCACGATTGTCCCGCCGTTGCCCCCCAGATGGAAGGCCATTTCGCCTGGAGCGGCGCCTTCGATCGGGATGGCACTAATCTCCGGTGCAATCCTTGCATTGGCGCTGAGCGCGACCGTGTTGACCGATTTGAATTCTCGAATGACCGGTTCCGCGGCGAAAATCGAAGTCTCGTACTGCCGTGAAAAGTCGGCTGCGGCGCGCAGATGATTCGAGTTGGTCAGCACGATACCAGCGATGCCCCGACCGGAGACGAGCTTCTCACGCGCCGCCGCCACGAGCGGGATCGGATCGAACAGGAGGAGTCGATCTGCAAGGAGGGCGGCGCTGGAGAAGAGATCGGATTTTACAGCGGGATCATAGGCCTCCCAAAGCCAAAGCGAATCGGTAAGCGACTGGAAATCGGCCGCTTCAACCATGGCGCACGGGCGCAACGCCTGACGGGGTTGGCATCGTAGCTGCTATAAGAAATGCCATTACTAGAATAACCATATGATGACCTTCTCCTATCAAGCTCGGGATAGCGCCGGCAATATCGTAACCGGTATCCAGGACGCCATCAACGAGGACAACGCTGTCACTAGTTTGATGAGCCGCGGGCTCATGGTGCTTTCGCTTCAACAAAAAGCCGCTGCCTCCCGCCAGCGCAAGAAGGCATGGACGGTTAAGGAAACGGACCTTGTGCTCTTTCACGCGCCAGCTCGCGACCATGATCGAGGCCGGTATTTCGCTCGTTCAGGCGCTGACCGCGCTCTACGAGCAATGCGATCCGAAGCGGCAAAAGAATCTCCGCCACGTTATCAGCGACGTGACCACTCGCGTCCAGGGTGGCGAAACCTTTCACGAGTCGATCGCCAAACATCCGCGCGTCTTCAATCGTCTTTTCGTCAGCATGGTGAAAGCGGGCGAGGCCGGCGGTTTGCTTGCGGAGATTCTCGACCGGCTGGCCGGCTTCCTCGAAGCCAGCGCCCGCTTGCGCAAGAAGGTCAAATCGGCCATGACCTACCCGGTCATCGTCATTTGCATCGCGTTCCTGATCACCACTTTCCTGATCGTTCGAGTCGTGCCGATCTTCGGCGAAATCTTCAAGGATTTCGGCGCCAAGCTGCCCGGCGCCGACGCAATTCCTGATCGACGTGAGCGATTTCGTCCGGGCGAACTGGTATTTCCTGATCCTCGGTATCGGCGGCACGATTTTCGGCATACGCACCTTCCTGCGCTCGACTCGCGGCCGCCAGTTGAGCGATCGCTGGAAGCTGAAGCTGCCGGTTTTCGGTCCGCTCGTTCACAAGATCTGCATGTCGCGCTTCGCGCGCACGTTTGCGCAGCTTATCCGCAGCGGTGTGCCGATTCTCGAAGTGCTCGACATCGTCGGCGGTTCGTCGGGCAACCACGTCGTCGAGAAAAGCATCAAAGGCGTTAGTGACGACGTCGAGAAAGGGGACAATCTTTCCGTCGCGCTTTCGAAGAAGAAGATCTTCCCGCCGATGATGCTGCGCATGGTCGCGGCAGGCGAAGCCACCGGCCACATCGACACCATGCTCGAGAAGATGGCCGATTTCTGGGACGAAGAAATCGAAGCCATGCTCGATGCGCTGACCTCGTTGATCGAGCCGATGCTGATCGTTTTTCTCGGCGTGATCGTCGGCGGCATCGTGATCGCGATGTTCCTGCCGATCTTCAAGCTGAACGAAGTAGTTTCGCAGAGCAAAAGCTAGGGAGAAGCTGCTCCACGGAAAGGGAGGGCGGATCGCAGGGTCCGCCCTCTTTATTTTCCCGGCGAGATCCTGCTCGTGCTCGGCGTCGAACTGGATTGACGGCCGATCCGGGTTGTCAGGGGCCAACTGACGAGTCGCGGCTCGCTCGCGTTTCCCCAGGCGCGAGCGAGATCCTCGGCGATTAGATCGACTGGGTCCTTGCCCTGCGCGGCCATGAAACGATGGGTCGCCGACCAGGTTCCGAGATAACCGAGCAAATGCTCCAGTTTCCACTGCACCTCAATTCGAAACGGCGGGCTCTCGATTTCCTCAAAGGGAAAGGGCAGCTCGAGATAACCGCGTCCGACCGTCTGCCGCTCGGGCGGCCAGTACGGCCCGACGATCTCATCATGAAAATGCCGAAGGATCGCCTCCACTTCCGGCGAGATGCTGAGATAATTGTAAGCCCAAATTGCCAGCACCCCGTCTGGTTTCAAGACGCGCCGCGCCTCGGCATAAAAGGCCTCGAGATCGAACCAATGCAGCGCCTGCGCCACCGTCATCGCGTCACAGGAATGCGCCTCCAGGCCGGTCGCTTCCGCCGGCGCGACCCGATATTCCACTCGGTCGTTGAGCTGGGCGCTCTCGATCTGCGCCGCGCTCGCATCGATCGCGATCACCTCGTGGAAAAATTCCGCCAGCGCGACCGCGGCCTGCCCATTGCCGGTGGCGCAATCAAGCGCCAACTCATCGTTAGGCGCCTGCGCCGCGATGAACTCGAAAAGTGCGTGTGGATACTGCGGCCGAAACTTCGCGTAATCTGTCGCCTGCCGCGAAAAGTGATCCTTAAAGCTCACGGTCTCTCCTTCGAACTTCGAGCTTCGGATTTCGGATTTCCCGCGGCGACCTGCTCGACGCGGGCGTACATCTCAAAATAAATTCGCTCGATCGCGGTCGCGGGATCCTCCAGCATCATGCTCTCTTTGATCTTGCTCGCATAGATCGGGAAGGAAAATGGTGAGACGACCGGCAGCTCGCGAAGTTTCCATTCGAACCTCCGCACTTCATCGAGAAAAGCCCAGGCCGTCTCGGCGTCGAGAAAGGTGTGCGCAGCCTGGCGATAGGCTTCCTCGAGGAGCGGATGATTTCGTTCGTGCTGCTCGAGGACGCGGAAGAGCACCTCGGAACTCCAGGTCAGTTGCCGAGGTTTCCGTTCCCGACCCGGCAGGTTGCGCGGCACCATCAGGCCGGTCTGCGCCACGCCGCGGAACTGCCATTTCACTAATTCCGAGCCGCGCAGTGCGGCATGCAAATCCACCTCCGCTTCCGCGCGGCGAAAGCAGCCGCGCCATTGCGCGAGCGGCAATTCCTGAAAGCGTCGCAGCGTCAGCAGAAACCCGTAGTCATCAATCGTGACCAGCGCGTTGCCGCCGATTCGCTCCCGCACTCGCCAGGCCACGATGCGCGAGAGCGCGTCATTCGCGCTTCGGCCGATGAGCGAATGGAAAAAGTAATGTGAATGCTCGGATTCGCGATAAAGCTCGATCAACAGGTTGTGTCCGACTGGCACGTCCGAGATGGCCATTTGGGCGCGAAAAAATTCGACGATCGGCTGCGCGTTCGCGATTGAGATTTGATACGTCTCGACCAGCCAATCAATCGCGTCCGCATCGGAGCCTCCGCGGAGCCGTGCAGCGAGATCGGCGCGTAACCTGCGCACCGCCTTCGCCAGGCCCGAGGTGAGCGGCATCTTGGCTGCGTTCCAGCGCGGGATGGTTGGCAGCTGACCGTCGGCGCGCTCGACGTGCACTTCCTGCACTCCGGTATCGATCAGCCTGACGACACGTCCCGCGAGGACGAACAGATCGCCAATCCGAAGTTGCTTGATAAATCCTTCCTCTACCGAGCCGAGGCGCCGCCGCCCGAGCAGCACGCTGACGAATCCCTCCGAGACGATCGTGCCGATATTAAGGAGGAACTCGCGCGCCACCCGCGGATGCGCGAGCGAGATTATCCCGTCCGCGAGCGTGATCTTGCCGAAGAGCGACGTGTACTGACGCTGCAACGACGCGCCGCCGCCCGCTAGGTATTCGAGCACGCGCTCGAACTCGTCGCGTTCCAGTTCGCGAAAGGGAAACGCGCGCCGCACGATCGCGAAAGCCTCCTCGACGGCGATCGGAGCGAGCGCGGCCATTCCGACGATATGCTGCGCGAGAACGTCGTTAGGCTTCTCCAGGATCTTAACTGGGTCGAGGACGCCTTGCCTGACAAGATGCGCCGTGGCAGTCGCTTCTACGAGGTCGTTGATGTTGGTCGCGACGAGCACGCCGTGGCTGCTTTGGTTCAGAGAATGTCCGGAGCGGCCGATGCGTTGCACGGCGCGTGAGACTCCTTTGGGCGTCGCCACCATCACGACGAGATCGACCGCGCCGATATCGATCCCCAGTTCGAGGCTGGTCGAGCAAACGACCGCGCGCAGTTCGCCCTTTTTGAGCCGGTCCTCGACCTCGAGCCGTACGCTGCGATCGAGGGAGGCGTGATGCGTTTCGATCTGGTCCGCAAGTTCTGGAAGTAGTTCCTTCAGGCGCAAACCGATTTGTTCGGCGGCGGAACGGACGTTGGTGAAGACGAGAACCGACCGCCGGGAGCGGATCAAATTCGCCAGCTCCGCATACAGACGCACTCCGGTGTAACCGGCCGGCGGATACGGTTGACGACGAATCGGGGAAAAGACCTCGACGATCGATTCTTTCTCTACCTTCGCGCGGGCGATGCGACAGGGTCGGTCGTCGCCCGCGAGAAATTTCGCGAGTAATTCGAGTGGCGCCGCGGTCGCGGACAAGCCAACCCGGCAAAGCGCCCGTGGCTTTTCGTTAGGCACAGAGACAATCTGCTCGAGACGCTCCAGCGAAAGCGCGAGGTCCACTCCGCGCTTGTTGCCAGCGAAGGAATGGAGTTCGTCCACAATCACGAATCGGCAACTCGTGAGGTGCGTCGCGTAACTTTCCTGGGCCATCAGGACCGCGAGACTCTCCGGCGTCGTTACCAGGATGTGCGATGGCCGGCGGCGAAACTTCACCCGCTCACTGGTTTTCGTGTCGCCGGTCCGCACATGAATCAGCAACTCCTTCTCCAAGCCCATGCCGGCGATCGGCGCGCGCAAATTCTTCCCGATGTCGTAGGTGAGCGCGCGCAGGGGCGAGACGTAAAGACAATGCACGCCTAACGACAGGGCTCCGGCATCGAGTTCTCGCAGCAGGTAATCGAAGACCCCGAGAAAAGCGGCGAGCGTTTTGCCGCTCCCGGTCGGAGAGGTCAGGAGGATTGATTCGCGCTTGAGGATCGATGGGAGGCAACGCAGCTGGGCGTCTGTGAGGTCGCCGAAGGTTGCGTCGAACCAGCGGGCGAGGCGTGGATGAAGGCGACGCAGAAGCGCCCTGCTGGTTGTGGTTGCCTTCTCCTGCACCCGGGAAATTCGAGGGAAGAGCGGATTTGCGCCAGCGACCTGTTTGGAGTGGAGTCATCGACTCTTTTCGTTAGGCGGCGTAACCGCTGCGAACCATGTTGCGACGCGCTAAATTCAGCGGAATCGACAGCCTTCTGGTTTGGTTGATTGCTTTCTTTCTCTTCGCTGCGGGCGCGATCGGAATCTGGCTGGCACTCACTCGGAGCGACTGGAGAATTGGCTTTGCCGGAGCTGGTGGGATCGTTTTCGCGGTGATCTATTTCATTGCGGCAATTCGGCGACGACCGCTCTGAGATTTGTTCTTTATGATGCGCTGGCGCTTGCGACGCGCCAATCTTCAGGCTTTCGGTGGAAAAAGGACGTTCTCGCGGTCCACCCGAGCGCCGCGCCGGAGAAAGAGATCGAGGATCTCCGGGGTATAGAAGTTTCCGTTGTAAGCCGGATTGAGTCCGAAGAAGACCTGGCCGCCCGGTTTCAAAAGGCGCTCGAGATCGCTGACAAGGAAGTCCCATTCTTTCGCGCCCCAGCGCCACGACATGTTGCGCCCGCCGTGGAAGGCGGTCGAGAAAGCGGTGATAAGATCGAATTTGCGTCCCAGGTCCGGCATCGGTTCGAGGATCTTGATCCTTTGAATGATCCGGTCGACACCGAAGAGCTCAATCAGGTCATCGAAAACGGGGATTCCTCCCGTATCGAGGCCAAGCCCGCGATGGCCGCGTGATTGCGCGAGGAACAGAAAGAAGCCGGCGCCGCAGCCGATATCGAGGATGTCCTTCGGCCGTGAGCGATGAAGATTGAGGTATTGCAGCCGCTGGATGTTGAGCAACAGGTATTTCTCCACCTCGAGATACTTCGCATAATGGTGCCAGCTGTCAGGCGCATCGGGCGGGGGTGAGCCGTGCTGCTCCTGC
Source organism: uncultured Verrucomicrobiae bacterium (assembly GCA_963776615.1). Classification (GTDB taxonomy): domain Bacteria; phylum Verrucomicrobiota; class Verrucomicrobiia; order Chthoniobacterales; family UBA10450; genus Palsa-1392. The sequence goes on from CAVZNJ010000003.1 coordinate 38,894, forward strand.
AATTCGTGCAGGCGCTTTTGATCGATGCCGGCCAGGAGCGGCTGAAGCGGGATCGGATAGAGGATTCGGTCCACCCGGCGCCAGACGCGTCGATAAAATTCCGCGTGAAAAATCTTCCCGATCTTGTGCGCCAGCGTCATCCGTCAGCGGGTGGGGTTTACTGGGAAATGTTTGTTCTTCAGTCTCTCGGGGACCCGCCTCGTTTTCTCCGCTTCGATCTCTTCGGTCGCCGCCCCTAACGCCTCGTAGGCTTCGCGATTCTTGGGCGCGCGACACATGTAGACCGTGGCGTGGGCGAGGGGAATGCGCGCTTCCGGCATGCCGACGAACTCGACCGCCTGCTGCGTCGCGATCGCGAGCGGCAGCGCCTGCGGATCGGCCAGCCCCACGTCTTCACTCGCGAAGATAACGATGCGCCGCGCGATGAAGCGAAAATCCTCCCCAGCATGCAGCATCTTGGCCAGCCAGTAGATCGCGCCTTTCTCATCGGAGGCGCGCATGCTCTTAATGAAGGCGCTGATCGTGTCGTAATGGGCGTCGCCGACGCGATCGTAAACGACCGCTTTGGTCTGGATACTCTCCTCCGCCACCTGCAGGGTGAAGTGGATCATCCCTTTCTCGTCAGGCGGAGTGGTCAGGACGCCGATCTCGAGTGCGTTCAAACATTTCCGGGCGTCGCCATCGCTCAGTTTCGCGAGATGCCGTTTTGCTTCCGTGTCCATCTCCACGCGATAGTTGCCGAGGCCGCGCTCCTTGTCCGCCAGCGCGCGATCGATCAACTGCTCGAGCTCCTCCACGCCTAACGACTCCAGCTGGAAAACCTGGGAGCGGGAGACGAGCGCGCTGTTGACGTAGAAAAACGGATTGTAGGTCGTGGCGCCGATCAGGCGCAGATTTCCGCTCTCCACATCCGGGAGCAGGATGTCCTGCTGCGCTTTGTTGAAGTGATGAATCTCATCGACGAAGAGGATCGTTTTCTGGCCCGAAGTGCGCAGCCGGTTGGCCGCCGCCGCCACCACTTTCCGCATCTCGGCGACATTGCTCTCGACTCCGCTCAGGCGGACAAATTTCGACTGCGTCAACGCCGCGATAATCTGCGCCAGGGTGGTTTTGCCGGTGCCGGGCGGGCCGGAAAAAATGACCGAGGGCAGTCGATCGGCCTCGATCGCGCGGCGCAGGAGTTTGCCGGGCGCGAGGATGTGCTCCTGCCCGACGAACTCTTCGAGTGAGCGCGGTCGCATCCGGCTGGAGAGAGGCGCGGCGGCATCGGCCTTTGCGTCCGTCTCCGCCTCAGTGAACAGGTCTTCCACATCGAAGAATAACGAAGGCGACTCGCTTTTCCAATTGCTTGACCGTCCGGGGCGCGTCCCGCATCCTGTCTCGCCGATCCGAAAAGCGCTTCGCACCATGAAAAGGATTCTCGTGCCAGTCGATTTTTCTCCCATTACGGAGGGCGTGCTCGCGCTCGCGCAGCAGATGGCGCGCGCGTTTGGCGCGGAGCTTCACCTCGTGCACGTGTGCGAGATCGCGGCGGTGCCGGTATTTCCCGCCGCGACCATCGGTTATCCGGGAATTGGGATGCCAGAGATGGGCATGACCGGCGGAATGTCGCTCGAAGCCGCGGGTTATCTTCGGCGCGGATGCGCCTAACGAGAAGCAAAAGAGTCAGCTCGACCGCTTACAGGAGGAGTTGACCCGGACCGGGCTGACAGTCGTCGCTTACGAACGGGAGGGAACGGTGGTCGAGGAGATTCTCAAGACGAGCCGTGAGATTTCCGCGGATCTGATCGTGATGGGCTCGCATGGGCACGGCTCGGTTTATAACCTCCTCGTTGGGAGTGTGACGGAAGGAGTCTTGAAAGCCGGCGAACGACCGGTCTTGCTTGTCCCGGCGCCAGGCGCGAAGAAATAGCGGCCTTGCGCCGCGGCGCATTCTTCCGAAGGGTTCGGCAGATGCGCGCCGAAAAATCTCTTATCGCCCTTTACTTTCTGGCGTCCACTTGCCTGGCGAGCGGCGTTGGTCTGCCCTTCTCAACCGTTTTCAAGGGCCGCGACAAGTTCGACCAGCTCGTGCAGGAGGCGCGGGCAAAGAACTGGAAATCGCTCCCCATCGGAGAACGGACGGCGACGGTCGGGCGCGCGATGGTCGGCACACGCTATGCCTCCTACACGCTCGAAATCGATGACCGGATCGAAGCGCCCTCGGTGAATTTCAATGGAGTGGATTGCTGGACGTTTTTCGAAATTTCCCTCGGCTTCGCCCGCATGCTGGACGATCCCGCAACCTCGTGGACGCCGGAGCAACTGCTGCATTTCGTTGAGCTTGATCGCTACCGCAACGGGCAGTGCACCGGTGAATATCTCTCGCGCTTGCATTACCTCGAGGACTGGCTGGCGGACAACAGCCGGCGCGGTCTGGTCGACGATCTCACTCAAAAGCTCGGTGGGGTGCGGGTGAATCATGCCGCACAGGAGATGACCTACGGCTGGCGGCATTATCGTTACTTGAAAGCGAATCCGTCCCTCCTCGAGCCGCTCGGGCGCATGGAAGCGAGAGTGACGGCGCGACCGCTTTATCAGATCCCGAAGGGCCGCGTGGCGGGGATCGAGGGGAAGTTGGAGAGCGGCGACATCATCGGCATCATCTCGCGCGATCGACCCGGGCTTTACTCCACTTCGCATGTCGGGCTCGCTTATCGGACGAACGATGGTGTCCTGCACTTCATGCACGCTTCTTCGCCGCACAACTACGGGAAGGTCGTAGTCGACGCGCGGCTCTCGAGCTACCTCGCGCGCTATCGCAGCGACACGGGAATCCTGGTCGCGCGGCCGTTGCGTTGACAGTCCCCGAAGCGCAGGCTGCGCGTCACAAGTCCGGAAGTTCCTTAATGATTTTTTCGAGCTGATCGAGCGCTTCTTCCGCGTCCGGTCCGATTGCTTCCAGGCTGGCAACAGCGCCACGATCGAGGTTCGCCCGCATGATATCGATCAGGCTGAGGGCGGAAAATCTTCCCTTTGCAGTGACGAGCCAAATCTCCGAGCGAAAGGCATTCGCGTGGCGGACGAACGCAGCCGCTGGTCGCGCATGCAGGCCGAGCTGGTTCACGATTTTGATCTCGCGCTCAGCGCGCACCATCCGCTCCGATGAAGGACGTTTCTTCATCAGCATTTATTGGCTCGTGCCCCAGCGACGGTGGAGAAAACGTTCGACGGGCGCAAAGAATGTTTTATCGGCGAGCAACCCGATGAGCACGATCACCAACATGATCGCAATGACCTGGTCCATCGCGTTCAACTCGCGGCCGTAGTGCAACAACTGTCCCAAGCCGAAGCCGGTCAGAATGGTAACAAAGATCTCCGCGGCCATGAGCGAGCGCCAGGCGAAGGCCCAGCCCTGTTTCATCCCACTAACGATAAACGGGAGCGCCGCCGGGAGTATGACGCGCAACCAGATGTGGAGATTTTTCGAACCCATCGTGAGGGCGGCGCGGCGATAAATCGGCGGGACGTGCCGCACCCCGGTGTCGGTCGCGATCACGACCGACCAGAGCGTTCCCATGACCACAACGAAGAGCATGGCGGCCTCACTTTGTCCGAACCAGAGCAACGCCAACGGCACCCAGCAAACGCTCGGCAAGGTCTGCAAGCCGAGCGCGAGCGTGCCGATCGTATCGTGCAGGACATTCCAGCGCGCCGTGAGGAGGCCGAGCGGGACGCCGCCAAGCAGACCGATGACATAGCCTAACAATAAGCGTTTGATCGTGATCAGCGTGGCCTGCCAGAGAGTGCCATCGGCCGCGGCTGCCTCCAAATACTGCGCCACCTTGAGCGGCGAAGGCAGGAGAACCGGCGACCAGATCCGTACCCTAACAAGCACGTCCCAGAGCAAAAGCAGTCCGGCGAAAAATAAGAGTGATAGAAAAAAGCGTTTCATTCTGCGACCTCCCTGTTTCCATTTTTGAATCCCTTGAGCGACCGCATGATCCGGCTGGCGTACTCGGCCAACTCGGTGCTGTTGATGTCGCGCGGACGCGGCAGGTCAATGATGAATTCTTCCCGCACGCGGCCCGGATGCGGCGAGAAAAGTAAGACGCGATCACCGAGGCAGGCGGCCTCGCGTACGTTGTGGGTGACGAAGATGATGGTCTTGTGCCGGGCCACCCAGATTTTCTGCAAGTCCCCGTAGAGTTGCTCGCGCGTGAGCGCGTCGAGGGCCGCGAACGGCTCATCCATCAGCAGCATGCGGGGATTGGGCGCGAGCGCGCGGGCAAGGGCGACGCGCTGCTTCATCCCTCCGGAGAGCTCGTGGATGTTCGCTCGCTCAAACTTCGACAAGCCGACCAGTTCGAGATAATACCGGGCTACCTCCTTTCGATCTTTACTCGTTAGGTTCGGTTTCAGTTTCAATCCGAAGAGGACGTTACCGAGGACATCGAGCCAGGGGAAAAGCGCGGCTTCCTGGAACATAACGAGCCGTTCGCGACCGGGCTGGGTGACGAGTTCTCCATCCGCCATCACGTTTCCACGGTCGGGCTTCTCCAGGCCGGCAATGATGTTGAGAAGGGTGGACTTGCCACATCCGCTCGCTCCCACGAGGCAGACGAATTCTCCCTCGTTCACCTTGAGGCTGACGCGGTCGAGCGCCTGCACCGGGCCGCTCCGAGCATGGAACGTCTTGGAGACGTTTTCCACGCGCAGTTTGCTCGGCGGAACGATCTCCAGTTCGTCCTGCACCGTGGAACTGGCGGTGCGCGGGATTTCAAAGATTTCAGTGAAGTACATATCCATTAGGGTGTTGCGATCAGCTTCGAGGTGTCGGTCGCGCCTTTGAAAAAGCCGGCGTCCTTTCCGTCCTGGACAGCCTTGCTCAGCAATTGCGGCGAGACCTCAGTCGTGAAATGAATCCGCTTCCAGGCCTGGGCGATCGCTTCCGGCGGAATGCTGGCCCTGGTTTCTTCTTTGAGTTCCGCGGCCAAAATTCGCTGCGCTTCCTCAGGATGCGCCTGAATCCATTGCGTGAGTTCGGCGTTGGCGGCGGCGATTTTCTTCGCCAGGTCGCGGCGCTGAGCGAGGAACTTCGCGCTCGCGACCAGCCAGGTGGTCTGGACCTGCCTGTCTTCGAGGAAGACTTTTCCATTCGCTTCCCGCTCCAACCGCGTGACCCATGGCTCGACTGTCCAGACGGCATCGACCTGTTTCCCCTGGAAGGCTCCGAGCTGATCGGGGTTCGCGACCGGCAGCACCCTGACTTCGCCGCCGATTTGTGTGACCTGGAAACCCTGCGCTTTCAACCAGGCGCGGCAGGAAATATCCTGTGTGTTACCCAGTTGCGGAGTGGCGATTGTTTTGCCGCGAAGATCGGCCGCCCTCGTGATTGGCTCATTCCGGCCTAACGACCAGTGCGGCTCCGCCAGTGGCGCCGCCGGAGATGACGCGAATTTCTTCGCCGTCCGATTTAAAGTGCGCATTCAGCGCCGGCCCCTGCCCGACATAAGTGAGATCGAGAGACCGCGCGAAGATCGCCTCCATTGCCGACGGTCCGGCATTATAGGTGAACCACTGGATTTCCACGTTCGGCCCGAGCCGTTGTTCGAACCACCCTTTGCCTTCACGGGTGAGTGCATGAGCAATAACACCTTGGGCATGGGTAATGTTGGGAAAATGCCCGAAGCGGATGGTGGTTTTCTCTTCTGCGTTGACGCTGCTCGCGCATCGGACTGATACAACGATGAGTGCTGCGATAGTCTGTAGTTTCATAGATTCGATTGTAGAAGTTGAATGTTGTCGTTAGGAATCCGAAGTCGGCATGGTCATAACTGAGATGACATCGGTAGGCAGAGGTTCTTTGTTCTTTCAAACTAGAACATCAGCTGCAACCGCAGGATGACTTCGTTGAACTGTTGTTGGCCAAGGTCCGGGTTGGCGGCGCGATAGTCGGACCAAGTGTGTATGTAATTAGCCATTAGTTTGAGATCATCACCGTGGATGTAGTAGTTCAGGCCGCCAGTGATGGAGTGGATGCCGTCATTGGGAAGCTGGCCCGGGTCGAGTTCGTCCCACCTGACCGCTGCCTGGAGCTTTGCCGGGATAAGATAGTAAGTGCCTTGGACGTACCAGCCTGTCGCATAGAAGTTGGTAAATCCGGGCGGCACGCCCGCAACGGTGCGACCGTTGACATCTTCCGTGAGATACTCGGCACGCAGGTCAAACGGACCGATGTTTAACCACCCGTCCAAGCTCCACGCCGTTCTTTCGTCCGCGCCCGGCAGAACATACGCTGAGAGCGACCCGTCCGAGTTGACCTTCAAGTTCCCGCCACCCGCGGGGGTGATGTTCGTTCCGGCATCGTCGCGGCTGTCCAGGAAATCGGCGCCCAGTTTCAGGAACGCCTCCTGGCCAAACAACCTGCCCTTGAACGGCTGCAATTCCAGGCGGCCAACATACATGAAGTTGTTGTTATCATTAGTGTTAATGTTACGGCCGTTGCCGTTGAAGATGCCAGAGTAGTAAGTCACCAAGTCCTTCTGCTGCGGCCAGAGATTGGTTAGCGGCTTGCCCCAAAGTTCCACCCCCACCTGGCGCTCCGGCGTGAGTGCATTCGTGGGAAGACTGCGCTCGATCATGAGGAGCTTGTAGTCGGGCGTAAGTTGCTCCAGACCATAGGGTGCTTTGTATTGCCCTACCTTGATGTTCGCTTCCGGAAAGTCGTGCCAGTTAATATAGATGTCCGTGGCGGAAAAATCCGTGCGCGTCGAATTGGTAAACGTTACCGCCTTGCCGGTATTCGGATCGGTTACTTTCACCGTGACCGCGGTATCACTCTGCTCGAAGTCGCCTTCAATCTTGAAGTCGAAATGCTCGAGAAAATCGCCGGTCAGGTTGATCCGCGCGCGGCGCAGGCGAAAACGGTCTTTCAGCGCAGTTAAACCGAATCGCCCTTCCGATGCCGCGACGTCGCCATCTTCGAGATTGAACTGAATGTATCCGCCCAGAGTCAGCTTGTATTCGGAGGCGCCCGGAACAACGTAGACTTTCGGCTTCTCTTCGGCCTTTTCGACATACCCTTTGCCTTCGGAAGTGGCTTTCGGTTTGTTCTCCGGCCCAAATTCAGGCGCAAACGGAGAGCGCTTTTTTAAAGCTGCTGACTTCCTGTTCCAACTCGGCATTGCGCTTTTGCAATTGATCGACCGCTCGCTCGAGTTTCTCAATTCGTTGGTCTTCGCTGGCTGAGGTTTGTGCCGCAAGCGGTTGCAACGCTAGCAACACGAGCGCAAGTGCGGCCGCGACGGTGAATGGTTTCAAAAACATGGGTTCTCCTTGTTATCTTTAGACAATCAGAATGAGGGGCGATCTCCGGTAGTCCGGTAGAACGCCCTATTGGCTGATGGTTTCCTCCAGCGTGTCTGGTCGGTCAGAACTGCGGTTAATCGCAGGGCGGGAAAGTTCGCCCGCACTCCGGCTTTCAATTCTTGTTCTCTCGGTGCGCTCGATTTGCGTCACTCTGGAATCGTGAATCACGATCTGAACGACTCCGTAACGGAGCGTCTCCACTTTTTCGCGCACAATTGAAAGCCAGTCGGGTGAATTTTCGTGCATACGTCATCTGGTTTTAGATCTCGCCCCGAGTAGCGGGACGATCTCCTCAATGCCGAACGAGCGCCGGGCGAAAGGCACGGGGATTTTGTCGCGGCGCATTTTGCGCAGCGTGATCTCGACAACCTGCGCAAGGGTGGAGCGATCGAGAATGCGCGCGATGGCGTTGCGCACGTCGAGCATCAGCATGCGCAGGCCGCAGTGGGCTTCGTCCGGGCAAGTGCAACGTTGGTAGGCTGTCTGGCTCACGCAGGCGATCGGTGCGAGTGGCCCATCGAGCAGGCGGATGACCGCGCCGAGCTTGATCCGGGCGGCTGGTCGGGCCAGTAAGTAACCGCCGAGCTTGCCCCGCTTTGTCTCGACATATCCTCCGGCCCGCAATTGCGAGAGAATTTGCTCGAGAAATTTGACCGGGAGTTTTTCCTTCGAGGCTAATTCGCTCACCTGCAGGATGGGCCGACCGAGCTCCCGGGCAATTCCGAGGTCGATCAGCGCGCGCAGGGCGTATTCACTTCGTTTGGAAAGATTCATCTCTAGTGGGCCAGTCGAGTTGCGATACTCTAGTGTATAGCTAGAGTTGTCAAAGCATTTCTTGAACCGGTCGAGAACTTTTTTTCCGATCGAGGCGAAGAGGGCGAATTCTCCCGCTCAATCGAGAGCTTCCCAGCGAGGGCCCCGGGAATGCTTCGTGGGGACGGGCCGCTTTTGCAGGAACATCGGCAAGCTTGCAATGCGCTCGACCGCCCGCCTCGCATCAGGACCTTCGGCTTCGAGCACGAAAGTGTCGCCGCAATCAAGCCTGGCGAGCAATATTTCCAGGATCCGATCTGCCGGGTGCCGTTTGCCCTTGGCGTGGATGGTCACCGTGCTTTCAAACAACAGCACGCAGCTGACGAATTCGGTGGCGGGCCGTGCATGGAGGCCGTGGGCATTGAAGAGGGTCAATTCCCGGGTGACACGTTCTATTTCAGGGCGCAAGTGGCGAAGGATGATCATGGCGTCTTAGTCAGTTGGAAGCTCGAAGACCTGCTGGAAGCGTGCGTGCCCTCGGAGCGTTCGGGAAAATTGAGTAGTTGCGAGCAGCAGTTGTCAGGCGGTCAAAGGCGAAGGTCCTGTGCACCCTGGAGCTGCGGTTCCTCGAACAAGGGCAGCCGTGGTTTTTTCCCAAAGAACGATCGCGGGGCAGACGACGACTGCGACGGGGAGCGCCACCGCCCAAAACACGATCGCCCCGCCAGACAGAACAATTTCGGTCAAGATTGATTTCA
>CAVZNJ010000004.1:0-13512 GCA_963776615.1 uncultured Verrucomicrobiae bacterium
GGGCGCCGCCGGTTACCACAGCACCGGACCACCTTTAAGGAGAAGGGGTCACAAAAGCCTCGTTTGAGTATCCGGAATTAATCGTTCCGTTGGTGGCCCGTACCCGATAATAATACCTTGTGTGGGATCCAAAGGTGTATGTGTCGGCATAACTATGCACATTCATGCCTACACTTCCGATCTGGCCATAGGTGCCAGTAACGGTCTCTTTCCTTTCAATTAAATAGCCAGTTTCAGACGCTGACTGATCAGTCCAGGCAAGACTTACTTGAGATGAAGACACGGCGGTTGCGCTAAGAGATGTTGGCGTCGCGAGGAGGGTTGTGCCATTGACTTCATTTGAGAAGGGAGAATTTCCAGCGGCGTTGTAGGCACAGACCTTGTAATAGTATTGCGTACCATCTAGAAGAGCGCTATCGTTGTCCGTATAGGTTGTTACGTTGGCTCCGGGCGTTGCAATCTGAGCGTAGGTTCCTGTTGCACCTTTCTTTCGTTGAATCCTGAAACCTAATTCATTTCCAGAGTTGTCAGTCCAGGCGAGAAAGACTCGGCTTGAAGTGAGGGAGGTGATTGTTAATCCTGATGGTGCCACGGGAATACTGGAAAGCGTCGTGGCGTGCTTTTCAGTGCTATATGCGGAAGTCGCAATCGCATTGTAAGCTCGGACTTTATAGTAATACTTCGTTCGTTCAGCGAGACCTGAACTGGCGTAGGAGGTTACATTCGCGCCCACGGTGGCAATTTGAGTGTAGTGCAGGTCGTCAAGAGGGCTTCGTTCGATTTTAAAACCTGCTTCGCTGGCAGAATTGTCAGTCCAGGTAAGACTTATTTGAGATGAAGACACGGCGGTTGCGGTGGGAGATGCGGGCGTCGCGAGGAGGGTTGTGCCATTGACTTCATTTGAGAAAAGAGAATTGCCGGCGGTGTTGTAGGCACAGACTTTGTAATGGTACTGCGTACCATCCACAAGCGCGCTATCGTCATCCGTATAACTTGTTACATTGGCCCCGGGCGTTGCAATCTCAGCGTAGGTTCCTGTTGCACCTTTCTTTCGTTGAATCCTGAAACCCTGTTCATTGTCCGAGTTGTCGGTCCAAGCGAGAAATACTTTGTTGGAAGTGAGGGAGGTGATTGCGAGATTTGATGGCGCAACGGGAAGATTCGAGAGTGTAGTGGCGTTCTTTTCACTGCTGTAGTCGGAGGTGACAAGCGCATTGTAGGCTCGCACTCTATAATAGTATTTGGTTCCTTCTGCGAGTGCCGAAGCCGTGTAGGAGGTTACATTCGCGCCCACGGTGGCAATTTGAGTGTAGTGTAGATCGTCAACGGGGCTTTGTTCGATCGCAAAGTCGGTTTCAGTAGCTGAATTATCAGTCCAGTTAAGACTTATTTGAGATGAAGACAGGACTGTTGCGGCTAAGAGATGTCGGGCTGTTTAAGATCGTAATCGCGGATTGTTCGTTGGAATAGGTGGAGAAGCCTCCTGTATTAAAAGATTGAATGCGATAATCGTACTGGACGCCATCGAGCAAATTCCCATCGGTGTACACAGTGATACCAGGTCCGACGTTGACCAACAAAGCATAACCGGTGTTGTTTCCAATACTGCGTTCGATTCGTTCGCCAATTTCATTGGTGGCAGTGTCGGTCCAAGCTAAGGTCAACCGTTGACGAGGACGTTGCGGACGCTGCCAAACCGTGGGGAGCACCCGGAATGGGTGGGGTCGTTGTCAGTGTCCCTGCAGCGGATGTAAGCGCTGCGGCTGAGTTGGGGTCATCACAGTCTTGAGCGTAGACCTCGATGAAGTGTGCGCCAAAACTAATTCCTCTTTCCAATCCCAAGTCTAACAGCAATCGCCCTGTCACGGGGTCGACGGCCCCCAATTGGGGCAGGTAAAATTGGTACCCCACGGTCGAAGTAGGACACAATAGGGAAACCTCTGTTACTCCAGCGGAGCCATTGGGTGGACCGCTGGGATATTCGAGGCCGTCCGATTTTACACCGAAGTGATTGCCCGGATATTGAGCGGCCCCGTAATCACACATTGCCTGCAAGGAAGTATCCCCGTCGGTCGTCGGAATTGGCGACGCCATGTCGAAGATGAATGGCGTGTTCGGGAAGTAAGTTCCGTATTGATCGATAATCCATTCGACGCCCTGTTGCCAGTTCGGAAGTCCCCCAAGGGTATTGATGAAGTAGTCCATATCGCCTGGAGTGAAACAGAAATACGATTCTGCTCTCCGGCCTGGGCCGCCCATCACAATATAGGCAAGATTTGGAGCGTTGCCGTAGCGCGTCGCGAGCGCCTGAATAAACGCGCCCCATTTCGCTTGAAAGACCGGGTCCCACGGCAGGGGCATCGGGTTGATCTGTGCGGTCACGATTGCGACTCCCGTCCCTGATTGGGTCGCAGGCGCAGAAATGGTAACGCTGCTGCTGGAATTAACCGCAATGACAGTCGCTCCGGCCGGTATGCTGCCTCCGGAGATCTGCAACCCTATGCTATAAGCAGAACTCCAGGCTGCAGTATTTCCGGCACTTCTTACCGTAGTAGATCCGGCAGTCGTAACTCCATCTGTGATCGACGAATAACCATATTGCTCCGTGACGTTGAAAAGAGGCGCACCGGCATCGTAAACCCACTGCGGAGTCGTCACCCCGGCCGTTACAAGAATGGAAACCTTTTTCCCATTAGCGGCCGCCAAGGCGACACCCTGGTCGAGAAAGTCCCAGTAAAAGTCATTTGCGTCGGCGTGTTCGTGGGGCTCGACTCTACCCCACTGCGTTCGCAAGGCTATGCCCTGCGCAAACGGGTTTGTTAGTGCGGGATCGTTGGTCCAATCATGTATCGGGTCGCCTATTCCATCGCTATTCGTTAGATACATAATCCCGATGCCGGGGGGCGCCTGCGCATCGACTTGGTTGGAGGTGTAAAGCAGCATAGCGCCGATGATAGGCGCGAGGGAACCGAGAAGTGGTGGCAGGTTTCTAGGCATGGTATGAGAGGCCGGCATCAAGCAAATGGCAGATCGCTAACGCAAAATGGCTGCGGCTAATGAAATCGGGCGCTTCGTTGCATCGCACATTAGGGAGCAGTCACCGTGTCCCCGTTGAGGAATAATCATAATGTCTAGAACGTTCCATTCAGTAGAAAAGTGGGCCCGACTACTCAGAAAAACGTGGCCGACCTCTTCAGGTCGTCCATTCTCAAACGAGTCCTGGAAATCTTCTCGGACGATCATCGGAAAGCATCGGCGACTACGGTCCGGAACATAGCATCGTTTCAGTGCGGAAGACTTGAAAGGTTTTCTCACCAACATGATGGATGAGAACACAAAGCTCGGGAACGATAATTTCCGGAGCCCGCTCTCGCGGTTACGCCGGATGCGTCGAAGGCGAATCAGGCGATAGTGGATTTGCTGGGCAAAAAGATGCCCCGGTGGTCAGAATCTGCTCACCTGTCCGCTCAAGGCGTCACGCCTTGGACGCGGAGCAAACGCCTGTTGGAGGGCCCAGGCGGTCGGAATCCGGTATTCCAGAAGAGCTTTTTGAATGTCCACGGCAGCGACGGTCGAGCGCCCACTTGGAGAGCCTGATATCGCGCCTCCTCAATGGTGTCGGCCACAGCGGGCAACCTCATCTTGCAGGTTAACCCGTAGCCTACCACCATATCGATTGGGTCGGGGGCCGGCGGCGGTCCTGGGAGCGTCCACATTCGCTCTCGCTCGCTCGAGCGTGCAGAGAGCAATCGCGCCGCCACTGCTTCCAAATCGTGTTTTGTGGGCACGGCCGGTAGTTTTCTGTAACCTTTCGCGCGGTGTTCGAGTTGCTCGCTTGTCCAGGCAGCGCGCCTCTCAATGCGTGGCATGACAGGAGATGTCGATCCTGGGACGCAAACACGCTGGAAATCTCACGCCTGGATTTCGTCGTTGTGCAAGGCGCAGTTCTCTCCATGGCGCTGTTCTTTCTCGGTCGTAATACCGGACACCTTTCGCTGGAACTAGTTGGTGTCTTCCGCATAAGAGATTTTGGCACACTCGATGCTGCTAATTCCGCCTGCCGATGGCTGGGACCACCCGACGAGAACCTAACCCCGTCGGACTGATGGAAACGATCCATATCTAACGACAAGCAAAGCATGACAGTCATAGCCATTGTTATTTTGCTCGCCTCCTTCAGCCGCGGCGTAATTGCTGATGACGAAGCGACGCCAAGCCCAACTCCGGTCTATCTAGACCACCTCGCACGGCCGGGCTCACTGCGGCGTTTGGAACAGATCGATCGACAACGCGCGCTCCAGGCCGAGTCCGAATTAAGCGCCCAGGCGCGAGCGCAGGCCAAAACCAACCGCCTCTCGACTGCGGCCGTGCAGGCGCAATCCAGGGCCGCAGCCCATGCTCGGGAGAAAGCACAACGCCAGGTAGAAGCCCAGGCACGCATCGAAGCAGCAAACGAAACGCCTCACGCGACTTCTGATCTGATGAAGCGAATGGGATTCAGCGAACAAGAAATCGCGGCTCAAAAGACGCGCGAAGAGTCAGTAAACCCCGTGGCCAAAGAAGCAACGGATGCAACGTCGCAAGCGGGACGTCAGCACGAGCAGTCAAAGGCTGCCGCTGACCCTGGATCCGCGGCCAGTCATCCGGCGCCTTCCGCTGCCAGGACCAATGGCGCGGCGGCGGAGAAGCCGACCAGCGCCTCGCCCGTACCTGACCCCGGTTCCCATTGATCCGGCCAAAGTGTGTCCGAGAATGGTGAACTCTCGAAATTCTTGCGGGTGCAAAATTCCAGCCAGAATTTCAAGGCTGTCGACAATCCGCGGCCCCGGACGCGCGAAGTAAGCGCTGGCGTTGACGAGATAGATCTCGCCACTTTGCGCGGCAGGAAGCGAATCGAATCCGGGAAATCTTCTCAGCAGCTCGTAATCGCATCGCGCATGCTCGACATCATAGCCGCAAAGCGCGAGCACGATGATCTCCGGGGCGGCATCGAGCACGTCCTGCCACTCGATCTGGGCCGAGGGTTGATGTTTCCTGCCTAACGGGTCGCGCCCGCCTGCGATCTCGACCAGTTCCGGTCCCCAATGACCCGAGCAAAAAGGCGGGTCGACCCACTCCATGAGAAAACATCTTGGCCGATCTACGATTTGCGCCGTTCGCTCGCGCACCGCTTCCACGCGCCCCGATAAAGCGGCAACCACCCCCTCTGCACGCTCCGACACACCGCACGCTGTTCCGATGCGCCGAATGTCTTCAAAAATGTCGCGGAGACTTGACGGTTCCAGGTTCACCACTCGGGGCGGGCCTGGCAGCGTCTCGGCCAGTCGTGCGACCGTCCGGTAGCCGACTGCGCAGACATCGCACAACTTTTGGGTAAGGATCACATCCGGACGAAGTTCGCGGAGGAGCGACTCGTCGATCGTGTAGATCGTGCCGTTGTCGCGCAGCGCGTCCCGCACCCATTCATTAACCTCCTTGCTTCCCAGCCCAGCATTGTGCACCGGACAATGGGTCACCCGGGGACGGGTATTGGCTTCATTCGGGAAATCGCATTCATGCGAAACGCCGACAACGTCGTCCATCAACCCAATCGCCGCCGCGATCTCGGTCGCCGCGGGCAGCAGTGAAACGATTCGCGCCACGAATCACTTTAGCGACCCCCGGAACGATCCGCCATTGATACTCCGACCCGGAACTCAGACCTGCTTCGCGAAGCGCTGCTTTACGGAAAATAAGCCATTGCAGCGCCGGTGCACAGATCCTGCAAAGAGACGGCAAGAGCGGAAAAACGCATCGCGCCCGACACCCGCTCGCTTCACGGAATATTTGAGTCAATTCCGGCGATAGGATGTCCAAGAGCAGCGATCTTCCCTCGTGAGAACGGCGAGCAAGGCCAAAGGCGTTTGGACACGCAAAAAGCACAAGTCGGAAAAAAGTACTCAAATATTCCGTGAAGGCCTTCGATTCGGCCGCAGCGTAAGTGGCCAATTTCCGCCTTCTTCCGCTTATTCGCGAAAGTACTCAAATATTCCGCGAAGAGACACACAGCTGTACGTTCGCTGAATATTTGAGTCGTTTCAGCGTGTCCAATGTCCAAAATTGCATTCGGAATTCTCCGACTTCAGATATCCAGGCCCATCAGGATTGCTCCGGGAACGTCTTCCCAACGGGTCCGAAGCCAGAATGAGCGGCCTTTCGCATTCTCCGCCGAAACCAGAATGAGCGCCCTCGTGATGCCGACGCCGCGCAAACCGTTGATGCACTCTTGAAGCAGCTGCCGACCGATCCCTTTTCCTTGGTGAGCAGGTGCGACCGCCAGATGGTAAATCAGGCCGCGACGGCCGTCGTGACCACAGAGTACCGCGCCAACGATCGTCTCTCCTACGTACCGCAACCCGGCTGAGGCCCGGATTGTGCAAAAGATACTCTTTCACTCCCCGCTCGGAATCTCCCTCCGCGACCTCAACGCCTTCGGCCGTCTTCCAGATCGAAAGCGCCTCGCCAAAGTCGGCGATTCGGAATTCCCTTGTGGAGACCGTTAATGGCAGCGGCTCTTTCTGCTTCATCTCGATAAAGAAACGGGGCTCGAAAAGCGAGTCCACCACGAAATATCTGTTCTGCTGGCGTTCAGCCAGGATCATCCGGCCCTGTCACGTTATTCACAGTATCCGCCGGGTTAGGTCGGGACAGAGACTGTCTGGGCTTGCTCCAATTTTGTAGCGTCTTTCTCATCCAAAACATCGCAGTCAGCTACGCCCTTCCGGCGCGGCTCGCGCGATTTCAGGCAAGCCGGCGCTCTTCCGCATAGGGCAGAATTTCCGGGGGATCCCCAGCGCGCAGCCTTTCCTGCACGCCCCGCCAGAACTCCGGATGAAACAAATCACCGTGCCACTGGAAGAGCGCGACCCTTGCGGGTTCCGGGAAGGAAAGAAAGTTGAGGAATTCCTCCGGAAAAATGTCGCCATCCCGGACCGAGAACCACGGTTCGGCCGCCATTTCTTCTTCGTAGCTGCGGGACTGCGGCAAGCTGCGGAAATTGCAATCGGTCAGCAGACAGAGCTCATCGTAATCGTAGAAGACGACGCGGCCGCGGCGGGTGAGCCCGAAGTTTTTTGTTAGCAGATCGCCTGCAAAAATATTAGAAGCGGCCAGATCCTTGATCGACTGCGCGTAATCGCACGCGGCGGCGATGGCCGTCTGCTCGTCGCATTCGCGGAACAGTAAATTGAGTGGCCGGACCCGCCGCTCGACATAAACCTGCGCGATGACGACATCGTTGCCGTCCACTCTCACCGTACCGCAGACGTCGCGCCTCAAATCAGCAAGCAGAGAAGGTTCGAAGCGATCGCTCGCGATGCGCAGATGCTCAAACTCATGGGCCTCCACCAGCCGGCCGGCGCGGTCATGTTCAAAAACCATCCGATAGCGGCGCATCACGTCCGCACGATCGATGTCCTTCGGCGCATCGAAACGGTCGCGGATCAGCTTAAAAACGACGTCATAACTCGGCAGCGTGAAGACCAGCATGACCATGCCGCGCGCGCCTTCCGCGGCGATGAAACAATCGCGCGAAGCTTCTAGATGCCTGACGAAGTCGCGGTAGAATTCAGTCTTGGCATGGCGGTTGAAACCGATCGCGTTGTAAAGGTCGGCTACCCGCTTGTTCGGCATCAAGTGCCGCAGCCATTGCACCAGTTCGTAGGGCGAGGGGGCCGCGACGCGGAAATAGGCGCGGGTGTAAGAAAACAAGATCGCGAGATCGCTTTCGCCAATCAAGACCGCATCCAGAACCAGGCCGGACTCGTCCGGATTGAGTAGACAGAACGCGAGTGGTGCCTCCGTGTCATCTGCCATGGCTCGACCCACCAGAAAAGCGCCCCGCCCGCGATAGAAAACGCCGCGGAAAATCTCGAGCGTAGCGGATTCGTATTTCCCAATAGCCGTTGCGATCCGCTCAGCGGCGGCGACGCTCGAGCGCTCGAGGTTGCACCAGCAATCCTTCTCAAAGCCGGCATTTTCCTCGTCGGTCAGCGCTTCCCGGAGCAAATCCGGCAAGACCGGCCCGCTGTAGCGCCGCCACAGCTCGCCGCTCTGCTTGTTAGGCGGAGCATCAAAGTCTGTGGCGACGAACTCGATCGTCTGATCGACACCTTCGGTCGCGAAGATGCGTCGGGTGAGCGAGTTGAAAAAGCTCTCTGCGATCTCCCAGCGGATCGACTGGCTAATGAGCGACGAATAAACCGCTTTCGTCGCCCGCCAGACCGGACGTGCCTCCAAACGCCCGCCCATCAAGTCCCGCACCCGACGTGTTACGCCGTCAAGCACCTGGGAGTAAAGATGCAGTCGCTCGGCAGCGTCGTCGTGGCTGGCCCGCCAGTCGCGCGCCACGAAACAGTCACGCCCGCGCCGCGTGATTTCGTCGAAACGCGCTTCGTAATCGCAAAACGCATTCTGTGCCTCCTCCGCGCAGAGAGCCGCCAGCCGGCTATCGGTCAGCGTGGTTGACGGGGCCGAAGGATGCGTTTCGCTCAATGAAATTGCTCTTCTTCGGTCGAACCGTGCAGCGCCGCGGTCGAGAGTTCACCGCCCGCGATGACCCGGGCCACGTCGTCAAAATACCCGGTGCCGACTTCGTGCTGATGTTTCGTTGCAGTGTAACCTTCGGCTTCGGCGGAGAACTCCGCTTCCTGTAATTCCGAGTAAGCGGTCATGCCACGATCGCGGTAGCCGCGCGCGAGCTTGAACATGCTGTAGTTGAGCGCGTGAAATCCCGCCAGCGTAACGAACTGGAATTTGTAGCTCATCGCACCGAGCTCACGCTGGAACTTCGCAATCGTCGCGCGGTCGAGTTTCGCCTTCCAGTTGAAGGAGGGCGAGCAGTTGTAGGCGAGCAGTTTGCCCGGGAATTTGGCCTGAATGCTTTCGGCGAATTTCTTCGCCTCGGCGAGGTCAGGTTTGGAAGTTTCAAACCAAAGCAGGTCGGCGTAAGGCGCATAGCTGAGCGCTCGCGCGATCGCCTGGTCGATTCCGGCGTGGACCCGGAAGAAGCCTTCCACCGTTCGTTCGCCCGCGAGGAAGGAGTGGTCGCGTTCATCGGCATCGCTCGTGAGAAGCGCCGCCCCGCCTGCGTCCGTACGCGCGATGAGAATCGTCGGCACGTTGCAAACGTCGGCCGCGAGCCGGGCCGCGGTGAGATTGGCGAGCGCGGTGCGCGTCGGGACAAGGACTTTTCCGCCCATGTGA
This sequence comes from uncultured Verrucomicrobiae bacterium, assembly GCA_963776615.1. Lineage (GTDB taxonomy): Bacteria > Verrucomicrobiota > Verrucomicrobiia > Chthoniobacterales > UBA10450 > Palsa-1392. Next base: position 9,244 of record CAVZNJ010000004.1, read on the forward strand.
CCGCACTTTTTCTCACTCGCTAGCTGATCCTCGATATGCACGCCCGCCGCGCCGGCTTCGATCATTGCTTTGATCAACTCGAAAACGTTGAGTGGACCACCAAAACCAGCCTCGGCATCGGCCACAATCGGCGCGAACCAGTCGATGTCGTTTTTGCCTTCGCTGTGCGCGATTTGGTCGGCGCGCTGCAGGGCCTGGTTGATCCGCCTAACGACCGCCGGTACGCTGTTCGCCGGATAAAGGCTTTGATCGGGATACATCTGGCCGGCTAGATTCGCGTCGGCCGCGACCTGCCAACCGCTCAGATAAATCGCCTTCAATCCGGCCTTCACCTGCTGGACTGCCTGGTTGCCGGTGAGCGCGCCGAGCGCGGGCACGAAAGGCTCGTTCTGCAGAAGGTTCCAAAGCTTTTCCGCACCGCACCGCGCCAGCGTCTGCTCCGGCACGACGCTGCCTTGCAGACGCAGCACGTCGCCTAACGAGTAACTGCGCTCGACGTCGCACCAGCGCGGGTTATTCTTCCAGTCTGGCGTGGATTTGTTCACGTAAAGCTCCGCTTCGAGAAAGCCTGGCGAGCGCACGCGTCTCGCGTGTGGGCGCTGGCGTCCCCGCCATCGCGAACTCTAATTGCCGCGCCGTGCTGGAGAAAGGCTCGTTTCGGCGGAACGCTGAAACCCTCCCCCGGGACGCATGCGCTCCCAAGAGACTCAGTCCAGCCTTTCATAGCCGGGTAATGTCAGGAACTCGACGAACTCATCGTCGGTTGTGATTTCGTCGAAGAGGTCCTGCGCGGCGTCGAACTTGTCCCCGGCGAAGCGCCTTACTTTCGCCAGCTCTTGGTCGAGCACGCTGCGGAACAGCGCTTTCGTCACCTTGCGGCCGTCGTCGAGCACGCCGCGTGGATGCCGAATCCATTGCCAAACCTGAGCCCGCGAGATTTCCGACGTCGCTGCGTCTTCCATCAGGTTAAACAGCGGCACCGCACCGTGGCCGCGCAGCCAGGCTTCCAGATATTGCACACCGACGCTGATGTTCTGGCGCAGACCAGCTTCGGTGATCGGCTCGCTTGGTCCGAAATCAAGCAGGTCTTTCGCTGAAACATTCACGTCCTCCCGCTGGCGTTCGATCTGGTTCGGCCGCGGCATCTTGGCGTCGAAGACGTCGAGTGCGAGTTGCACCATGCCGGGATGCGCCACCCAGGTCCCATCGTGGCCGTCGTGCGCCTCGCGTTCCTTGTCGGCGCGCACTTTAGCGAACGCTTGTGCGTTCGCCGCCGGATCATTTTTCACCGGGATCTGCGCCGCCATTCCGCCCATCGCGAAAATATTTCGGCGATGACATGTCTTGATGCAAAGAAGCGAATAGGAACGCATGAAATGCGTGGTCATCGTGATCAGCGCGCGATCCGCGAGGAGGAAATCCGGCTTATTTCGGAAACGCTTGATGCAGGAAAAAATGTAATCCCAACGGCCGCAGTTAAGACCGGCGGAATGCTCGCGCAGTTCGTAGAGAATTTCATCCATCTCGAACGCGGCCGGTATCGTCTCGATCAACACCGTGGCGCGGATCGTTCCCTGTGGAATGTCGAGCTCGTCCTGTGCCAGTTTGAAGGCGTCGTTCCAGATGCGCGCCTCGAGATGGCTCTCGATTTTTGGCAGGTAAAAATACGGGCCGCTGCCGCGCGCGATCAGCTCTCTTGCGTTGTGAAAAAAGTAGAGCCCGAAGTCGAAGAGGCCGGCTGAGACCGGCGCGCCGTCCACTAGCACGTGCTTCTCGACCAAGTGCCAGCCGCGCGGCCTAACGAGCAGCACCGCCACCTTGTCGTTGAGCTTGTATTTCTTTCCGTCCGGATTGGTGAAGGTGATCGAATGCCGGATCGCATCCCGCAAATTGATCTGCCCCTCGACCATGTTGGCCCAGGTCGGCGAGTTCGCGTCCTCGAAGTCGGCCATAAACATTTTCGCGCCGGAATTGAGGGCGTTGATCACCATCTTGCGATCCGTCGGCCCGGTGATCTCAACCCGTCGGTCGCGGAGATCCGGCGGAATCGGCGCGCATGTCCAATCGCCGTTGCGGATCTGTTTCGTCTCCAGAAGAAAGTCGAGCATCTCGCCCCGATCGAACGCCGCCTGCCGTTGTTGCCGACGCGCTAGGCATTCGATGCGTCGCGCACCGAATGCGCGCTGCAGTTTGGCCACCAACGCCAGCGCGTCCGGGGTCAAAATCTCGGCGAAAGCGGGCGTGACTTCGCTGACAACGTCGACGCCTTTGAGGTTCCGAGTGCGAGCAGCGTTCATTATGGCAACTGAAAGTGGTTCGTCGCGGCAAACGATTCCGCGCGCATCAATACGACCACGTTTTCTGGCAAGCCGCCAGCGCTGTCGGGTAAATCAAGCGCGTTTGTTGCTGCATTCGCTTGCTGGCCGCGCGGCAACTTTCAAGCTGGGGCGTAATTTGGAAGACCTCGCCGGCCAGCAACCGAAGCGTCATGGTGATTTCGCCGAAAGCCGTCTGCACCTTTTCGAAACGTCGCTTCACCAGGCCAGTTGCATCACGATGCGCCCCGCTTAGGAGCGACTTACGGAAAGATCGCGTTTGGACATTCCGATTGCTCAAATCCGAAAAAAGTAATCAAATATTCTGTAAAGATCCGCGATTGGCGCGCGCCGTAAGTGCCATAATATCAAGCCAATCCGGGATAATTCGGCTTATTCGCATTCCAACATGTCCAATGTCCAAATCAAGCGGTTCCCGCATGGGCATTGCAACATCGCTGCAATCAATATGCGGCGGCCTCTGGCGGTCGGGCGGCGCCCGAAAGTCGACGGCGGGGCAAGTGGCAGAGCAAGTGATTCTTAACCACGCTTGTTACTGGATCTTCTGGGTCGTACTACCGAATACGCTGCCGATTTGGATGACGATATTTTTATCGCGGGATGTGAGGTGTGGCGACATCCGCGCTGCACGTGCGCTCTCGAGTCGTTCAAGTTCCGGTTTAGGATCAACACGATTGTGTCGGGCTGAAAACGGCAAACTGGAATGGAATGCGCAACCGCTCTCCGTGTTGCCACGCGGGCGAGAGCCTCGGCTGGGTAGTTCGTAGTGTTCTCTTGAATTCTTGCCTTCACTGCAGCTTGCGCGGTTCGCACGCGCGTATCTAGAGCGTGGCCGCCACCGCACCGAGAATCTCCGACCAGAAAAAGAAAGTGGCCAATCTCGAAGTTGCGGTTGACCCGGAAGCGGCCGCCGAGGAAGCGGGGCTACGCTACGTCACGGACCGTAACACAGGTTATGCTCGCAAGCGGAACGGTGACGATTGGGAGTATTTCGATGCCGACGTCGAAAGGATCACGGACGAGAAGCGGCTGATGCGGATCAGGCGTCTCGCCATTCCACCGGCGTGGGATCGCGTCTGGATCTGCCCATCGCCGAATGGGCATCTTCAGGCTACGGGCTATGATGCGCGACGCCGGAAGCAATATCTCTATCACGAGCGTTGGCGCGAAGTGCGCGACGAAGCCAAGTACGAAAAGATGGTCCTCTTCGGTCAGGCGCTGCCGAAAATCCGGAAACGCGTCGAGAAAGACTTGTCGTTGCCAAACCTCCCGCGCAAGAAAGTTCTCGCGACCATTGTCGAGCTACTCGATCGCACCTTCATCCGCATCGGGAACGAAGAATACGCGAAGCAGAACAAATCCTTCGGCCTGACCACGCTTCGAAACCGCCATGTCGATGTCGAAGGGATCACGGTGCGTTTTCAGTTCCGTGGGAAAAGCGGCGTGAAGCACGAGAAGGAACTTGTAGACCGCCGGGTCGCGAAAATCATCCGCAAGCTGCAAGATCTGCCCGGTCAGGAACTCTTCCAGTACCTCGATGACAACGGCGAGCGGCGGAGCGTCACGTCGCAGGATGTGAATGATTACCTGAAGGAAATCACCGGCGACGACTTTAGTGCGAAGGATTTTCGCACGTGGGCTGGCACCGTCCTCGCGTGTCTCGCACTTAAGACACAACAGGGATTCACAACGAGGAAGGAGGCGAAAGCGAAGGTCAAAGATGCGATTAGCGCGGTCGCTCACATCCTTGGCAACACTCCGTCGGTCTGCCGTAAATGCTACATCCATCCGACCGTGCTCGAGAGTTACTTCGACGGTACCCTTATCGAAGCTTTGAAACAGCAGACGGCAGAAACCCTGCTCGAGAAAATCGACGATCTTCGCGAAGAAGAAATCGCGGTGCTGAAGTTTCTCCGGACTCGGTTGCAGAAGG
>CAVZNJ010000005.1:0-23125 GCA_963776615.1 uncultured Verrucomicrobiae bacterium
AATCGCAAGGGAGCGAAGGCAATTCCTGCCCGGCCAAAAAATTTTGGGCGGGCGTTTCGTCCGCGCGTGTCCGAGGCGCAACGACAAAAAGCGAAGAGGAGAGCGATGATGGGCAGAGGTTTCATGCCTGCATCGTAGGGCAAAAATGCCAGGGGGCAACGCGCGTGCTCCACTTCGCGAAGTAGTATCGCGACACCTTTCTAAAAAGGAACGGAGAAGAGACGGACCGCGGGACTTTGGTTGATCTCTTCACTTGAGAGATAACCATCGTTGTTCTTGTCCATGAGCAAGGAACACCTGGTCCTCATCGGAATGCTTCGGCGCGAGTCTGAGGAACTCTGCCAGGGTGGTGTACTGATCCCCATTCTTGTCCAAGGCGGCAAAGTGTTCCTTTGCCCGTGGGCTGATATGGAGGGGAGCCATTCTTCCTTGGTAATTTTTTGATCGCCATTCACGTCCTGTTGTTGAGGACGCGTTATCTCGGCCTGCGGAGTATCTGCCTTGGAAACATGGCCATGGTGATTGGTATCTGCCGCGCCAAACAGGGTCGGCGCCGCCTTTTGATCGTGCCCGCACAGCTCGTTAGGGCAAGGAGCAGATAAACGCAGCGTCTACTGGATGAGTCTTTGAATCGTTGTCGTTAGTCACTTCTTTCTACCGGTCGCAGGGGTGGCTGCGCGAGATGGGCAACTGCCTGGATCTGCCTTGATTTCCGTTTGGCCAAGTTCCGCCGCAGGCGGTCGAGCGCGAGATAAATAACCGAGTGGTGTAAAGGGTGAGGATCTGGGAAACGATCAGAACAATATGGTGTGCTGAGCGGCTGCCGCAGTTCGCTTCCGACGCCCATCCCGATGGCGAGCGGCAGGGCGCCGAACATCGCTGCCATGGTCGTCATCGTGATCGGCCGGAAGCGGACGAGCCTGGAGGATTGTTTCCGGCTTCGCGCCGCTTGGCGTCGAGCGCGAAGTCCACCATCTTCATGCCGATCAGGAGGATGATGCCGATGGTCGAAAACAGCGAGAGTTCTTCGTTGCCAGTTTAACCACCTAGAAGCGCCGAGGCCCGCCGAGGGGACGGTGGAGAGAATCGAAAAGGGGGATGAATCAAACTTTCGTAATATCTCCGAGCACGATGTAGACGGCGACGCCGCCGTGAGAATGAGCAGCGGTTGGGTGGAAAGAGAGTCTTGGAAAACGGCCGCGGTGCCAGCGAAACTAGGCTGCCACGCCCGAGCTCGCGGGCCGCTGTTTCCATGATCCCGTGGCCTGGCCTAGGCCCCGGCGCGGTGTTGAAGGAAATTGTGACGCAGGGGCAACTGTCCCTGGTGATTGACCGAGAGTGCGTGTTCGTGGTCTCGAAGCGCGCGATTGCGCTTAGCGGCACCGAACTTCCGAGGATGATTTGACGTAAATCTGAGCGAAGCAGGCGAGAGCTGGAAACGCGGATCGACTTCGAGGACGACGTGATACTGATTTTGCTGGGGTGTAAATGATCGAGACCTGCCGCTGGCCAAACGCGCTGTAGAGCGTGCTGTCCACGCCTTGCGGGTCGAATGCCGAGCCGCGAGCGTCGCGGTCCATCACGACGTTTTCCTGCAGCCCACGAAACTGCTGGTCGCTCGTCGCATCTTTGATTTGCGGATACTGCCTCAATTTAGCGACCAGCTTGGGCGCCCATTCATTCAGTTCGCTAATATTTTGATCCGTTAGGGGCATATTGATACAGGGCTTTGGAGGAAGCGGCCGCCGACGGCGGCATCCTGACCCAGGACGAGAAAACAAAAGCCGCGCCGGGGTTTCGCGAGCTTCTCAGGCGCGCGATGACGGGCGCCGACATCGACCGAGCGCTCGCCTTCGCCATGACCTTCCGGTTTGAGCGACACGAACGCGGTATTCACGGCCGAGCCGCTGCCTCCGCCGAAGGTAACAGCTGACGGCTGCGACGGCCGGATCGCTATGACCACTTTCACCGCCTCTTCCTATTTCGACTTCATCGCCTCGAAGGGAATCTGGGCGGCCTCAGTCACACCCCCATCATCTGGCCAGTGTCCTGTTGCGGGAAGAATCCCTTCGGCACCACGACGTAAAGCCAGACAGTCGCGACGATCACGGCGGCCGCGGACGACGAGCATGGTGTATTCGTGGTCGAACCCACTTCAAGCGCCTCCGCGCGTGCAGAAGGTACCGTGGACTGCGTTGAAGCCGCCTTCGCTCAGACGGTAGAAGAGGCTGTGCCTGGATGCGGAACTTCGGCTTTCAAAAACCGGCTGCAGAGCATCGGCGTAGCGTGAGTGAGACGACACCTGGACGAATCGCCGCGCTCAGGGTGATCGCGAACTCATGAAAAGAGCCGGCCGATCAATCCACCCATGAAAAGCAGCGGAATGAAAACGGCGACAAGCGAGATGGTCATCGAAATGACGGTGAAACCAATTGCGCGCGCGCCTTTCAGCGCCGCCTGGAACAGGCGGCTCACCTTTCTCGATGAAGCGCACGATGTTCTCGATCACGACGATCGCGTCATCGACCACGAACCCGGTCGAACTTCAGCGCCATGAGCGAAAGATTGTCGAGGCTGTAACCGCAGAGCCACATGACGCCGAAGGTGCCGGAGAGGGCGGAGCGGCATCTGCTGCTCGAAATGAAGGTAGGCCAAAAACGGCGCAAAAAGAGAAACATCACCATCACCACCAACGCCATCGTGATAAGAGAGTGAGTTGCACATCGTCGACCGACGCGCGAATCGTGCTCGTGCGGTCGGCCATTACATCAAGATGTACGCCCGGTGGTAACCAGGTGCGCAACTGCGGGAGTAAGGCGTGAATCTGGTTGGTCGTGCGCACGACATTCGCGTCGGGTTGTTAAAAATGATCAGGAGCACGGCGCGCTTGTTGTTGAAAACGCCGGCCTGCTGGGTGTTCTCCTGCGCGTCGATCGCGGTGCCGACATCCCGCAACGGCACCGCGGCGCCGTTGTGTTGCGCGACGATGATTGGCAGGTATTCGCTCGCCTCGGTGAATTGATCGTTGCTCGTGACGACGAAGCGTCGCTCTTTTCCGTCGAGCGCGCCTTTCGGCTCGTTCACGTTCACCTGCGAAAGGTTCGCTCGATGTCCTCGATGCTCAGGCCCATCGAGGCAAGCACGACAGGATTTACCATTGGCGGCGGCGCAAAATCGGCCGTGCGCGTGCGGGTCGATCCTGTCTTGCTGCCTCGATGGGCCTGAGCATCGAGGACATTCGGGCGCGCCTTTCGCAGGTGAACGTGAACGCGCCCAAAGGCGCTCTGCGATGGGAAAGGGCGACGCTACGTCGTCACGAGCAACGATCAGTTGCTCAAGGCGAGCGATTACCTGCCGATCATCGTGGCGCAACGCAACGGCGCGGCCGTGCCTTTGCGGGATGTCGGCACCGCGATCGACGCGCAGGAGAACAGCCAGCAGGCCGGCCTGTTCAACAACAGGCGCGCCGTGCTCCTGATCATTTTTAAACAACCGGACGCAAACGTCGTCCGCACGACGGACCAGATTCACGCCCTGCTCCCGCAGTTGCGGACCTGGCTGCCGCCGAGCGTGCGTCTTAACGTAATGGCCGATCGCACGAGCACGATCCGCGCGTCGGTCAACGATGTGCAAATCACTCTTCTTATCACCATGGCGTTGGTCGTGATGGTGATGTTTCTCTTTCTGCGCCGTTTCTGGCCTACGTTTATTTCCAGCATCACCATGCCGCTCGCCCTCTCCGGCACTTTCGGCATCATGTGGCTTTGCGGTTACAGCCTCGACAATCTTTCACTCATGGCGCTGACTGTTTCGACCGGCTTCGTGGTCGATGACGCGATCGTTGTGATCGAGAACATCGTGCGCTTTATCGAGAAAGGTGATTCGCCTTTCCAGGCGGCGCTGAAGGGAGCGCGCCAGATTGGTTTCACCATCATTTCGATGACCATCTCGCTTGTCGCCGTTTTCATTCCGCTGCTTTTCATGGGTGGATTGATCGGCCGGCTCTTTCATGAGTTCGCGATCACCCTGAGCGCGGCGATTCTCGTCTCCGGTGTCGTCTCACTCACGCTTACGCCGATGCTCTGCAGCCGGTTTTTGAAAGCCGAAGTTCCGCATGCCAGGCACAGCCTCTTCTACCGTCTGAGCGAAGGCGGCTTCAACGCAGTCCACGGTCTCTACGCGCGGACGTTGAAGTGGGTTCTCGACCACGAATACACCATGCTCATCATCACGGCCGCCGTGATCGTCGCGACTGTCTGGCTTTACGTCGTGGTGCCGAAGGGATTCTTCCCGCAACAGGACACTGGCCAGATGATGGGAGTGACTGAGGCCGCGCCAGGACATCTCCTTCGAGGCGATGAAGTCGAAACAGGAAGAGGCGGTGAAAATCGTGATGAGCGATCCGGCCGTCGCAGCGGTCGGCTCGTTCTTCGGCGGAGGCAGCGGCTCGGCCGTGAATACCGCGCGTATGTTCGTGTCGCTCAAACCGGAAGGTCATGGCGAAGGCGAGCGCTCGGTCGATGTCGGCACCGTCATCGCGCGCCTGCGCAAGAAGCTCGCGAAAATTCCCGGCGCGGCTTTGTTTCTCGTCCCTGGTCAGGATATCCGCGTCGGCGGCCGCTCCTCCAAAGCCCTCTATCAATATGCCCTAACGGATCAAAATATTAGCGAACTGAATGAATGGGCGCCCAAGCTGGTCGCTAAATTGAGGCAGTATCCGCAAATCAAAGATGCGACGAGCGACCAGCAGTTTCGTGGGCTGCAGGAAAACGTCGTGATGGACCGCGACGCTGCCGCGCGGCTCGGCATTCAACCGCAAGCCGTGGACAGCACGCTCTACAGCGCGTTTGGCCAGCGGCAGGTCTCGATCATTTACACCCAGCAAAATCAGTATCACGTCGTCCTCGAAGTCGATCCGCGTTTCCAGCTCTCGCCTGCTTCGCTCGACAAGATTTACGTCAAATCATCCTCGGGAACCCAGGTGCCGCTAAGCGCAATCGCGCGCTTCGAGACCACGAACACGCCGCTCTCGGTCAATCACCAGGGACAGTTCCCCTGCGTCACAATTTCCTTCAACACCGCGCCCGGGGTGTCGTTAGGCCAGGCCACCGGGATCATCGAAAACGCGGCCCGCGAGCTTCGCATGCCCTCGGGCATCCACACTAGTTTCGCCGGCACCGCGGCCGTTTTCCAAGACTCTCTTTCCACCCAACCGCTGCTCATTCTCACGGCACTCATCGCCGTCTACATCGTGCTCGGGATGCTCTACGAAAGTTTGATTCATCCCCTTACGATTCTCTCCACCCTGCCCTCGGCGGGCCTCGGCGCACTTCTCGCCATGATCGTAACTGGCAACGAACTCTCGCTCGTTTCGACCATCGGCATCATCCTCCTGATCGGCATCGTGAAGAAGAACGCCATCCTGATGGTGGACTTCGCGCTCGACGCCGAGCGGCACGAAGGCCTCAGCCCGGAGGAATCAATCTACCAGGCGAGTCTCGTCCGCTTCCGGCCGATCACGATGACGACCATGGCAGCGATGTTCGGCGCCCTGCCGCTCGCCATCGGGATGGGCGTCGGAAGCGAACTGCGGCAGCCGCTCGGCATCGCCATTGTCGGCGGCCTGATCGTTTCCCAGATCCTCACCCTTTACACCACTCCGGTTATTTATCTCGCGCTCGACCGCCTGCGGCAGCGGAACTTGGCCAAACGGAAATCAAGGCAGATCCGGGCGGATTGGCCCTCTCGGCAACCAGCCCTGCGACCGGGTAGAAGAAGTGACTAACGAAAGATCACCAGTCGGACAATGAGAATCCGCAAACATCAAAGACCCACGAAGTTGGCCCTGCTTTGTGTGCTCTCTGCCCTGCCAGATGCGGAGGCACGAATCAAAAGGCGGCGCCGTCCTTGCCTGGCACAGAAGCGGTCCGCGTTGTTAGGCGCTCTCCGGCGGGCGGCGGATTGACAAACGGCGGCGCATTGCGCACGCTCTTTTCGCCATCGGCGGCGTTCCTGGCTCCGCCTAACGAACAGATGAATCCGGCGGAATTGAAGTCTTTGCAGACCCCGATCAAAGACAAATATCGAGAGCAACCGGATGCCGCGCTGGTTACGTTGCGAGCCGAAGGACGCCTTGGTGAAGGTCTCACCTGCAAGATAGAAACCGGGACAGCACCTGTCGAAGCTGGTCTGCACCCGGCCGCGGGCGGCAACGGGCTAAGTGCCTGCTCGGGCGACATGTTGCTGGAAGGTCTGGTGGCCTGCGCCGGTGTTACCCTGAGTGCCGTGGCCACGGCTCTCGACATCAGGCTGCGGGACGCTACGATTCGAGCTGAGGGCGATCTGACTTCCGAGGCACTGGGAGTGTCGAAGGAGGTGCCGGTGGGCTTTCAACGAATCCGACTGCACTTTGATTTGGACACAGATGCCAGCGAGGAACAACTGGCAACGCTCCTCCGTCTCACCGAACGCTATTGCGTCGTCTATCAAACCCTTCGTCAGCCTCCCAGGATCGATATTTCACATCGTGTTGCACCACCTTAGGTCTACTCGACACCGACTAACCTCGTGTTAGGAGGGGACCGGGAATTTTCACGAACATATGCCGCTATACATGGACATTCACGACCTGGGAAAGGTCACCCGCCGAAGACGTCGCCAAGGCGCATTCGGCTGATGTGAAGCTGCAAGGGCAATACGGAGTCGAATATCTCAAGTATTGGTTCAATGAAAGCTGCGGGAAAGCCTATTGCCTGGTCCATGCGCCAAACCCGGAGGCAGCCCACCAGGTCCATCGTGAAGCGCATGGCCTGGTGGCTGAAAAACTCATCGAGGTGCAACCCGAGCTCGCGGAAGGATTCCTCGGCGGAACCGAAGTGAATCCATGGGGGGCGGTCCTCCTGCCGGGGGGCAAACCGGACGATCGAGATCCGGGCATCCGGACCGTTTTGTTTACGGACATTGTGGGTTCCACTGCTCTTACCCAACGAATGCGGGGACGAGGCGGCGATGGATCTGATCCATTTGCACGACACGATTGTCCGGGATTCCCTGGCTGATTCAGGTGGTCGTGAGGTCGAGCGCCACGGGTGATGGAATCATGGCCTCTTTCGTGTCGGCCGCGGCCGCGATCAAATGCGCAACCCGGTTGAGCGCGACCTGGCCGAACATAGAAAGGCGCAACCCAACTGCCCTTTGCAAGTTCGAATCGGAATCGCCTCAGGGGAACCGGTTGAACAACATAGCGACCTTTTGGATCGACGGTCCAATTGGCGGCCAGGCTCTGTGCCTGTGCGGCGGCGGAACAAATCCTGGTGTCACACGTGGTCGCCGAATTGTGCATCGGCAAGAAGCTCCGTTTTGAGGATCTGGGACACGTCACCCTTAAGGGATTCGATCAATCCGTCCGGGCCCATGCGGTCGCGTCGGCCGACGAGATCCAGCTCTAGGACCTGCTGGCAATTAACCGCGATTCGGCGCCTCACTGCGCCCCCGCTTCGAGAGGGGAGCGTCTGCATTGCCCCCTGGAATTTTTGCCCTACGATGCAGGCATGAAATTTCTGCCCATCATCGCTCTCCTCTTCGCCTTTGTCGTTGCGCCTCGGACGCGCGCGGACGAAACGCCCGCCCAACTGGCCGGGCAGGAATTGCCTTCGCTCCTTGCGATTTACAAGGACGTGCACAGCCATCCGGAGCTTTCGACCCAGGAAGAGCGGACTTCGGAGCTGGTGGCAAGGGAACTGAAAGCGGCCGGGTGCGACGTGACCGATCACATCGGCAAATACAAGGATCCCCGGGAAAAGGGCTACGGCGTCGTCGGGGTAATGAAGAATGGTGACGGGCCGGTCGTGCTGATACGCACTGACATGGACGCTTTGCCGGTGCAGGAGGAAACCGGCTTGCCCTACGCGAGCACGGTGACAACAAAGAACGAAAAGGGCGACGAAGTGCACGTCATGCACGCCTGCGGTCACGACGTCCATATCGCCACCTTTATCGGGATCGCGCGAGCGCTGGCGAAGTTGAAAGACCAATGGCACGGCACGGTCCTTTTTGTGGCGCAGCCCGCTGAAGAACTCGGCATTGGCGCGCGCGCCATGTTGAACGATGGGCTCTACACCCGTTTCCCAAAACCAAATTTCGCGCTCGGTTTTCATGACAACGCGCAGATGGAGATCGGTCAGATCGGCGTCACGCCCGGCTACACCTACGCGAATGTCGACTCGGTCGACGTGACCGTGCACGGGGTCGGAGGCCACGGCGCCTACCCGCACAAGACGAAAGACCCGGTCGTGCTCTCGGCTGAGATCATCAACATGTGGCAAACGATCGCGAGCCGGGAAATCAATCCGATCGATCCGGTCGTGGTCACGGTCGGCTCGATCCACGGCGGGACGAAACACAACATCATTTCGGACGAAGTGAAGATGCAGCTCACCGTCCGAACTTATAAGAAAGAAGTGCGCGACCAGGTGCTGGCCGCCATCGCCCAGATCGCGAAAGGCTGCGCGATCGCCGGCGGCTGGCCGGAGGACAAGCTGCCCGACGTGAAGGTGCGCGAGGATGAATTCACCCCCTCCACCTACAATAACCCGGAGCTAACGATCCGGCTGGTCGGCGTCTGGAAGAAATCGTTAGGCGAAAAGAACGTCGAGATCATCGACCCGACGATGGGCGGCGAAGATTTCTCCGAATACAGTCTGCCGGATCATTCGATTCCAGCGGTCGACTTTCATGTCGGTGCAGTTTCTCCGGAAAGGATCGCGGGTTCGAAGAAACCGGGTGCACCGCCATTGCCCAGTCTGCATTCGAGCAAGTTTGCTCCGGTCCCGGAGCCGACCATTCGCACCGGTCTGATCGCGATGACAAGCGCGGTGCTCGACCTAATGAAAAAGTAGGGCCGCTCGTTATTTCCGGGGAGCCTGCTATTTCACACGCACATTTTTGCGCAGATAGGTCGGCACATCGAGATCCTGGCCTTCCACGATTGTGGGCTCGCTTTTTTCGAAGCGCCCTCGCGTGACCGGCTCGAACTGCATCACTTCCTGGCGCGCGTGAACGTATTTGTCTTTCTTTGTGGGTAACGACTTTGGCGTCACGGGCTCGGGCAAAACGACCTCTCGTTCGCGGATCGGCGCAGGCCTTCTTTCCTTTCGAACCGGCGGCGGCGGTGAACCGATCTCCGCTGCCGGCGGCGTAACTTCGGCCATTTCCTCCGGTACTGCGACGATCGGTTCTGTCGGCAACGAGTTGCTTGCGGCGACCACTTCTGAGAGAACCGGAGTCGCATATTCGGTCGCCGGCGAAATCATTTCCGGTATGGCCGGGCCCGGGGGCTCGACGTAAGGCGGCGCTACGGCCGCGATGGGCGTCGCCGTGCGCATCGACGGCACGGACGATGCGGATTGCGCCGGGCCCTCCGCGGAAACTGAACTGATCAGCGTTACACTCAAACGGTTCCCCATTTTTCCGTCCACCGAGGTGCCGAAGAGAATCTGGGTATGATCTTCGACATGCCGGTTGAGTTCCTGCATCACGATCTCGACTTCGGTCAGGGTCATGCCGGGGCCTCCGGAAATTTGAACCAGCACATGGTTGGCATCGCTCAGCATCTTGCCGCGATTCATGAGCGGATTTTTCAAGGCAAGAGCGAGCGCTTCGTGCGCCCGGTTGTCGCTATCGGATTCTCCAAAGCCGAAAAGGCAGCGGCTGTTTTGACTGCGCAGCGCGGCGAGCAGTTCGTCGAATCCGATCCCGATCAACCCAGGGCGCCTGACGACATTGATGATCGAACGCACGCTCTGACTGATGGTGGTGTCGGCGAGAGCGAAGGCCTGATGAATCCCCGCTTTGGGCAAAACGATGTCGCCCATCCGGTCATTCTCGAAACAAATCACCGCATCGGAAACGCGCTGCAATTCCTGCAATGCCTCCAACGCCTGGGCGGAGCGGCGTTTGCCTTCAAAGGCGAAGGGCAAAGTCGCAAAAGCAAGGATGAGCGCGCTACTCTCACGCGCCATTTGCGCAACGCAGGGAGCCGCGCCGGAGCCGGTCCCGCCACCGAGCCCGGCGCAGACAAATACCATCCGCGCACCCTGTATCACTTCGCGCAGTTCGTCGGCCGATTCCTGGGCGGCGTTGAATCCCAACTCCGGATCCCCGCCGGCCCCGAGACCGCGTGTGACCTGGCGGCCGATCTGCACCTTGTGGGTCGCGACCGAACTGGCGAGTGATTGCACGTCGGTGTTGACCGCGATCATTTCGGCGTGCTCCATCCCGTCGAGCACAATGCGATCAAGCGCATTCGCGCCCGCGCCTCCCACGCCGATGATTTTGATCGCGAGACCGTCTTCTTTCTTCTCCGGCAGGCTGTAGTTACGGCTGAGTTGGATCATAAGTTTGGCTGTCCGTTGGGCACTGTCAGGTTCATCGAATTCCCTGGAAAAATCTCCCGAAGATCCGGCCCAGACCGTTGCGCCGCGGGCGATCAACCTGCACCGCCTGGGCATACTTGATCAGCCCAATGGCGGCAGAGAACTGCGGATTTTCAAACGCACTCGTCAGGCCGGACATGGTCTGGGCATGGCAGACGCGGGCCGGGATGCCGAAGACATCCTCCGCCAGGTTATCGATCCCGTTGAGCTGGCTGCAGCCGCCGGTGATAAAAATTCCCTCGCCGAGATAATTAAGAAACGGCTCGTCCTCGAGGCCGCGCTTGAGGAGTTCAAAGGTCTCGCGCAGCCGCAGGTGAATGATCGTGTTCAGCGTTTCGCGTTCGACTTCCTTCCCGGCAAATCCGGAGTCGTCCTTTAACAACACGGTCTCGCCCGGGAGACAATTGCCCAGGACCGCGCTCCCCTCCTCGATTTTCAGTTTCTCCGCGCGAGTCATCGGAATGCGCAGGCCCATCGAGATGTCGTTCGTGATGTGATCGCCGCCGACGGCAAGCACGCCGCTCTGCCTCACCGCGCCATCAACGTAGAGTACGTAATCCGTCGTGCCGCCCCCGATGTCGATGACGAGCGCGCCGAGATTTTTCTGGTGCTGGGTGAGGACGACCTGCGCGGAAGCGAAAGCGGTGAAGACGACGTCCTCGACATCGAGCGGTAGCTCTTTCACACAACGAATCGAGTTCTGAATCCGGTTCCGCACCCCATGAATGATGTGAAAATCGGCCTCCAGTCTCTGGCCCAGCATTCCGACCGGACTGAGCACGCCATCCTGTCCGTCGACGTGATAACTTTGGATGATCGAATGCAGGAAGGCGTTGTGCGCCGGGATGCTGACCTCGCGTGCGTTGATCTTAACGTCCTCGACATCCTGCTCGTCGATCTCATCGCGATCCTCCGGGAGCGTGACGCAACCGCGATTGTTGAAGCTCTGAATGTGCGCGCCGGTGACGCCGACGTAGACGCTGCGAATCATGATGTCGCTTTTCTCTTCCGCGTCGACGACCGCTTCATGCACGCACTTCATCGCGGTCTCGAAATCGACGATCTCGCCCTTGCGCACGCCGCGCGAGGGCGCCTGGCCGACCCCGAGAATCTTGATCGTGCCGTCGGGCTTTCCTTCGCCGACGACAACGCAGATTTTCGAGGTTCCGATTTCGAGACCGACCATCAAGTTGCTGCTAGCCATGACCGTTGCCTTCCTGATTAAAACGCTGGACGGGGATCGCCTTCCGCACCGGCATAGGCGCAGGGCTGGAGTGGAATTTTTGCACGCCCGGGCTGTAGGGCAGCGCCTTTCTGATCGGCACTTGCACGGCCTCCGCTTTGCGGATTTCCGGTTCGCGCACGGCGTCTTTGCCTTCGTCAGATGCGAGTTTTGTTTCGGCCTCTGATTTTGGCGCGGGCCCCGGCTGCAGCTCGGAGATAATCTCGGAGGCGGGCTGGGCAAAGGTCACCGGCGTGTTGCGCGCCACGAGCAGGTTCACCGTTTCAATTGGGCGTCCGGAATCATCGCTGTAAACGAGAAACTGCTCGAGTCGCTGCATCTGGGTCTCGAGATGATCAAAAGCGAACATGACCTGGGTGTGGTTCTTGTCCGTCACAAGCAGGCAATAACCTTTCGAGACATCCACCTCCCGGATCTGAAAACGTGTCTGCATGAAGCTCGTCGTCGTTAGGCGGAGAAGCTCGAGCGCAGTTTTTGCTTCAAAAGAATCGACCGCCTTGCCGGGGACAAGCGCTTCACTCGAACAGCCCGTGATCAGGGGCAGAGCAAGATATTCCGGGAGCAATTTCTTTTCCTTCATCAGGATTCCGCGCGCGTCGACCAGAAAAGCGGCGTCGGAGACGAATGGATCGGCCACCGTCTTTTCGCTCGTGATCCAGGCAATCGGTTTCCGCTCCGTGATCGTGATATCGATTTCGTTAGGCATCTTCCGCTCTACCTGCACCTCGTCGACCTGTGCGAGCTGTTGCAGCCGGTCGTGCACCCGGGCGAGATTGACGGAAAAGATGTTCAACCCTTCCCGCAGTTCCGCGGACTTCAGGACCTGGTCGCGCTGCAACGTGCCGTCGGTTCGGATTGCGATCGTGCTCAAACAATAATCGGGGTTATCGAAAAAGAAGCGCCGCAAGCCCGCGCGCACGCCGTAGTAGCATCCAGCGACGAGCGCGATCGCAAGCACGACCCGGGAGAGGGCGACGAGGACACGTCGGTTGCGATGATGTGATGCGTGGCGGGCACGCACCCTGACGTCGAGCAGATGCTGTTGCCGGCGCTGGCGCGGATTGGAGACCCGCCGGTTTCCATTTCTTGGCTGATTCTTTTTTGGTTTCGCCCTCATTTTTTTGGCGGTCTGGCGAGCAGCGAAAGCTCAATGATTCGTGTGCAAAGCTGCGGATAGCAGATCCCGGCGACGGCCGCGGCCTCCGGAAGCAGGCTGGCCTCGGTCATGCCGGGAATGGTGTTGATTTCGAGGACAAACGGTTGGTTCGCGTTCCGAGAGCATGATATCGACGCGCGAGTAAACCTTTAAGCCTAACGACTGGCAGGCGAGCAAGGCGAGGTCTTGAATCCTACCCGTCAGGTCGCCTGGAAGTTCGGCCGGGCACACATGCTGCGCGCCGCCGCCGCCTTGCGGATTGAGGAACGGATATTTGTCGTTGAAATCGTAGAAGCCGCTCTTGGGAATGATCTCGAGAACTGGGAGCGCCAGATCGCCGAGCACGCCGACGGTCAGTTCACGACCGGGAATGAATTGCTCGATCAAGAGTTCGTTGTCGTATTTCGCGGCCTCGGTTAGCGCGGGCGCGACCTCGCTTTGTTCTTTGACGATGTAAACGCCGACTGTCGATCCCTGACGCGGCGCCTTGATCACATAGGGCGAGGGAAGCGTCGGCTGCTGGCCGACGCGGATGACTTCCCAAGGAGGCGTGGTCACGCCGCGCTGGGTAAATTTTTGCTTGGAGGGTATCTTGTCGAAGGCAAGGCGGCTTTCGGCCACGCCTTCGCCGGTGTAAGGGACGTCACGGTCCTCCAGAATCTGCTGCACCTGGCCGTCTTCGCCAAAGGTACCGTGCAAGGCGATGAAGGCCAGCTCGGTTTCGTTAGGCAGGGCAAAGTCGGCGTTCTCGACGTCGACTTCCGTGACTTCCGCGCCTAACGATCGGAGCGCCTTCGCGACACCGGCGCCGGTCGCAAGCGAAACGGCGCGCTCCGAGCCCGGGCCGCCTTTCAGGACGGCGATTTGTTTTCCGGTGAGCGTCGTCATAGATCTTCCGGGGAGCGCACGCGACTCGCGTGCCGTTGACGGCGACTCGCCGCCAACATCTGCGCGCGGACCGCGAGGGTGGTTTCCAAGTCTCGTCTCCGCTCGGGCAATCCGGCGAGTCGCCGGATTGGACACGCGAGTCGCGCGCGCTCCCCAGAAAGCCGCGGCCGCGTCTCATGTCTGCCTCCCCCACGATTTGCACTTCGGTTTCGAGTTCGATCCCGCGCTTTCTGGCGCGCCGTTTCCTGGATCTTGCCGATCAACTCCAACACTTCGTCCGCGGTCGCGGCACCTTCGTTCACGATGAAGTTGCCGTGCACCTCGGAGACCCGCGCATCGCCCACCCGCGAACCTTTCAAGCCCAGCTCGTCGACGAGTTTGCCCGCCGGGCAGGCCGCTGGATTCTTGAAAATGCAGCCGGCACTCTTCGCGCTCGGTTGCGTGGTGCGCCGTTTCTCCTGCGATGCCTCCAGTCGCCTGACGATTTCGGCGGCGACGATTTTTCCCCGCGGAAGACCGCGGAGACGGCAAAGTTTTCGTCGAGCGCGGGGACGTGCCGGTAATGCACTTCCAGTCTCCGCCGGCGTCTTCTCGTGCGCGATCCCTTCGCGATCGAGGTAACGCACCCGCACCACCTGATCGAAGGTCTGCGCGCCCATCGCGCCGGCGTTCATCCGCAACCCGCCACCGACCGCGCCCGGGAATTCCTTCCATCCATTCGAACCCGCCGATGCCCGCGGCTTTGCCCGCGTAGGCGATCTGTCCTTCAGTTTCGCTCCCACGCCCGGCGGTCACTTCGAGCGCCGGACGCTTCCACCCTGTCGAACTCGCCGCCGCTCGGGTGCACCACGACGCCGCGAATTCCACCATCGCGCACGAGCAGATTCGAGCCGCGCCCGATGACGAAGAGCGGCAGATTCTCGCGCCGGCAGAATCGGATCGAGTCTGGCAAACGCTTCCTCGGTGCGCGGCTCGACCCAGAACTGCGCCGGCCCGCCGACGCGCAGGGTGGTATGTTTCGCGAGCGGCTCGGACAGCCTGACGTCGCCTTCCGCGCCGACGATTTCCTTCAGCTTTTCCGCGATGACCAGTTCCGCCGCCGAGCGTGGCCAACTGCTCGTGCACGTTACCGGCGCCGAGACTGAGGACGAGATCGCCTGCGGCGAGCATGCGGCCCATGTCGCAATGCAACCGATCGAGCCGCGGCTGATACGAGACCCCGCGATGACCGTGCGCTGAAATCGCGTCCGCAATCGTCTGCCCGGTGACGCCCGGCAACGACGTCTCGCTCGCGGCGTAGACGTCGGTCGACGACAACCTGATCCGCGTCGTCAAAGGCCGCGCCAAACTCCGGTCCGCAACGCCCTGGTGCGCGAATAGCGATGCGGCTGAAACATCGTCAGGACGCGCTTGCGCCCAGCGGAGCGCGCGGTCGCGAGGGTGGCGCGAATCTCGGTCGGATGATGCGCGTAATCGTCGACGAGGAGAAAACGATCGCTCTGATACTTGATCTCGAAGCGGCGGCGGGCGTGCCGGAAAGTGCCTAACGACTTGGCGATTTTCTCGAACGGAATGCCGAGTTCGGTGGCGAGCGCGATGACGCCGAGCGCGTTGCTCACGTTGTGCCTGCCCGGCACGTTCAGGGTGGCCTCGCCCAGCTTTTCCGCGTCGCGTTGCACGACAAAACGTCGCCGCGAAATCGTGCAGCTCGAGGCCGGTCGCGCGATAGCAGCGCCCGCTCGCTGAAGCCCGAAGGAAATCGGCCCCGCTCGACGCGCGCCGCAAAGGCGCGCGGCGTGCGGATCGTCCGCACAATAAAAAACCATGCCGCTGGTTTGGAGGAGCAGTTTTGCGAACACGACCTCGATCGCGGCGAGGTCCTGTAGATAGTCGAGATGCTCCTCCTCGATGTTGAGGATGAGCGCGTGCTCCGGGTGAAAAAGCTGCAGCGTGCCGTCGCTCTCGTCGCCTTCCGCGACGAAGATATTCGCCGCGCGGATCCCAGTGCGCGTTGCTCCCGAGAATCGGAATCTCCGCCCCGACGTAATGCGACGGGTGCAACTCGCCCCCGCGCAAAACGTGCGCCGCCATCGCGGCGGTCGTCGTTTTGCCGTGCATCCCCGCAATGATGATCCCGCGTTTGCCGCGCATGATCGCGGCCAGCGCTTCGGCCCGCCGAATCGCCGGCGTCCTTCGCTCCGCGCCGCGACTCAGGATCGGGATTGTCCTGCTTGATCGCCGACGAGAAAACTACCAGCTCCGCGTCGGCACGTCGTCCGCCTCGTGCGGGCGAAGAAAAAGCGCAGTCCGAGTTGCTGCAGCCGCTCCGTCTCGAGGGTGCGCACCTTGTCCGATCCGCGCACATCGTGCCCGAGCTCGAGCAGGAGGGCGGCGATGCCGCTCATCCCGCTGCCAGCGACGCCAATCAAATGGATCGCGTGCCGTTCCGCGGTCAGGAATTTCTGAAGATCGAGCTCAGGCGGCGAGGGCGTCATTTGGCTGACTGTATCTCTCCATCGTTTCGACGACCAAAGTGGCCGCGTTTTTTGGCGCGAGCGCCGCAGTGCTGGCTCGACATGACTCGAAGCGTGTCGCGGATTGCTCAATAAGATCGCGAATCTTTGTGCGCGAGAAGATCGCCGGATAATTCGCGATTCTTTCACCAGGACGGCGGCGTTTGCCCTGACGAAGATCTCGGCGTTGCGCGTCTGGTGATCGTCCGCCGCGTAGGGATAGGGCACGAGGAGCGCGGGCAGACGCGAAGGCCGCGAACTCGGCGAGACTCGCCGCGCCGGAGCGCGCGATCGCAAGATCCGCTGCGCTGTAGACTTCCTCCATCCGATGATGAAAAGCGACGACATAGCGCCGGGATATTTTCGCGCCGGTAATTATCCTCCAGCAAACGCTCGTCCCGACTGCCGGAGAGGTGAATCACCTGGAGCGCGACGCCTGCAGCGCGGGCAGTGCCTTGATCAACGCCTGGTTGATGCCGCTCGCCCCCTGGCTGCCGCCCATCACGAGGAGGGTCGGAATTTCCGGGCGCAGCCCGAGTTTTTCGAGCGCCTCCGCGCGATCGATTCGCTGCAGGCTGGAGCGAATCGGTGTGCCGGTAAATTCCGTCTGCGCTTTCGGGAAAAACGCGGCGCACTCCTTGAAACCGAGAAGCACGGCGCGAACAAAACGCGCGGTGTGACGATTCGCTTTGCCGGGAAAGGCATTCGACTCGTGGATGAAGGTCGGGATGCCGCGCATCCGTCCGGCGAGGACCGGAGCCGTGGAAGTGAAACCGCCCATCCCGAGGACGACATGCGGATTGAATTTGCGGAAGATCGCCCGGCAGAGCGAAAGGCTCTCGTTGAATCGCCTAACGAAGGCCAGAATCGCGGGCGAAAAGGGCGATGGCAGCGCGACGGTCGGAAGTTTTTCGAAGCGAAACTCCTTCCGCCCCTCGACCGCGAGGGTGTCGATTTCTTTCTCGGAGATGAAAAGCAGCACCTCGTGCCCGCGCGCCCGCAGTACTTCGGCTACCGCGAGACCGGGAAAGAGATGTCCGCCCGTTCCGCCACATGCGATGACCGTGTTCATAAGCTGCTCCACTGAGGTGCCACCACGAAGGACACGAAGAAAGGCGGGGTTCCGAGAGGAAAACCGCCGTTCCTCTTCGTGAGCTTCGTGTTCTGCGTGGTGACGATTCCATTTCAGATCCTCGGCGTGACCCGGACCCGCATCGCCATTTCCTTTCTCGGTGCGGGCTCGAGCACGCCCTGTCGGTAGATGTTTAAGAGAAGCCCAACTCGCAAAAAGCGCCACCACAAGATTCGAGCCGCCGTAGCTCACGAAGGGTAGCGGCAGGCCCTTGTTCGGCAGGAGCGAGGTTACGACTCCGATGTTGATCGCGGCCTGGAATCCGATCAGCGAAACGATCCCGCTCGCGAGCAGCATTCCGAAGCGGTCGCGCGCGTGCAGCGCGATCGTCATCCCGCAAACGATGATGAGAACGAAAAGGAAGACGACGAGCAGGCTAAAGCGCAGCCCGAGTTCCTCGCCAACGATGGGAAAAATGAAATCGGTGTGCGCGTACGGCAGATAGGACATCTTTTGCCGTCCGTTGCCGAGGCCGAGCCCGTCGATTCCGCCGCTGCCCCAGGCGATCAGGGCCTGCATCTGCTGCAATCCGGCCGTTAGTTTGTATTGCTCCGGATGAAGGAAGGCAATCAACCGGCTGTTCCGTTCGGCGATGTGGGTGGCAAGGATAAAAAATCGTGCCGATCCCGCCTAACGACAGGCTGGCGAGGAGCGCGAGGTTGCTGCCGGCGATGAACATGACGATGAAAGTGGTGGCGCCGATCAGGACCGTCGTGCCGAGATCGACCTCGGTCACGATCAAGGCGATGAGCAGACTGATGACGGCGAGCGGGAACACGAAACCGCGCCAGAGTTGTTTGCTCTCGGCCTCGTAGCGGGAGAACCAGAAGGCGAGGAAGAAGACGGCGCCGATTTTCGCGAACTCCGAGGGCTGACAGGTGAAGTGGTGAAAGTCCAGCCAGCGCCAGGAGCCGTTGATCTTGTGACGAAAAGGCGGGAGAAAACAGAGCGCCAGGCCAACGAAAGAGAGCGCGAACCAGATCCACCAGGTGCGCTGCCAGACGTGGTAATCGACCAGGGCCGCCAGAAGGCAGGCGACCAAACCAATCCCGAGCCAGAGGCATGCTTCCGCACATAGAAATAGACATCGCCCTGGCTGTCCCGCGCAAAAGCACCGGTGCTGAAAAGGATGACGATCCCGATGGCGAGCAATCCCAGGACAGCGAGGAATAAGAATGTAGGCGCTCTTGCGATGCATCAGCGGTTATACTCGTTAGGCCAGCCGTCGCGGAGGGACGTGCTTCCGCAAGTCGGGTTCGGTTTGGCGGCGGCGATCCCTGGCTCTTGGGGCCCCGGGAAAAACATCTTTCCAATCTCGGGCCCGCTCCGGGAAAAGATGACGGACGTGCGGAAGCACGTCCCTCCGGCAGCTTCCTTGCCCACTGAAAAATCCGAACGTTTGCGCCATTCTAGTCCGTTTTGTGTTTGGCGGTTGCCGGGCCGTGCTCGGGCATCCGCCGCTTCTGCATCTTGCGTGGGTCATCGATCTGGTTGAGCTCGAGCAGGGCGTCGTAGGAGACGTGCAGATGGCGCGCGATCGTCACCGGGTTGTCGCCTTTGACCACGACATAGGTCTTCCCTGAATCCGCCACCTCGGAGGTCTTCGGCTTGGCGTGCTCCGCGCTCTTCTCCGGCGTCTTGGTCTCGGACCGCGCCGCCACCGACGTGGGATCGTCAGGCGCGGTCGACGGCGCGGCACTCGCCCCCGGCGCGCCGGAGCGCAAAGGAACCGAATCCGCGCCGCGGTTGTCTCCCGCGTCTTGATCGTGTTGAAAGCGATGATCCCGGCGACGGCCACGATGTGGAGCAGGAGCACGATGAGCAGGGCGCGCGACAATTTCATGTTCGGCTCCGACATCCTTCGTAGTCCATTTCGTTAGGCAGGCCGAGCGTGCGACGCCGGACGGTCGTGGCGCGGAGTTTCTTTCGTTTCAGGAGCGATGGCATTTTCATAGTGGTGGGTCGGGTAGCCCGCGCACGAGGGCGCGGAATTGGTCGCCGCGGTCGGCGTAGCTTTTGAACATGTCGAAAGAGGAGGTGCCGGGGAAAAAGAGGACCGTCTCGCCCGGATGCGCGACGGCCTGCGCGCGCGCGACGGCCGCGCCTAACGAAGGCGCGAGCTCGCATTGTGTCGCGTCGCGCCAGTCCTTCGCCACCCGCCCCGATCTCGCCGATTAGAATCGCGCGGCGCACCTTGCGGGCGACGAGCGGCGCGATCGAAGCGAAGGCGAAACCCTTGTCCTTCCCGCCCGCGATGAGCACGATCGGTTTCGTCGCGCTAAGGAGCGCCTTTTCGAGCGCATCGAGATTGGTCGCCTTCGAATCGTTGATGTAATCGACCCCGCCGAGCGCGCGGATCAATTCCAGGCGATGCAACTGCGCGCGATAAGCGCACAACGGCGGGACCATCTCCGCGAAGGAAATGCCCCGGGCCCGGCCGACGGCGAGCGCCGCCATCATGTTTTCGGCATTATGCGGACCGCGCAACTGCGCGTCGGAAAGTTGCAGCACCGGCTCCTGCCGGAAAAGAATCCAGCCGTTGCCTAACGAAAAGTCGCCGCCGTCGGTCCAGGCGCTGAAGGTCGTGACCCGCGGCGCGAGCGGCGGGAGATTTTCCGAAACGTTGACCACCGCGGTATCGGCGGCGGTCTGGTTCTCGAAGATGCGCAGCTTCGCCTCGCGGTATTCGCGAATCGAGCGGTAGCGATCGAGATGGTCGGGCGCGAAGTTGAGCCAGACGCTGATCTCCGGATGAAAATCGCGGATTGTCTCGAGCTGAAACGAGCTCACTTCGACGGTCAGGACGGCGAGATCGTCGTTTTCGCGCGCCGCCTCGACGAGCGGCTTGCCGATATTCCCGCAGGCGACGGTCGGCTGGCCGCAGGCGTTGAGCATTTGCGCGATCAGTTCCGTCGTCGTCGTCTTGCCGTTTGTGCCGGTGATCCCGATGACCGGCACTCGACAGAACTGCCAGCCGAGTTCCAACTCCCCGATCACCGGGATGTTCTTGCGCGAAAAATTTTTGGCCAGAGCGAGTTCCGGATCGATCCCCGGGCTGAAAACGCCGAGGTCGTAGACCGCGGGATCCTCCTGCGCGAGCGGACCGCAGAGCAGGTAAACGCCCCGCGCCCGCAGCGGCTCGAGACCGGCCAGTTTTTCCTCGGGCGCGCTGTCGAGCAGCGTCACTTTGGCGCCTTCGTCCGCGAGCAAAAGGGCCGCCGCCTTTCCGCTCCGGCCGGCGCCGAGAACGGCGATTTTTTTGTTTTTGTAATCGGGCTTCATCGTAGTTTCAAGGTGGCGAGGCCGAGGAGCGCGCAGATGATGGAAAGAATCCAGAACCGCACGATGACGGTGTTTTCCTTCCAGCCGTTCAGTTCGAAGTGATGGTGAATCGGTGACATGGCGAAGAGCCGTTTGCCGGTGAGCTTAAAGCTCAGCACTTGCAGAATGACCGAGACGGCCTCGATCACAAAAACGCCGCCCACGACCGCGAGGAGCAGCTCCTGTTTACAGCAAATCGCCACCACACCGATCATGCCGCCGATCGCGAGCGAGCCGGTGTCGCCCATGAAAACTTTCGCCGGATGGCAATTGAACCAGAGAAAACCGAGGCCGGCGCCGACGAGCGCCGCGCAGATAACCGCCAACTCGCCGGAGAAGGAATAAAACGGGACCTGGAGATATTGCGCGATGCGAAAATTGCCGGCGGCGTAGGCGAGCAGCGCGTAGGCGAACGCGACTGTGATCGTGCAGCCAATCGCGAGGCCGTCGAGACCATCAGTGAGATTGACGGCGTTGGACGCACCGACGATGACGAGCGCGAAAAAGAAAAAAGTGAACAAGCCCAGGTTGACGATCACCGGCGCCTTGAAAAACGGCACGTAGAGCGAGCGCGCCTGCACTTCGATCAACGGATTGAGGAGGAAAAATCCGGTCACGATCCCGGCGAGCAAAATTTGGAAGAGGAGCTTGAGGCGGCCACTGATCCCGTCGGAATTCTTCTTCGTGACCTTGATGTAATCGTCGCTGAATCCGAGCGCCCCGAGATAGACCAGGGTGAAAAGCGTCAGCCAGACGAACGGGTTGTCCGGCCGCGCCCAGAGGAGCGCGGCGACGACGACCGAGCCGATGATGAGCACGCCACCCATGGTGGGCGTGCCTTTTTGCCGCCGTGCAGCTCGGCGAGTTGCCGCACTTCGGAGGCGTTCCGGATCGGTTGGCCGATCTTGAGCGAGATCAATTTGCGAATGATGTAGTTGCCGAAGATAAGCGAGATGGCGAAGGCGGTGATGGCCGCGAGGACGGCGCGGAAGGTGACGTAGTAGAAAACGTTGAAGCCCTTGAAGTGCTCGGTCAGGCGATGGAGGTAGAACATCATGACGCGGAGCGGGTCTCCATCTGGCGTTTCGCGAACTCCTCCAGCACGCGTTCGGTCCGGGCCGCACGGCTGCCCTTGACGAGCACGAGATCGCCGGGCCGCGCCGATCTGCGAGCAGGTCGGCCGCTTCCGCCGCCGTCGCGACCACGCCGCTTCTCGTTAGGCCGGCGCTCTCCGCCGCGGTCGCGATCTCGGCCGCGTCCCTGCCGAGCGCGATCAGACGGTCGATGCCTAACGATGCCGCGATCTCGCCGACTTCCTCGTGGCCGGGGTCGACTCTCGGCCCCGAGCTCCGCCATCTCGCCGAGGACGGCGATCCGTTGGCCTTCCGTCTCGAGTTCTGCGAGGGTGCGGAGCGCGGCTTTGGTCGATCGGCTTGGCGTTGTAACTGTCGTCGATGAATTGTACTCCGCGAATCGCCTTGATCTGCAGACGCGCCTGGGTGACGGGCGCGGCTGCGAGGCCGGCGGCGCAGTCCTCGAGCGAAACGCCAAAGACGCGGCCGGCGGCGATGGCGAGGAGCGCGTTCTGCACCATGTGCAGACCGGGCACGGGCAGGACCGCGTGGCAGCGATGCGCGCCTTCGAGGAGGGTGAATTCCGCGCCGCTCGCCGTTTGTCTAATTTCGCGCGCCTGCACCTCGCCGGCGTCGATCCCGGCAAAGAAGCGACTTTGGCCGCGGTGCGGTGCGCGATCGCGTCCGCGAATTCGTCGCCCCGATTCAGGATCAGGGTTCCGCTGTGGCCGAGAGGGCAGGCAGCGGCTCGCCTTTCTCGCGTGCGATCGCTGCGCGCGAACCCATAAATTCCAGGTGCGCGATGCCGATGTTGGTGATGATCGCGACGTCCGGCTGGGCGAGCCGGGCGAGCGGCGCGATTTCGCCGGGATGATTCATCCCGATCTCCCAGACGCCGATCTCATCCTGCGATGTCGCCTCGAGCATGGTGCGCGGCAGGCCGACGTGATTGTTGAAATTGCCTTCGGTTTTCGCGACCCGAAAGCGATGCGCCAAAACCGCGGCGGTAAAATCCTTCGTGCTCGTCTTGCCATTGCTGCCCGTGATGGCGACGATCTTGATGCCTAACGAACGGCGATACCGGGCGGCGATCTCCTGGTAGGCGGCGAGGGTATCCGCGACCCGCAGAAGCGAAAATTCCGGAGTCGATTCTCCCGGCCATTGCTTTTCCACAATCGCACCGGCGGCGCTGCGCCGGATGGCTTCTGCACCGACGAACTGGTGTCCATCGAAATTTTCGCCGCGCAGCGCGACGAAAAGATCGCCCGGGCGCGTGGTGCGCGAATCCGTACTGAGATGGTTGACCGGCATTTCTTCCCGGCCGTTTTGTCTCTCGGCTCCGGCAAACTGCGCGATTTGGTCGATT
>CAVZNJ010000006.1:0-116503 GCA_963776615.1 uncultured Verrucomicrobiae bacterium
AGAAAAGGTAGTGGGTTAATTTGAATTGGCGTTCCGTTCCCGGCCCCGGTAATCTTCGTCGTTAGCCGGGTACCAAAGAAATGGCGGGGCGGGCTCCCCCTCGCCATGTCCATTTTTCAGGGGCAGGCCAAACGTCCGAAAAAATGTGGCCGAGCGCCTAAAAGAATCACGTCCGACGCCTAACGCGGAGTGCCTCCAGAACCGGGGTCACCAAGATCGGACGTTGCTGAGAAAAGTTGAATCCAATCGGGCCCGCAAGTACATCTCACTCACAGAATGCTGGACGATCTTCGCTTTGCTTTCCGCCAGTTATACAAGGCACCGGGCTTCACGATTGGCGCCATCCTGGTGCTCACTCTCGGGATCGGCGCCAATACCGCCGTTTTCAGCCTCGTCTACACAATGTTGTTCTCGCCGCCGGGATACGCACGACCAAACGAACTGGTCCAGATTTTTTCGCAGGACACAAAGAACCCGAAATCGTTCCGCGTGTTTTCCTACCCGACCCTGCTCGACATTCGCGAGCAAAACTCCGTCTTCTCCGGCGTTGCGGGTTACAACGTCGCGATGGTCGGAGTGGGCGAGAAGAACAATACGCGCCGCACCTTCGCTTCGATCGTCACGGCCAACTATTTCGACGTCCTTGGCGTTGGGCCGGTTGTCGGACGGGTCTTTAGCGACGACGAAGAGCGGCCCGGGCATGCTGCTTCCGTCGCGGTCGTCAGCTATGGCTATTGGACCAGACACAACCGGGACGCCACCGTCCTAGGGTCACAGATCGTGATCAATGGCCGCTCCTACACGATCATCGGCGTGCTGCCGAAAACGTTCACCGGCACCCTCGCGGTGCTTTCGCCGGAAGTCTGGCTGCCGCTGAGTGCGTTCGAATTCATTGCCAGCAAGCGAGCAAACGATCCCACTCAAACATTGGCCACGCGTGCCGGTCAGGTGCTCATGCCAATCGCGCGTTTCAAGAAGGGCGTGACCGCCCCCACTGCGGCCGCGGCGCTGAAAACGCTCGCCAAGAATCTCGAGCGCGCCTATCCGGTCGAACAAAAGGAACAGACCTTCATCACCGGGCCGCTCTCGCGCTTCTCCATCAGCGATGATCCGCCTGACGATGGCGACCTCATGTCGATCGCGCCCCTCTTGCTCGGAATGGCTGCCGTGGTCCTGCTCGTATCGTGCCTCAATCTCGCGAACATGCTCCTCGCCCGCGGCACCGCACGGCGGAAGGAAATCGCCATTCGCCTCGCTCTCGGGGGCAGTCGTTGGCGAATTGTCCGACAATTGCTCACCGAAGGGCTACTCCTCGCGCTCCTCGGCGGCGCCGCCGGCCTTTTGGTCGGCTTGTGGGCCTCTCGGATCCTCGCGCTCTCGATGCACAATCTTCTTCCGATCGACCTGGTCTGGAATGCCGGTCCAAATTTGCCCACTCTCGGCATGACCTTTGCCTTTTGTTTGTTAGGCACGGTCGCATTCGCGCTTGGCCCAGCTCTCAAGTTGTCCCGCAACAGCGTCATCGGCGACCTCAAGGAACATGCCGGCGACGACGTTGTCCGGCGACGCTGGCGTTTTGTCCCGCGGAACCCGCTCGTCGTTGTCCAGATTGCTTTCTCGCTCGCGCTCCTCACGGCCGCCGCGCTCTTCATTCGCGGCGCTAACAAAGCGGCCTGGCTCGATACCGGGCTCCACGTCGACAACGATCTTCTTCTCGAAGTCGACGCCAGTCTCGGCGGCCTCGATTCGGGGCGCGCGGAACAGCTTTATCGGACGCTAAGCGATCGACTCGCCGCGTTGCCCGGCGTCCAACATGTCAGCATTTCGGCGACAGCGCCGTTCGGGATGGTCTCGCTCGGCCGGGCCATGCAGCGCGCGGGAATGCACGTGGAGAAAAATGACAACCCGGCGACAGCCGCAGAAGGACTCGCCTATAGTTCGCGCTTCAACGCCGTCGGCGCGGATTATTTCGCCGCCATGGGAATACCGATTTTGCGCGGCCGCAGTTTCACCGTCCCAGAAGTGACTCGGGCCGACAGCCCCGCCGTCGCGATCATTGACGAAGCACTGGCCCGGAAGCTCTGGCCGGACGGAGACGCCCTCGGCCAGCGGATTCAGATTGCCGACGATGATGCGCCGCGGGCGAAGCGCGACGATGGCGGCGGCGAAATGGGAGTAAACCAAAGCGGCAAGGGCAACATCAAACCGGAGGCGCCGATCGAAGTAGTCGGGATCGCGGCGAACACGCGCGGCGCCGTCTTTGAGAAAAAACCTCGCGGCACCGTCTATTTCCCGTTCGCGCGCGGATTTCAGAACAACGCCTTCTTCTTCATTCAGTTCTCGGCGTTGAACGAAACGACCCTGCCAAGCCTGGCGGACGCTGTTCGACGCGCGGCCCGGGAAACCGATCCCACTCTGCCCGTGCTTTCGCTAAAGACATTCCCGCAGCACCTCCAGGCAAACATGCAGCTCTGGATCGTCCGCACAGGCGCGACCCTGTTCTCCGTCTTCGGCGGACTGGCTTTGGCGCTTGCGATCGTTGGGGTCTACGGCGTCAAAGCCTACTCTGTCGCGCGGCGCACGCGTGAGATCGGTATACGCATGGCGCTCGGCGCGCAGCGGATGGATGTGCAATGGATGATCGTTCGCGAAGGTATCGGCATGCTGACTGGAGGCGTCGCGATCGGGCTGCTTCTCGCAGCGGCGACCGGTAAAGTACCTTCGGGAATGTTATACCAAGTCGGAGCGCTCGACCCGATCGCCTTCGCGGCCGCGACGCTCCTGCTCGCTGCCGCCACGCTCATCGCCACCTGGTTCCCGGCCCGCCGCGCCACGCGCGTCAGCCCCATGACCGCACTGCGGGCCGATTAATTCGCGACAGTCTCTTCTCCAGCTATTTTAAGGGACGAATTAGGACAAAAAGAGTGAGCCTTGCGGATATCACCAACTTGAGTCGCTAGATCTTATGAATGTATCTTTGATATTTTGAGGTACCCAGTAACAGTGATCATTGGCAAAATGACGTTTGAATTTCCCATACGCGCCGGCGCGAGCTTGCTGGTCGGTGTGGCTCTCCTGATCGCAGCGTGCTCACGGCCTAGCTCCCCAGCTGACTCGTCGGCGCTCAAGCGGATCGACCAGGCTGCGTTGCAGAACATGGTGGACACGACCGCCAAGGAAACCCTGGTGCCCGGCGCCGTGCTGCTCCTGCGCACACCCCAGGGCGAGTTCAAGGTCACCTATGGCACCACGCAACTGGGCAAGACGAGTCCGCCCCACGCCGACACCCACTTCCGGATCGCTTCGAACACGAAGTCGATGACGGCCGCGGTGATCGTGCAACTGGCCCAGGAAGGCAAGCTCAGTCTCGATGATCCGGTCTCGAAGTACGTCCCGGGCGTGCCCAATGGCGACAACATCACGATCGACGAACTGCTGAAGATGCGCAGCGGGCTCTACAACTACACTAATGCTCCCGAGCTCGCGGCCACCGTAGACCGTGACCCGACCAAGGTCTGGAACACAGAGGAATTGCTAGCCATCGCGTTCGCGCGCCCGCCCAACTTTCCGCCTGGTACCGCCTACGAATACAACAACACCAACTACACGCTTCTCGGCCTCATCGCCGAGAAGGTCGATGGTAAACCAATGGCTCGGGCGATGCAGGACCGGCTGTTCGGGCCGCTGGGGATGCACGACACGCTCCTCCCTCCTCGCACTTCGAACACCATCCCCGATCCCTACTCCCACGGCTACTTGTACGGCAGTTCCTTATTTGTCCTGACTGACACGCCGTACCCGCCCGACATCCAAGCCGCGGCACGGGCCGGGACGCTCCTGCCCACCGACTACACGAACTTGAACCCCTCTGTTGCTTATTTTCCTGGGGGCGTCATCTCCACCGCTAACGATCTCGCCATCTGGATCGAGGCACTGGTTACCGGGCGCGTCTTCGACGCCGCATATCAGCGCCGCTGGCTCGACAGCCTGCAGACCAAAGACCCGAGCATGCCCAACGGCCAGCAGGTACGGGTACGGCATCGAGAGACTGCGCTGGGGGCCGAACGCGGTATATTTTCACGGCGGCGAGACTCCCGGTTACAATTCGCACATGGGTTACGACCCCAACAGCCGGGTGACGTTTGTGACGTGGACCGACCTGCCCATATCGGTCGAAGGCAAGTGGACGTCTATGACCCTGGTGCTAAAAATATGGGACCAGATCTACGCGGTATCACCACTGACGGCTTTTCCATCGCCGAGCGCCACGCCTTAGCGACGGCAAGCCGACGCCGATGTTGTTCGAGCCGTACGCCAACGATGTGGAGGCGCGTTTAGTTCGACATTAAGCTCACTGGTTGCGGGCCGTTGGTCGTTAGCCCGCTTCAGGAGCACGTAATGGGAACGGCTGGTGGGGGCCGCTTCTCGACGATCTTAGCGCCCCGGGGAATGTTACGCCTTCGTACCCCGACGCAGTGGTACAAGAATCATGTCTCGAAGGACAGGCCGGGAATGGGGCGAGCTTCTAGAGCTGACCCGACTCTGTACGCCGAGAACGAGTTTGCCTAGCGGCCAGAAGACATTGGCATCCTACTGCTGGACCTGAGAGCCGAGTTCTGTGCTTCCGCTGTCAGGAAACATTTGCCCGGCTACTATCAGCACCTTGCCCTCGCCAAGCAAGATGGAGGTGTGATCACGGCGTCCAACATTGAGGCTGCCGGTGGCGCTCCAAGTTCCGTTTCTTGGGTCGTAAATTTCCGTGGCCGTGGAAAAGGCAGCGG
The DNA here is from genome assembly GCA_963776615.1 of uncultured Verrucomicrobiae bacterium. Classification (GTDB taxonomy): domain Bacteria; phylum Verrucomicrobiota; class Verrucomicrobiia; order Chthoniobacterales; family UBA10450; genus Palsa-1392. Next base: position 4,782 of record CAVZNJ010000006.1, read on the forward strand.
GCTCCACCGACCCCCCGGTGGCCAAGACTGCACCGTTCGGCAATAACGTCGCCGCGTGAGCGTAGACTACATGGGGAAGCCCGCCGGTGCGCGACCAGGTCCCGCTCGCTGGATCATAGAGGTCCGCACGCGCGAGGGGGCCAAAATTCGAGTACCCGCCTGCTACCAAAACCATGCCGTTTTGCAGCAATGTTGCCGAATGAAGGCCGCGCGCCTCGGGGAGAGGGGAGGTCCTCGTCCAAATCCCGCTCGCCGGGTCGTAGATTTCCACGCCTTTGATGCTAGAGCCGCTGCCGTTGAGTCCGCCTACCACGAGCACCCTGCCGTCGGGCAGCAGGGTCGCGGTATGGCTTTGATGGTGGGTGTGTAACTGGCCGGTTGGCGTCCAGGTGCCCGTCACAGGATCGTAGAGTTCCGCGGTCATGCCAGAAGCGACAAGCACCTTGCCGTTGGGCAGCAACGTCGCCGTATGACCACTGCGTCCGATGGCGAGCCTGCCGGTCATCGTCCAGGTGCCGCTCGCCGGATCGTAGAGTTCCGTCGTTGTGAGTAGATTGTTGTGGCTACCAACCCCTCCTGCCACGAGCACTTGCCCATTAGGTAGCAAAGTGGCTGTGTGAAAGGAGCGTGCAGCGTTGAGACCGCCGGTGGCGGACCAGGTTCCGCTTGTCGGAGTGTAAAGTTCCGCGTCCGCAATGGAGGGGGCCCCATCTCCACCCGCGATGAGGACCTGACCGTTGGCCAATAATGTCGCCGGTGCATTAGGGTGCGGCATGGCCATGCTGCCGGTCTCCTGAAATTCAAAGGACCAGCCCGCGCACGGCTGCACGACCGCCAGCGCCGCACCAGCTACAAGTGATGCAATCGCCAAGCGATTCGCCATGTAGGAAAAAGCCGGTCGAAGTCCGGCGATCAGGCAATATAATGTTTTCATAAGTGCTACTCCGTATGTTTTCCGCGGTTTGAGTTCTGCGGAGGTGAAATAGGTGTCCGCCCATGTCTGGAAGCTGCTCGCCCTGAGAAGCCGATCACGAATAGGCGGGACAGACTGCAAACGCTCCTCATAGATCGATCCTGCCAAAAGTCAGCCGCCCTTGCAATCCAAACCGCGGTCAATTCTAAACGATTCCCGCACGCGTGCGCGCGAATCCTCGGGATATAAGCGAACAGTAGAATCGGGTGCTGCTACGCAACGGCGTGCAAGCACATTCACCACCGTCCATTTTCTCTCGTCCTAACAAGTTGTCGAAGGTCGCGTCTGGAAACGGGGGTTCGATTCCCCTCACCCGCTCATGGCCCGACCTGGCCGATCGTTAGATTTCGTGATCTCAACCGAGCCCGTAAATGCGGACGGCTTGTTGCTTGCCCTTCAATTTTCGTTCGCCCAAATCGATTAATTTCTCTGTCGTCGGCAGACGTTCGGCGAAATCGGCCGAGAGCAGAACCTGCTGGTTGAGTTCCTTCATGACCGATTCGAGACGGAAAACGGTGTTCACGACATCACCGATGATGGTGGCGTCGCGTTGCGCATCGAGCCCGACATTGCCGCAGGTGACCGAGCCAAAGTGGAGCGCGATCCCGACGTGGAACGGCTCGCCATTCGCCCATTTGATCCCGGCCGCGAGCCCGAGGAGATCGCGCGCAATCTGGAGGGTCGCCGCGCAATCGACGCCTTCCTCCCCGCCACTCCAATAGGCGAGCACCGCGTCGCCGATAAACTTGTCGATCGTCCCACCGCTTTTCGTCACGAGGTTGCCGGCCTCGCGAAACCAGACGCCGAGCTGTTGTGCCAAATGAGAGCTGGAGATTTTCTCGGCCATGCTGCTGAAACCGCGAATATCGCAAACCAGCAATGCCACTGGCCGGATCGCGGAGGCAACCCCGGCCATCGAACCGGCGAGCGTGACTTCGAGATGGGCATTGGAAAAATCATCCTCGATTTGCTCGAAAACGAGTTCGTTTCGGGCGATCAGGATGCGCGCGCCGGGGGTGAGCGTCATCGGCATCACAACGCGCTGGTCGTTCACCAAAGTGCCGTTGCGGCTGCCAAGGTCGATGATCTGATATTGATATCCGTCGTGACAACGAACGAGCGCGTGCTGGCGGGAGACGAGCGGGCTGCCGCTCAGGCAAACGGTGTTGTCGCTCGTGCGACCGATCGTGGCGGTGTTGCCGATCGTGACCTCAAACGGCTCACCGGCGAGAGGCGTGACTCGAAGTTTGGCGGGCATGGCGCTGGCAGTATCTGGCAGCAGGTCGCGTGCGACAAGATCGTCTTAAACCGATAGCGCCAGACGCGAATCGGGAGATATAGTCCGTTTTCCAAATGGCCGAGAAACTCATCTTCGATCACTACGAGGTGCTGACTCGCGAAGATGGTTCGCCGTTCGAACTCGGCCGGGGCGCGATGGGAATCACCTACAAGGCGTTTGATACGAACCTGCGGGTGAACGTCGCGCTCAAAGTAATCAACTCGAAGTATCTCGAGAGCGAAATCGCCCAGCAGCGTTTCCTGCGCGAGGCACGCGCCGCGGCGCAGTTGCGGCACCCGAATGTCGCTTCCGTTTTTCATCTCGGCACGAGTCGCGACGCCTTTTTTTACGCGATGGAGTTTGTCGATGGCGAGACGGTCGAATCGCTTCATCAAGCGCCAGGGACCGATCGATCCCGCGGTTGCGCTTGCGCATCACCTTGCAGGTCGCGCGTGCGCTCGCGGCGGCGGAGAAGCATCATCTCGTCCATCGCGACATCAAGCCGGCGAACCTGATGCTCGTGAGGGAAGACGACGATTTCCTCGTCAAGGTGATCGACTTCGGCCTCGCCAAATCGATCAAGCATGAGGAAGACGACGACCTCGCGACGCTTTCCATGGGCGGATTTGTCGGGACGGCGCACTTCGCCAGCCCGGAGCAGCTCGAGGAAAAAGAGATCGACGTTCGCTCCGACATCTACTCGTTAGGGGTGACGCTCTGGTACATGCTCATCGGCCAGGCGCCCTTTGGTGGCTCGCTTGCCCAGGTCATGAGCCAGCATCTGCACAAGCCGCCGCCACTCGAAAAGCTGCGGAATTTCCCGGCCTGTGTGAGGGCCGTCGTCGGCCGCATGATCGAAAAAGACCCGGCGAAGCGGCCGCAAACACCGGCTGCGCTCCGCGCCGAGTTGGAGAAATGTCTGGCGGAAATCCAGGCGACTCCGAAAACGGACGAGCAGGATTTCCCGACCATGGTAGAGGCGACGCCGCCTCCCCTGCCGGTGGTGACACCGGTTTCCTCGCCGGGGGAGACGCCGTCCGTCGTCGTCCGAAAATCCTCGAGCGGGATCGTTTGGGCGGCGATCGCGGTGGTCGCTTCTTGTTGCGGTCGGTTTGCTCGTTTTCTGGAAAATGCGCCCGACGACAACAACGGTCACGCCCCCGCGCGCTACGCCTGCGTCCTCGATCGCCGCCACCCCGAAACCGGTCGTCGCGCAGGCCAGCGCGACTCCTTTGGTCCAGACGTCCTCGCCCAGCCCGTCGTCAGGCAAATCGCCCGAACTAACGAGAGACGCGATCGCTGAGGCGGAGAAATTTGAAGCAGCCCGGGATTGGCCGCGCGCCATCATGGCCGACGTGAAGATGGCGAAAGATTTTCCCCAGAGCGACGTCGGCCGGGTGCGCCTCGAATTGTTGCTCAGCAAGTTGCAGTCGGAAAAAAGCGCTTTGCGGGAGGAGAATTTCGACGCATTGCGCGGTCCGCTGACCGAGGCGGCAAAGCTCGGCGCGGTAAGCGCGATGGAGATTCTGGGCGAGTTTCTGCGCAAGCGCGACCCGAAAGCCTCCTTCAACTGGCTCTGCGCAGCCGCGGCGCGCGGGCAGGCGCATGCCATGGCGGAAATCGGTTTGCGTTACTCAAACGGTGCCGGGGTTGAGCGCGATTTTGTCAAGGCGGCACAGTGGTTCGAGCAGGCACGTGCCGCCGGGGACGTGAGCTCCGGAACCTTGCTCGCCGAATGCTATCTCTACGGCAAAGGCGTGACCAGGAACGAAGCGAAAGCTGTCTCGCTTTTGCAAAATGCGGCTGCGGCCAAGGATCCGCGCGCGATGGATCAACTTGCAACCTGTTATCACAAGGGCATCGGAATCACACGGGACGACCGCGAGGCTTTTCGTCTTTATAGCGCGGCGGCGAAGCTGAACTATCTCGACTCGGTTGGGAATCTTGGAGTGCTTTACCTGACGAGCGATGAAACTGATCTCGGAAAAGATCAAGCCGCGCGCACGCAAAAGGCAGTCGGTCTTTTTCGCGACGGAGCAGGGCAGAACAATGCGTTTTGCATGTATCTCTATGCGCGCTGCTTCGAACTCGGCACCGGGGTTGAAGCCAATCCCTCCGAGGCAAGCGATTGGTATCGGCGGGCGGCAGCGGCGGGCAATCGACCGGCCCAGGATTGGTGCCGGCAGCACAATGTGAATTTTGAGACCGAGCCGGCGCCCTGATTGAGCCAGGAGTCCTTACATCAAAAAAGCTTGTCACGTGGAAGCGCCCGGCCTCAGACTCGCCCCTTATGAAAATTCCGATGCTCAAAACTTCCTCAATGCTGGCAGGCGCGTCGCTCTTCGTGACGGGCTGCGCTGATCTCACCCCAGGGCAAAACGCCGGCGTTTTTGGGGCTGCCAGTGGTGCCGCGGCGGGAGGCATCGCGAGTGCCGCCGGTGCTGGTGCCGGCGAATCGATCGCGATCGGGGCCGCCACCGGCGCGGTTGTCGCCGCGGTCACTTATATCATTGCGCAACATCAGGCCACGGAGCGCCAGCGCCGCATTGCCGAGGAGCGTGCACAGCGCGCCTACGCGCAGCAAAAGAGCCAGCTGAAAGCGCGCAAGACGCGTTACATCGCAGTCGACACGGAGAAGAACGACCAGACCTCGCCGCAGGCGAAGAAGAGCGTGATGATCTGGGACACGCAATCGCAGGAGGTCGTCGGCAATAACGTCTATGACGTGAAGAACCCGCCGCAGGTGGGCTCGACGGCGAAGTTCGACACCTACTCGGCGGAATACGTCGGATCAGGAAGCTAGAGGCAGTTGCCGAAAAATGACTCCACTCACCTTTCATCCCCGCTTGTCTCCGGCAGCAGGGCTCGTTTCCTCAAAACTCACTTCGGCGACGGCGCATTTCCCTCGACTAATTTCTTGAAGCGCGGATCGTTCCGCAGTCCGTCCCATTCCCAGCGATACCTCAGGTCGTTCAGGGTCATACTGTAATCGACGCTGTCGACTGCGCCCGGCGTCTGGAGCAGTCGCTCGATCAACGGAATTGCCTGATCATTGTCCCCCACCCGCGCGTAGATCAAGGCCAGATAACAGAGCATGAGCGCGCCATCCGTCGCGTCTTTCGAAAGCGGCTTCAGTTCCACTGCCAGCCGCCCTTCGCGGATCGCATCATCCCGCCTGCCCATGAAGGCGTAGAGCAAACCGAGATTGGCATGGCGATCGGCGGAATCAGCCGCCTGCTGCACCGCCTTCTCAAACTCGGGCGCGGCCGCGGCAAAATTCTTGGCGGCCGCCGCGCCATCGCCGCGCGCCACGGCCGTGATGCCGAGAAGGAAACTCTTGGGCTGCAAATCGATTCTAAGATAAGCGAAATCGCTCGTCGCTGATTCCGTCAGCAAGTCGGCAGCGGCGGCAAAATCGCGCTTCAGCATCGCGGCGTCCCAGCGTGCGCAGGTCACGATCCCGTCCGGATCGTCACTCGATGGGATGTCGTCGAGCCAGCGTGGCACGGCGCTGGTGTCCCCTTTCCATTGGAACTCGAGATATCCCGATTGGATTTTCGCAACGAGGGAATCGGGCGCGACGGCACGGAAACGAGCCGCGGCCTGCGCGGCCTGCGGCCAGCGGCGCATCGAGCTATTGGTGAAGAGAACATTGCGAAGGATGTTCGGATTCTGCGGATCAAGTTTTTCCATCCGCTCATAGGTGGCGAGCGCTTCATCCCAGCGGCCCTGTCGCCGGCGAATGGCGGCGACGTAGGCGCCAATGTTGCTGTCGTTAGGCAGGATCTTTTGCGCAGTGGCGAACTCGGTCAGAGCACGTTCGTAGTCTTCGTCGAACCAGTAGGCGCACTGGCCGAGGGCGAAATGCGCCTCCCCGAGGTCCGGTTGCAGGCGGAGCGCAGCTTCGGCCTCACTCCGGGCACGGTTTTTCCAAGAGTCGAGCGGTTCCACAAAATGGAATATCTCCGCGCAGGTGGAAGCAAGATGGGCGCGGGCCAGGGCAAAATTCGGATCGAGCGCGATCGCCTTGGAATAAAGGTCCACCGCCTGCCGGTAATCCTGCATCAAAGTGTCGGGACCCTGTTCGTAGGGAAGGGCGCGCAGATAGAGGATGTAAGCTTCGGGGTTCTGCGTCGGCTTCGTCGCCACCCGCACCTTTTCCTCCGGCGTGAGCTGGGCGCGCAGGGCATCGGCGATTTCCGTCGCCAGCTCGCCTTCCAAGCCTAACGAATCGGCGATCGTGCGATCGTAGCTTTGGGCCCAGATGTGGCGGTCGCTTCGGGCATCGATCAACTGCACATTCACCACCACCCGGTTGCCTTCCCGTCGCACGCTCCCTTCGAGAATGTTGGACACGCCTAACGATTTCCCGATCTCCTTGATGTCGCGCGTGCCCGTGTCCCGGTACCTCATCACGCTCGTGCGACTGATCACGGTCAGGGCCTGGATCTTGGCCAGATTGGTCAACAGGTCGTCCTGGATGCCGTCAGCGAAAAATGCGTTTTCCTTGTCAGCGCTGAAATTTTCAAAAGGGAGCACGGCGATGCTTTTCTCGGAAATGTCCGCGCCGTGCTGCGCCTGGTGGGAAGGGGAAAGGCGGAGATAAAGCAAAACGGCGATCGCCACCGCCAGAATGCCGATGATGGCGAAGTCGATCTTCCGGCCGGCCTTCCAACGGATCGATTTTCCCGGCGGAATCTCGTCCGTCTTCCTGATCCCCTCCGGGGTGATCTCGAAGGCCCAGGCCAGGATCAGCGCAACCGGAAACCCAAGCACGAGCAACAGGACGACCAGCCTGACGACCCAGCTCGGAACTTGAAAAACGGGAAAGACCTTCGTCGCAATCTGGATCAACAGCCAGGCTGCCAGCGCATAGATCACCGCCGCGCGATATACGTTGCGCCGCCGTAGTTCGGCAAAAAAGCCCTTCGATTCCAGCCCCAGCCACGAGGTCGCCGTCGCCTTTGGGCCAACGGCCCGCGCGGGCAAACTTCGCCGGCATCGCCGCGTTCCCAAAATCATTCCCGAAAAGATTGGTGACCGAGAGCTTCACCCCGTGCTTCACCTCGCACTCGCCCAGAGGATGCAGGTGGGCCGACCATTGCCGGTATTCGGAGAGATCCTCCGCCACCCGTTGGGAAAGGAGGATGTGGCCCGCATCGCCACAATCCATCACCCGTTGCGCCAGGTTGATCCCCGCCCCCGCGATGTTGGTCCGCTCGTTCAGATCGGTCACTTCGCTCACAGGGCCGCTGTGGATCCCCATCCGCACCTGAATCTCGGGGTGCTCCTTGAGAGCCCGCGCCACCTCCAGAGCGCATTGTGCCGGTTCTTCCGGATTGTTACGAAAGACCAGCGCCATTCCATCCCCGGTTGGGAGCCTGACGAGCTGCTCATTGGTCGATTCGTGCACCTGGGCCGTAGCCAACACGATGTCGGTGAGCTGACCCATCTGCTCCTTCTGCTCGTCGATCAACAGCTTGGAATAGCCCACCACGTCGAGGAAGAGCACGTGCCCGATCTCCAGCCGAAGATTCCTTTCAGATTCAGACGCCATATCCACTGAGACAATTGGGGTCGTTCCAGAACCGTAGCGTTCTGCACCCGGCCATGCGCGTAAAGTTGCGGCGCTTGAGTTCCCTGAAAAGATTCATCGGCAGGTGAATGAGTCGGGACCTTTTTCAGGCATTGGGGAGCACAGGTCCGGCCAGCGATTTTGCTTCCAATAATCGACCAGTCCGATGCGTTTGGCGAAGCCTTGGAAGGCCGGGCTCTGGCGGGCTTTGCGCGACCAGGCATCGGGTTGCCAGAGAAAATTGAGATACGCATCGGACAGCCCGGTCGCGCTCTGCTCATACTCCGCGAACGATCGCTCGGGTTCGCCCAGCATGAGGAGGAACGTGGGCACATACTGTTCGTTTTTGTGCGTGGCGATCACGTTCAACGCCGCGGCGTGTTCGCTCGCGCCCAGATACATCCCGCGATAGATCGTCTGCAATTCAGTGGATGAAAATTTCGCGCCGATAGCCCCGAATCCGCGGGCAAACTCTTTCGCACCCTGGTCGAAGTCGGCCTTCATCGCGAAAATCGACGAAAGCGTGCCGCCGCCGAGGGAAAACCCCAGGGCGATGGCGCGCTTGCTCAGCGTTACCGCAGTCTTCGCATCGCCTGCCTGCCAGCGCATCAATCCTTTGTAATAAACAGCCCTTGCGTTCGCCGGATCACGAATCAGGACATGGTCGAGAAGACTTTCCGCCTCCGCGTTGCGTCCCACGGCCGCAAGCTCATTTGAAGCCCAGAAATTCGCGGTGTCGTCATCTGGATCCAGCGTCAGGGACCGCGCCGCCGGCGCGACCATTTCGACATAACGACGGCGCGAGAAAGCGACGTAGCCGAGCGCCGCGTAGGCTTCCGCGTTGTCGGGATCGAGCGCGATGGCGCGCTTCGCATCAGTTTCCGCGATCGTTAGGTTCTCAGCCCAATCACCACCGACATACTGCGGCAAAACCGCATGGGCTACCGCCAGCTTCGACCAGGCCCGCGCGAATTTGGGATCGAGTGTAGTAACCTGATCCAGTTTCACGATCGCGCGCGGCAGGTTGTCGCCCACCCGCGCGTTGACCAGCGTCTGCGCCTCGACGAAGAGCGCGTAGGCCTCGGCGTTGTCGGTGCGTCTTGTCGACCAGTCGCTGTTTGCCATCGTCGCCCAGCACCACATTCAACTGGTCGGCGATATCGTGCGCGCAGGATTCCTGCAGCTTAAAGACATCGGCGAGCTGGCCGTCGTAGGTGTTCGACCATTGCTGAACGCCGTCGGAGGTTTGCACCAGAGTGGCTATGATGCGCAGTTGCTCGCCCTGCTTGCGCACCGAGCCCTCCAGAATGTGCGCCAACGCCAAGCTCCGCCCCGATCCGCTGCGGGCTGACCTCCCTGTCCTTGAACTGAAAGGAGGAACTGCGCGCGATCACCTTCAACGTCTTGATCCGGGTGAGCGCATTGAGGATTTCCTCCGCCATGCCGTCGGAAAAGTTCGCCTGGTCGTGCGCCGGGCTGAGGTCGTCGAAGGGAAGGACGGCGATGGATTTCTCATCGATGGGTTGTTTGGCCGGAGTCGTGGCCGGCTGCGCGACCCATTTTTGCGATGACTCCGGAGCGGCCTTCTCTTTCGTCGGGTTGTTCCAGCCGGTGAAATGCTGAATCGAAAATAGCCCGAGCGCGCCCGCGCCTGCGATTAGCACCACATAGATCCACGCGACTTTGCGCCGCCGTCGGAGTTGCGGCTCGGCGTCGGCCGTTTCGGTCCGCTTCAAACCTTCCGGAGTCAGCTCGAAGGCCCAGGCGATCACGAGTGCGATCGGGAAGCCGAGAAGGATAAGGAGCACGACCAGCCTAACGACCCAGTTTGGAATTTCGAAGAATGGAAAAACCTGCGTCGCAACCTGGATCAGCAACCAGCCGACCACCGCATACGCGATTGCCACCTTGTAAACGTTGCGCCGTTTCAGCTCGGCAAAGAAGGAGGGCTTGTTGCTCATGGCTTGGTCTGGACCTTCATCGCCTTTTCGCCACCGGTGATCAATTTCTGGAAGAGCGGGTCGCCGCGAAGATTGTCGAAGTCGGGGTCGAGGCGGAGCGTCGCAACGGTGATTGGCGGGTAGCCATAAGAAATACTGAGCAGGTGTCGCAGAGCCGTGATGGCGGAATCCTTGTCGCCAAAGCGGGCCTGGAGGCGGGCTAGGTATTCCTCGTATAGCGGCCCGATGTAGGCATCCTTTGACGCGGGCAGGAGTTCGATGGCTCGTTTGGCCATTGCCAACGCCTCGGCCTGGTTACCAAGCCCGGCTTCAGCCAATGCGAGAAAGGCGACTAATTCTGGTTCCGGACTATTCGGCTGGGCACGCAACGCGGCCTTCAGCGTCTCGCGCGCCTGTTCGTAGCTGCTCTTGGCCGCCTGCGCATCGCCCGCGAGGCGTTGAAAGTCACCCAGTGTCTCCTGGAAAATTCCGAGATTGAAGCCCAAAGTCTGCGGCTTTTCGAGTTGCGACTTGAGCAAAGCGATGGCCGGCTCGTAGGCACGTATCATGGCGGCATTGGTTACAAAGGCGAATACTGTGTCGACGTCGCCCGGTGCAATCGACATGTGATCAAGAATTTTCTGCGCCCGATCGACCTCTCCTTTCTCCTGGAGCAGGTAGACTTGCCGTCGGAGAGCACCCGGGGCGTCCGGCGAAATATCGAGCGCGTGGTCCACCAAACGCTGGGCGGCCGGCCAGTCGCGCATCGCAAGGGCGGTGTCCGCGGCATTGTTCAAGGTCTGTCCATCCCGGGGACCAATAACCATCGCCTGTTCGTAGAGGTTGAGGCTCTCGTCCCAGCGCCCCTGACGTCGGGCAATCGCCGCGAGTGCCCAGGTTGCCTGGTGGTCGTTAGGCGATCGTTCGCGCAGCCGCTGGAAGATTTCCCTCGCCCCGTCATAGTCGCGTTCGATCCGGTAACGGTAAAAACCTTGTGCGGTCAGAGTTTCGGTTGCGTCGGGCGCCAGTCGGATGGCGGTTTCGAGAGCCGTACGTGCAGACTCCTTCTGGCTTGGTAAATGGTCGCCACGCAAATAGGCGTAGGCGTGCTGCTGAGATAGCCAGGCCCAGGCAGCCGCAAAGCCCGGATCGAGCCGCACGACTTCCTCGAAAGCGGAGATGGACTTGGCGATGTTCACGTCCAACGCATCCGCGCGAAGAGCGAACGCCAGTCCGCGCAGATACGCGTCGTAGGCAGCGGGGTCGCTCGTGGGTCTCACCGCAAGGTCTCTTTGCTCTGCTCCGGTGAGTTGGGCATTGAGCGCATTGGCAATGGCAGTGGCGACCTCGCTTTCGACGCCGAAAATGTTGTTGAGCTTGCGATCGTAGACTTCGGCCCAGAGATGCATGTCGCCGCGGGCCTTGATGAGCTGTACGTTGATGCGCACCGTGTCGCCTGATTTCTGCACACTGCCCTCCAGGATGTTGGCGACACCAAGCTGTCGAGCGATTTCCGTCAGATTGCCCGGCTTGCTGGCATACTGTTGGGTGGATGTGCGGGAGATCACCCTGAGGGCACCGATTTTTGCCAGCCGCGTCAGGATTTCGTCCTGGATACCGTCCGCGAAGTAGGCGTTTGACTTATCGTCCGAGAGGTTTTCAAACGGCAGGACGGCGATGGATCTTTCGGGAATCGCCGCCGGCGGCGCGGCAATGGTGATCTTCTCGTCCCGGTGCAGAACGAACTGGTTGGTCAGTAAGAGCACGACCGCCAGGGCCAGAATGGCGATAATCCAGCGATCGAGTCTCTTTCCGGTCTGGCGAGTGATAGACTCGTTAGGCACAATCTCGCTCTCGAGTAACAGACCCTGTGGCGTCCATTCGTAGAACCAGGAGAACACCATGGCAAAGGGAAACCCGATCGCCGCCGCGACCACGATCCAGCGCACGACCCATTCCGCGATGTGAAAGAACGGAAAGACCTGTGTCGCCACCTGCACCAGCAACCAGGCGCTCGCCGCGTAAAAGGCCGCGGCCCGAATCACGTTGCGCCGCTTGAGCTCAGCAAAGAGGGAACGCTTCTCGCTCATGGCGCTGCTGGGAAGGCCATTTTCGTAACCAGGCTTTGGTAGCGCGGATCGTTGCGAAGGTCGCGCAGTAAAGGATCGACGAGAAGGGCGAGTGTGCCGGTGTCGTGGCTGTCATAGGATATCTGTAACCACTCAAAAGCTTTGTCGGTCTCGCCGCGCAACGCGTATACCTCAGCGATTTGATAATCCAGTTGACCCCGGCCATTGGCGATCAGGTCCGCCAAAGCCGCGTCGGCCGCGGCACGATCTCCGCGCACGTAATGAGCCAGCGCGATGAGGAAACGGCGATAGCCTTCGTCAGGTTCCTGTTGTGCTTCACTTAATGCCGTCGCGCCATCATGTCGAGCCACGGCAACCATGGTCTGCCAGCGGTGACTCGAGGCAGCGGTCGGCTGTAATTCCGCGGCTTTCCGCGCGACGGCGTCGGCTTCATCCAGTTTGCCCTTAAACCAAAGAATGCGGGCAACATTATTCTGCGATTGGTAATCCAGTGGATCCAGTTCCACTGCCTGTCGCGCGAACTTCTCGGCCTCATCGAGTCTACCCAAATAAACGGTAACTCGTGCGAGCAAATCATTTGCCGTCGGATTCACCGGCGAAAGTTCCCGGGCGCGTTTCACTTCGCTCCAGCCTTCAGCGAACTTCCACTCGGTGAAACACCGAACCCAACCGAGCGCGGCGTGCGCTTCGGCCAGCACCGGCGCGATCGCGACCGCCTTCTCCGCATCGCTCCGCGCCTTCGGCCACGTGATCTTACCCTGACCGGTGAGATCGCCGATCAAAGTCCACGCCTCGGAACGTTCGGCATAGGCCAGCGCATAATCCGGATCCAAGCCGATCGCCTCATCGAAGTGCGCGACCGCTTTGCGATAGTCTTCGAGATTGCGACGTTGAAAATAATAATGACCCAGGAGATAGGCATTATGCGCCTCGGTGCTCTTGGGCGCTGGATTGGCCGATGCTCGTTCATCCGATCCCAGCAGGGTGACCTTCAGCGACGAAGCCACGGCCTGCGCGATTTCCTCCTGGACGGCGAAAATGTCCTTAAGCGCACGATCAAAAGTCCGCGACCACAACTCGCGGCCATCGGCTGCATCGATCAGTTCGGCAACGATCCGCACATGGTCTGCCTGTTTACGCACCGTCCCTTCCAGCAGCGTACTCACGCCCAGCTTCTCGCCGATGGTCTTGCTCTCCTCATTCTTGCCCTTGAAACGGAACGAAGAGCTGCGGCCGATAACCTTCAGGTCGCCGATCTGGGCGAGGGCAGCGATCAATTCTTCCGAAAGCCCATCCGAAAAATACTCGTCGCCCGGATCGCCGCTTTCGTTCAGAAACGGCAGCACCGCGATGGATTTTTCAGAGACTGTTGAGGTAGCCGGCGGCGCTGGAGAGATGGATTTACTCCGCCACATCTGGAAAACGAAGAGAGCGGCGGCGAGCAGAGCGATGGAGACGATCATGGCGGCGAACTTCCGTGCGCTCCACTGCGGGATGACCTCGTCAGGCGAAACGTTCTCGGTCCGTTTCATTCCTTCCGGCGTCATTTCGAAAGCCCATGCGATGACGAGCGCGATCGGGAAACCGAGCAGAGTAACCACGACCACCGCTGTCGTGATGCCATCGGGCAGATGCAGCGCCGGCACGACTGTTGCCGCAACTTGCATCATCAGCCATCCGACGACGGCGTAGGCGATCGCGACCTTGTAAACGTTGCGCCGCTTCAGCTCGTCGAAGAAGTTGCGTAGGTTCATGGCGTCGTCGTTCGCCTACGGTCGAGCTTTGCGAGGTGCAATGCCGAGCGCTTTCTCGATTGCCGCCGGGTCGTAGACCTTCCCGCCTTTGATCACGGTGCTGACATTGTTGATGTCGCGAATATTCTTCGTCGGATCACCATCGACCAAAATCATGTCGGCCAGTTTTCCCGCGACGGTGACACCGCGGTCTTTGTTCACACCCATGACCAGCGCCGGCGTCCATGTCGCCATGCGCAGCACCTCAGCTGGAGCGATCCCGGCGCGCACATAAAGCTCGAGTTCGTGATGGAGCGTGTAACCCGCCAGTGTGTCAGTCCCCGGGATAATCGTGACCCCAGCATCGTAAAGAGCCTTGAGCAAGCGCAGCATCGCGGGGAAGGCTTCGTGATAGGCGGCTGCCTTGTCCGCGGGGACTTCGAGCGCGCCGCTCAGCATCGAGCGCCGGACCTGCGCCGGAAACCGCGGCACAATCTTCTCCAGGCCGGGCAGGACCGCGGTCGGGGTCTCCGCAAAAGAGCGCTTCGAAGATGCTCATGGTCGGATCGAGCACGGTGTGATGGCGCTTAAGGAAGTTGATGAAGTCACGCACCTGCGGCTTGTCCGGGCTGAACTCGTGCGCGTGCTCGGCCACCTTGATGAAGCGATCGCGATTGCGTGTCTCCTTTACTTCCGGAAAGAGAAAGTTCAGTTCGATAAAATTCATATGCTGGATCTCATCCGCCCCGCCCTCGACGAATTGGCGCGCTGACATGAACGCCGGCACGTGCCCGCTCACCCGCAACCCGTGCGCATGCGCACGATCGGCGATGATCGGAACCAGCTCAGGTTTGACCGAGGAATAAATCTTGATCTGGACGTAGCCGTGGTCGGCGTACCAGTCGACGTCCCTGATTGCCTGCTCGGCGGTATCGACCCGCATCTTGGTCGGTCCGGCGTACTCTCCGGTGCCGTCGATGATGCCGGCCTTCGAGACACGCGGACCAAGCTCGCGGCCGTCGTCAAAGCGCGCCACCCGCTGCAGAAAGCTATCGGTATCGTTCGCCATGTCGCGCGCGCTGGTCACGCCGTTGGCGAGATCGAGTGCGCCGTCGACATCGCTAAAGTGCTGGTGGTTGTCCCACAGCCCGGGCATCAGGAACTGACCGTGCGCGTCGATGACCTCGGCGTCGGCCGATGGCTTCAGATCGGAATCCGGGGCGACGCGCACAATGCGATCGCCGCGCACAAGAACACTCGTCCCCGGAGTCACGCTCAGGTCGCGCGGATCGAAGAGGCGGGCGTTGCGGATCGACGAGGTCGGCTTTCGGAGTGTGGGCAAGTTCGTGCGCGATGCGCTCCGACCAGTTGTCGTCGGTTTTCTGCTGAGCCGTTCGCAGTTGCGCCATCGCCGCTTCGTCTTGCGCCGACACCACCGAGAACCACGCCGAAAGGGAGGCCGCCGTATTCCCGTCCTGGTCGAGCCAGATCGATTGCGGCGAAAAGCCAAGTCCCGTAATGCGGTATTGCGTTAACTCGCCCTGGCCGGAAGCGAGACTTACTTTGCCCGCCTCCTCGAGGCTCGCTTCGCCGGCCGGGAGGAGCGCCAGTTTGTGGTTTGGCGCTTTGAGCAAAGCACGCGCGAGCACTCCAAGGAATTCCGGGGGCGCGTTGATCGGCAGATAGATTGCCTCGCCCGTGACCGTCTGTTCGCCTTGTTCGCTGCGATTTTTCCAGCTCGCTTTGCCATTCGTCATTTCAAAGCGCTCTTCGACCGGCGCTTTCATGTAATCATTGCCGTGGCCTTCGTATTCGATCGGAATGCCGGCCGCGTTGACTTTCCAAGTTGCAATGATGTGATCACCGCGGCCGCGATCGTTGTAGGAATACTCGACGCGCGTGGTACCGGTCGAATCGGTCTGCACGCTCTGCGTGCCGGCCGGATTGCCCTGAATGAATATTTTATCTGTGCGTTGGGCGGCTGGCGCGTGCGTCAATCCGGCCAGAGCGAAAATGGATATAATGAATATGCGCATGCCTGTGATCGTTCTCATTTGTGATTATCTTTTTGCAGCCGGCAGAAGAGTTTTGTCGCTCTCAGGTTGAATGCGGTCCCGCGTCTTCCTTCGGAGCGATGAGTTCATCCAGATTGTAGCTTGCGTAGGCCTTGGGTTCATTGCCCCAGGCGATGATCTCGTCCACCACACGCGAAAACTCCTCGGTGTGCCAATGCCTCCGTGTTTCCCACCACTGGCGCGCGCCGGGGTAGGCGATCAGGTCGCTCATCGTCCGCTCGACTTCCCCCCAGAGCGAGGCGCCAAGGGTGCCGTCGCGCCGGTAATAATACATCCCCTCGAAGTTCTTGAAAAAACGGCTGAAAAACGCACTGAACCTGACCTTGGATACCGGATCCAGGTCACTAAAACACTGTAGGCCTCGAAGATAGACCGCGCTGAAATCCGCACTGTCGGTGAGCGATTCCACCAGATCGCCCCATTGCCCGGCCAGGGTGTTCATCGCGGTCCGGCGTCGCTCCCGCGTTTGTTCTCTGATTTGAACGGCGAGATAAATCAGGGAAGGAATCCCAACCAGCACCGCCGCGAACTGCCCAATTGCTGCCAGCATTTCCCAGTTCATGCAATTTGTTGGCCTAACGAGATGCAGAACACCTTATTCAGCGCAACGAAGAAGTTGCGCGGATTCATGACTTCAAAGCGGCAAAAATCGAGCGCCAAGCCTGCGCCGAGCGCTTCGGCGAGGGACTGGGTCAGCTTCGATGCGGCGGCGCGCATTATGCATCCGTTTCCAGACGAAATGGAGTGCTCAGGTTTTCACCAACGGATTGTGCGTCTTGAGTTGCGGAAACATCGAGAAGTCGCGATCGGCTGACCAGAGCTCCCGCACCCCATGATAGAGACAAAGCGCGGCAATGCGCGCGTCATGAATGCGCCCACCCACCACACCTCCGCTGGCCAGCAGCGTGCTCAGTTTATCAAGATATCCCGGTCCTTCGGCGAGCCAATGGAAGTGCTCCGATTCGAGGGAACGAAGAAAAGCGATGGCATCGCGCGGCGAGGTTGGCCGCTTAAATGGCTTCGGATTCGTCACCACCGAGATGAACTCGTGAGCACATGACCACGGAACGGCCCAGGCAGAGCGGCCTTCCGCTAATCCTCCAATGGCGTCGAAAGCTGCATGATGACTCCTCATTTCCCTGCGGTGCGCGTAAACGAGCAAATTCGTGTCCACCGCAATCATCACCGGCCCTCGTAGATAAGATCGCGAATCTTCTCCCAACTCCAATCCTTAAACTCGGGATTGAGGCCACCGCCGCGAGTCACCGGCTTCCATTTTCGCGTTTTCGCCGCAACCTGTTTCTGTCTCAATACGAGTCGCAATCCTTGCTCGGCCAGGGCGCGAAAAGTTGTCTTTTCCTTCCGCGCGATCCGTTGCGCGCGCTCGAACAGATCATCGGCAATTTCAAGCGTCGTCTTCATGATATGGCTGCCCATATTAGCATGGATGGTTGTCCGTATCAAATGCGGAGGACCCTCGCCCCGTCACTGCTCCGCAGGCAGGCGACGCCGGACGTTGCATAATTTGCTGTCCTCGCGTGATGCGGAGGACGCGGCTCGGACTTATTCTTCCAAAACTTGGCGTCAAACCCTCGCTAAGTCTCGCGGCCAAGCAGGGCGTGGATTTCCGTCGGCTTTTGCTTCCCTTTGACCGCAACTTCGCCGAGTCGCCGGGTGCGGTAACGCCCTTTTGCTCTCTGCAGTGTGAACTGTGAAACTATGATGCGCGCTCCGTACTCAGGTCTCTTGGTCAGTGATTCCAAACGCGAGGCGAGATTTACGCCATCGCCGATCACGGTGTAGTTGAGCCGCGTCTGCGATCCCATGTTGCCCGCGACCACGATATCGGTGTTAATCCCGATCCCCATGTTGAGCGCGTGACGGCCCTGCGCCAGCCATTCCCGGTTCAATTCATCGAGCGCTGCGGACATTTCCAGGGCCGATTCCATGGCACAATCGGCATCGTCAGGACCAGCCAGCGGCGCGCCGAACAACGCCATCATGGCGTCGCCCACATATTTGTCGACCACGCCCCGGTGCGCTTCAACGATCGCGCTCATCCGGGTGAAATAGTGATTGAGAACTCCCAGCATTTCTTGCGCAGAACGGGCCTCACAAATGCTGGTGAAGCTTCGCAGATCGGAAAACAGAATGGTGACCTCGCGTTCTTCGCCACCGAGGGTCACCTCTTTGCGCAACAGTTCCGCGGCCACGGCCGGCGAAACGACTTTGCCGAGCAAATCGCGAACCTGATCGCGCTCGGCCAAACCCTCGCTCATGTGGTTAAAGGCGCTGGCGAGCAGACCGATTTCATCCTCTGTTCGCACCTGAATGCGGTGCGAATAATCGCCCGCGCCGATTTTGCGCGTGCCTTCGGCAAGTTGCAAAACCGGTCGGGAAACACTGCGTGCGATCCAAATTCCAAGAGCGACGGAGATAAGCAATCCAGCGAGCGCGAGGAAAAGGTAAGTGCGCTCGAGACGCATATAGGGGGCCAGCTCCTTGTCGAGCGACCTTTCCAAGAGCGCGACGGCCGTCCCGTTTTCTGTCGGGAGCGGGAGCGAGTAACTGACAAAATGCTCTCCACCAAATTGAAGATCGACAATTTGTTTGAGGGGAGGCCGCCGCGCGCGCAAATGCGCCAGCAGCGACTCGCGTTTCTTCTCCTCGAAGGTGGAGGCGAACAGACTCGCCGATTCAGCTGGATCGAAAAATGTGATCTCCAAATCAGAGAACGCCTGGATTTCACGGGCGAATCGGTCGTCGATAAGAAACGCGGGGCAGAGCCACGCGATCGGAGCAGGCGCGAGCAGCGGCGTCACCGCCAAGGCGTATAGCTCCTTGTCCAGGATGACGAACGCGTAGGCCGCCCCGTCTGCTTCCGCCTTGTCGGCCAGCTTCGGAAAGGGAAACGGAACAGATCGCCGCTCGGGCTGGCGAGTATCGAAAAGAAGTTGCTTCTCAAGCGACGCGATCAGAATGCGCTCGGCGTTGATCCGGCCGCGCAAACTTTCCAAGGCGGACAAAGTGGTGGCGCGATCCTGATCCGCGCCGGCAAAGGCCTCCAAAAAGGCGTGGTCGCGAGAGAGAATTGCAGCCGTACTCGTGATCTGCTGACTACGCTCCTCGATCAACTTTTTGAAAACCTGGGCGCCCGCACGCAGACGCACGTCGATTTGCGCGAGGGCATGCTCCCGATTCGCGTGCCGGACAACGAGATAAGTCACGCTTTGCAGGAGCGTCAAAAGCGCGACGAGAGAGAAGAGGAGCCGGCTCCTGAAACTGCGAAATTGAAACCTCAGGGATAACCTCCGTCCGATAGCCCGGGCGCTCTCCTGACGCGAAAGTCCGGTTTCAAATCCAAACCAAAGAGCAATTGTTTTGCGTCGCCTTGCCTAACGTCGATCCGTTGCGCCGATCCATCCGGCTGTCCTTTCAGCAACGGGTGCCAGACGGCGACGGTGTATTGCCCGGGGGCCAAATCTTTCAAGACGGCGCGTCCATCCCGGCCCGTGATTTGAAAATAAGGCGTCGCAAGGACTGCAACGTAGGCAATCATCCAATCGTGAATGTTGCAGCCGAGCGTTACGAATCCCTCCTTGTCGAAAACGATCGGCTGCGCGGGAACACCCGCATAAAGCGGCAACTCGAATCTTTTCGCGGGCGAAAGCGAGTAGACGTGATGACGAATATTGTCCTTGTTCGGAAACATCACCGAGGTGCCGACCTGCACCGCCGTGACGTAGGGCATGAACTGTTTGTTTTGCTGATCAATCACAGCCTTTTTCTCGGCGCGCGCCGCAGTCGCGCTCGACTTCGCATAAACGACCGCATCCGAAACAGGCGCACCCTTTCCATTCTTCACCATCACGGTGAGCGAACCGGCCTCCAGCCCGCTGCAGCCAAGGCAGCCGGCGAGAAGAATAATTGTTCGCGCGTTCACGCTTCAATAAACAAAAGCGACTTTCGCTTCGACCAAATGATTTACATAGTCGAGCGGACCGTGGGTCGTGTTGCGAAACTCGTAGTTCACCTGCAGAGAAATGTATTTGCTGAACGTGTAACCGACCGACGCGGAAAACGCGTTCGTCACGCCTCGCAGCCGGTAGGCCGTGTAAGGCGGACTGCCGAAACTGTTCACTGACTCGCGGGCCGAACTCAGAGCGAAAATGTCGGGTCGCGGCGGGAGCGCATAGGAAATCACTTCACCATTGCGGTAAAGGTATCCCACAGCCACCTGGAGCGACGAAGTTGCATCAAACGCTAAGCGAATCGCACCGCTGTTTCCGCTCAGGTTCCAGAAAGGATCTTTCGCTGCGTAGTTGTCAAACGTGTAAGCAGCCTCGACCGAAAGCCGCTCGGTAATTCCGAATCCACCCCGGATCCCGAGTCTGTTGTCGACCCCGCTGCGATCGTCCTCCTTGAAGAACGCGTAGGCCAGGCGATCCTCGACCAACACCCACGGCGCGAGACGCCCAAGTCCGAATCGATAACGCAGACTCGCGGTCCCTCCTGGAGCCACATTGTTGAACGCGTCGTAGCGAGCCCAGATCTGTTCGCGCAAGTCGACCCCGAGATTCAGGCGAAGATCACGAGCGAGTTGGAACGCGTCCCCGACCCGGAGATTGCTCTGCCAGGCCCAGTCGTTCTTAGCGTCCGAGGCGCGGTCCGAGTCGGAAAGGTTGCTGTCGTAGAACGTGCCCGTTTCGGCATCGACGCGCCAGTCGGCCCGCGCGGCGCTTGCCACCATCGCAAGCACCACGGCCAGTCCAGTTGTCCCCACCGCCTTCACAAAGCCCGACATCTTTCCGGTGCGCAGCCTACCAGTTCCTCCGAATTATTGCGAGACACCAGCTCCATTCCATCCTCGGCCGGGAGCCTAACGAGTTGCTCGTCTCGAGCCTCGCGCACCGGTGCTGTCGCACCATGATCTCGGTAAGTTGGCCCAGCCGCTCTCTTTGCTCCTCGATCAGCAGTTTGGAATAACCCACGAGATCGATGAACAAGACATGCCCGATCGTGCGCCGAAGAATGCTCTCAGATTCCCGTCGCCAGTCGGCAGCCTGAGAGTAGTTGCTCGTTGGTTGACTTCGCCACCTGCGAAGTCGCCAGCGCGATTCCCGTGAGTTGTCGGGGCCGCTCTTTCTATTCCTCAATCAGGAGTTTCGAATAACCAACAATATCGACGAAAAGGACATGCCCGATCTCGAGCCGCAGATTGTTCTCAGGTTCAGGTGTCATTTTATCCCCCAGCCTCTATCGCTTTTTCTCCTCAGAGAGCGTCCGGAAGCGCGGATCGTTCCGGAGTGGATCGAACATCGGATCGAGTCGAAGGAGCGCCGGGGTGAGCGGTCGGATCCAAACCAAAGGGCCGCGATACGGAGTCGAGACCAGTTTTTCCAAGGCGTCGAGGGCACGGTCTGGCTCCCCTAATTGCGCCGCCACCCGCGCGAGGATCTCAATCGAAAAGGGCCCATACATGGCATCTTTCTCAATCGGATTTGCAACTCCGACCCGCTCCGCCAGAGCAAACGCGGCGGACTTGTCTCGAAGGCCCGTGTTGACGAGCGCGAGATCTTCAAGGAGAGCAAAATTTGCAGGCTGCGTCTTAAGAAAGGCCTCCAACTCGCTGCGCGCCTGTCGCCAGCTTTGCTCGGCCGCCGCATTCTCACCGGCGACTTCCTGCGCCCAGCCTAACCAAAAGCGCAATTCACCATTGAAATAGCCCAGGGCCGGATCGGGCGTGGCCAATAACTCTTTTAGCCGAGCGACGATTTCTGCAGGGCGTCGCTCCAGGATGGCCTGGTAAGCCTGTGTTTCGAGTGGGAAAGGATCGTCGGCCGCGGGACGGAGAGGGACGAGAAGCGCCGAGGCCTGCGGCAGATCCCCCACGGCCTGCATAATCGCTGCTTTTAACGCGACGGTATCGACTTCGTCGGGGGTAACATCCAGAACCTGATCAACCTTGCGCAGCGCGGCGGAGAAACGACGAAGAACAGCATAGGAAAGGACGTGCTGTGTGAGCAGATTGGCGTTGCGCGGGTCGAGCCGCTCGGCGGCATTGAAGTAACGCTCGCTCTGCTCCCACTCGCCTCTTCTCCGCGCCACATACGCCAGCGACTCAGGAATCCGGCTGTTATTCGGGAGAAACTCACCGGCCCGCTTGAAGTAACGCACGGCGCTGTCGTAATCCTTCAGGCAGCCATAGTAGTAATAACCCTTGGCCATCAATGCCTCACCGAGATCGGGCCGCAAAGTGAGCGCGGTCTCGGCCGCCTGTCGCGCCTCTTCCTCGAGAGCCGCGGTGGGCTGCAACGCCTGTGTAACGTAACCAAGTGAATCAACGTTCGAGAGCAGCGCCCAACCAAGGGCGAACCTCGGATCCAGGCGTACCGCTTCTCTCAGATATTTCTGTGCGCCCAGTGACTTGGCGGGCGTAATGCCTCCCGTTTTCAACGTATAGGCAAGACCGCGGAGATAGGCATCGTAAGCCTGGGGATTACCCGTCGGTTTTGCGGTGATGACTTCTTCTTCGTGACCGGTTAGCTTCGCGCACAACTGGTCGGCGACGGTTTTGGCTATCTCACTTTCGACCGAAAAGATGTCGGTCAGTTTGCGATCAAAGGTCGTACCCCAGAGGTGAGAATCGTCGTCGGCTTTGATCAACTGCACATTGACCCGCACCGTATCGCCGCTCTTTTGAACACTGCCTTCGAGAATATGCGCAACGCCAAGCTGCCGGGCGATCCGGGGCAGGTCTTGGGGCGCGGCTTTGTAATGCTGAGTCGAGGTGCGCGAGATCACCTTCAGGTCCGCGATCTTTCCCACGCGGGCCAGGATTTCGTCCTGGATGCCATCGGCAAAGTAAGCGTTCTCTTTCTCACTGCTGAGGTTCTCAAAAGGAAGGACCGCGATGCTTTTCTCCGGGGCCGGCGCGGGTGCTGGCTTCGGTTTCCGCGATAGCATCAGAAGTGCGACTGCGGCCGCCGCCAAAAGCAGCAAGGCAGCGGCCGCCCAACGAACTCGCTCCCGTCGTCGTGACACCTGCATTCTTTTCGGCAGGAGCGGATTACCTACTCCACCCGCGTAGAGATTGACCACCCCCAGCCGCACGCCGTGTTTCACTTCGCATTCGCCCAGATCGTGCAGCTGCGGTTTCCAATGACCATACTGCTCCAAATCTTCCGCCACATGTTTGGAGAGCAAGATGTGTCCGGCATCGCCGCAATCCATGACCCGCTGCGCTATGTTAATGCCCGCACCGGCAATGTTGGTCCGCCCGCTCACATCGGTCACTTCGCTTACCGGCCCGCTGTGAATTCCCATCCGCACCCCAACTTCCGGGTGCGCCTTGAGCGCTTGCGCAACCTCGATCGCGCAGCGCGCCGGTTCCTCCGAGCTATTGCGGAAGACCAGTGCCATCCCATCGCCGGTCGGCAGCCTAACCAGTTGCTCATTGGTTGACTTGGCGACCTGCGAAGTCGCCAGCACGATCTCGGTCAGTTGGCCCAAGCGCTTCTTTTGCTCCTCGATCAAGAGCTTGGAGTAGCCGACGATATCGACGAACAAGACGTGCCCAATCTCAAGCCGAAGATTGTTCTCCGATTCAGGCGCCATGTTTCCTCCTAACGATCGGCGGATAGGCGGGCGCCACCTTGCAAAGACTGCGAGGATTCAGCCGGTCGAAAAAATTCCACGGGTATACGATTTTCAAGCTGATTCCACCTTCATGGCAGCTTGGCGAACTCGGCTTTTGCCTGGATCAGAGAAGGGATGTCTGGATCGGCACCCTTCCAAAGTGTGAAGAAATCCCGGTAGGCAGTTTTGGCTTTAGCGGTGTTTCCGGACAAGGAATAAGAGCGCGCGAGTCCCAGGTGGGCCAGCGCGCCGATCGGTTCATTTCCCACAACGCCTGCATGATCAAGAATCTTTTGGAATTTGGCTGTGGCGCCGGCGCCGTTTTTCGCCGCCAGATACGCCTGGCCTCGGAAATAGATGGGATAGAGCGCAAAGGTGAAGTCATCGTTCGTGTGTCCCAATTCATAAGGCGCAGCGGCGGATAAGGCATCGAGCGCGGCTGTCGCATTGCCCCTGTTAAGCGCGAGAGCCGCCCGCGCCATGGGCAGATATTGAGTTTGAACAACGGTGTCTTGCGGAAAACGCTTCGTTAGGTCGTCGATCGAGCGATTGGCGTTGGCGAGGTCGCCCGCGAGCGCAAAAGCGATAGCAGAAAATCCTTCACCGTGTTTTCCTTTTATCTCGGTCAGAGCAGAAGTTGCGTCTTCCCTGGCCAAGTTGGCCATTCCGACTAACGCTTCGCGCGCAGAGCTGTGCCCGAGATATTCCGAGGCGGTTTCATTCTCCTGGGCACGGCGGGCCGAGTCGGCGGCGCGCAGGGTCAGTTCGCGCGCTTTAGCGAATTGGCCGCCGTAAGCCGCGGTTTCCGATTGCAGAAACAGCATTTGATCCTCGACGCCGGGTATTCCCATGGCCGCTGTGGCCTGTTGTTCCATTCCGGCCGTGTCGTGCTGAAGAAAATCGATGACGTAAAGACTAAGTGAAAACCATGGGGAATTGAGCTTCTTTGCGCGCGATTGCTCAACCGTGGCCTTCGCTTGATCGAGCCGGCCGAGATATTGGTCGCAATAGATTAAACTGACGTAATTGTTCGAGCTGTCGGGATTGATCTCAAAGGCACGTTTCGCTGCCGCGTCAGACCTGGCGTAATCTCCCAGCGTGAGAGGAATGAACCAAAGGTATATCTGCGCACTCTCATCGCGCGGATAAGTCTGGGCGAGTAATTCGTAAGACCGGCGGGCCGCCTCCAGGTTGCCGGTAACGACGATTTCATAAAATGCAGTGATGTTGAGCTTTTCGTGGTCGCTCATTCGCTCTCGCAGGTCATAGGCCTTGCGAGTATTTTCAGCGGGGAGCGCCAGCTCACCCTGCGGCTGATAGGATTCGCCTAACATCAAATAGGCCATGGCGAACTTTGGGTCGAGAGCGACGGCGTGTTGAAAAAACGGGATGGCGGCGACGAAATCGTTCGTCACGTCCCAGGCCTTCATGCCGATCGAATACGCTTGGAGCGCCTGCAACGAGGGCGTGGTCACGTCTTCGGGTAACGCGTCGTATTTCTGGATTGACGCCAATGATTCACCCAATTTTCGACGCAAGCTGGTGGCCGCCTGACCGAGCGCTTTCAGCACTTGTTCTTTCCCGTTGGCGGTGACTTGTTCTTGCGCCAGCAGATCGCCAGTGCCGCAGTTTACCGCTTTCAAACCGACAACATACTCGCTGCCCAGGCTCGCGATCGACCCTTCGATCGTGGCTGCGCTGTCCGTGCGTTGGCCAACCTCGCGCGCCAGCTCTGGCGTGAGCCGCGCGTCTTTGGGCTGCGACATCAGCGCCAGCGTCTGCGCGATACGCTGGTCGGAAATAAGACTCAGAAAGGGCGATTGCTCCAGTTGCGATGCCAGCCCCTGCCGCAGTGTGCCGTCGAAAACGGGGTCACCAGTCGTGTTCATGAAATCGGCCAGAACGATCGTGTCCTTGTCGGTCAGCGGCTTGCCTTGAGACGGGCGGTAGTAAAGTCCGCCCGCTGCCAGCGCGATGACGAGCAGGATGGGAACCGCGATCTTCCAGAGCTTCGCAGTCCGAACGGTCTTCGCCTGTTTGAATTTTTTCGGGGTCTGAGCATTGCCCAATTTGTCCGTATAAAGATTGAAGAGGTGAAGACGTACGCCGTGCTTCACTTCGCACTCGCCCAGGTTGTGCAGATCCGGTTGCCACTGGCGGTATTGCGCGAGGTCGTCCGCCACGCGCTGGGAAAGAAGGATGTGCGCGGCATCGCCGCAATCCATCACCCGCTGCGCCATGTTGATGCCCGCGCCCGCGATATTACTGCGCCCGCTCACATCGGTCACCTCGCTCACCGGACCGCTGTGCACGCCCATCCGAACGAGGACTTCCGGATGCGACTTGAGCGCCTGCGCAATTTCGAGCGCGCATTGCGCCGGTTCTTCCGAACTGTTGCGAAAGACCAGCGCCATGCCATCGCCGGTCGGCAGCCTGACGAGTTGCTCGTCAGGCGCCTCACGCACCTGCGCGGTAGCCAGGACGATGTCGGTCAACTGACGCAAGCGTTCTTTCTGCTCTTCAATAAGCAGCTTGGAATAGCCGACGATGTCGACGAACAGGACATGCCCGATCTCGAGCCGGAGATTGCTCTCGGATTCAGGAGTCATTCATCCTCCGAGGACATCGGCCGCATGGGGACCCCGAGGTCTTGCAGGCATTGCTTCAGCGTCGCAAAGGGATTGCACGCGTTCACGATTCTTGCGGGCCGCAATTCTCCCCCGGCCACCGGACCGGCACGAGCGGCCCGACCAACAGCACCCAGGAGAGGCCGCCCAAGAGTGTCACGACCGGCCGCGACGACAAAGGCCCACCAGAATTGTCCGGTGCGATCAACCACCCAACCGGTCAAGGGTGCGACAACTATGCCGGCCAGATTGGCAAAGGAATTCTGCAGGCCCGTCCACCTGCCGGCCACCGCGGGTCCGGCGAGGGTTTGGGCAAAGACATAAATGTTTGGACCGGTAAAGCCGCATCCCGCGCCCATCGCCATCAGACACAGGAAGGAGGTGCGCGCATGCGCTGCCGCACACCCCAGGATCCCGGCCGCGATCACGATGTGACCAATTCCCATGAACACCTTGCGCACGACGTTTGGGCTGGCCCCGGCCCGGATGCGGGAATCCGCGACCCATCCCGCGATGGGGGAGACGATGGCAAAGGCAAGGTAGAACAACGCGCCTTCCCGCGCCATCTGTTGCATGGAGAGGTGTCGCTCGCTCACGAGATAAAAGGGCAGCCACAGGATCATGAGATAGAGTGGATAGTTACTGCAGAAGTGACCAAGGGCCGCACCCCAGAAGGCGCGCCGCCGGAGAATCTCCAAGACTGATGCCGGACAGACGAAGCGCTCGGCAGTAATTCTGGTTTTCGGCATCCAGCGAATCCACGGGAGGACCCAGAGCAAACTGGCAAAACCAAGAAGAACAAAGACCGGCCGCCAACCGTAGGCGGCCATCAGTCCGCCACAGGCCAGCGTCCCGACCGCCGGACCGCAACTCATCCCGCTAATGATCATGGCGTTGGCCACACCCCGATGTTCCTGCGCCACATGTTGCGCCAGGATTTTGCCGTAGGATGGAAAGGCGACTGACTCTCCGGCACCGAGGAACAACCGACAGATCAGGAGTGCGAAAAAGCCGTGGGTCAAGCCAGTCGTGGCCGTGGCAAGCGACCAGATGACAAACCCGCCCGCCAGCACCCAGCTCACGTTGAAACGGTCTACCATCCAGCCGCTGACGATCATGAGCGCGGTGTAAGTCCAAAAGAATCCGCCCAGCAGAATGCCGAGTTGCGAGGCAGATAGGTGGAGTTCCCCTTTCAGCAACGGTGCAGCGACCGAGAGATTGCCGCGGTCGACATAGTTGATGAAGACCGAGAGCGAAAGGAGGAGAAGCAGTCCGAGGGTCTTACGGTCGATGTGGCGGCGATTCTCCTGCACACCCAAAACCACAATCGCGGCCCGGGCGCGTTGTCGATTTGTCAGCCATTCGACGGCTGCATACGCGATCGCCAACTTGCGAACGTTCCGCCGCTTCAGCTCGACGAAGAACGAAGGCTTGTCGTTCATGGTTTCGCGACGGCTGCGGGCGACGGGACTTGGACCTTCAGTTTCTGACAGAATGCGGCGAAGCGCGGGTCATCCTTATAATTGAGAATGAAGGGCGTAACTAACAATTGCGTTAAACCGGGGTCGTGTTCGAGATAAGCGCGTTCGAGCCAGT
Organism: uncultured Verrucomicrobiae bacterium; assembly: GCA_963776615.1. Classification (GTDB taxonomy): domain Bacteria; phylum Verrucomicrobiota; class Verrucomicrobiia; order Chthoniobacterales; family UBA10450; genus Palsa-1392. Next base: position 32,308 of record CAVZNJ010000006.1, read on the forward strand.
CAAACATCTTGTCGGGTTCTTTGCGCAGACCGTAAACGACGGCGATCTGGAAAGGGCCACTCACTGCATCCTCGCTTAGCAACTTTTGCAAGGCAGTGTCGGCCGTTGCGCGATCACTCTGCCCTTGCTGGGCCAGAGCCAGCGCATAATCCTGCCAGAATCCTTTCGGCTCCAGCTGTGCATCTTGCAGCGCGGCCGCGGCGTTCCCACGTAAGACCGCGATCATCGTAAGATAGGAATGTAATCGAGCGGCCGCTGGTTGAAGCTCGATCGCTTTCCGCAAAGCAGCCTCGGCTTCGTCGTATCGGCCGCCACCAATCAGGATGCGGGCGAGATTCAAGTAGCGAGTCACACCTAACGGATCGAGTAACAGCGTCTCTCGCATCATGTTCTCTGCGTCCGTTAGGCGACCTTGCACGGCGAAGAGAAAGCTCAGCGCGAATTTGGGTCCGGCGTCAGCCGGGGCCAGTTTCTCGGCCTTACGGAATTCGGCTTCGGCCGCGACTAAATCGAGGTCGGGTGTCACAAATACGAAGCCGAGCGCTTCGTGCGCAGTGGCGAGATTGGGTGCGAGCGACAAGGCGGTTTGCGCCGCATTCCTCGCCTTGGCATAGGCCTCGTTGGCTTCCGCCCCACTCAGCCAAGTGGCAGCGAGTTGTCGCCACGCGCCGGATAGCTGCGCATAGGCGAGCGCGTAGCGTGGATCGAGCCGGATGGCTTCGTCGTAAAACTCAATTGCTTTGCGCGTGCCTTCTTCACTGCTGAGACGGAAGTAGAAGGTTCCCTGCTGCAGGGCATTGTAGGCCGCGAGATTGTCGTTGGACGGCGCAGCGTCGGATTTCGCCGGTGTGCCCAGAAGCTTGATCTTGAGCTGTTCGGTCACCGCAGTGGCGATCTCGCTCTGGACGGCAAAGACATCCTTCAATTCGCGGTCGTAGGTCTCAGACCAAAGCGTATGCCCATCGGACGCATTGATCAGTTCGGCGACGATCCGCACTCGGTCGCCCTGTTTGCGCACACTGCCTTCGAGCAAGTTCGTTACGCCCAGTTTTTCGCCGATTGTTCGGCTGGTGTCGGATTTGCCCTTAAAGAGGAATGACGAGCTCCGGCCGATGATCTTGAGACCGGGAATTTTGGCTAGAACCGCGATCAATTCCTCCGAAAGGCCATCGGAGAAATATTCATTCGCCGGATCACCGCTCGTATTGACCAGGGGCAGAACGGCGATCGACCTGGCTGCGTCGCCAGCTTCAGCCGATGCGCGTCGAAGGAAGGCGTGATCGAAGACGACGTAACTCACGGCGCAAAGCAGAAGAAGGCCGAGAACATAGTTAAGCTTTCGGTCCGTCCCGCGCCGTTCGCGTCGCACTTCGGCCGCTTCGCCGCCGGCGGGAAGGTCGCCCGTCCGCACGACGCCGCGAGAGGTGATGTCGAAGAGCCAGGTGAGGACGAGCGTAACTGGGAATCCAGCGATGATCACCAGCACAATGATGCGCTGCGCCAGCGCGGAGACGTTAAAGATTGGAAAGACCTGTGTGACCACCTGCACCACCAGCCAGCCGGCCACGACATAGGCAGCGCCGACCTTGTAGACGTGGCGGCGCTGCAACTCGGCAAAGAACGAAGGCTTATCGCTCATGGCTTGGTCTGCGCCTGTCCCTGAGCCACTTCGCCATCAGCGATCAGTTTCTGAAAGCGCGGATCTTTGCGCAACGGATCCCACACCGGATCGAGCTTGAGTAATGCCGTCGACATCGAGAGGCCCGCCGGGAGCGACATCAGCTCTTGCAGCAGCGGGATCGCCTGATCGTTCTCGCCGACAGCCACGTACAATTGCGCCAGGTACCCCAGGTATTCCGGCCCTGCGAAAGCATCGCGGCTGATCGGCAACAGCTCAACTGTGCGGCGCCCCTCGGCGATTGCCTCGTCCTTGAGCCCGAGACCGGCGGCGGCAAGACCTAATGCCATGTGCCGATCCCAGTCGTTCGGACGGTCGCGCATCGCGGACTGATATTCCCGGTAGACGTCGCTGTAGAGAGCCTTGGCCTTCGCGCTATCGCCCATCGCAGCATAGGCCCAAGCCAGGTGCAGCAGGCGCGGCGTCACCGAATTGCCGCGCGAAAATGTCCAGGTTGGCTGATCCGATTCCTCGGCGATGCGCACTGCCGTCGCAAAGTCTCGCGACCACCACGCCAGGTCGAAAGATACCGGGCGGCTTGTTCGATACGCATCGCTCGACGGCGCCAAGGCCTCGAGCGTAGCGCGCAGCGGACCGAGATCGCCCTTCCAGAGGGCCGTGTTTTGCGCGCGCCGGATCTGCGACAATGCGGGATCGGCGGACAACTCCGCGGCACGTGCATAGGCCTGATCGGCCTCGGCGTAACGGCGCAGTTGCGCGTAGGTCTGGCCAAACTCGAACGGCGGGCTCGAGTTGCGCGGATCGAACTCCTGCGCCCGGCCCAGTCCCTCCAGCGTCTGCTCCCACTTGCCCTGGCGTCGCGCAACCGCGGCGCTGATTTCCTCAACGTCGTAATTGTGCGGCATTGCTTTGCGCGCCAGATCGAGTTCCTGCTGGGCGCGCCCATAATCGCGAAAACCCCAATAATAATAGAAGCTCAGGGCGAAATGTGCTTCACCGAGATCCGGCTGCTCTGCCAGGGCCTGATCGGCGGCATCTTTTGCCGCCTTCAGCCGCGTATCGCTCCGGTCCGGGGCGAAAAAGTACATGTACATGTGCGCCCTCGCGAGCAGGGCCGCAGCCAGAGCAAACTTCGGATCCTTGGCGATGGCCTGCTGGAGCAATTCGATCGCCGGCGGCATCACGACCCGTGTCAGGGCGTATTGGTCGTTGGCACGATTGGAGTATGCGAGTGCGCGCAGGTACAAATCGTAGGCTTCCGCGTTCTGCGTCGGCACGCTGGCGACGCGCGCGGCTTCCTCCGGAATCAGCGTAGCCTTGAGCGCGCCGGCTACTTTTTCGGCCACGTCGCGTTCGACGCCGAAGATGTCCTTGAGGTCGCGGTCGTAGCTCTCGGCCCACAGATGGCCGTCGCTTCGCGTGTCGATTAGCTGCAGGTTGATGTGGACGGCCTCGCCGGCTTTCTGCACGGTGCCTTCGAGCACCGCCGCGACGCCAAGCTGCAGGCCGACCGTTTTCAGATCGTCCGGATGGCTCGCATACTTCGCTGTTGACGTGCGCGAGATGACTTTGAGATCGCGAATGCCGGCAAGGCGCGTCAGGATTTCGTCCTGCATGCCGGTCGCGAAGTAGGCATTGGCCTTTTCGTCGCTCAGATTCTCGAACGGCAGCACCGCGATCGACTTTTCCGAGATCGTAACCGCCGGGGCAGACGAGGCGCCCCTCGCAACCGAAGTGACGGACGTCGCTGCCGGCTCGCGCGAAGTGCCGGCGAACCGCCAAAGAAATCCGCCGCCAACCGCCAGCAACAGCGCAAGAATTAGTAGTTCCGTGCCGGTCACGCGCTGCGCGCCACGTTCTCCGTGATACCAGGCCAGAACGAGCGTGACAAAGAGGCCGACGCTGAGCGCGATGATGACGAAGCGCATCGTTTGTTCGGGCCAGTCAAATCGCTGTGCGACGATGTCGATGCCCTGAAGGAGCGCGAAGGCCGCCGCGACATAGGCCACCGTCCATTGCACGAGCTTGCGCTCTTTCAGGCGCTCGAGGAACTCGTTCATTTTGAAGCCGTCGCTGCTTTAGCGAACTCCCGCGCGGGAACGATTTTTTCGGCCAGCGCTTCGAAGCGAGGATGACCTCGCAGCTCATCCAAAAATGGATCGACTCTGATAATACAGATATCGGCGCCCTCTCCATTGCGATAGGCCTGCTCCAAGGCATCAATCGCCCCCTCCTTGTCACCCAGACCTAAACGGACCAGCGCAAGACAGTATCCTGAAACGTAGCGAGATTTTCCTTCCTCTATGAGGCGGCCGAGAATTTTCTGCGCCTCGTCCTTCTGCCCGGCACGTGCACACGCCTGTCCAAGGAACGCGAGCGCCAGGGGGTCATCGTTCAACTCGACGGCGGTTCGGTATTCAGCGATTGCCTCAGAAAGCTTTCCCTTTAGCTGCAGGCCCTCGCCCAGATAGTAATGGGCCAGATAAAAGTGGGAATCTATTTCGATTGTCTTGCGTAATTGAGCGATAGCCTCGTCATAGCGCCGCGCATTAAGATAACCCCAGCCAAGGTCGGCGTTGTTGATCAACGAGAGGGGATCAAGGTCGACGGAGCGCTTCCCCTCGGCGATCGAACGATCAGTCATCGCCAGCGCCATGAGTGGCCCATCTCCAAACCAGTGATGCGCGTTCGCGTAATTTGGACTTAATTCAATGGCACGCTCATATTCGCTGATCGCGCGCTGAGAATCGAATCCATACTCGGAAAGTATCGCAAGTGTGGCATGGACCTCGGCCGAGTTACTGTCGAGTTCCAGCGCCTTCTCCGCCGCAGCCATGGCTTGTGGAATCGAGTCCTTTGGAGCAGCCGCGCCATAGTTTGAGAGGAGGACATAGGAATCCGCCAGGCCAACGTACGCAAGCGCGTAACCTGGATCTTTGGCGATCGCTTGATTGAAACATTCGATCGCCTTACGAAAATCCGCGGCGGTCCTTTTGTTCCAGAAAAAGCGACCTTTGACGTAAAGGTCGTAGGCCTCGGGATTGGCCGTCGGTTTCTTCGTCATCGAGATTTTCTCCTGCCCTGTCAGGCGGGCCTGGAGAGTGTCGGCGATCGTTTTTGCGATCTCACTTTCGACCGCGAAAATATCCGTCAGTTTTCGATCGAAGGTATCGGCCCAAAGATGCGCATCGCTCTGCGCATGGATGAGCTGCACGTTGACCCGCACCTGGTCATTTGCCTTCTGCACGCTCCCTTCGAGGATATTCGCCACCCCCAGTTGCTGCGCAATCTCAGGCAGGTTGTCGGGCGAACTCTTGAAGTGCTGCGTTGAAGTGCGCGAGATCACTTTCAAATCCGCTACCTTGGCGAGACGGGTCAGGATTTCGTCCTGGACGCCCTCGGCAAAATAGGCATTTCCTTTTTCCTCGCTCAGATTGTCGAAGGGCAGGACGGCAATTGATTTTACCGGAATGTCGGTCAACCCGCTCTGTTTCGGCGCAGCCGTGAAGCGGCCCAGGAAAAACAATCCGATCGAGAGAAACCCGGCGCAGAGCGCGATGAAAATCCAGGCTTGCGATTTTTTCTGCGCTTCGAGCGCGGGATCGACATCTTCCGTCCGTTTGATTCCTTCCGGCGTGAGCTCGAAGGCCCACGCAATCACGAGGGCGATCGGAAATCCAACCACGATCAGGAGCACAACCAATCGGATCCCCCAGTTCGGAATTTCAAAAATTGGCAGGACCTGCGTCGCGACCTGGATGAGCAGCCAGGCCACAACAGCGTAAGTGACCGCAACCTTGTAGACATTGCGCCGCTTCAGTTCGGCGAAGAAATTGAGCGCGTTCATCCGGCCGGTTGCGGGTCGGCCTTGGGCGCGAGCGAGATGACGATCTTCTCGAAGCGCGGATCACCGCGGAGTGAGTCCCAATTGGGCGAAAGCTTCAGGGATCCGTATTGGACGCCGCCCGGGATACTAGCCGAGATTTCCAGCTCTTTGAGCGCGAGATCTTTTTCGCCAACCCAAGCATAACTCATCGCGAGATAAGTGGCGTAGATCGGGCCATCAAACGCGTCTTTCGAGATCGGGAGTAACTCGCGCGCGCGCCTGCCTTCGGCGATCGCGTCCGACTTGTGGCCGAGTCCGGCGTCGAGCAACCCGAGGATGAGCCAGCCCGGAGCGTAATCCGGCTGCTCCTGCGTAATTCGGACCGCGTTGGGACGAGCGGCGGCAAACGCTTTTTCCGCGCCGCTCGCATCGCCAAAGCTTTTTGCGACCATCCCGACATACCAGTCGCGAGGCCAGAAAGCATTAAGTGTGGTGTCGACCGAGCCTTCCGCCGGGATAAGGCGGAGCGCCTGCTCGGCCGCGGCGCGGTTTCGTTCGGCCAGGGCGACTTCAACATAGAAAGCGGCCAGCCGGGGCGCGTCTACCGGGTTGGTGCGCAACAACTCGTCGAGCTGCGATTGCAGCGATGATGTGTCGGCCCGCTCGTAGTAGGGCAGAGACCATAGGACTAGTCGGACGAAAATATCATTCGGGTTCGCCGCGGCCGCACGCTCCAGGTACGGCTTGGCTTCGGCGAAGCGCCGCAGGCGGCTGTAAGTAAAGCCAGCTTCTTCCAGGGTGGTGGAATCGAGCGGGTCCAGCTCGATCGCGCGCTCGTAATTCTTGAAGGCGTCATCCCAGTGGCCCTGCCGCCGATCGACCGCCGCGGTATTCGCGGAGAGGTGTGAGGAATTGGGCAGGGTTTTGCGAGCGAGAGCAAACTCGGCGCGTGCGCCGTCGTAATCGCGATGGCCGTGGTAAGCGAAGAGGCCTTTGGCCATGTGCACGTCACCTGCATCCGATTGGATGCGCTCGGCCTTTTCCAACGCGGCGCGCGCCAACTCCAGCCGGGCTGGAGTGTGATCGAAGCCGCCCCAATACAGGTCGGTATGCACTTCGACGAGCAAACAATAGGCAAGGAGAAAGTTCGGATCGCGCTGGACGGCTTTATCCAGCAACTGCGCAGCCTGGAGGAGGTATCCGCGGCCATTGGGGTCATTAAAGAGATCATCGAGAGCCCGGGCGCGCAGATATAAGTCATGGGCGGCCAGATCGGTCGTGGGCGGCTCTTCGATTGCTTTTTGCTCGTTAGGCGAGAGCTTCGCCTGTAACTGCCCGGCGATGGTCTGCGCGATCTCGCTTTGAATGGCGAAGACATCCGCCAAGTCGCGATCGTAGGTCTGGGCCCAAAGGTGCGCGTCGGTCCGCGTATCGATCAGTTGCGCGTTCACTCGCACCTTCCCGCTCGCACGTTGCACACTGCCTTCGAGGAGGTGCGCGACGCCCAGTTCTTCGCCGATCTTGCGCAGGTTGCGCGCGGCCGCCTCACGATACTGCATCACACTCGTGCGGCTAATGACTTTCAAATCGGCGACCTTGGCCAGGTCGGTCAGGATTTCATCCTGCACGCCGTCGGTGAAAAAAGCATTCTCCTTGTCGCTGCTCAGGTTTTCGAAAGGCAGGACAGCGATCGATTTTTCCGGGATCGCAGCAGCCGGAACGGCCGACGTTGTCGCTGGCTCGCGCGAAGCGCTGGCAAAACGCCAGAGAAATCCGCCGCCGAGCGCCAGCAAAAGCGTCAGAATTAGTAGTTCCGTGCCGGTCACGCGCTGCGCGCCGCGTTCCCCATGGTACCACGCCAGGACCAGTGCAACGAAAAATCCGACGACCAAAGCGAGCGTAATACCACGACGCACGCCTTCCGGCCATCCAAATTGCTGCGCGACAATGTCGATACCCTGTAAAAGCGCGAAGGCCGCCGCGACGTAGGCGACGCCCCATTGAACCAACTTCCGCTGCTTCAGGCCTTGCAGGAATTCATTCATAACGCGGCGCTCTGCTGGCTGGCGGCCGCCGATTTCAATAACTCCTGGAATCGCGGATCCTGACGCACCGGGTCCCACGTCGGATCCAGCTTGAGTTCGCCATAAGTGATGCCGCCGGGATTTTTAACGGAGTTGGCGAGTTGTTCCAAGGCGAGATCCTTTTCGCCGACCCAGACATAGATGAGGGCGAGGTTAGTGACGTAAATGGGACCTTCCCATGAATCCTTGGAAATGGGCAGTAATTCACAAGCTCGCTTGCCTTCGGTGATCGCGTCGGCTTTGCGACCGAGGCCGGCGTCGATCATCCCGAGCAGGCTCCAAGCCGGCGCATAATCCGGTTGTTTTTGCACGGTTTTGGCCGCGATCGTCCGGGCCGCAGTAAATGCGTGCTCTGCTTCCTTCGCGTCGCCAAAGGTTCGGGCGACCAGCCCGACAAACCAATCTCGTGGCATGAGAAAGTTTGTGTTTTCAAAGATGGAACCTTCCGCCGGTATGAAAGTGAGTGCTTTCGCCGCCGCTGCGGGGTCGCGCTTCGCCAGCGCGTAGACGACAAAACTCTGAGATGCATTGGCGGTCGCTTCCGCTCCCTCCTTTTCAAAAACGTCCAACTGGGCGCGCAAAGGCTCAAGATCGCCTCGCTCGAAATACGGGGTCATGCCGAGTTGCATTCGGGCGAAGTAATCCTTGGGAGACAATTCAATCGCTCTTTGAAGTAGCCTGGTTGCCTCGGCGGCGTGGCCCACTCCTCCCTGAGTGAAGGCCGCTTCCTCGACGATGAGGAAATTGCGCGGATCAAGCTCGACCGCCCGATTCATGTTCCTGATCGCATCGTCCCAGCGCGACTGTCGTCGATCGATCACGCCGAGGTAGAGATAAAGCCTCGAAGAGTTCGGCAGACTCTTCCGGGCCAGCTCAAACTCGGCCAGTGCCTGGTCGTAATCGCGGAAACCGTGGTAAGCGTAGATACCTTTTTGCAGGTGCACTTCGCCTGCATCCGGTTGGATGCGCTCCGCCTGTTGCAAAGCCTTGTGGGATTCGTCCAGGCGCAGCGGGGTGTGATCAAATCCAAACCAGTAGAGGTCGCTGTGGATCTCACTGAGCAGGCATTGCGCGAGGAGGAAGTTCGGGTCGCGGCGCAGGGCTTCTTCGAGAAGATTCACCCCCTGGAGCAGGTAGCCTTTGGCGCCGGGATCGTTCGACATGTCGTCGAATGCAGCCGCCCGGACGTAGAGATCGTTCGCGATCACGTCATTGGTAGGCGCCTGGGCAATCGCGGCTTTCTCCCCCGGGGACAGGTGCGCCTGCAACTGGTCGGCGATGGCCTTCGCGATCTCGCTTTGAATCGCGAAAACATCCGTCAACGGCCGATCGTAATTCTCCGCCCACTCATGCGCATCCGTGCGCGCGTTGATCAACTGCGTATTGACGCGGACTTTGTCCGCCGCGCGCTGCACGGTTCCTTCGAGGACGTGGGCCACACCGAGTTGTTGCCCGATCTCGCGAAGGTTGCGCGTCGCCGTATCCCGATACTGCATCACGCTGGTGCGGCTGATCACCTTGAGGTCGGCGATCTTGGCCAGGTCGGTAAGAATCTCGTCCTGCACGCCATCGGCGAAGTAGGCGTTCGATTTTTCGTCGCTCAGATTCTCGAAGGGAAGAACCGCGATCGACTTTTCCGAAATTGGCGTCGGAATGGAGACAACTGGTGTCGCGACCGGAGCAGGCGCGGCAGCGGACGTAGCGGCCCGCTCATGCGAAGAACCGGCGAAGCGCCAGAGCAAGCCGCCGCCAATTGCCAGCAGGAGCGCCGCGGCGATACCGGCCCACCGGATCCGGTTCCGGTGCTGCTTGATCGCTTTAAACCTTTTCGGGATCTGCGGATTGCCCACACCATCTCGGTAGAGATTGACCACCGCCAGCCGCACGCCGTGTTTCACATCGCATTCACCGAGGTCGTGCAACTGCCGTTTCCACTGACCGTATTGCTCCAAATCCTCCGCCACATGTTTGGAGAGCAAGATGTGTCCGGCATCGCCGCAATCCATGACCCGCTGCGCCATGTTAATGCCCGCGCCAGCAATGTTGGTCCGCCCGCTCACATCGGCCACTTCGCTTACTGGCCCACTGTGAATGCCCATGCGCACGAGGACTTCCGGGTGCGCCTTGAGCGCTTCGGCAATTTCGAGCGCGCATCGCGCCGGCTCCTCGGAGCTGTTGCGAAAGACCAGCGCCATGCCGTCGCCGGTCGGCAGCCTAACGAGTTGCTCGTTGGTTGATTCACGGACCTGCGCCGTCGCCAGCACGATCTCGGTCAGCTGTCCCAGGCGCTCCTTCTGCTCTTCGATCAGAAGCTTGGAATAGCCGACCAGATCGATGAACAGGACATGCCCGATCTCCAGCCTAAGATTGCGCTCGGGTTCAGGCGTCATGGAAATGGCGATCCTCGAGCTCGGCAAAGAAGTTGCGTGAGTTCATTTCGGAGCGGCAGTTGGTCCGAATTCGCGCGCCGGAACAATCTTATTCGCCAGCGCTTCGAAGCGTGGATCGTCGTGCAGCGGCTTCAGCAAGGGATCTGCCCGGATGTAGACGAGCCAGTTTGAGGACGCGAATCCCGGCCAGCCGGGTGAGAATTTCATCCTGCATCCCGGTTGCAAAATAGATATTGGCCTTCTCGTCACTCAGATTCTCGAACGGAAGAACGGCCATTGAAACGTGAACAGGCGCGCCGCAATCACGGCCAGCGCGATCATGATGCCGACCAGCTTGCGACTGGTTCGATGGGTGATTGATTCGTTAGGGGAAACCTCCTCCTCGCGCTTGATTCCTTCCGGTGTGATCTCGAAAGCCCATGACAACACGAGCGCGATCGGAAAGCCGATTACCAGGACGAGCACGACCAGACGCACCGCCCGGCTTGGAACCTCGAAAAACGGAAAGACCTGCGTCGCGATCTGAATGAGGAGCCACGCCGCCACGACGTACGCGACCACGACCTTGTAAACATTGCGCCACTTCAGCTCGGCGAAGAAATTGCGATGCGGCATTCGGGTTTCCGTCGCGATCTTAACAGGAAAGCCGCCGCTGCATAGTCCAGTGATTTGCAACGGCATCCCGGAGGTTACAAACCGGCGCTCCTTCCTCAGAAATGCCACATCACTTCGCCGATGGCATGGGAGCGATCCATGACGCCGCCCGCCTCGGCAGAAAGCGACCAACGTTTGGTCATTTCCCGTTCCCGCCAATGAGCAGGTTCCACTTATTGAGTCCTGACCAATGCGGTTGGCGAGGAGCGGGCGCTGGCGGAGAACCGGTTTTCCAAAAAAATCCTACGCTTCGAAATTGAGTCGCTCAAGGACTCGGCGGGTTGCGTAATTCCTTTTGGATGCGCCGGCCAAAATCGACGAAGAACTGACTCTGCTGCCCGACGACGGCCGCACGACCGCAGATTTGTATCGAAGTGAAAAGCGACCCGGCGGTCGAGAAGGGGCGCTCGTGCGCGTGATGACGCGCGGCACTTTCGAAGAAGCTCAGCACTGTTGGCTCATCGGCGACGACGCTTCGAAAATCGACGCGACGGTGCGCGGTGTGGCAAGACTAACCGTCGACAGCGACGCGCTGCTGGCCGAAAATTTCTCCTGAACTCGCGGGTGGATTTTTCCCGCGCGCCAGTTCCTCAGCTGCGTTATTCTCTGGTATGAGCGTGCAGGTTTACGGCTGTAATCACATCGCCATCTCGGTCGATGACGTGGGAAAAGCGGTCGAGTTTTATCAGGACGTTTTCAATCTCGAAAAGCTCGACCGCGGCGAAGGCGATGCCTTTTTCAAACTCGGCGCGCACCAGTTTCTCGCCATCTTCAAGGCCAGGGAAAAGCGCGTGGACAACATGCGGCATTTCGGGCTTATCGTGCGCGACGAAGAACAGCTCGCCGAAGTGCGCGAAAAGCTGACTAACAAATACAAGCTGAAGTTAATCGAAGGATTTCGCTGCGACTTTCACGATCCATTCGGCAACCGCATCCAAGTAGTCGATTTGCACGACGAGTCGCTCATTTGGCTGATGCCCTATGCGGAGGTGCAGAAACTCGGGCTCAGATTCAAGACGACCGAAACCAAAACTGCCAGACGCAAGAAAAGCGCGGAGAAGAAGCGATGATCAGAAAACTGTAATCAGTTCGATCGTTAGGCACACTTAGAGCAACCGAACCGCAGTGAGCGCGATGTTGCCAGCAAAGCAGACGTCGACGTCGGCGCCCGGAGTGCGGTGCCGCAGGTTGTAATCGCCGGCAAAGTAGAGGCCGCTTTCTTCCTCGTGCCGGTAGTTAAGCGGGAGCGGTTTTGGATCGAGCGGACACCAGACGACTTCCGGATCAGGCGCCTCGGGCGTGAGCAGAGGCAGGTTGACATTATAGAAAACTCCCGGCTCGACGGGCTTCGCCAGGAGATCCGCCAGCACGGGTGTGATCCAGCGCTGCGCTCGCGCCCAATCGAACTCGACCCCGCTCTTGCGGTAAAGCGAGAAGGCAATCCCCGGCCAACCGTGCAAAAGCGCTTCGCGCACCGCCGCGACTGTGCCCGAGTAATAAATATCCGCACCGAGGTTTGCGCCGTGATTGATCCCGCTGAGAATCCACTCTGCCTCCGGCACCAGATGGAGGAGACCGAGCCGCGTGCAATCGGCCGGCGTGCCGTGAATGGCAAAACGCTGCTCGCCGCGCGGCTCGATCCGGACGCCTTCGCGCCAGGTAACCGCGTGGCTCACGCCCGATTGCGGACCGGCCGGCGCGACCACGACTGGCTCGCCCAGAGTGCCCGCGGCACCGACGAGCGCCGCGAGGCCCGGGGCATCGATTCCGTCGTCGTTCGTGACAAGAAATTTCATGAGCCGCAGGTTACACGCGCGGTGTAGGGCGCGCCATCCTGGCCGACCGGGTTCAGTCGGGATTTACGTCGGGCAGCCAGCATGGCGCGCCCTACATCTCGACAAATTTCTTCAGCCTAACGAGTGCTTCGTCCCATTGCTGCGAGATCTGAGCGAGATAATCTTTCGCCTCCTGCAACGGCTTCGGCTCCAGTTCGAAGAGACACTGGCGTCCCGCCATTTCGCTTCGCACAATGCCCGCGCCTTCCAAAACGCGGAGATGTTTGGTGATCGCCTGCCGGGTGATGGACGCCCCGTCCGCCAACTGCGAAATCGAGCACGGCGCGCGCTCGCACAACCGGGCGAGGAGCGTGAGTCGCGTCTCGTCGCCGAGCGCGGCGAAAACTGGCGCGTTGCTCCGGAGCAGCGGGGCCGCGGCCAGACCGCTACTTCGTTTGCGCGACATGTTCCTCGATGTTCTGCAACTGCTCCGCCCAGCCTTCGCTGTTCTTGCGAAAAGCCTCGGCCCGCCGGGACTCCGGAATCTTGAGGAAACCGGACTCGGTCACGATAAGGAGGGTGCCGGTGCCGGTCTCCTTTAGTCGGAACTCAATCAGCGTCGAAGGTTCCTGAGAATAATCGACCGCCGGGTCGATCGCGTAGGGATGCCAGCGGAGGGAGAAATAGCTTTCCGGTTCCAGCTTTTCCACCACCACCTCCATCCGAATATGCTCATAGCCGGGATAGGTAACCTGTCCGGCAGTCGGTTGTCCCGGGACAAACGGCGCTTCAAGTTTCACCCGAAACCATTGCGAGAATTCGCGGTAGTCGGTGAGCGCGCGCCAGACTTTCGCTCCTGGCGCCTTCAGTTCGATTTGTTTTTCGATTCGGTCCTGGTCGATATGCAAGTTCATGGTTGCACGTTAGGCGGATCAGAAAGACATGCAACCTTTTAGTTGCTGGTCGCGCGCGGCTGATGCTGCGGTTGCAGAGGCGAATTCTTGCCGCTCCTTCTCGCGGCGCTCTGCCCTGTCACTTCGGATCCTTCGGGGCGAGATCGGCCACGATCTTTTCGAAGCGCGGATCGCCCCGGAGCGGGTCCCAGACGGGATCGAGACGCAAGATCCCGTAGTTCACCTCGCTGGGGATTTTGCTCAGGATCGATAACTGTTCGAGCGCCTGATCCTTGTCACCGCACCAAACGTAGGTAATGGCCAGATGCATCAAGATATCAGCGCCGGTAATGGCATCTTGAGCGACAGGTAGCAATTGGCTCGCGCGTCGACCTTCTGCCACAGCTTCCTCCTTGTTTCCAAGCGCGGCGTCGATCATGGCCAGCACAGAAAGAGGTTGCGGAAATTCGCCTCGTTCACTCAACGTCCTGGCAACCTCGACGCGCGCGGCCGTGAACGCTTCGCGGGCCGCAGCCGCGTCCCCCTTCGCCTGCGCAATCAATCCGGCGTACCACGTCCGCGGGAAAGAGAACGCGCCCTCGAGTCCGCCTGTTTCGACCATCCCGGCCAATGCGCGATCGGCCGCGGCGAAATCGCGTTCATACAACGCGAGTTGGACCGATTCCACCGCCAGATCCTGACTGATTTTCGGATTCTCACGAATCATCGTGTCGAGAGCGGTGCGCTCCGGCTTTGTGTCGGCGCGCGCGAAGAGAGCGGCCTGGGCGAGATTGATGCGCGCACCGGGATCGTCGGGTGCCACGGCCAGGGCGCGGTCCATGAGAATGCGCATGTCATCAAAGCGACGCAGCTTTTCATAACTAAAGGACAACTGTTGCAGGAAATAAAAGTTGCGCGGGTCCAGCTCGAGAGCGTGACGAAGATTGCGCTCGGACTCCTCCCATCGGCCCTGACGCCGATCCATATAGCCGGCCAGCTCGTAAACGAACGACTCGTTCGGGAGGGCCCGTTGAGCCAGGTCCAGTTCGCGACGAGCATCATCGTAATCGAGCTGGCAATAGCGGAGAAAGGCCGCGGCGAGATGGGTCTCGCCAGCGTCGGGTCGGAGGCGCTGCGCGTTCTGCAACGCCGTTTCCGCCAGGCGCAGCCGCGCCGGCGTATGGTCCATGCCCAAAAGGTAAAGCTCGCTATGCACCCGGACGAGGGCGCAATAAGCACGCAGAAAATTCGGATCACGTTTCGTCGCCTCATCGAGCAGCCCGATGGCCTGCAATCTTTTCTCCTCGCCTTGGGCAATTGCGGATGTTGTGAGAAGGTCGCGTGCCTGCGTGTAAAGTTCGAAGGCATCCAGATCGGGGGTCGGCTTGTTCGTAATCGCCGCTTTTTCCCCGGGCGAAAGTTTCGCATGGAGTTGAGCAACCATTGCCTGGGCCAGTTCGCTCTCGACTGCGAAAATATCTGTGATCCCACGGTCATAACCCTCCGCCCAGACCTGGGTGCCGGTGGCGGCGTCGACCAGTTGCGCATGAACGCGGAGTTGTGGCCCGGCCCGCTGCACACTCCCCATCAGGATGTATGCAACGTCGAGCTCGGCCCCGATTTTGCGCACGTCTCGCGATCCACCGGCCGCATATTGCATCGCCGAAGTGCGGCAGATCACCTTGAGATCAGCCACCTTCGTCAAGTCGGTCAGAATCTCATCCACCAGGCCAGTGGCCAGGTAGGCATTTTGTTTCTCGTCGCTCAGGTTATCGAAGGGCAGAACGGCGATCGATTTTGCCGGCGCCGCCCGAGTCGATTCCGTGGAGAAAATCAAGATGCCAGCAACGATTGCGCCGAGCGCGAGCAACGCTCCGGCCGCCGTCCCCCAAAGCACTCGTCTACGCCGCTTCTTGAGCGCTTGGAATTTTTTGGGCAACTGCGGATTGCCGATTCCATTCCCGCAGAGATTGACCACCCCCAGCCGAACGCCGTGCTTCACTTCGCATTCGCCCAAGTCGTGGAGCTGCGCCTTCCAATGACCGTACTGCTCCAAATCTTCCGCCACGCGTTTGGAGACCAGAATGTGCCCGGCATCGCCGCAATCCATGACCCGCTGCGCCACGTTAATGCCGGCCCCGGCGATGTTGGCGCGACCGCTGACATCCGTCACTTCGCTCACCGGACCGCTATGAATGCCCATTCGCACTGCGATCTCCGGATGCTCCATGAGCGCCTGGGCAACTTCGATCGCGCATTGCACCGGTTCCTCCGAATTGCTGCGAAAGACCAGCGCCATCCCATCTCCCGTTGGGAGGCGGACCAGTTGCTCATTGGTCGACTTCACCACTTGCGGGGTCGCCAGCACGATCTCGGTCAGCCGGCGCATGCGCTCCTTCTGCTCGCCGATCAAGAGCTTGGAATAGCCCACCAGGTCGAGGAAGAGTACATGCCCGATCTCGAGGCGAAGATTGGGTTCAGAGTCAGGCGCCATGCGCCCTCCTTCCGACGACCGCGCAGGCGATCGCCACCTTGTCAACATTACGCCGTTTCAGTTCGGTGAAGAATTTGCCCGAGCTCACAAAGCTGGTTTTCGCTCCCTTTCTGTCCGCGCAACTCCTGGTCGATCAATACTCCCGCGTTGCCCGCCATGTCGATGAAGACGTGGGCAATCTCCAACTCAGGATCGCATTTGATTTCCGCAGCCATCGCTTTACCGCGATTGAGTTGAATCATCTCAGGTTCAATTGCCAGTGTCGAATAGAAACGGGCGTGCTGCCCAAAGCCACTCTCACGTCGGCTTATCTTTTGGTCGTTAGTTTCGAACGAAGTGTGGCGTCGGGCGATGAATCGGGCACGGGAGGAAGAGGAAGGAATCGACCAGACTGGCGCGCGCGGCGCGGCTGGCTTTTTGCGGGGTCGCGTCTCAATTTTTTGATAATTCACTCGGGGGAATTATGGGTCGGGCTAGTCGGGCTACTACTCGGGGTCGATCCTTGAAAATCTTGACAGCACGGGAGGTTTGCATCGAGACGAAAGCGTGGGGTAAAAGGGTTAGCGAGACGGGGGTGGCGTCTTGAACAACCAGAGCCCTCTACCTGGCGCTCGATCAGGTCGAAACCGGCGGCGGCCCTGCAGTTTGTCGCATCCGATTTCTCCGTGTCCCGCGAAAAGCGAACATCGGTCCGAAGGCCGCGAAGTTTAGAGTAATCATGACGAAGGCAAAAAGGTACAAGCCCATGGCCAGCCCACTGGCCAGATGCATCGTAATGACGGCGAGAAGCCAATACGTGCGCGTCTTCGGCATCCAGATGAAAAGCGGATATCCCGTCTCGAGGAGACAGACGGAAATGCCCAGGACGGGAAACAGACTCTTCCACGAAATCAGCATCTCGGGCGGAATTAAGTTGAAGGGTGGCCGGATCAGCGCGTACCAGATGCTCGTTCCGTCCCACCAACCGGCTCCCACGCATTTCGTGATGCCGCTGGAAAAGTAGATCAGGCAAAGGTGTAATTGCAGAATGCGTCGGTTGAATCCCTGCCATTGGGCAGCTTTGGCCGATACGCCCCGGAGCCAGCGATCCGCCGCCCATCTGTCCGGCAGCGGGGCGATCATGAGATAGAAGAGGCCAATGCTGGTGAAGTTATCGACTCCATAGGTCAATCCGCTGCTGCTTTTCACCGCGCACAAATGAAGAAAAAGCGCCGCAATGGCCGCTTCCCGGCTAAATAAGCCGACAAGCAATAGACCGGCCGCGCAAAGCAGACTCCACCACACAATCGCGAGTGCAGTCTGTTCCGTTCCGCCAAAGCTGGTAACCAGATCCACCAGCCAGCCAAAGCGCGGAATGTAGTGGCTCTGCGCGGAGAGGATGGCTTCAGCCAGGTCGCGTTTGATCACTCCCGCGCGGTCGATTGCAAACAATTCATTCCAGTCGCCGCGCAGAGAGAAGCAATAGAAAATGACCTGCAGTGCCACACCAACGCGCAGCAAGCCAAGCCAAGTGTCTGACTGAGGAAGAAAAAGGAATTCCTCCAGGCGCTGCCTTGAGTGGCGTATCACGGCGCGCCCGGTCGTTTGCCTCGGAAGGTAAAATCGTAAGCGAAGAGAAGCTCATAGGTACCCCTCTCTCCTCTCGCGAATTCTCCGGGAGTGGGGAGATGCGCGCAGCCGAGGTAGGCGCGGATCCTGGTGGCGTCGGGATGTGCCTGCCAAATGGAGTAGGCCACGATTTTTACCATCGTCTCCCGCAAAGGCGCGTAGCTGATATCAGCCAGTTCGTCGAGCAACCCGGAAAAACGCAAGCCGGTAGCAGCGCTGCCCACCGCGGGAATCTCATAGCCGGTCCGTCCATCGGGATAGTGCAATTCAAACACCAGTTTGTAATTCGGTGGAACATTCGGAGCGAAAAACCCGTAGCCGGCTTCAATCCCCGCGCTGTGCAGGTAGACGGCGATTCCGTTGCGGACCCAGTTCGAATGGTCGAGTCGCTCTCCAAGCAGGGCAGCCGCGGCTTGCTCACTACCTGCCCAAAACTGATTGGTCGAGGCCGGAAGAATCGTCGGGGTGCTGGCCAACACCGAGAAGGTGTCGCGCAGACACACGGTCACGATCAGGAAAAAGTGGAAGCCAAGGAAGGCCAGGGCAAACCGCCGCGCCACACTTGGAGACTCCCCTCCTCGCCCGTCGTTAGTTATTTGCTGTATTTCTCCAGGATTGGGGTGACCTCTTTGACCAGCGCATCAGACTCCTGGTCGAGGCTTGCGAAGTCAGGATGCGTGACGTGAGTCGGTTGGCCCGTAGTGACATGCGTTGTCTCTCCAGGGTGGGTGACATGCGTTGTGTCTCCAGGATGGGTGACGTGCGTCGTGTCTGCAGTATGCGTGACGTGCGTCGTCGGGGGGTAATGCGTGACATGCGTCCGGGCGCCGATCTGATTTGTCCAGTTACTCAACCCACTGGCGGTCGCATTCGTGGAATATTCCTTCGCGATTTCTCCGATCTGAATTTCATCCATTTGGCCGATCTGCTTCTTCAAGCTGCCATTCTCGTAAACAGCAATCCGATAGAGCAAATTGTCGTACTTCCGGAAGATCCTGTTCAGCGACTCCTGGTCTTGGCCGGAGATCGCCGTTCCCGGAATCAGAACCGAATGTTCGTCGATCTGGACTGGGCCGTGACCAGAGGCGGTCGATTGATTACGAATGCACTGGCAGGATATGAGTGCCGCTACCAACAAGCCCAGGGCGAAGATCAAACGGGTTTTCATGAGTTCCGGTTTGAGCCTCCCACTCCCCGATTGCAAGCATAATTTTCGAACAAATCCAAGGTTCATCTCAGGATTGTTTTTCGAGCAAACCAGCCGATTAAAAAGCATGTCAAACAAAATGCGTGCAGTGCAGGTGCCGGAGGCGAAAGGGCCGTTCGAAATCGTGGAAAGGGAAATCCCGGAACCGTCCGCGGGTTGGGTGCGAGTAAAGGTGGAGGCTTGCGGGATTTGTCACAGCGACACCCTGGTCAAGGATGGACTCTGGCCGGGGATTCAGTATCCACGCGTGCCCGGGCATGAGGTGATCGGGACGATCGATGCCCTCGGGTCGGGCGTGGAAGGATGGAAAGCTGGGCAGCGGGTCGGAGTCGGCTGGCACGGCGGACATTGCGGTTATTGCGATCCCTGCCGGAGGGGTAATTTCTTTGCCTGCCAGGTGGCCTTGCTCACGACCGGAATTTCCTTCGATGGCGGCTACGCGGAATACATGACCGCTCCAGCCAAAGCCCTTGCCTTGATGCCTGACGAGTTGTCGGCGGTGGAAAGCGCGCCGCTGATGTGCGCCGGGGTGACGACCTTTAATGCCCTGCGCAACAGTGTGGCGCGCGCCGGCGACGTGGTCGCGGTGCTCGGGATCGGCGGACTCGGCCATCTCGGGGTGCAATACGCGGCCAGGATGGGGTTCCATACGATCGCCATCGCTCGCGGCAAAGACAAGGAACCGCTTGCGAGAAAACTGGGCGCGGCGCAATACATCGACAGCACGACGCAGGATCCAGCGGGGGAACTTCAGAAATTGGGCGGCGCGAAAGTCGTGATTGCGACTGTGACCAACGCCGACGCGATGGCTGCGGCGATGGGCGGTCTCGCACCGAAGGGCGTCTTCATGGTGATTGGCGCCGCGGGTCCTATCTTGGTTGACCCGGTCTTACTCATCACGGGCGCCCGCTCGGTCGAGGGCTGGTATTCCGGCACCTCGATCGATTCCCAGGACACGCTCCGTTTTAGTGCGCTCGCAGACGTGAAATCGATGAACGAAATCTTCCCGCTGTCACAAGTGGCTGAGGCCTACGAGCGAATGATAAGCGGCAAGGCGCGTTTCCGGGTCGTGCTGGACATGGGAAGATAGGAAGGAGACTTGGAGAGGTTTTCCGGCCCGCTCTTTGTATGGGCGCGTCGAGATCTGCGAGATCACCTTTAGGTCGGCGATCTTGGATAAGGCGCTGCTCAGGTTTTCGAATGGCAGGACGGCGACGCTCTTTTCCGGGACGACCGGGGCGCTTTGCGCTGCGCTGGGCAGAAACGCAGGCTCGATCGGCCGGGTGGCAAACCACCAAGCCGCCGCGCCTAACGAGATGGGGAAGAGTCCGGCAACCGCGAGCAGGAGCCTAGGCGAACCGAACCGGCTGGCAGAGATTGAAGCCGGCACTGTCTTGACCTCCAGCTTCGTCGGTCGCGCCGGGTTGCCCAATTCATCGCTGTAGAGATTAACGAGGTTGAGGCGAACGCCGTGTTTCACTTCAAATTCGCCGAACTCATGCAGGAACGGCTTCGTTAGGCATACGGAACTGGTCGCAACCTTCGCCAAGCCGTCAGGTCTGTGGGAGTGGTTTCATCTCACGCCCATTTCATAATCGATTTTCGCGCGCGCGGCGAGGCTGGATCGCAGGCCTGCGCCGAAAACAAATTGGCTTGCCCCTTCCGCCGATGCGGCCTAAACCGGTGCGAAGGGAGGTTTGCCTATGGGTGATAGCCCGGAACTCGCGCCACAACCAAAGTCACTCGGAGATATCCTCGCCGAGGAACTCGATGGGCAGCTCGGCAAGGATGAAACGCAGGCATTATCGGTAGCCGAAAAGCAGCCGCGCCTGCGCGATGTCTACGACCGGATTCAGACGGAACAGCCGGAGCGCTCGGCGCTTTGCCTTTCCGGCGGCGGCATTCGCAGCGCGATTTTCGGCCTGGGCGTTCTCCAGGGTCTGGCGCGCAAAAACCTGCTCGGACAATTTGATTTCCTCTCGACCGTCTCGGGTGGTGGCTTTGTCGGTGGCTGGCTGACGGCGTGGATCAAGAATCACCCGCAAGGAGTGGGCGGCGTATTGGAGGACCTGCGACGCCCGCCAGATCTCACTCTGAACCCGGAACCGCAGCCGATTCGCCATCTTCGCACCTTCAGCAACTACCTGACGCCTAAGACGGGCATCACGTCGGTCGACTCCTGGACTCTCATCGCCACCTATCTCCGCAACATTTTCCTTAACTGGTTGGTGCTGATTTCCTGGCTGGCCGCGGCCATGATGGTGCCCCGGCTCTACCTGACCGCCATCTTGCTGCCGCCGACCGGTTGGGCGTCCTCACCGGACTACGCGCGCATCGTGCAGCACTACGACATTGCGCTCAATGTCCTGCTGGCCGTGAGTTTCGTGCTCGTGGCGGTGGCGATGGCTTACGCGATCGCTGACGTTCCCGCCACCGGCAATGCCGGTTTTCCACAGAGGACTTTTCTCAAAGTCCGGCAAATTCCCCTGCTCATCGCGGCTCTGGCTCTGACGGAATGGTGGGCCTTGTTTTGCAACGTTCACGGCAGCAAAACGTTCAATTCTGGCTTGGGGCTGTTCACATTTGTCGCCTTTGCGGTCACAGCCTACCTGAGCGGCGGTGTGCTCGGCACGATCTTTCTCTGGATTCGCCGGCGGACGACGAAGGCCCGCAACGTTGTGGCTTCCACCTTTCGCTTCAGCACGATTCTCGTCACTACGGCATTCGGAGGCATTTGTCTCTGGGCCACCGCCACGCGCGTCTTTTTCAATCCGGCCGATAGCGCGTTGAACTATGTCTGCTTCGCGCCGGCGATCGTGTTCGCAATGCTCCTGATCGTAAACTTCCTTTTCACGGGCCTCGCCAGTTGGGTCTCAGAAGATCAGGACCGCGAATGGTGGGCTCGATCGGCCGCCTGGATTCTCATCACGATTGTCGCCTGGATCGCGATCAACGTCCTCGTCCTCTGGGGTGCGCAGGCGCTGACGACCCAAACAGATAACCGCCTCGCGGTTTTCCTCGGTCAAGTACAAGCGAATCCCGTGGCCAAAGCCCTCCTGGGAACGTTCGGGGGAGTGACCGGAATCATCGCTGCTTTTCTCGCGCTGCGCTCGAAATTCGCCAAGGCGCTTGGCTCGGGGCGCGGCTCGCAGGGAATTCTGGTGCTCGCGTCCATCGTCTTTTTCGTGCTCCTTTCTCTCGTTATCTCCTGGGTCCTTCTTATTCTTGGCTCGCAACCATGGGCTGCAAAAGCGGGCCGCTTGTTTCTCGGCAAGGGCGAGACTTATCAGACGCAGCTATTCGTCGTCTTCTTCCTCACGGCCGCCAATCTCCTTTTCGGCATCGTGATGGGTTACTTCATTAACGTGAACAAGTTTTCCCTTCACGCCACCTACCGGATGCGGCTCATTCGCGCCTTTCTCGCCGCCTCGCGGAAGTCGGAAGAGCGCCGGCCGCATCTCTTCACCGGCTTTGATCCGGACGACAATATCAAGCTGCGGGAGCTGAAGCCGGGGAAGCCTTTTCACGTCATCAACGCGGCGCTCAATTTGGTAAAAGGCGAACAACTGGCGTGGCAGGAGCGCAAAGCGGAATCCTTTACCATGAGCCGGCTGCATTGCGGTTCATGGCATCTCGGTTACCGGCCTTCATCGGATTACGGGGACGGGATCAGCCTGGGCACCGCGCTGACCATTTCGGGCGCCGCCGCCAGTCCCAACATGGGGTATCACTCCTCGCCGCTGGTCGGTTTTATCATGACTCTCTTCAATGTGCGCCTCGGCTGGTGGCTCGGGAATCCGGGAACGCCGGGCACTGCTACCTGGCGGCGTAGCGGGCCGCATTACGCCGTCGGGCCGCTCTTCTCCGAGGCGGTTGGGAACACGACCGATTCCTACAAATATGTCAATCTCTCCGATGGCGGGCACTTCGATAATCTTGGCCTCTACGAGATGGTGTTGCGCCGCTGCCGGTTCATCCTCGCGGTCGATGCCGGGCAGGATTTCAATTACGTGTTTGAAGATCTCGGCAACGCTATTCGCAAAATCCGGATCGATCTCGGCATCCCGATCGACATCAAGGTGGTGTCGCCCAGGAGAGCCGACAGCGCGATCCCGCGCTGCGCTTTCGGCACGATCGGCTATTCGGCGGTCGATGGAACGACGAGCGACGGCTCTCTCATCTACATCAAACCGACCATCTTTGGCGACGAGCCGCCCGATGTAACGAACTACGCCGCCGCTCATCCGGAATTTCCGCACGAGTCGACGAGCGACCAGTGGTTTAGCGAATCGCAACTGGAGAGTTATCGATTGCTCGGGCTGCACGCCATCGCGTCGATCTGCGGTGAGGACGGGCCGCCCCAAGACGTACCACACTTCTTCGCCCAGGTGAAAGAAGAGCTGTCGCGAGCAAAAACCGGCGCCGCTTGAGCATCCAATCTTCACCTCGCGCTGGCCGCGGAGAAATTTCGTTTCATTTCTTCTTGCTCGGCTTCGTGGAACGCGATTAAAAAAAACATATGAAACCGCACGCGCTGGAACGCGGTTTGGCGCGCTCTCGCATTGCGTCGATTGCAACCTGTGCCCTGGGGTTGCTTTCTCTCCTCGCCGCCGGCTGCAACCGCAAGACTCCGGAGGACGAAGCCAAGCTGGCCGGGCTTTCGCCTGACGACTTTCCGCAGATCTCGGCCGACATTTTCAAACCGATGGATGGTGGGATCGCGCTCGCGCCTAACGAGATCATGGGCCGCAATACCTGGAACCTCTGGAGCGGCGGCAACCAGCATTTCTGGAATCATGTCGCGCAGGACAGCTTCGGGCTGATGGACCTCCTCAAGATGCTCGACAATCGAAAATATCCACGCGGCGAACGTTTCAAAACGCTCGGCCTGGTCAACGAACCCGGCTTCCGCGCCGCGAGCAAGCCGGATGAATACGGCCTCTGGCTCGACGAACAGGTCGAGCCTGAACCGGCTGGAATCGACGACAAAATTTACGGCAAACCCTCCGGCGTGCTCGGCTTCCGGCTTTTCCCGAATCCGGAGTTCAACGACGAAGCGCGCAAGAAATGGGATGGCGCGCGTTTCATAAACGACCCGCACTATTACAGCACGAACCAACTCGTCAGGCCGTACCGGATCGGCGTCGCCTGTGGCGCCTGCCACATCTCACCCAATCCTTCAAATCCGCCGGCCGACCCGGAAAATCCGGGCTGGGAAAATCTCGCTTCCGCGATCGGCAATCAATACATCCGGGAGGGCAAAGTCTTTGCGCCGAACGTCGAGAAAGGCGGCTTTTTTTACGAGGAACTGGCCGCCCAGCCGCCCGGCACTTCGGACACCTCGCGCATCGCAACCGATCACATCAACAATCCCAACGCGATCAACGCCATCTTCCTCCTCGCAGAGCGGGAACGCATCGCTCAGACCGAAAAAATGGCCGGCGGGACGCTCGCTCTGCCGGGCGAGAAGGAGGAAATGGCCATCCCCCACATCCTGAAGGATGGAGCGGATTCGGTTGGCGTGCCCGGCGCGACAATCCGGGTTTACGTCAACATCGGGATGTTTTCCGAATACTGGCTCACCCGGCATAACCGGCTTATTGGTCTGACGCCCCAAAAACCATTCGAAATCCCCTTCGCGCAAAAGCATTCTGTGTTTTGGCGCGCGACCGAACAGCGGGTGGCAAACGTCGCCGCGTTCTTCCGCCGCCTGAAGCCCTATCATCTCGCCGATGCGCCGGGCGGTACGGCCTACATCACGACCGACGAAGCGATCCTGAATCGGGGAAAACTCGTCTTCGCCAACAACTGCGCCTATTGCCATTCCAGCAAGCAACCGCCCGCGGGGATCGATCCAGAATCGGGCGACGGCAAGGCCTGGTTCCGAACGGCCGTGATGCAGCCGGATTTTCTTGAGAACAATTTTCTCTCCACCGACAAGCGCTATCCCCGCTCGAAAATCCAAACCAACTCCGCGCGCGCCCTCGGAACCAATGCCATGCCCGGCCACATCTGGGATAACTTCTCTTCCCAGACCTACAAGCAGCTTCCGCTGCCCGACGAGGTGGACCTTTTCAACCCGTTTGACGAGACACAGCCGATCAAGTTCCAGCCGAAAACAAAGCACACCGGTCCCGGCTTCTACCGCGTGGTTTCACTCGTTAGTGTCTGGAGTTCGGCGCCGTTCCTGCACAACAACGCGCTCGGCAAGTTCACCGGCGATCCCTCAGTCGCGGGCCGAATGGAGGCCTATAACGATGCCGCCGAGAAATTGCTCTGGCCGGAGAAACGCCTCGGCAAAGACTCCATCTGGCGCACGCAAAACGAATGCAACCTGCACCTCCGAAAAGAATCCGTGCCGAAACCCCTTCAGGTCTTTGCCGATCAGGACGGCTGGCTGAAGCTGGGCCCCATCCCCAAAGGCACACCGGTCAACCTTCTCGCCAACCTCGAGCCCAACTTCGGCGAGCTCGCCGCGCTCGAGGTGACACTGAGTAAAGCGCTCCTTACAATTCACGCGAAGAATCTTTCGCCGGAAGAAGCTCGCGCGGAGTTGCTAAAGACCGTGCCGCAACTGCTCTCGGCCAACAAATGCCCCGACTTCATCGAGGACGAAGGCCACTATTTCGGGACCGATCTTCCCGATGAGGATAAGCGAGCGCTCATCGAATACATGAAGACTTTCTAATGCGTGCAAAGGGAACAATCGCCACTTGAAGAAAGGAACAGAATGACCGTTGCCGAAATGTTAAAGATGTCCCAGACCGAGCTGGACGATCTCTTCACTAAAAGCCCCGTCGGTGATATTCCCGTCGGCGAAGCCAGGGGCACAGCGATCGTCGCGCCCGGCACGACTTATTCGGAGGACATCGCTACTTTCGTCAACCACTTTGCCTGGCAGGGTAAGGTCTTTGATCCGGCGAAAGGCGTGTTGCGCAACAAGATCACGCCGTTTGGTCTCAACGCGATCATCGCCAAAGTCTACAAAGGTGACAGCTGGCTCGACGGCAAAGAGTGTATCGTCCTCGATTACTCCGAGACCTCGCTCCTTGCCCATTGGATTCGCGACGAAATCCGCGAAGTCGCGCCACGCACCTATCTCGGCAAAGTTTACTGGAGTAAGAAGCGCCTGATCGACTTCGCGCTTGAATTCCCGGAAGTGTCGGCCTAACGAAGAGCGCGCGATCATGGCTGACGTCTCTGAAGCCACTTCGAGTCAGTCGCCGGCTTTCAATTCCAACGCCAGCCGACCGATGCCGCGGGCGGATACGGGCTCGGTCTTCCTCAATGGGCTGAGCGATTTCTTTACCTTGCTCCTGCATCTGGAACGCCGGGTCGATCCATGGTTTCGTCCCGCTTTCGATGCTCTCCTGCGCGACCCGATCGCGCGCTTCACGACCAACCTGATTAATCGAAAACGCCCTCATGAGGGACTCAGGATCGCGGAGGAAAAACCGCTGCCCGACGAGGAGGCTTATCTCGACTCGATCATCGACACCTTCTCGAAACAGATGCGCAAGCTCTGGAAACCCGGCGGGATGGAGCGCGGCGGCAACACCAAGACGCATGGCATCGTCCGCGGAGAATTCATCATTCACGACAATCTCCCTGCGCAATTTCGCCGCGGCATCTATGCGAAGCCGCAGACCTTCCGGGCCTGGGTGCGCTTTTCCGGGCCCGGTCCTTACATCACGCCGGACATCGACGACGTGGGTTTCATGAGCATTAGCATCAAGCTCATGGGTGTGCCCGGCCCGAAGCTGATGGACGAGGAGAAATCGACCATTGACATGTTTGGCGTTTCGCCCCCGACCTTCGTCACCCCCGATGTGAAGGCGAACGCGCAGCTTCAGGTGGAGAGCCTGAAGAACGCGCAAATCTTTTACTTCCTGAATTTCCACCGGCCACACATTCTCGACCTCATCATGCAATCGCTCTGGATCAAAACCCAAAGCAGCCCACTGGAGGCGCCCTACTTTAGCTGTGTCCCATATTTGTTAGGCGAAGGTCAGGCGATGCAATATTCGGTCTGGCCCAAGTCGAAGCGGCGTACGCCGATTCCGCGCCTGCCGTTGCGGCCACCGGATGATTACCTGCGCGATGCGATGATCGCAGCCCTCGCCGAGGGCGACATCGAGTTCGACTTCCGCATTCAGCTCCAAACCGACCCGCATCTCATGCCGATCGAGAATAATGGCGTGCTCTGGCCGGAGGAGCTGTCGCCGCGCGTTTCCGTCGCCACGCTGCGCCTGCCGAAACAAAAGTTTGATTCCCGCGCCCAGATGGAATTTGCGAAGAAGCTCTCTTACAACCCGTGGCACACGATCGCGGAGCATCGTCCGTTAGGCAATCAGAGCCGCGCCCGACGCCGCATGTATGAGACGCTCTCCAGACTTCGCCATACTGAGAACGCCGTGCCGCACTACGAACCGACCGGCGACGAAGTCTTCGAGTGAACTCCGATGACTCCGCAATCGAATTTCATGGTGCTGGCGCCAATCGAGCCGTCGCGCGAGGCCGAGCTCCGTGCCTTGCTCGAATCAATGAACGAAGGATTTGGCCGGGTCAACCCCAACAACGCACTTATCCCTTTCGGAGAATTCGATCGGCTTCATTATGGGCGGTTGGTCATCCTGAACGACCAGACGACGGGTGACATCCGAGTCTACGGACTGGAGCCCGGGGCTTATCCGCTCTATCTCGCGTTCCTTGGGGATATCGATGGGGACACCGAATCTTTTCTCGAACAGTTAGCCTATCGGACGCCGAATGGATTGCGCGCGCTCTTCTCCTGCTGCGCAGATTTCAACGCCCAGACCGATCTCGTCAGGTGGATGCAGGAGCACGAAGCGCCGCCCATCGCCAGTTATGTGAACTGGCAGGGCCGGACGGTGGTTCGCGCCCGGGAGGAAGCGAACTTGCACGATGCGATCGAAAGTTACCTTGAAGCCAACGTCGTCACGCTGGCGGATCTTGCGCCGTATGAGATTCACCAGCAATTGCGGCAGTTCGTCCAAGGCGAGAAGTCGGCGGGACGTCTGACGCTGACCACCGAGGAACCGACGCCGTTTGAGTGGTGGATCGTGAACGTGCTCCATCTGGTGGGAATGCCGCTCCTCTTTCTTATCGCGCTGCCGTTCCTGGTGATCGTCTCCCCGTTCTATCTCTGGCGCCTGCGGCGGCTGGAGAAAACCGATCCTGAGCTTTGCGCTCGCGTCGACCAGACTTACTCGGATGGACTGGCTCAGGCTGAAGACCGCCTCGTGACCAACCAGTTTACCGCCATGGGCAGTTTGAAACCTGGACTCGTTAGGCTCGTGACTACGACTGGCATTCTTTGGACGGTGAACTGGGGCGCGCGCCACCTGTTTACCCGCGGGCGCCTGGCGCGGATTCGGACGATTCACTTCGCCCGCTGGGTCTTTCTCGATGGCCGAAAACGGATGGTCTTTTTCAGCAACTACGATGGCACGGTCGAGAGTTATATGGACGACTTCATTAACAAGACGGGGTTTGGTCTCAACATGGTTTTCAGCAATGGCATTGGTTATCCGCGAACCAACTGGCTCGCGCTCGACGGCTGTCAGGACGAACAAAAGTACAAAGACTTCCTCCGCCGCCACACCCTGCCGAGCCAGGTCTGGTACAAAGCCTATCCGGGATTGACCGCAATCGACCTGGAACGAAACAGCCGCATCCGGCAGGGATTGGAGTCGACATCGCTTAGTCAAGAGGAGGCCAGGGAATGGGTCGCACTCCTGTGAAGCAAGACGAAGTCGATTTCGGCGACGTGCAGGGTTTGGTCCGCTTCGGCTTCGGGAAAATGACCGAAGCCTCTTATGCGCTCCTGCGGATCAAGGACGCAGCTGCGGCGCGTCAGTGGCTGCGGGCGACGCCGGTCACAAGCGCGGCTACTATGAATCCGCCTCCTTCCGCCGCGCTCCAGGTTGGATTCACCGCGCGCGGCCTGGCGGAGATCGGCCTGCCGGCATCTGTCATTGAAGGGTTTTCCCCTGAGTTCTTAGCCGGCATGACGGAGGAAAGTCGAACCCGCCGGCTCGGCGACGTGAGCACGAATGCGCCGTCGCAATGGGCCTGGGGCTACGGCGCCGGCGTGCCGCATCTGGTGGTGATGTTTTTCGCCGTCCCGGGTGGCCTGACGAATTTCATTCAGAGCGCCACCGGACCGCGGTGGTCCGACGCCTTCGAGGAGATGCGCTGGCTGAAAACGGCTGATCTCGACGGGATCGAACCTTTCGGCTTCACGGACGGAATTAGCCAGCCGCAGATCGACTGGGCGCGCCAGCGCGACCCGACCCAGCCGCAGATCGATTACAGCAACGTTGCCGCGCTCGGCGAATTTCTGCTCGGTTACCCTAACGAATACAACAAGTATACCGAGCGGCCGCTGCTCGACCCCGATTCCGCGAGTGCGGATTTGCTTCCCGCGGAAGACGCGCCGGAGAAGAAGGATCTGGGCCGCAACGGCACCTATCTCGTGCTGCGCGATCTCGAGCAGGATGTGCGGGCTTTCTGGCAGTTCGTCAGTCAGCAAACTGCTGGCAATGTCGCGGCCGGTGAGAAGCTGGCGGCGGCGATGGTCGGTCGCACTCGCGCGGGCGATCCTCTGGTGCCGATCCAGCAGGAACCGATTCCCGGGATCGGATCAAACCCGGACGAGGCGCGCCAAAACCGCTTCACCTATGGGCAAGATCCGACGGGGAGCGCCTGTCCCTTTGGCGCGCATATTCGCCGCGCCAATCCGCGCAACCCCGACTTCCCCGGGCGCCCGGCCAACCTGTTGCAACGGCTCATCACCATGCTGGGCTTTGGTCCGAAAGGTTTCCGGGACGACCTGATGTCGCCCGTCCGCTTCCATCGCATCCTGCG
Source organism: uncultured Verrucomicrobiae bacterium (assembly GCA_963776615.1). Lineage (GTDB taxonomy): Bacteria > Verrucomicrobiota > Verrucomicrobiia > Chthoniobacterales > UBA10450 > Palsa-1392. Next base: position 61,768 of record CAVZNJ010000006.1, read on the forward strand.
CCGGGGCCGGGAATATGGACCCGAACTGTTGCCGGAGGACGCGCTGAGGCCCGCTCCGCCTAACGAACCGGCACGCGGCCTCCACTTCGTTTGCCTGAACGCCAATATTTCGCGGCAATTCGAGTTCCTCCAAAATGCCTGGATCGTGAACATGAAGTTCTCCGCCATGACCGGGGAAAGTGACCCGCTGCTCGGGACTCGCGCCGAGATTCCAGGTTGCCCGGTGACGGCGGACTTCAACCAGCCGCGCGACGACCGGCTGCGGAATCGCGTTTCCGGCTTGCCGCAATTCGTCACCGTGCGCGGCGGCGCCTATTTCTTCCTTCCGAGTCTGCGTGCTCTGCGCTATTTCGCAACCGATCGAAGCAGCCAAAAATCTTAGCCGAGGCCCGCTTGGAGCCTGCCCTCTGGCACGCGCAGCAGGCGATGAAAGGAGCCACCCCGCGCGCTGGGTCCGTTTCGGTAAAATGCATCTTCCGCATTTGGGTCTTTCGCAGGAGTATCGAGTTTTACGCGGGCCTCCCGAAACGCGAAACTCGTGACCACTGGTTGTGGTCGTTTTCATGGCGCGATTTTGATTCGATTACGGCGCTGGAAAACAGAGAATGCCTCATTGATCAGCCGGCGCCACGCCGGCCCTCACCTGTTCCATGCGAAACGTCATTCCACGCCTTGGCGCCGCGACGCCCGACTGCCTGACTGCGACTACCTACCTCGTCGCCTGGATCGCTCCCACGCGATTGGCCCCCTCCCAGTTCCGAAACCTGCTGGCCGCGATCATGATCGAATTTCTCGTCCTCCACGCCAGCGCTCTCTACGGCTTTGGCATCGCCAAACGCGCGGATCGGCTGGACCGGCGCATCTGGATACTCGGCGGACTCTCCGTCATCTATCTCATCCCCATCACGCTGATGGCCGTGCAGCTTAAGACCGATGCACCGATCCTCGCCTTCTTCTGGCTGTTCACCAGCCGATTCGCTTTCATCCTCATCCACCCGGAATCAGCCGCAGCCGAGACCCGGCGCACCATTACGCTCTGGGTGGTTTCGCTGCTGGCCTTCGTGGTCGGCACCATCGCGGTGAACAAGATCCCACTCCCGGCCCTTGGGCTGACCCCGCAATTCGTCGCTTCGCTCTCCATGTCGGGCCATCCCAACCCAAAGGCACAGCCGCCCCAGATCACGATCGCCTTCGGCGTCCTCTATTTTCTCGTGCAAGCCGGCGCGAAGTTCCATCTCGCGGGCTCGGGCCGAGAAAAAGAACGCCCCGCGACCTTCGACGATGGCCAGTCCATCGGATGATCTGAGTTACATACAGAAATAGGCTCGGCTTTGGGAACTAACCACCGCGGGCAAATCGATCCACTCGTGAGCGCCAAGAAAATAGTGCGAGAGTGGTCAGCTTGGGCTTGTCCCCGTTTTCACGGACAGGACCGAGGGAAAGAAGAGTGAATTGTGACTGGCAGGAGACTCGGGAGTTCGGGCCTTTCGTTTCACGCCGCCTTCTTCTGAATCCAAACCGCGCGATCGCTGCATCATATTCAAGAAGTTATGGAAACCAGCGCATGATCGTGTCGAAGCGCATTGCTCTCGGCATTTCGCTGGGCGCGATCGTCCTTTACTGGATCTACCAGATTGCCTCGCAACAAGCGGACGCGCCGCTGCCCGCGCATTTCTCGGAGTTGGTCTGGCGGATCGTGCGCACCAAGATTCTCGTGTTCGCTGCGCTTTTCCTGCTCCTCCGTCTCGAGGGGGAAGGATTCAAAGAACTGGGTCTGAGCGGTCACCAATGGCCGAAGCATCTCGGCAGGGGTTTGTTGTTCGGCCTGGGAATGTTCTTCGCACTGAACGTGGCGCTGGGCGCGGTGATGCAGTCGCTGCTGCCCCGGCCGGCGGGGAACGGGCCCACAATCGTGTCGTTTTTTAATGAGCCGCGGAACCTGCTGGCCTGGCTGCCAATCGGGATCTTCGGTGGAGGTGTGGTGGAGGAACTCCAGCGGATCTTTATTTTCACCCGCTTCGAGAAATGGCTGGGGCGGCCCGGCCTCATTCTGGGAATCGTGCTCAGCTCATTGATGTTCGGCCTGGGTCACCGCTACCAGGGGCTCGGGATCGCGATCTCGACCGCGGTCTCGGGAGTGATCTTCGCGCTCGTCTATCTGCGCCGGCGCTCCGCCCTCGAGCCGATCGCCGCGCACGCATTCAGCGACGTGCTTGCCATGCTGGTCGCAACGATGCACGTGAGGTAACCCCAACGTAATCGGCCGCTCCTGTCGCTCGCTGTCCCGGGGCGATGTCAAGCCACTAAGAGTTTGAAAGCCCGGCCGTTGCTTCGCATTTGCCGTAGCGGATCGTCAGACCGAACGGGCTTTCCAAGCCCGGCCTCGCCTCTTGCTGCGTTACGGGTTACGGCAGCTTTTCTGACCTCTGACCTCGGTCCTCTGCCCCCCGGCTTCGTCCGTTCGTCAGCGAAGGCTTGTCAAGATTTGCCTGACCCCAATACTCCCCGCCTGACGCTCCTCGTAGCCTTTACCAGCTGATTGAGACGTGCGATAAATTTGCCTTGACGGTGTGCAATATCGTTGGTGAACTTCGAAATGCTCGCCGTCCAAGACACCAGATATAGGGTTGCCGCCATTGAATCTGCTCCACAGGTTGACGTGAATCGAGACCTTTCCGAAGCTAGCTTGCTAAGCATTCTAAAAGAGAGATCTGTCTGCGAAGGTAGCTTTATTCTGGCTTCTGGTGCGCAGAGCGACCTTTATATCGATGCCAAGTTAACGACCTTGGACCCGCGCGGAGCTCATTTGGTCGGCGAAGTCGGCTGGCGCCTGGTAAAGGAGACCGCGCAAAGACTGGGCGTGCACGTCGATGCGATCGGCGGATTGACGATGGGGGCGGATCCGATCGCTCTCAGTATCGGAATCGCAGCCTTCAATCACAATCCTTCGGCCGCTCTCCAGACCTTCACGGTTAGGAAGACGCCCAAACCCCATGGTCGAAACAAACTGATCGAGGGAAATTTCTCGTCCGGGGATTCTGTCGTCGTCGTCGACGACGTCATCACGACTGGTGGATCAACTCTAAAGGCGATTGCGGCCGTGGAGGCCTCGGGAGGCAAGGTGGCGTTTGTGCTCGTCCTGGTCGATCGCGAGGAGGGCGGTCGGCAGGCCATCGAGCAGGGCGGTCATAAAGTTGTTTCGATCTTCACCCGAGAAGACGTCGTCACGAATGCCTCGCGACGATCCCGTATCGCGGCTACTTGACCAGTTACCGGGCCAGCTGAGCCACGACAAGCTGGAGTCATTCGCCAGGGCGTTCCATCGCCTGGCGCAGGATCGCGCAGAAACGCTGACCTTCACGCCAGCCGCAAGCTCGATTTGCGGGAACTGGTCACGACCCAGCTTCCTCTCGCTGCGAAAGCATAAATCCTCTCAAGCTTCGACCTCCCAACGCCCATTCCCCTCGGATCTCTGCCCTCCGTGCTCCGTCCTCCGATTAGAAAGCCCGGCCGTTGCTTCGCATTTGAAAGCCCGGCCTCGCCTCTGGCTGCGTTACGGGTTACGGCAGCTTTCAGATTCTGTCCTCTGCCCTCTGCTCTCTGCCCTCTGCCCTCGGTCCTCCGACCTCCGCCCCGGCCTTGCGTCCCTTCGTCAGCGGAAGATTTGTCAAGATTCGTTGCCTGACCACAATTCCAATTCTCCTCTGCGCATCGGCCCGCTTCGGCTCGACCACGAAATGGTAACAATTCTGTTACGCATGCATCCTTGCCTATGGCGAGCAACGATCGCAAGTTTATCGCCGTTCGGCGTCGGCCGAAGCGCAGTCATACCTACTTGGAGACGAGCAACTCATGAAAACCAGCTTATCGATCGGACTAAATAATCATACCTTGCGGCTTGCCATGCTTGCCGCATTCATCGTGGCGGCGACAGGAGCAGCGGCCCAGACCTACACCATTACTGACCTTGGCACCCTGGGCCCAAACAGCCTCGGCAACTACAGCATCGCCTACTGTATCAACTCAGCCGGGCAGATCGCAGGCGAGTCGAGCGCTCCATCCAGCAGCATGAGTGATCCCGCCTTTCTCTATTCCGGTGGACCCCTCATGAATCTCGGCACCCTCGGCGGCGAATATGCTCAGCCGCACGCAATCAATACCTCGGGGCAGATCGCCGGCTACTCCACCCTCGCCAGCGGTTCCTATCGGGCTTTCATCTATAGCAACGGCCAGATGACCGCTCTCGGCACCCTCGGCGCCGATTACAGCATCGGCTATGGTTTAAACGATGCCGGCGACGTTGTCGGCACTTCGGAGCATGTCGGTGGCGGCGAGCACGCTTGCCTCTTTAGTAATGGTCAGGTGATTGATCTCGGCACCCTCGGCGGCGCCACCAGCACCGCTCACGGCATCAATAACCTTGGAATCATCGTCGGCTACTCCTACAATGCCGCAGGCGACTTTCTCGGCTTCACCTACGAGAACGGGATCATGACCGCCATCGGCACACTCGGAGGCACCTGGAGTATCGCTTATGCCATCAACGATCAGAACCAGATCGCCGGGCAGGGTTACACGCGCGGCAACCGAGCTGCCCACGCCTTCCGGCTCAGCGGCAGTCAGATGGTGGATCTTGGGACACTCGGGGGATCCACCTCCTGGGGGCTCGCCATCAATAACAGCGGTACCGTTGTGGGTTACGGCACCACCCGCACTAACACCTATCACGCCTTCGTCTCCTTCGACGGCAGCAGAATGCAGGACCTCAATCGCCTCATTCCGCGGCGGAGCGGCTGGGTTTTGGGAGAAGCCGACGGCATCAACGACACCGGCCAGATCGTAGGCTCCGGCACCATTCGGGGCGAGACTCACGCATTTCTTCTCACCCCTCAGTAGCGCCTCGGTCCGGATCGTCGCCGATACGCCCCCCCGCAGAACCCTTACGGCTGGAGCGAGCGCACCAGGTCGCGCACCTTCTCGGCCTCCGGCGTGTTCCAGAAAATCACATCCGCGTCATCGGTGGCGGAGGACGAAAATTCTACCCGCCCGATGCCGAGCAGCCCGGTGAAGCCAGTCTTTTGCAGGTTGATGCTGCGGATATCGGAAATGCGGACCTCATTCGAAACGCGGTTGACGATGCCGTAATCGACGCTGACCCGCTTGTTCGTCACCGTGTAACGGCGTCGCCGCTTGTCCACCTGGATCCAGCAGACCAGCAGCAGCGCGAGCACGAGAAGCGCGGCCCGGGCGGCCCAAAGGATCAGGCCGAGATCCGGCAGAACGAGCCAGAAACTCGCGACGACGGCGGCGAGCAGGATGAAAATCAAAACCCACTTCCCGGCATAATGGAAACTCGAGACCGTGCCGGTCCAGAGAACCTGCTCGGTGCTGTGCGCGGGCGCGGGATCACTCATGAATGCTTCGCCGTTGCGTATATCCGGCATCCGATGCCTGACGCAAGCGCGAACACGCGATCGAGCTCCCTTCGTCCTTCAGCGATTAGTCGGCGAAGCCAATTTCCTGTTTTCCGATGTTCTTTTGTAGCGGCGGTGTGTCGGGCGCAAATCTTTCAGAGCCGCAGCCGCAATTTCGTCGCGACCCGCTCACGATTCTAGGGAGCGGTTTGGCGCTTCAGCTTTTTCCGCCTTGATGCCAGGAGCGAAAAACCGTCGCGTCCGCTCGTCAGCGGATACTTGTCAAGATTTGCACCCTGACCCCGAATCCCCCGCACACTCAATTCCCCTGCTGCACGTGGCTTCAGCAACGGCGATCGCAGTCGACTTATGTGCATTCTCGATTGATCATTGCACTGATGTCGTTTGAAGCCATCTGCAAGCGCTTGCCGGAGAAGGAAGCCGGCATTCTGATCTCGGTTCGAGCGAGCGCAGAGCGGCTCTTAAACCACACCCCTCGCTTCAGGTTTTTCACGCTGCACGGGACAGAACATCTCACCAGCCTTTTCGACATATTCGAGATTCTCATCGAAGGCCATCTAGAACTATCGCGCGATGAGATCTTCCTCTTGGCGCTCGCAATCTGCATTCACGATCTCGGGATGGTCGTTACGCTTCGCGACAAGGATCTGCCCGAAATTCTCGAGGGCGAACCTGCTTTCCCTGATCCGGCGACATTTGAGAATTATGTCCGGGAGAATCACCACGACTTAGTCGAGGAATACACCAATCAGCACTTTGGCTTTCTCACAGATTTGGGACTTTCACCGATGCAAGTGTCGCAAATCGTCGACATCTCGCGTTGCCACCGGAAGATCGATTTAGATGCCCAATTCGGCGTCACCATGGCCAGGATACCGTCTTTCGGCTTTTTTTGCCAAAACGCGACAAGGTTAAATTCAAGTTACACGTATGATGTGACTCGGTCGGCCTGTGGAATACCGCGTGTGGAGCAGTCTGTGAATCTCGGCAGATTGGCTCTAGCCGATTTTCCTGATCGTTAGCATCGAGAATTTCATCCGGAGAGCTCCTGGATCTGGCTGACGGAGGCGGCTCCAGTGAGAATCCAGGGCGCGATCGCCAGAATCTTGTCTGATTTCTCGAGATTGTGTTTGGCGCAGAGGAGCCGGATGTTCGCCGCCGTGAGACTGCTGCCGCCTTTCGAAAATGGAATGTCGTGGTCGAAGCGCAGGTTCTTGGTCGGGCCACGCTCGACGCGGTGACAGCAATCGCGGCGCGGCGGTAAGCACCGCAATCACCAGCCTCCCTGCTCTGCGACCTGTTGTTCGATGGACGCTGCGATCGCCGCAAAGTGCCTCGCGATCTGTGTCGCTTCGTCGGCATCGGTGCATTCTTCGCAGATGAACGAATCGTCACTGCTGTAGGCGGATTCCATGAAATCGGCTGTTTTGCGCCATGATTCCGCTCGCGACTCCAAGCCATCGAGCATCTGGCCGACATCGACGCTGTCCAACACAATCGTGAATTTCTTGCCCATAGTAGATGGGCGTAATTACCTCGCCAGGAATCAGCGCGAGAACCAGCTTTATTTTTTCGGAAGGAATCCACATGCTCCCGAGATGGCAGCGGGCAAGCGTTGGACGCGAGATGAGTTGCTCATCGCGCTGAACTTTTATCACAAGCTCACGTTCGGACAGTTGCACGCGCGGCAACCAGTGGTTGTCGCGCTGGCGGAGAAGCTCGGTCGCGGCTCGAACAGTGTCGCAATGAAGCTGTGCAATTTCGCGTCGCTCGATCCGGCGTTGAAGCTGCGTGGCATAAAAGGTCTGGAGGGCGCGAGCGCGCTCGACCGCGAAACTTGGAAGGAATTTCACGCCGATCTCAACGAGGCAGTACCAGCTAGTGAACAAGCCGTTCGTGTTCTCTTCGGAGCGGATGAAATCAGCGAATTCGAAGTCATACCAAAGAAAGGCGTGAGAATCCGCCGGCTTCCGCCAGTCGGCGCGACGGAGGCATTGGCGACGGTGAAACAACGCCGCGGTCAGGAGTATTTTCGCGATGCCGTTATCAACAACAGCGGCGGAGTTTGCAGCGTGACCGGGCTTGCCTTGCGCCAGTTACTCGTGGCTTCGCACATCTTGCCGTGGGGTACGCATCCGGAACACCGGCTCGATGTGCGCAACGGCCTTAGCCTTTCGCGATTGCATGATGCCGCTTTCGATGGTGGCCTGATCGCATTCGATGACCAGCTTCGGATGCTGCTCTCGCCGCGACTGAAACGCGAGCTGCCGGCCCGTGCTGTCATGGAGAGCTTCGGCGCGTACGAAGGCGAATCTCTTCGCTTTCCCGATGATGCCGTCCTGCCGGAGCTCGCGTTCTTGGGCGAGCACCGGCTGAAGAAGTTTCGAAAATCCTCAGGATGAGAAAATGCGCGCGGCCCCCTAGAGAGCGCCTCCACACTTCTAGAACGTTGGCACTGACGCCCGGGCCTTCTGCTCTTTTGCGGCCTTCAGCTGTTCTTCGTATTCTCGTGCTGCGGAAAGCTCCAGCCGGACGATCAAGTGGCTGCGCAACCAGAGTATCGCTCCATCCGTTCGCTGCCACATCTTCTCACCAATGGCATTTGCGAAGTAGGCTTCGGCAAATTTTCCGAGTCCTTTGTTTGGCGAGTTCGCGTTGTCGTACATCTTCGGCTTCCAAGACGTGCCCGGAGGGGTGTTCGCAGTCATAATCGCCTGCAATTCGTAATCCTGAATTGCGGGGTTCACTCCCGCGATGATGATCTTTTGGTAGTCCATCCTGACTGCCGGCCCGTCGGGCTGTAGAAAGGCCGCGCGAATTTCCCAGCCTTCATATTCATAATTGTGATGGATCGCCCCCTCGATCAGCGGCGAGTGCGAATCGCGGATCTTTGTAACGGAAGAATCTTTCGGAGCGCCGTAACGATCAGCGAATTGGATCGAGGTTTCACCGATCCTGGCCTCGGCCGCAGTAATAAAGCAGGAGCAGAAAAGCGTGAAAACGATGAATCGCATACCGATTCTTCAGAGCAGACAAAGGGCCACAGTCCTGTGGAGAGGTGACTATTCGTCTGAAACAACGCATTGGCACTATCCAAGATCACCACGGAATCACTTTGCGGTCTCGCCAAAACTTTCCCGTTTCGCGTTGCCGCGCGTCCGCCGCGAGCCAGACAATTCCGGATGCACCTTCGGCGAGGCAGCGGGCGGTGTTGGACCCGCTGCGTTCGATGGGGCTGACAAGCTCATCGCGTGGCGCATACTAGGCGGAAATGCTTGATCCTTCGGCTAACGAGATACGTGACTGGGGCGATTCGGTGATCGAATTGATAAGCGATTATCTCGCCGGTCTCCGCGATCGGAAGGTCTATGGTCGCATTTCTTCACCTGAGATCCGTGCCGGGCTCGATCCTGCCCTTCCGGCCACGGGGACCGATTTCGACGGTCTGCTAAAGGTATTTCGCGAGACGATCATTCCTTTCAGCCGGCAGAATGCGCACCCGCGGATGTTTGGCTATGTGCAATCGCCCGGCACTCCGCTGGCGGCGTTTGCCGATCTGCTTGCTTCGTTCCTCAATGCCAACCTTACGGCATGGCGTTCAGCCCCGGCGCCGGTGGAGCTGGAGCGCCTGACGATCGATTGGATCCGGCAGATTCTCGGATTTGGTCCCGAAGCGGGCGGGCTTTTTCTCAGCGGTGGATCGATGGCGAACCTCGCCGCGATTGCGGCGGCGAAGGAGGCGAAGGATGAATCGCGCGGTCGCCTTTGCCTTTATGCCTCGAGTGAAACGCACTTTTCCATTGCGAAAGCGGCAACCCTCCTGGGGATTGGTCGGGAGAACGTGCGTCACATCGCGGTCGACGAGTGTTTCCGGATGAAAGCGGACGACCTCGTCGCCGGGATCAGGGCTGACCTGGAGGCGGGTCATGTTCCCTTTTGCGTGGTCGCCAATGCCGGGACCGTGAACACCGGCGCCGTCGATCTGCTGGCGGAGATTCGCGAGGTTGCAGACCGCTTCCGGCTTTGGATGCACGTGGACGGAAGTTATGGGGCCTTTGCGGTGCTCGCGGAATCGGCCCGTGGCTTATTCGCGGGCATGGAACTGGCCGATTCCGTCGCGCTCGATCCTCACAAGTGGCTTTATCTCCCGGTGGATGTGGGATGCGTCATCTACCGCGACCCACAGAAGGCGCGCGTGGCTTTTGCGCACGAAGCCGAATATACGCGGGTGATCGGAGCGGAGGCCGACGAGGCCTTTGCATTCTGGGATTACGGCCCGGAGCTGTCGCGACGCTTCCGGGCGCTTAAGGTCTGGATGCTACTAAAGGGCGTTGGCCTGGAGTCATTGAGCGAGGCGATTGAAAGCAATCTCGCCTGTGCCCGCCATCTCGAGTCGATGGTCGAGGCGAGCGATGACTTCGAGATGCTGGCCCCGGTCGGCCTCTCGATCTTTTGCTTTCGCCATGTGCCGGCACAGCTCAGGGGCGAATCTCCCAAGCGATCGATGCGTTCAACGAGCGTCTGCTCGTCGCGTTGCAACGCGATGGCAGTTCATATCTCTCCAATACCACGCTGGGCGGTCGTTTCGCGTTGCGCGGTTGCGTCCTGAATTACCGGACGACTATGCACGACATGGAGATCCTGCTCGACGATCTGCGTCGCGTCGCGGATTCGTTAGGCACTTCTGATTAACTCCGGATCGGTCCAGGCCGCACCGGCTGCATGGGAATCATGATGCGTGCATCGGCAGCGAAGCTCGTCCCGATCGCCCGCTTCACTCCCGATATAATTGGTTTCTCACCACGGGATCACTTTGCGGTCGCGCCAAAACTTTCCCGTTTCGCCTTGGGGCGCGTCCGCCGCGAGCCAGACAATTCCGGATGCGCCTTCGGCGATGGAACGGGTTGCGTTTGCGCCACCCATATCAGTTCGCACCCATCCGGGACAGACGCAGTTGACCGCGAAGTCTGGGAGGGCGGCGGCGAGTTGGACGGTGACGCCGTTGAGCGCTGTCTTGGAGATGCAGTAGGCGGGCGCCCAACCGTCGGCGCCGTCGGCCAGTTGTCCGCCGCCGCTGGAAACATTGACGATCCGCGGATTGTCGCTCTTTCTCAGGAAGGGCAGGAAAGCCTGCGCGACGAGGAGCGCCCCGAGCGTATTGGTGCGCAGCGTCGTCTGAAACATTTCCGCGCTGAGCGCGAGGACATCCTTGTCTTCATCGAGGAGAATGCCGGCATTGTTTACCAGCGCGTCGAGGCGATCGCTTTGCCTGGCAAATTCTTCGGCCGCGCGCCTGATGATCTCGGGTTTTGCAATATCGATCTGGAGAAAATTGACCTCCTCATTTCCTGCTTTCCTGGTTTCCTGATTTAATCTTTCGGCTGCCGCTTTCCCCGCTTCCTGATCGCGCGCGCCGAGGAACACCCGAAAACCTTCGCGGGCGAGTTGGCGCGCCACTTCGAACCCGATTCCTTTGTTTGCGCCGGTCACGAAAGCGGTTCTTTGGTTTCGTCGCATGCAGGAAATTGCGACGTCTGCCTTTAAAAATCAAAGCCCCGAATGAGCAATCCGGCGCTCTTCGGTGGTGATTATGAACTGCGGTCTTCTCTCATCGCGCCGGCGAGGCAATGCGGAAACGCGGATCCCGAAATTCCGAATTATCCCTTCAGCAACCGCTCGTATTCATCATGAGCACCAATCCAAATCCAGAGAAAGCCATCCGGCACATCGACGGCAATCGCGCGGTAACCGGTCCTGCCAATTCGAACCGAGTAGGCATCACGTACTTTCTTGAACCTGATGGAAGCACCGCTCGGGTTCTCTTTCCACGAGCGATACGTCCGGCGGGTCGCCCGCTTTATCGGCTCGGGCAGATCGCGATACAATCCCCAAAATTCATTGGTCCCCGACGATTTCATCCATCGATCGGGTCTTACCGGCGGCGTGTTCGGCGCGCGCTTCGGCGATTATGCCATCGAGCCGACCTGCTTTCACATCCTGCTCAAATTCCTCGTCCCACAGCCCGTCGAGATGTTCGCGAAGTTCCTGCGCCAGCTTCCATGCCTCCTTTGGCGGAAGCTTTCGGATCGCTTCGCGGATCTCAGTCACCGTGCTCACAAGGAGAAGTGTATGCTGCGGAGGAAATGCTGACAAAGGATAACGTCGCCACAGCTGAAGTTGTCGTCGACGTCGATTATTCGGGGAAGAAGCTGAGACGCTGATTTACTTCCTCTCGTCGATGAAGATTTCCCAGCGCCTGATGCTCTCCGGCTTTTAAGATGCCTTGCTGGAGCCAAGGGTCGTTCTTCATTTTCTCGCGCACTTCATTTTCGTCGGCGGCGTGAAAGAAAAGCAGCGAACCGCCTTCATCGACCAGCGGGCCGCCCATCCAGATGAAACCTTCCGCCACGAGTCGGTCGATGAACTCGGCGTGTTCGTCCCAGAACGGCTGCTCCCGCGTGCCTTTCGTCAGGTCACGATTCGGACCGGCCGAGGTGATCATGACAAATGCATTTTTCATGATTGGGCAAATTTATGCCCGATCCTGGATACTCGATCACGTTCAATTTCAGGCGGCAGTCTGTCCTCAGGTCGCTGATTTCTGATCTCCGGACTTCTCACGACTGGGCTGGATACTGGACGCTGGATACTGGATATTGATCAAACGGATGCGCGCGGTGCGTTATTTTTGTTCGACCGGTCTTGTCGGCCTGGCGGTTCTGCTCTGTTTTGCTGCATTGGGCGGTTGTGAGCACCACCAAGGTCTGGCCAAACTGCGGCCGTGTCGGCTGCCGGGAATCAACGAACAGCTGCTCTGCGGAAAATTCACAGTGTTTGAAAATCGGCAAACCCGCACCGGCCGGTCCATCGATCTCAACATCGTGGTGCTACCGGCGTTTGATCAGAAAAACAAGAGCGAACCGCTCTTCGATCTTGCCGGTGGGCCGGGCGTGCCTTCCACCGGTGCCGCAGGGTTATATGCAACCGACCTCAAGGAGTATCGGCGCAAACATGACATCGTATTGGTCGACCAACGCGGAACAGGGAAATCGAATCCGCTGACGGCGCCACCGGTCAAGAAAACGCCGCAAGATTGTCTAACGGAGATGTATCCGGTGGAATACGTGAAGAACCTGAGGCGAACCCTGGAACAGCACGCCGATCTCACGCAATACACGACGCCGATCGCGATGGATGATCTCGATGACGTGCGCGCCTGGCTCGGTTACGAACGCATCGATCTGTTTGGATTGTCCTACGGATCGCGCGCCGTGCTTGTTTACATTCGTCAACATCCGGAGCACGTCCACGTCGCGACGATCGTCGGTGTGACGCCGACCTACATGAGGATGCCGCTTTACCATTCGCAGGCAGCGGCGCGTGCGATGAATCTGTTACTGCAAGAATGCGAGAAGGATTCGACCTGTAATCAAGCGTTCCCGCAAATCCGTCCGGACTGGCAGAATGTGCTGGCCCAACTTGGACGCGAACCCGCGCGCGTGCAGTATTCGCCGGCGGACAAGAGCGGACCGGTCAAGGTGGAGATTCAACGCGACATTTTTGCGGAAGAAATCCGACACCTGATGTATGCCCCGGACAAGGCGCGACGGATTCCGTTTATCGTTCATCAAGCCGCCCACGGCGATTTCACGCCGTTTCTGCATGAAGCGATTGCGCTGTCTCCCACGGACTTCATTGCAGACGGAATGTATCTGTCGGTGACCTGCGCCGAAGACACACCGTTTATCGATCTGGCGGAAGCGGCGACGCTGAACGAAGGCAATCCCTTCGGGAACTATCGTGTCGTCCAGCAAACGCGGGCCTGTGGCTTGTGGCCGCGGGGAAAAATACCGGCTGATTATCGCGACCCCGTTTCGTCAGAGATTCCGGTGTTGATATTTTCAGGCAACATGGACCCGATCACGCCGCCCCAACGAGGCGAGGAAATCGCGAAGTATTTGCCGAACAGCCGCCACGTCATCATTCCGCAAGCCGCCCACGGAGTGGACGGATTGAGCGACCCGGGGTGTATCGACCGGATCATCATCGACTTCATGGAAAAGGGAAGCGTCGCTCGCCTCGACACCAGTTGCGTTGACCGGATGGTCGCGCCGCCGTTTGCGACGAAGTAATTAGACTAGAAGTCAGATGTGGAAAGTCGGAAGTCGCTGGATGTCGATAATCGCGGCTTGACGATTCATTCTTCGAGCGGCTCGAAGCCGGCAAACATTTCCTCTGCTTCCGGCAGCGTGTTCAGCGGCACGCAGTCGCAGACGGCAAACATCCCATTCCAAAGCGCGAGCACGTTGGGATTCTTGTGCGCGGCGTCGATCGCGGCCTGCGATTTCCATTCCGACACTTCGACGATGGTGCCGTTGCGGCAGCGCATGATGACGGGCGCGCGGTCGGTCACGAGTCCTTCGCCGCGCAAAAGCGGCATGCGCCGCCGGACAATTGCCAGAACTTCGTCGCTCGTTTTGCCGGGCTTCGGTTTGTAAGCCACGATCACGATCACTCCGCTCATCGGCGCACTCTAGCCCGATCACACTTTCCGGCAACAGGCCGGTGATCTGCTTTGGCGAGGCGAACCGGCGGCACGGCAGGTATTGCGCCCGCCCTACAAATCACTTTCTGCTTTCCTTGGAGATTACCCCACATCGATCACCCACTTACGTTTGCTCATCTGCCAAAGACTGGGAATCTCTCGCGGGACAAGTCGGACCAGCCCGGATTACCAGATATTGGCTCGCTGGTCAGCCGGCCGAATCATGGGTGAGTCTTTTGGCAGGTTAAAGGCCCTGGCAAACTCAGGCATGTCGGAGAGTGGCCCGTTGCAACGATATTGCCCAGGGGAATGTGGATCGATCACCAGCCGGCGCCTGGTTTCTGCATCGCGCTGATTGGCCCGCCAGATTTGGGCGTAGGCGAGGAAGAAACGTTGCTCCGGAGTGAAACCGTCGATTTTCTTCTTTGCCTCCTCGGGGTGCTCGGCCAAAACCTTTTGCAAAGCCATGTAGGCGATCTTGAGTCCGCCGATGTCGGCGATGTTTTCGCCTTCGGTCAGGTTGCCATTGATATGTTCTCCGGGCAGCGGTTCGTAGGACGAATATTGCTCGACAACCTTCTTCGCTCGCTCGGCAAATTTTTCCGCCGATTCCTTCGACCACCAGTCGCGCAGATTGCCGACCGCGTCGTACTGCCGTCCGCGATCGTCGAAGCCATGAGTCATCTCATGGCCAATGACTGCGCCCATCCCGCCGTAGTTTACGGCATCATCGGCGTCAGGATCGAAGAAAGGCGGCTGCAGGATCCCGGCGGGGAAAACAATTTCGTTGAGTTGAGGGTTGTAATAGGCGTTGACCGTGGGCGGAGTCATGCCCCATTCGTGGCGGTCGACCGGTTTCCCAATCTTCTTCAACTCCCGCGCGACCTCGAAATGGTCTCCGCGCATGACATTCAAAACGTAGGGTCCGCGGTCGATCCCGAGGAGTGAGTAATCGCGCCACTTATCGGGGTAACCTATCTTAACGGTAAAGGCGGCGAGCTTTTTCAGGGCCTGTTGCTTGGTCGGCTCATCCATCCAGTCGAGGGTCTTGATTCGCTCCGCGAGAGCGTCCTTGAGGTTGTTCACCATCTCGAGCGCACGGGCCTTGGCCTTGGGCGGAAAATATTCCGCGACATAGAGCTTGCCCAGGGCTTCGCCTAACTCTTCGTCGGTCTTTTCCACCACCCTTTTCCAACGCGGCTTGATTTTTTCCGTGCCACTAAGGGTCTTGCCGTAAAAGTTGAAATTCTCATCCACGAACGCCTTGGGGAGCGCGACGGCGGTGTCGTGGATAAGGTGCCAGCGCAGATAGGTTTTCCAATCGTCCAGCGGCACGCTGGCGAAGACCTTGTCGGCCGCCTTGAAGAAATCGGGCTGGCGGACATTGATCGCGCTGGGAGCAGGGAGGTTGAGAGCGCTGAAGTAGTTGTTGAGTTGAAAGTCAGGCATGAGCTTTTGCCACTCAGCTTGAGTCATCTTATTGTAATTCTTTTGCGGATCGCGCAGCTCGACCCGGGTACGCGCCGGCCTGGCCAGTGAGGTCTCGATCTCCATCACGGTTTTGGCATGGACGGCGGCGGCATCGGCCGAGTCGCCGAGAAGGGTAAACATCTTCGCGAGGTGATCGACGTACGCGGCGCGCAGCTTCTTCGAGGCTTCGTCCTCTTTCAGGTAGTAATCGCGGTCCGGCAAACCGAGCCCGCCCTGCTGAGCCTGGGCGATGACCATGACGCTGTTCTTATCGTCCTGGCCGGACGTGAAACCGAAGAGGGCGCCGACACCGAGGCTGTGAAGATGCCCGATCTCCCTGACCAGATCGTCCTTCGTCTTCATCTCGGCGATGCGCTTTAACTCATCCTGTAACGGTTGCGTGCCGGCTTTGGCGATTTCCTCGTCGCTCATGCCGCTGGCATAAAAGTCTCCAACCCGTTGCAAATCTGTCTCGCCTCTCTGTTGCGGTTTTGACTCACCCGATGACTGAGCGGTCTCGTTAGCCGCCTTCTCTGCAATCTGGTGCAGGGCGTCGTTGTTCTTTTCGATCAGCTCATTGAAGCTGCCCCAGCGTGAGTATTCAGGCGGGACCGGGTTGTTCCTGAGCCAGTTGCCGTTGGCGTAGAGGAAGAAATTTTTGCCCGGATCGACCGAGGTATCCATGTTCTTTGGATCCAGGGGCGGTGGATTCGTTGGGGGCTGGGACGGCGCCTGTTGCGGAGAAGGTCGCGGCGGCTCGGATTCGGCTTGTGCGGCAGCCGCACAAAGCAGGCTGAGAATGCAGCAGCTAATCGTCTTGATTGTCATTTCACCAGTAGAAATAGGCAGACCGCCGGCGAACGCAACGCGAAGCCGGTCTGCGGCCGGGAGGTTCCGAGGTCGGCCGGCGAAGCGCCCGGTCCACAAATTACTTGAAAGCCCGGCCGTTGCTTCGCAGCCGTTACGGCCTGCTCTCCTGCGTTCCTGAGAGATTCCCCGCGTCGATCACCCGTTCGCGGTCTGGGCCAGCACGATCAGGAGCGAGATCAGCGGCCAGGCGATGATCGCGATGATGATCGTGAAGACGATCATCTCCACCCGATCGCGCCGGTTCTGAGTTTCCATCATTTCCGCGATCATCCTGCGAAACGCGTTGCGGGCCGGGTCGCCGCCGCTGGCGGGAGTGCGGCCGGACCCGAGCGTGGCGTCTGCATTCGGCCGGAAAAAATGGTCAGTCACCGGGAAAGCCCGGTTGCTCTGTATTGGACGATCGTGCCGGGACGACCGGTACTCGATTTTCGAGATAGAGGTTGGCTTCATATTGTTTTGGTGGGTTAAGGTTTGAGGAAAATTTGAGGTTCCTTGACGCGATCAGGGAAAGTGTCCCGCAGGACAAAGGTTGCAGCCGGAGAGTTCGCCGCTGACGGTCCGGGTCGCGATCAGACACCGATCGCAGACTGCCGCAACCGGGCGTTCTGTATCGAAGTGTTGGTTCTCATGATGGCTAAAAGCTAAGCTGGCCGGGAAGGCTGTCGAGTTCTGGCGCGTTACTTTCAGGTGACATTCCCGGCAGAATGCGATCGCGGCTCGAACCTGCCTGGGGCTTAACCAGTTTGCGCGGCGGGCGTGCTGAGCCAGCCCTTGATCTTCTCGGAGTTCTTCTTGTCGAAGGCGTAGGTCACTTTGCCGAGCGGGTGCTGCACCACGACCCGGATCGTTTTGCGGCGGTGCGGATTGCAGGCGCGCGCAGACGACGAGAAGGGCCTGGTTTCCAATCGAATCGAAGACGGGATCGTGTTGCATCAGGAGAAGGACTTCAGCACTTAATTTGCCTTGACGGCCACCTCGCCGCAGCGTCGACGGCGCTGGCAAATCGGCCTGCATGTATCGCGGCGAATCTCGCCGACGGTATGGTCGTCGCGCTAGCTTTTGGAGTTGTTAATCCGGGCGACAAATAGTTCCATCGCGTCTAGCTTCACTAACAAACAAACAGAGGACAACATTATGGGATTATTCGATTCACTTCTTGGCGATTCCGCCGGCAAAACACCAGTCGCCGGTGGCACAGAGGCGGCGCTCGTCGGCGTGCTGAGCACAGTGCTGGCGCAAAATGGTGGTGTGCAGGGGCTGATGAACAAATTCTCGCAAGGCGGTCTCGGTGGGATCTTTTCGTCATGGGTCGGCACGGGCGAAAACCAGCCTGTCTCCGCGTCGCAGGTTCAAAATGCGCTCGGTTCCGAACAGGTTCAGGCGCTGGCTGCGAAGATCGGCGTCGATCCCGCGATGGCATCGGGATTGATCGCCCAATTCCTGCCCAAGGTCGTGGACAAACTGACGCCCACTGGCCAGGTCGATCCGAACGCGGATCATCAGCAGGGTCTTGCGGCGCTTCTGCCCTCGCTCCTTCAGAGCCTCGGCGGCCAGAGTCAGCAGCAGCAGCAACAGGCCTGAAGTTACAAGGAAATTCAGGGCCGCTTTCGCTCACATCTGACCTTTAAC
The DNA here is from genome assembly GCA_963776615.1 of uncultured Verrucomicrobiae bacterium. Lineage (GTDB taxonomy): Bacteria > Verrucomicrobiota > Verrucomicrobiia > Chthoniobacterales > UBA10450 > Palsa-1392. The sequence goes on from CAVZNJ010000006.1 coordinate 79,717, forward strand.
GGCCAGGGCGAGGCTTGGATCAGCCCGCCCCTTCGCCGATGTCGACTGCCTTGATCAGGCGGGTTGCGGTATGACGTCCGGCGAACTGAACAGGTTGGCCAGCACTTCGCGCCGTTTACGCGCATCGACTTTGGTGGCGTCAAGCCACGCGAAGCGCTCGGGCTGGCTCTGCCCGACCGCCTCTGCGGCTGCGGCGCGATCGGTTTGGCTATCGGCGAGCACAACCACGCGCAACGGGCGCACCGCCTGCGCCAGCGTTTGCAGTTCATAGCGGCATCCGGCGTTGTGCGCCCGAAAACCGCGCAGGTCCATCAGGACGACGTCACTCCGTCGCACCAACGCCTGCAAGGCATCCTGCCAGGTCGTATCGTGACAATAACACTCATTGACGCGAAAGCGCCCATCGGCATCTGGCGCCATGTCGAATCCGTCGAGGCGCGGGGTCACGTCGGCCGGTGAGCCAATGAAGCGCTCACGCAGACGGCCATCAAGGAAGGTGAAGATGTCATCGGCGTCGAGCGTGCGAGTCGCCAGGTCGGTGCCGGCGATCATGACGGTATTGCCGCTCAACCGCCAGCGCTCGACGACATGGTCGAAGAGGGCCTGCACCTGGGCATCGCGCTGGAACACGCGCAGCACGAGCAGCGTCGGCGGCCGGCCGCGCCGCGCGCGCAATCTGGCGTAGGGCAAAATCACGAGCGGGATCCAGAGCAACGGCAGAAACATTGCGATGGCGGCCAGCCCCACGTCGCTGGCCACGCCGAGCGCCTCGCTCGACAGCTCAATAGCCCACACCGCGGTGAATAGCACCAGCAGCTCCGACAACTGCTTGCGCGCGTAGGCCCGGCCCAGTGCGCGTCCAAGAAGGCGTAGCGGCCACCACGCTACCAGCCATGGCAGAAGCACGAACAACACCATTACCGCATGGGCGCTGAGCCACGAAGTCATCCACAACAGCAATGGCGAGCGTTGTTCCACCATGAGTGCCAGGACATCCGTTCCGATCATCGAGGCCCAGACCAGCCCGAGAAGCGGTGGCAGCAACCACGGCGCGACGGCTCGTGGCGCATTTCCCATGCAAATTACCGCGACGATCAGCATTGAGGGGCCGATATCACCGGCCAGAAACAGCAGCAACTGCAATGGTTGCGGCTCGATCGAGCGCCACAGCATGACGGCGAAACAGAACAGATACCAAAGCGCCAGCACCCCCAGAGTGCGCCAGCGCGACCAGCGCCATAGCAGGCCGAGTGCGGGGATCACCGGCCACAGACGTGCCAGCGCCACCACCGCGACGCGTTTCGGTGCGAGAGCCTCACCTGGAAACGCGAGGGCGAACCACAGGCTCGTGCTGCTTACTGCGATCAGGACAGACAAACCGATCAGCAGCAGCATGAGCCGGATGGCAGTCCGGCGGTTATCGGCCAGGCTGACCGGCACCGGTGGCGGAGGGGGTTCGCGCTCGACCGATGGCGTCGTGGCGCGCTGGTCCTTCGCCCTCGGCGCACTCATCAGTCGGCGCATCGCCGACCGGTAACGATTAGCTGTCCACCACGCGCCGCCGCAGGCGAGCACCACGGCGACAATGAAGATGAACAGGAGCTTACCGGTGGAATAAGCAACCATGGCTTGCGCACTTTGCGCTTTCCTGGCGATTGAGGTCAATGCTGTGCCGAGCTGCGCTTACAGCAATGATCACTATGGCGCGCGCTGCGCTCTCAATTACCAACGGCGGAAACGCGCCAGTCAGTTAGCCGGCTCGATCCGCCGTCACGGCGTAATGCACGGAATAATCAGCGGCTGATTACGCTTTTGTCTGACGTTGGCTGGTTCGTTACCCAATCCCATTCCTCGCCGCCGCGCTTGACGAGCGCGTCGATGTCTTCGGGCAGGAGGAAACGATCGGCCGCGAGCTTGTCGGCAGATTTTCGGAATTTTTCCAGGTATTCGTCGCGCGAGGCGTAGCGCTCGGCGATCGGCTCCCGTGGGTCGCCGGTAGAGGCGGCCTCGGATTTGGTTTTCGGAAACGGCAGGTCGGAGCCGATGAAGCTGACCCGCTCGCCAGGCATGCCAGTTTTCGGGCCACGCAGATTCCAGCCCGTGTATGTCGAGACGGGCACTTCCAGTTCAGGAAGGCGCACGCCACCGAGGTCGTTGCCGTTGGCGTCGACTTGCGGGACGAAGACCGGGAACGGTTTGCCGACGCCGGGCGGTTGTTTGGTAATGATCCGGTTTTTCCATTGCGGACCGAAGTCGAGGTGAAACGCCTGATGGGCGCGTTCCGGCAAATGTTCGTGCGGGATTTTCGGGAACCTTACCTCGTCGCGCCAAACGAGTGTCTCGTCGGAGAGTCTCGGATAACGACTCGCGGGCGGTGTTTTGTCGTCGCGCACCCAGTCGTCCATCGCGGTGAAAAGTACGCGCCAGAAATACAGTACCGGATTCGGGTTCGGCAGGTTTTGTCCGAGCAGAAGGCCTTTTTTGTCGCGCTCGGGCGGGAAGGGAGAGGAAAAGTGCTGCAACCCGGCGAGAAAATAGATGCGGACATTGTCGAGCAACGGGACATCGCGCGTGCCGTCGGGCGAGGTGTGAATGAGCGAGCAGGCGCGCGACCAGTATTCGTAGGAGGTGTTGGTGTAGAAGATTTTCGGGACAACATGCGCGGCGACCGCGCGGTCGAGCAGACCTGCGGTCTGGCCGGTGACCGGATCGGTCTGGGGAATGTCGGCGAAGGGGAAGATGTCGGTCGGGTAGAAGAAAGTGTTGGTCGGTTGCGCGTCGCGCGAGGGTTGGGCAAAGCGATGATTGAAGCTGCCGCGGCCCGCGCCGGCGACGTGGATGAGCATTCCGTCGATCGCGCGCCGCCCGTCCTCGTCAGCGTTGAATCCTTCGTAGAGAAAATCGCGCAGGAAACGGCCGCACTGCGAGATGCCCATCGCCTCGACGCGTTTGACGGGTGCGACGTTGTTGCGGTCGCTCTTGAGATAGGAAGCGAAATCGCGCACGGCCGCGAGCCCGAGGCCAACCACGACCGGGTCCTGCGCGCGATAGACGATCTCGTAGATTTTGCCCGACTCGAATCCGCTCGTTAGGCGAATTGCGCGCAGGCCCGGCCCGATTTTGGGCGCCTCGACGAACTTCCATTCCTTGCGCGGAATGGTGCGCCGCTCGCCCATCGGTGCGTCGCGCACGGTCAGGACATTGGCCGGATCGTCGGGATCCGAGCAGGCGTATTCCGTCCCGCCGATTTGCCCGGTGATGACGTGTCCCAGCGGTTGCTCGATCGTCTTCTCGTTCGCGACGAAGTCGGAGCGGACGAGACCGGTGATCGGCTTACCCTCTTGGCATGATTGGGCAGGTCTACGATCAAGAGACCGACGTGTTCTCCACTGCGCCCGATTTTCATGCCTGGTTTCCGGAAGTCGACGGTTTTCCGCGCCCGGATTGGAAAATGATCCGCGAGTGGATTCGACTGAATGTTGTGCCGGAGAAAGTGGATGATGCCTGGCGGGAGGTCGCGCGAGTCTGGCTGGAGCGTACCTGCCGTTGCCTGGGTAACTCTTACGGCCTCGCTGAGTCGGAAAACTTTCAACTTCTTTCCGGGCTCGACGCGAAGCGCGCAGATGACTTACTTCAGTTTCTCGAGCAATCGCGGGCTCGCATTCTGCGCGTTCTGGGCGATCTCTCGCTCCCGGGACATCACGGCAAACATGTCGTGATGCGTTTCACGACCGAGGGTGAGTATTATCGCTACATCTCCTACTTCGATCCCGAAGGTGAATATGCGGGCTCCAGTGGGCGATTCTTATCGGGCGGTTACCCGCATATTGCCTGCCTGAGTCATGAGACGCCGGGGATCGATCGCGTCACGCTCGTCCACGAACTGACGCATGATCTGCTGCACGGCTTTTCGCTGCCTCGTTGGTTGAACGAAGGGCTTGCGATGGAATTCGAGCGCGATGTGTCTGGTCATCGCTGGCCTCCGGTCACGCGGGAGCTGGCGGCCCGCCATGCCGAATATTGGAATGCGCAAACCATCCAGGAATTCTGGGACGGTGCTTCCTTTTCGAAACCGGAGGGACACGAGCTGGCCTATAGTCTAAGTCGGGTTCTGATGGATCTCATTGCGACGGATTTGCGACCGTCGCCGTCACGCTTTCGTGATTTCCTGCTCCACGTCAATCGTAAGGACGCAGGCGCGGCGGCCGCGTCTGAATATCTCGAGGTCCAATTTAACGACCTGGTGTCGACCTTTCTCGGCCCGGGAGAGTGGATGCCCCGGTCAGCCTGATGCGATTGTCTCAGGCCCGAGGAAAGCTGACGGGCAAACCATGGTTCAGACCTGGAAGGAAAACGCGCCTTCGCAGATGCTCTCGCTCAGCTTGCGGCGATCGTTAGGGCTCTCTTTCCCGCGCAACTTTTCAGGAAGAACGGATGGGTCGCCCGGCTTGCCGACCGCGGCCATGGCTTCGACCTGGAACTCATTGGGGATCTTGAGCTCGGCGCGGGCGCGCTCGTAGTCGAAGCCCTGCATGCCATGAACGACAAGGCCCTGGCTGAAGCCTTGGAGGGCGAAGTTTTCCCAGGCGGCCCCGCAATCGTAGGAATGCGTGATGGACGGTTCGCCGTTGTGTTCAAAATCCTTGTGCGAAATGAAGACAACGAGGGCGGCGGCGTTTTTGGCCCAGGCTTTGTTTGCTTCCACCAGCAATCCGAGAAAGGTGGGCCAATGCTCCGTCTCGCGCCGGGCGTAGAGGGCGCGCCACTGTTGCGCGTTGAAGGAGGAAGGCGCCCAACGAGCGGCCTCGAAGAGACGCGTCAGCTCATCGCTGGAAATGCTTTCGCCCGTCATGGCGCGAGGCGACCAGCGGTCGAGGATGAAAGATTGAATCGGGTAGTCTGCCTTGCGCTTTTCGCTGCCTTTGATCATGAGAAAACAAAGGCGGGAGATTCCGATTAGGAAAGCAGGAAAAAATGAAGGCCGACCAACCCCTCAAATCAGTTGGCCGCGGCGGCCTTGGCCTGGGCGCGCTCGTTCCAGTCAGCGCGAAGGGTCTTCATCTCGGCCCGGAGCGCGACCATGCGCGCGGGCACACCTTTGTATTTTTTCGTCGTCCCGTTGACCTTGCGGTCGACCGCGCCCTGGCTCACCAGGCTCTGGAGTTTTTCGTAGGAACGCAGCCGCAGCATTTCTTCGCCGCCACTGGCCGCGTTGCGCTCTCGCAGATTGACGAGAAGGATGTCGAACAACGGCTTGAATTCAAAGGCGGTCCTGGAGGAAAGGACCGCCACCAGTTCTTCGGTGATAATGTCAGGTGCGCGACGGGAAAAGAAGGTGCCGGATGGTTTGGACATCGCGGACTATAGCGCAAATTTTGAGAATGACGACCCCGGATGCGCATCAAGGGTGAAAGATTTCACCTCGCTGGCAACCCCGTCACTCTTTGCGCGACGAAAAACTGTGGGCGTGGACAATGTGCAACCCGACGAGGCGCGCCACAAGCACGGTGAGATAAATCTGGCCGGTGACCGCTTCGAGCGCGGCAAGGGTCTGTGCCGTAGCAGAGTGTGGCACGATCGCGGCGGCGAACAGGTGACGGCTTTCGCTAAGCGACCAACTGCCGGTCACGAGCACGAGCACGGCGACAACGTCCATGAGCAAAACACCATGAGGAAACATTGCGGCCACCGGGGTAACGACGAAGAGAAAGAGAACGGAAATAAGGAGCGCGAGGTGGCGCCATTCGTCTCGAGGCTTTGTCATGAGGGAAGCGCTAATGACCGAAGCGCGCCATCAATTCACCGCGCGCGAGAATGTGTCCCTTGAGCGCTTGCTCCAAAGCGCCCCGTTTGGCACCCGGGCTGAGATCAATCTTTTGGTCGAGCGCGAAGAGGCGAAAGTAGTAGCGATGCGTTCCAGAGGGCGGACAGGGACCGCCGTAGCCGATCCTGCCGAAGTCGTTCATCCCCTGGGCTGCGCCGGCCGGGACGCTATTCTCGCCGAGCTGTGTGTTGGCCGGACCGATGTTCCAGACGAGCCAATGGGTAAACAAACCGCCTGGTGCATCGGGATCATCGATGAGCAAGGCGAGACTTTTCGCTTCCTTCGGAATTCCGCCAAACTGGAGCGGCGGATTCTGGTTGGCGCCCTTGCAGGTAAACGTCGGCGGAATCGTGCCGCCCGCTTTAAAGGCGGGACTGGCGATCGTGATCTGCGCGCGGCATGATGCCTCCGCAATCGTGAGGCCGACGAAAACCATGCAAAGAGCTTTCATTCTGCATTATCCTTCTGTGGGCCCGGTCTGCATTTCATAAATCCCGACGAAAATTGTCTTCCAGGTCTTGCCGGTATTGATCGAGGTTTCCCATTGCTGCTGCACCTTCCCGGACGGGAGCGGCGTCCAAGTAAGGCGGTTGATGATTGTGCCTTTCGTGCCTCTGCTTTCGCCGGTCAGAACCATCGCACCCGACTTAAGGCCGCCGCGGAGATGCAAAATGGTGCCGTTGCCGCCGACCCAATCCTGGTGCCACCCGTGGTCGGCGTCGTCGTAATAGTTGATGCTCATCCCGGTCGTGCCGCGAGCCGATGTCCATTGCTCGCGGACCGCGCAGCCTTCGGACGCGCGGCTGATTTCGCTCGTGCCGAGTTGTTTGCCCTGTGGGTCGGTGACATTCCATTTGCCTAACCAAAAGTCGAACTGTCGGAACTCCGGCGCGACGCAGGCCGGGGTCGGCGATGGTCTGGGCGAGGTGACAGGGGTCGGTGAGGTGGCCGGGAGAGATGAGGAAAAAATAAGCGAAGCGAGAAGAGACTTCCAAGCGAATCGCGCCACGAAAAAGCTAAACATGGCTGGGCCGCAGAAGCCAGCGTGTTCCGGAAGATTCGCGCTGCATGAGCGCGAAGTTTGCATCCATCCGCGCAGATTTTCCACCGCCGAGGTAATGTTACAATGTTTCGTCGATCGGAATAATGCGCCTCCCAGCGGGCTAGCACCCCCAGAGCCGGGAAACGCGGCCCGCTCTTGCCCAAGTTGCGCCGGGATGCCATCTTCGGCCTCATTCGCGCGCCGAAGTAGCTCAGTGGTAGAGCAGCTGATTCGTAATCAGCAGGTCGCGGGTTCAACCCCCGCCTTCGGCTCCCTCTTAAATCGCGGGTTTCGGTCTTGTACGGAAAACTTGCCTGGACACTTTTTTGGCCAATTTTTCTGAGCATCTTCTGAGGAAGGCCGTCCAAGAAATCGCGCTACGCCGGCTGGCGGAGTCAATTGCGCACCGGCCTTACATCCCAACGACCGACATTTGTCTTCGGGAAGGATGCCGCCCAGGCGATATCGCGCACAAAAAGATTAAAGGAGAGCTTGAGCCTGGGATGGCGCTGGGCGGTGCCGCTAAGGGCAAGGTAATCGACCTGCTCAAAATAAAATCGGAGAAGACGATCCAGCTCCTTGAAGGAGAAGTGATGGACATGAGTTTGCTCACCCGAGAGCCGTTTGCCGCGGAGTACTTTCCAACGGCGATGGAGATGATAATCCAAGGGCGCGGACCCGAGAAAGACACTGCGCGGTCTTTTCCTCAGGATGCGATGCACCTCGCGCACGGTGATGGAGGGATATGGCAGATGCTCCAGTACCTCCGTCATCATCAAGGCATCGAAAGTTTCATCGCGAAGCGAAATTCCGGCGGTGAAATCCATTTCCACGCAAGGGATACCGGAGGCGCGCGCGACTTGGAGCGCTTCGGAATTGATGTCCACTCCGAACCAGCGAATCCGGCCGACCAGCTCGATCAATGCACCACCGCGGCAACCCACATCCACGCCCAGACTTGTTGCATCATGATGATTGGCACCCAGGCATTTTTGGAAAAATTCGGCTTTGATTTTCTCGTGCTGACCGCCCCGGCCCTTGTAATTGCGCGGCTCGCTGTATTGCTCGTAAAACTCGCGAATCAACCGAGTGCCGCGGGCGGGTTCATCGAGGAGGAAGCTATCGTCGAACTGAGGATGGGCGCCTTGCGAGCAGTCATCGCCGGTCTCCAGTGGAGATTCGTTAGGCCCTTTCGTCATCGATCTCCCGAAGCGTTGCCTGTAGCAGCTCTCCTGTAATGCCGATCTCCTCGGTACTCATGCGGAATTCGCGAATCATGGAATATGGGATGCCGACACGAAACCGTAGCTCCCCGAGACAACGAATCAGAGCACCCCGCTGCGCCAACTGGTAGCGATCGGATCATGATTTTCAATTGCGCCGGGTGCAAGTTCATTCGGCGTTCAACGCGCGATAGAGCTACCGTTCCGGGCTCTCCCGCGAACGTTTCACCTAATGCCAGCCGGCTGCCAGGGCTTGAGCGCGGCTTTCCAGCAGCTGAGCCGTTTCGCGGTAGTTGGTGCTCTTGTCGTCCAGCGTCATTACCTGATCGAAAAGCTCGCGGGCTGCCGCGTCATCGCTGGCCTGGCCGACGATTGCAAAAACGCGTTTGCCTTCCGCCCGCGCCATGCGCGCGACACCCGCCGGACCTTTGCCGGCGAGGGTTTGGTGATCGAGTTTTCCTTCGCCCGTGATGACGATGTCGGCTCGCGCGATTCTCTTGCGCAGATCGACAAGGTCGGCGACGACGTCGAAGCCGGATCGGATGGTCGCGTTGCAAAAGGTGAGCAGCCCATAGCCCAAGCCGCCGGCCGCCCCCGCTCCGGGTTCTGTTCGACGGTCGCGACCGAAGGTACGCGCCGCGACGTCCGCGAGGCGCGCCAGGCTCCGCTCGAGGATTTCGATTTGCTCGGGCGTCGCTCCTTTCTGCGCGCCAAAGGTCCGGGTTGCCCCATTGGGACCGAGCAGGGGATTAGTAACATCGCAGGCCGCGATGAGCTGTGGGAGCGAGAGTTCGTTAGGCGAAACGATTCGCACCAAATCGAGCAAATCGGAAACCGGTCCGGTCAGCTCGCGATCATCATTCGCGAGAAAGCGAAAGCCAAGGCAACGAGCGAGGCCGAACCCGCCGTCATTCGTGGCGCTGCCGCCGAGCCCGAGAATGATCTCGCGCGCGCCGTGTGCGGCGGCGGCGAGCAGCATTTCGCCCACACCGAAGGTCGAGACTCTTAGCGGGTTGCGTTCGTCGAGCAGAAGTTGCGCGAGACCGGCTGCGGCGCTCATCTCGCCGGCAGCGAGCTGCGTCTCCGGCAGCCACGCATAACGAGCATCAAGCGGCCGACCAAGCGCGTCGTGGACCGCGCAGATAATCCATTCACCATCACCTGCCACGCAAATGGCCTCCGCCGTCCCTTCGCCGCCATCGGCGATCGCGACCGTCTCGATCTCCGCCATCGGCAGTGCGCGGCGTACCCCGGCGGCAATGCTGCTGCCAACTTCGGCTGCGCCCAACGAACCCTTGAACTTATCGGGCGCGATCAGAATGCGCATAGGAATGCGAACGTCATACGCCCGGTGCCGCCGCCTAACGACCCTGGGAAAACCCTTCCATCGGCGGGCAGGTGCAGAAGAGATTGCGATCGCCGTAGACGCTGTCGATCCGCGCCACCGCCGGCCAGAATTTTTGCTGGCGCGTCCAGCTCGCCGGGTAGGCGGCCTGTTCGCGGGAGTAGGGTGCGTCCCATTCGTCAGCCGTCACCTGCTCCGCAGTGTGCGGCGCGTTTTTCAGCAGATTGTTTTTGCGATCCGCATTGCCGGAAGCTGATCGCGTCGATCTCGCCGCGAATCGCGATCATCGCGTCGCAGAAGCGATCGAGTTCATGCTTCGGTTCGCTCTCTGTCGGCTCGATCATGATGGTGCCGGGGACCGGCCATGAAACCGTCGGCGCATGAAAGCCGTAATCCATCAGACGCTTGGCGACGTCTTCCACTTCCACGCCCGCACTTTTGCAGGGACGCAGATCGAGGATGCACTCGTGCGCGACCAGGCCGTCCCGGCCTTTGAAGAGAACTGGGAAATGCGGATCGAGCCGACGCGCGATGTAGTTGGCGTTCAGAATCGCGACCTTCGTCGCTTTCGTCAGGCCGGCGCCGCCCATCATGCGGATGTACATCCACGAAATCGTGAGGATGCTGGCGCTGCCGTAGGGCGCTGCGGAGACGGGGCCGCTGGAGTTGAGACCTGAGGGTTGAACGGTGAGCGAAGGAAGGCCGGGAAGAAATTGCGCGAGGTGCTCGGCGACACCGATTGGGCCGACACCCGGGCCACCGCCGCCGTGGGGAATGCAAAAAGTCTTGTGCAGATTGAGATGGCACACGTCCGCTCCGATGTCGCCTGGGCGGCAAAGGCCGACCTGCGCGTTCATGTTGGCGCCGTCCATGTAAACCTGCCCGCCGTGTTCGTGCACGACGTCGCAGATCTCGCGGATGGTGGTTTCGAAAACACCGTGCGTGGAGGGATACGTCACCATGAGGGCGGCGAGATCTCTACCGTGCTCGTTGGCTCTGGTGCGGAGATCGGCGAGGTCGATGTCGCCGTCGTCGAGGCAACGTACTGGGACGACGCGGAAGCCGGCCATTACGGCACTGGCCGGATTGGTGCCGTGGGCGGAAGTCGGAATGAGGCAGACGTTGCGATGCGCTTCGCTGCGCGCGGCGTGATACTGGCGGATCGCGAGCAAGCCCTGCGTATTCGCCCTGCGAGCCGGCGTTCGGTTGCAGTGAAACGGCCGCGAAACCGGTAATCTCCGCCAGCCAGCGCTCGAGTTGGTCGGACATCTCGCGATAGCCGGCGGTTTGGTCGTCAGGCGCGAAGGGATGGAGGCGCGAAAACTCCGGCCAGGAAACGGGAAACATCTCCGCCGTGGCGTTCAACTTCATGGTGCAGGAGCCGAGCGGAATCATCGAATGACAGAGCGAGAGATCGCGCGACTCCAGGCGCCGGATGTAGCGCAGCATCTCGGTCTCGCTGTCGTGCGTGTTGAAAACCGGATGAGTGAGAAAGGCGGATTTTCGATTTTCGATTTTCGAATTGTGCGATGGCCGGCGCGGCTCCCGGGAGGACAAAGCGATTCTCGCCGAAGATGGAGAGGAGCACTTCGATGTCGTCAGATGTGGTCGCTTCATCGAGCGAAATGCCGATGCTGCGCGGACCAAGACACGCGCAGATTGCAGCTTCGCTGGACCGCACGCCGCATGGAATTCCCCGCTCGTTCTGTTGCCCGAGATCGACGCGGACGGTGTCGAAGAAATCGTCGTGCGCGAGACTGTAGCCGAGCTGTTCGAGACCGTCGGCGAGGCGACAGGTCAGTTCATGGACCCGGCGCGCGATTCTGCGCAAACCATCCGGTCCGTGATAAACCGCGTACATCGAGGCCATGACGGCAAGAAGGACCTGCGCAGTGCAAATGTTGCTCGTCGCTTTGTCGCGCCGGATGTGTTGCTCGCGCGTTTGCAGCGAAAGCCGATAGGCCGGCCGCCCGGCGGCGTCATGCGAAACGCCGACCAAGCGCCCCGGGAGATGCCGTTTGTATCGATCGCGCGTCGCCATGTAGGCGGCGTGCGGTCCGCCGAAGCCTAGAGGAACGCCAAAACGTTGCGTGCTTCCGACGGCGACGTCGGCGCCCATTTCGCCCGGGGGGCGAAGGAGAGTGAGCGCCAGCGGATCCGCGGCCACGATGGCGCAGCGCGCCGGCTTCGTGCGCCGCCTTGATGAGTCGGCTCCCAGTCGATAATCGCGCCGTCGGTCGTCGGGATATTGCAGCAGCACACCGAAGACTTTGTCGTTCAAACGCGAAGCTGGTCCAATCGGTAACGATCGACCCGGATGCCTAACGGCCTGGCCCGCGTTTGCACTACCTCGATGGTTTGCGGATGACAGTTTTCCGTGACGAGAAAGGTGTTCGCGTTCGGTCACGACCGCGTGACAAAGAGTCATCGCTTCCGCTGCGGCGGTCGCTTCGTCGAGCAGCGATGCGTTCGCGATGTCGAGCGCGGTCAGGTCGGTGATCATGGTCTGGAAATTGAGCAAGGCCTCGAGACGGCCCTGCGCTATCTCCGCCTGGTAAGGCGTGTAGGCGGTGTACCAGCCGGGTTCTCGAGGACGTTGCGCTGGATGACCGGCGGCACGACGCAATCGGAATAGCCGGTACCAATGAAGCTGCGCGCGACTTTGTTTTGCTGCGCGATGGCGCGCAATTCCGTGAGCGCTTCCTGTTCCGATTTGCCCGCCGGAAGATCGAGCGGATTCGTCAGGCGAATGTCTTTTGGAACGGTAGCATCGATGAAATCGTCCAGCTTTTGGAAGCCAAGCCTCGGCCAGCATGGCGTCGATTTCCTCGTCGTTAGGCCCGATATGGCGGCCGACGAAACGGCTCAGTTCCTCGGGCGCTTCCGGCGGCGGGAAGGAGGATTTTTCGGTTTGGGAAAAAGCCGTTTTCTCCGGCGCTGGCGTCTCAACTGAATCCATTGCGAATCCTACGGGCGAACGTGGGCGATTCAAGGCGGAGGGCGGGGAAGGAAGAGCAAGAGTTAACGGATGAGGGAAATCCTGACGCCGTGCTCCTCGAGGCGGGCGAGCAATTCCTCGAGGTGAGCGCGGTCGCGCGTCTCGACCGTGCAAAGGACGTTGACCGCGGAGACATCGGGGCTGGCGAAGGCGCGGTCGTGCACCACCTGTTTGATACTTGCGCCGACTGCCGCGATTCGCGCGGTGAGATCGGCGAGCCCGCCCGGCCGATCGCTGATTACGGCAGTGAAACGCGAGAGGCGACCATCGGCCACGAGGCCGCGCTCGATCACGCGGCTGAGTACGTTTGGATCGATGTTGCCGCCGCAAAGGAGAAGAACGACGCGCTTGCCGGCGAGCTCCGGAAGTTGTCCGGACATACAGGCCGCCAGGGTGGTCGCGGCCGCACCTTCGACGACACCTTTCTCCAATTCCACGATGCGCAAAATCGCGAGCGCGATTTGTTCCTCGTTCACCAGCACGATCTTGTCGGTGTGCCGGCGCGCAATCTCAAAGGCATTGTTGCCGACCTGTGCAATTGCGAGACCGTCGGCCAGCGTGGGGCGCGTCTCGATGCGCACGGGTTTCCCGGCGCTCATCGCAGCGGAGAAACTGGCGACCTGGTCCGCTTCCACCGCGATCACTCTCACCTGCGGGCGCAACGTTTTCACCGCCAGCGAGACGCCCGCGAGCAGACCCGCCGCCGCCCACCGGCACGATGACGGCATCGAGATCGGGCACCTGCGCAACGATTTCCAGAGCCCGACGGTCCCTTGTCCGGCGATGATGGCGGGATCGTCGTAGCCATCGATGTAGGCGAGGCCTTTCTCTTCCGCGATTTCGTGCGCGCGCGCTTTGGCTTCGGCGAAATCTTTCCCGTGCAGGACGACGGTCGCGCCAAGTTTCTGGCAATTGTTAATCTTGATCAGCGGCGCGAACTTCGGCATCACCACGGTGGCAGGTAGGCCTAACAATCGACCCTGATAGGCGAGGGCCTGGGCGTGATTGCCGGCGGAGGCGGCGATCGACGCCTCGTTTCTTCTGCCCGGGCGAAAGCTGGGCGAGCGCGTTACGCGCGCCGCGTTCCTTGAAACTGCCGGTGCGCTGGTGGTTGTCGAGCTTGCAATGGATTTGCATCCCGGTGAGCTCGCTCAGCGGGATCGACTCCGGACACGGGGAGTGGTAGACCGCGCCCTTGATACGGTCGGCCGCTGCTTGGATGTCGGAGAAGGTCACGAGGCGAGAATCGTGAACCGTTGCAGCGTAGCGGGCGAGAATTTTTCCTTCGTCAACCCGTGAGCGGCAACTTGCGATGACGCGGAAGTCGGGCTCTTCCGATTTGACGATCTAACGATTCTCGTTTCCGCTTCCCCAATCCAAGGCCTCGCGCACCTTGCTCGCGAGCTGCTCGGTGCTGAAGGGCTTGGCGAGGAAATACATTTCCGGATCGCGCCGGTCGTGCGGGATGGAGCGATTCTTCCAGATAGCCGGAGATGAAAATTACCTTGGTCTAGGCGGACTGGCTTCTCGTAGCCAATCGGCGAAATGGCGTCCGCTGATCTCGGGCATCACCATGTCGGTGAGGAGGAGGTCGATCTTCGCTGCGCCGCGCCGCGGTGATGAGCCGCTTCGCGTCGTCGCCATGGGCTGCTTCCAGCACTTCGTAGCCGAGGCTGCGCAGGACGCGAACGGAGAGATGGCGCACGCCGATTTCGTCTTCCAGGACGAGGATCGTCTCGGTTCCGGTGGGCGTTCTTTTCTGTGGCCCGGTTTCTTGTAGGCAGGCGCTGGCGGCGGCGCGACGCGCGGCAGAAAAATACGGAAAGTTGTCGCCTTGGTCCGGCTCGCTCTCCACACAAATTTGGCCGCCGCTTTGCCTGACGATGCCGTAGCTGGTGGCGAGGCCGAGTCCGCTGTTGCGGGCCTGATCCTTGGTCGTGAAGAACGGCTCGAAGAGACGCGCCTTCACTTCGTCGGTCATTCCGACGCCGTCGTCGGCCACGGTGATCACGACGTACTCTCCGGGCGAGAAGGTCGGGTGCGCCCGGACAAAACGGTTGGGCTTCCGGCGACTTCCTTGATGGTCGAGGTTGTGATCGTTAGGCAGCCGCCTTTGCGCATCGCGTCGCGAGCATTGACCGCAAGATTGACGATGATTTGGGTGAACTGGCCGGGATCGACTTTGATGTGCACGCCTTCCTTGAGCCGATGCAGATGGCAGACGATCGAGATGTCGTCGCCGAGCAGACGAAGAAGGGAACGTTCGAGGTTGTTGATAAGGCCGTTCACTTCAAGAACGGTCGGCTCGAGCGCCTGGCGGCGGCTGAAAGCGAGAAGTTGATTGGTCAGGACCGAAGCCCGTCCGGCGGCATCGCGAATTTCCAGGATCTGATTCGCGACCGCCCCTTTGACCGCCGTCTCCGACAGCAGCAGATCGCTGTAGCCGAGAATGGTGGTGAGGAAGTTATTGAAGTCGTGCGCGACGCCGCCGGCCAGTTGACCGAACGCTTCCATGCGTTGCGAGCGACAGGCCTGCGCCTGCAATTGCTTGCGCTCGGTCACGTCCATGAGCGCGCCAACGAGTCGCACCGCCGCGCCGTTGGCGCGACCGAATGATCAATGCCCGTTCGAGAATGTGAACGGTATTCTGCCATCGGCACGCCGGAAGCGGTACTCGCCGATCCAGCGCTCCGCAGCGCTCGGAAAGCCTTCTGCAGGCTCGACTCGAATCCGCGCCAAGATCATCCGGATGAAGATGATTGAACCAGAAATCGATCTTGTCGCCTTCGCCGCATTCGCGTGCCCGAGCAGGCTTCCAGCCCGCGCGGCCAGGCGAGCGCGCCGCTGCTTACATTCCAATCCCGAATCGCATCGTTCGTAGCCCGAGCAAGGATATCAAAGTAGTCCGCGCCCGTTGCCAGCGTCTTCCGGGTGAATCTCGTTTTGCTTCTGCATCGGTTTCATCTCAGTCTTTCTGGGCGTCGCCGGGTTGAATTAAGTGGTTGCCGTTGCCATGCGTTCACGGCCTCGGCCGTGCCACCTGATGAAAGCTAGATCCGTGCCTCAGTTGCCACGGTGGCCGAGCTGGAATTCCCTTGCTTTCGCCGAAATCGAAAATAAGGCTGCGCGTCGATGGCGATTGATCCCGCGCGCCCTTTGTTAAAACAGGTGGCGCTCGTTACCGGGGGAAATTCCGGCATTGGAGAAGCTCGCGCACTCGCGCTCGGAGCGGTCGGCGCACGTGTGGTGGTAAATTATTTTCCCGATCCCGAGAAAGCGACGACTTTTGTCGACGGCGGAAGGACGGCGCCTTTATCCCGGTCTCGCGACCGGCGGCTAAGGAAGACCTTAATGTGAATGAACGTGAAGGAGCTGGCGACAGTTATGCGGAGGTGAAGATCGCGGGCGATGCCAGCCTAACGATGACCGGCGCGGCTTCGCTCGCGGAAGCGACCCCGGGCGAGATTACCTTTTATGGCAACCCGCGTTATCTCGCGGCCTTTCGCAAGACGCGGGCCTCGGCCGCGTTCGTTCCGCGGATTTCGAGGAACAGATCGTCGCAGCACAAATTCGGGTGGCCAATCCGAGCAAGGCATTCGAGCAGGTGGTGCTCCAGTTCGCACCGCCCCCGATCAAGTTCGCGGCTGGCGAATTCATCCGACGGCAGTCGTCGCCGACAAAGTGTCGTTAGGCAAAGAGGTCGCGATCGGCGCTCATGCGGTGCTTGAACCGGGAGTTTCGATCGGCGACGGCACGCGGATTGGCGCCAACAGCTACGTCGGACACGAGACCACGATCGGTGATGGTTGCTTGATCTATCCGAACGTCACGATTCGCGAACGCACGCGAATTGCGAACCGCGTCATCATCCACAGCGGCGTCGTGATCGGTTCCGACGGCTTCGGGTTCGAAATGGAGCCCGGTGGACACAAGAAGGTTCCGCAGATCGGAATCGTGCAGATCGATGACGACGTCGAGATCGGCGCCAACACGACTATCGATCGGGCGCGCTTTGGGCGCACCTGGATTCAGGAAGGAGTGAAGATCGACAACCTGGTGCAGATCGCGCACAACGTCGTGATCGGAAAACATTCGATCATCGTCGCGCAGGTCGGGATCGCGGGCAGTGTGCGCATCGGCGCCGGTGTCGTGATTGGAGGTCAGGCGGGAATCATTGGTCACATCGAGATCGACGACGGAACGATGATCGGCGCGCAAACCGGTGTCTCGAAGAGTCTGCACGGTGGCACCTGGTGGGCGACGCCGGCGGTGCCGTTAAAGGAATCGATGGAGCATCTCGCCTGGGTGCGACGGCTCGGGAAACTGTTCGCGCGGGTGACAGCGCTGGAGGATAGGTTTGGGAAATCGCCCTAACGAATACGAGCCCGCTCGCCGCAATCTTCCGCGGCGGTCTCGTTAGGCGCACTTTCCATCGTAGGCGGCGGGTTACTTACGGCACGAGAAAAATCTTTCCGGTATAGGGATCTTTCACTTTTTGTCCCGGAGCGTATCCGGTCACGTCGACATAGCCGCCGCCCTTATCGTATGGACTGAAGACATATCCGGGTTTGCCCGGGACCGGTTTGCCATAGGGAAGATCGCTGGCTTGCTGAGTCGAAGAAGCCGCGCGCGGAGTGGCGGATGGTTTCGGCTCTGTCGTGTGCGCGCTCGCGGCGGTTGCGGTTCGCTCTTTTTGCGCAACGGGCGGTGTGGCGGACGGCACATATTCAGCCGGCCGTTCCGGTTCACGTTGCTGAGTGGCGACCTGGCGCTGCGTTTGCACCGGTGGAGGCTGCTGAACCGGAGGAGATGAAGAAGGCTGCGACTGAACCGGATAAGGTTGCTGGGGCGGAGAAGCCGCATTGTTCGAGGAGACGGCGTGAACCGCTGAAGTGGCGGGCGTCGGAGACGGTTCTTCATCGACGCCAAGCTTGCGTCGCAGGTAGCGGTTCGGCGTATCGATGACGCGGAAGGTCGAGACTCCGGCGTCGTGCATGGTGGAACAGGACGTCAACGCGACGACGGCGACAAGCGAAGCGAGGTTTGGCCGTTTCATGATCGGGTCTTGCTAAGGTTCGAGCGATCTGACGTGATCGGGTGGATAAGACTTCATTTCGCCGAGGGCCCGAATTGGTTGTCGGGCTGCGATTTCTCGCGCGCGCAGCGGCGCGGCGGAGGCCGCCGCGATGGCAGGGGACTAAAGACAAGGAGTAGTGGAATTCGTTTCACAAAAATCGGTTCTGGCGAAGATAGTCCGCGACGCGCAACGCGCCAGAGTCCCGCCCCCGTGCTCTCCTGAATTTCTGTATCACGCTGCCGGCAGAACGATCGTGAGGCCCACGCGCCACGTCTCGTGGCTTCGTCAAGCCGGGCTGATTTGCGCTTTTCGCGCGAGAGTTTCGCTTCCTATTTCGTTGCCTGGGCGGAGAAGAAAACTGCCAGACCGACGCGAACAATGAGCAGTGCCGAACACGACGCAATTGTGGTGGGCTCGGGTCCGAACGGCCTCGCAGCCGCGATTACCCTCGCTCGCGCAGGTTGCGCGGTACGCGTGCTGGAAGCGAACGCGACGATCGGAGGCGGGGTGCGCTCGGCGGAGCTGACGATGCCCGGATTCGTGCACGATGTCTGTTCGGCGATTCATCCGCTCGCGCTCAGTTCGCCGTTTTTCCGGACGCTCCCGCTCGACCAGCACGGCCTGAAATGGCTCCAGCCGCCGATCGCTCTGGCGCATCCGCTGGATGATGGCTCGGCCGCGGTCTTGCACCGCAGCCTGGAGGAAATGGTCGGCTCGTTAGGTCCGGACGGGCTTGCCTGGGGCGAGTTGATGCGTCCGTTGGTTCGCGATTGGGAAAAACTGGCCTCGGAATTTTTGCAACCGATGCTCCACCTGCCGCGCCATCCGGTTACCCTGGCGCGCTTTGGCGTTTCCGCCCTTCTCCCGGCGCGGACGCTGGCGAGATTTCGTTTTCGGAATTCGCCGGCTCGCGCGCTTTTCGCCGGAAATGCGGCCCATTCCTTTCTGCCACTCGAGACCGTGGCCTCGGCGGCCTTTGGGTTGGTGCTGGGCGCGGCTGGTCACGCGGTCGGATGGCCGCTGCCGCGTGGCGGCGCACAATCGATTGCGGATGCGCTCGCCGCTCATTTGCGCGAACTCGGGGGCGAAATTGAAACGAATTGCCGGATCGAAAATCTCGCGCAGCTCCCAGAGGCGCGCGCGGTCTTGTTTGACATGACCTGCTGGCAATTTGCCCGCGTCGCCGGCAATCAACTGCCGGCGCGTTATCGCGAACAATTGGAGTGCTTCCGTCATGCGCCGGGTGTTTTCAAGATCGATTACGCGCTCTCCGCGCCCGTGCCGTGGCGCACGGCGGAATGCCGCTCCGCCGGCACGCTGCACCTCGGCGGCACGCTGGATGAAATTGCAGCCGGCGAGCGCGCGGTCGCAGAAGGGAGGCATCCGGAGCGACCGTTCGTGCTCGTCGCACAGCAAAGCCTTTTCGACCGAACGCGCGCGCCCGAGGGGCGGCACACTCTCTGGGCCTATTGTCACGTTCCGTACGGCTCCGGGCGCGACATGACTAAGGCGATCGAGCATCAGATCGAGCGATTTGCTCCTGGGTTTCGCGATTGTGTGCTGGCGCGCCACACCCTGGACGCTGCCAGACTGGAGCACGCCAACGCCAACCTGATTGGGGGCGATATCAACGGCGGTGCCGCGAATTTGTGGCAACTGATCGCGCGACCGGTCGTTAGTCCGACGCCCTATCGGACACCACTCCGCGGGTTTTACCTCTGTTCCTCTTCCACGCCCCCCGGTGGCGGCGTCCACGGGATGTGTGGTTATCATGCAGCAAGGGCCACGCTGCGGGATCGATTTGGAATTCGCATTCCATCCGTTCCCGCCTAACGAATCGAACGGGCCCACGAGCCGGTGATGATGATTGGTCCAAAGGCTGCAGGGCGTGCCAGGTCACGCCAATCACTTTTGGCATTTCTTGCGTCCTCGGCTAAGATTGCGCCCCCAAGGCTTGATGGACGCTGATTTTCCAAACGAGCGCGCCGCGTTTGTTTTCTCCGATCCGGCCGGCCGACGATGGCCGCGCCTCCGGCTCACTTTGCTTTTTGCCGGCATCGCCGTCTTTATCGCGACGGTCTTTTTCGTTCAGACCCTCTTCGTGACGCCGCAGTTGCGGCTGCCTTTCACTCTGCGCCAGTTGAAAGGGCAGTTGAAATCGCTGCAGAAAAAAAATCCGGCCGGTCAGCTGCCGCCTAACGTTCCGCTCTGGGAAAAATTCATCGCCGCGCGCGCGGCCGCGAAGAAACCGCCGGTGCCCGACGGCTTCCGCGAAGAAATTGGCCGGTAGCGAAGTGCGGATGGCGTTCTATACCAACGGCGATCCATACAGTTACAAGTCGCTGGAACAACATGCCGCCCAGTTGACCCACGTCTGCCCGGAATGGTTCGCGCTCGTCGATGGGCTCGGGAACGTGCAGGTCGACGCGGATATCCGCCTGCCGAAACTCGCCGCGACGAAGGGCCTCGCGCTCATGCCGCTGCTGACCAATCTGGTCGGCGACGTCTGGCAGCCGGAAGCGGTCGAGAATCTCGCCCACGGCCCGGCGGAGCGGCAGGATCGCTTCATCCAACAACTGGTGACCGAATCTACGCGCGGCCAAGGCGGCCGGCGTGGTGATCGATTGGGAGCAGGTCGATCCCGCCTACAAATCGGACATCACAAAGCTGCTCAACCAGATGGCGGACGCACTTCATGACGCGGGCTGCAACTGTGGCTCTGCGTGCCGCCGGGGCAGGACCTCGATTACATCGATTTCGACAATCTCTCGGAAAAGGTCGATCGCTTCGTCGCGCTGCTTTTCGATGAAACGTCCGACACCGATCTCGCCCGGTCCGCTCGCTTCGCGCCAGTGGTTTGAATCGTGGCTGCACGCGCTACTCGAAGACGCGGATCCCCAGCAATGGATCATCGCGCTCGGCAGCTACGGATACGATTGGACAGACGGCGCGCATCGCGCCGAGCTGATCAGTTTCCCGGAAGCGATGAGTCGCGCGAGTAGTCGCCGGGCGTCGAAGAAGGCGCGGTCGCGCCGCCGGATCACAGTCTCGGATTTCGATTACGATCGACGGCGGACAAGGATCACTCGGTCTGGTTCCTCGACGTCGTCAGTTTTCTCAACGAGTTGCACGCGCTGCGCGATGCGCGGACGCCGGCGGTTTCGCCATTTATCGGCTCGGGACGGAAGACACCGCGATCTGGGATGCGATCAACCTCCCACGGCAGATCTCGCCTAACGATCCGGCGATGCAATCGCTCGGAACGCTCAAGGGGACCGACACGATCACCGATGTCGGCGACGGAGAAATCGTGAGCGTCGATGAAACGCAGAGGACGGCGCGCGCAAGATCGAGGCCGAGCACCGGATGGATATCTGACCGCGACCTATCTTCAGCTTTCCCGAATTTCCCACTCTTTATCACCAGGGCGCCGGCGGCGAACACCAGGTCGCGCTCACTTTCGACGACGGTCCCGATCCGAAATGGACGCCGCAAGTGCTCGACATCCTGAAAGCGAACGGAGTGAAAGCGACCTTCTTCTCTGGTCGGAGTGAACGCGGAGAAATATCCCGGATCTCGTCAGGCGAATCGTGGCCGAGGGGCACGAGATCGGGAACCACACCTATTACCATCCGAACCTCGCGATTTGCTGGCCGGAACACGTCCGGCTCGAATTGAACGCGACCCAGCTTGCTTCTCGAGACGATCACCGGTCGCTCGACCACTCTGTTCCGTCCGCCCTACACCGCCGATACCAGCCCGTCGTCGCTCGCCGATCTCGCGCCGCTCCGGATTGCGAACGAAATGAATTACCTCGTCGTCCTCGAGAACATCGATCCCCAGGATTGGGCGCGACCCGGCGCGGATGTGATTCTGCAGCGAATCAAACAGCAACGCCACGACGGCAGCATCATCCTCCTGCACGACGCCGGCGGCGATCGTTCGCAGACGATCGCGGCCCTTGCCGCAGATCATCGATTGGCTGCGCGTCCGCGGCGACACGATCGTGCCGCTGAGCACACTCCTCGGCAGCTCGCGCGACGCCGTCATGCCGCCGGTCGGCAACGGACAACGCCTCGCCGCGGTTCGTGAGCAGCGCCGGTTTCCGCATCTTTCATGCGACCGAAGAATTTCTTTGGGCCTTCATGATCGTCGCGACCGCGCTGATCGTCCTGCGAACCCTGATGGTGATTTTCCTCGCCGCCCGCTTTCGCCGGGCGCCCGCAACGGACGCGAAATTTCGCGCCGCCGGTCAGCGTGCTGATCGCGGCCTACAACGAGGAGAAAGTGATCGCCGCAACCTTGCGCGCAGTGCTGGCGAGCGATCACGCCGGGCGAGATCGAGGTGCTGGTGGTCGATGACGGCTCGCGCGACGAAACTTCAGCCGAGGTGGAAAAAATCGCTCAAACGGACGGCCGTGTTCGACTCGTTAGGCAAACGAATCGCGGCAAGGCGGTCGCGTTGCAGCGCGGTCTCGCCTTGCTCCACCACGAATTGGTCGTTTTCCTCGATGCCGACACGCATTTGCAAACCGACACACTGCGTCATGCTCGTCCGGCCGATGCACGACGAGCAGGTGGTCGCAGTTTCGGGCCACGCCAAGGTCGGCAACCTGCGCAGCTTCATCGCGCGCTGCCAGGCGCTCGAATACACCTGCGGCTTCAATCTCGATCGGCGCGCCTACGATCGCTGGAATTGCATTACCGTCGTGCCGGGCGCGATCAGCGCCATCCGTCGCTCCGCCATCGCGAACGTGCCGGCGGCCTCAGCCTCGATACCCTGGCCGAGGACACCGATCTCACGCTTGCGCTGCACAAGGGCGACAACCGCATCGTTTACATGCCGGATGCGATCGCCTGGACGGAAGCGCCCGAAACCTTGCGCACGCTGGCGCGACAGCGTTTTCGCTGGGCCTACGGGACCCTGCAATGTCTCTGGAAACATCGCGACAAGGTCTTCAACTGGCGTTATCGCGCGCTCGGCTGGTTCAGTCTGCCAAGCGTCTGGTTCTTCCAAATCCTGCTCGTCGCACTGACTCCGATGGTCGATCTTTTCCTCATCGCCTCGCTCCCCTTCGGCGCGTGGCGCGCGGTTCTGCCCTTCGTCGTCATCTTCCTCGCGATGGACGTGATCCTGGCCACACTCGCCTGTATTCTGGAACGCGAACCGATCCTGCGCGCCTGGCGCATTCTCCCGATGCGGCTGATTTATCGGCCATTGCTCAGTTACGTGATCTGGAAGGCGATCCTGCGCGCGATCAAAGGCGCCTGGGTTGGCTGGGGCAAACTCGAGCGCACCGCGCGTGTGCCGGTGCGCGTTTGATGGAGCGTTTCCGCACCATCTGCGCGATCGCGCGTCCTCTTGGCGCTCGCTGGGTTTTCGTCAGGGTGTCGGAAGCAGCCGAAGCCGACGTCGCCAGTCGATCCGAATGGAAACGGTGGAAGTCGTTCTGCCCGAGCATGGCGCCTACACCGGCGCCTACATCGATTTCGGCGAAGCGGAAGACGCCGTCACGCTGGAGACGATCGAGGACTTCGAGCAGATGGTCGGCAAACATCAGGCGATCATTGCGTCGTCAAGCTATTGGGGTGAGCAGAATTTTCCCACCGCCAACTTGCAGCATGGTCTGGCGTCACGGCTCCCTTCCGCTCGTCTTCTGGTCGCCGTGGGACCGGCCCTACGAGCAGAAAAAGGGACCCGACCGATTCTCTCTCAACGCGATTCTCGCCGGCGACCTGGAATCGCTACATCGATGACTGGGCTGATGCCGCACGCAAGTTCGATCACCCCCTGATTGTCTCCTTTGGCGACGAGATGAATGGCGACTGGTTTCCCTGGTCGGGAATCTATTATGGAGGCGCGAAACGGGTTCCAGGCCGGCCTAACGAGTGGGAAGGCCCGGAGTTGTTCAAGCGCGCCTATCGTTACGTGGTCGACCGGGTGCGGGCGCGCGGCGCGCACAACATCCAGTGGATGTTCCAGGCAAACAATTATTCCTTTCCGCTTGATACCTGGAACTTGGCTCCCGCCTATTATCCCGGCTCCGAGTATGTCGACTGGCTGGGCTTAAGTGTTTACGGCCAGCAATTCATCGAAGAACCGTGGGCAGATTTTTGGCCACTGGTCGATTGGCCCTACCAGGAAATCGCGCGGCTCGATCCAAAAAAACCGATCATGATCGCGGAATGGGCGACGGGCCAGTTCCCCGGTTCGGGCGACAAGGCGAAATGGATTAGCGAGGCGCTTGAGATCATGCGCACGAAACTGCCGCGAGTAAAGGCGGCGGTCTACTGGCATGAGCGCTGGCAGAACGACGACCAGACCTACAGCAACCTGCACATCAATTCTTCACCGGAAGCGCTCGCCGCCTACCGAAAAGGTGTGGCCGATCCCTACTGGTTGGGTCGCCTGATTCTGCGGTCGGTAACGCCGGCCAAGTAACTCCGGAATTTCGGCGCGCACGTCAACCGTCGCAAAACGAGCAAGCGCCGCGAAGGAAAAAAATTAATCGCCAGACAAAAGCAGCATTTGGCGGCGTCTCAATCTTAAAAGACCGTGAAGAGGTCATGGAGAGAACGCTCACGAATGAAGATTGGAAAACCTGTTTTGCGCAGCTCGGCCCGGCGTTGCTTCTCTTCGCCCGCCGCTGGACGAACTGCCGCGCCGATGCTGAAGACGTCGTGCAGGAAGCGTTTGTCCGTTTCTGGCGGCGCCAGCATTCGATCGAGAACCGCGCGCTGCTTTATGCCACCGTCCGCTCAACCGCGCTCGATCGCTTGCGCAGCGACCAGCGCCGCGCCCGGCGCGAAGCGGCCGTCGCGCTCGATGGCGCGAAACATTTCGAGCCGGAATTCACGACCTTCGACGAAGGCCAGCAGATTCTCGCCGCCGCGGTGGAGCGTTTGCCTAGCGAACAACGGGAGGTCGTGATTTTGAAAATCTGGAACGAACTCACTTTCGCCGAGATCGCCAGCATCCTGGAAATCTCCCAAAACACTGCCGCCTCGCGCTATCGCTATGCGCTGGGCGCGCTCAAGAAAACATTGCAGCCCCATGAATGACTTCGCTGAACTCGAAGCAGAATTGAAGCGGCTCGAGCCCGCGCCGGTCCCGGACGAGCTTTTCGCGCGGATCGAATGCGCCCTGGCAGCGCCGGCCGCGGTGCCAACCGCCGGAGTTCTCGCGCGGCCAGCACGCCGTGCCAGCATTTGGTGGTCGCTCGGCCTCGGACTCGCGGGTGCAAGCGCGCTCATCTTGCTTGGCCTGGGATTTTTGGCCGAGTCACCGCACCCGCGGCCCAGTGTGGTGCAAAAGACTGCCACGCCCTCAGCCACCCGAACGAATGGTTTTCAACCTTCGGCGCTGACCCAGGTGGTTTATCGTCAGCACGACGAAGGTCTCGTTTTCTCGCCTAACCAATCGGAGCGTTTGCTCCGGCGGGTCCGTTACGACACCCGCGAGACAATGCAATGGCGCAATCCGCAGACGGGCGCCTCGCTGCGTGTCTCCTATCCGGCGGAGCAGGTCGTCCTCACGCCGGTTTCCTTTCAATAACCAATGGAGAAACCCATGAAGAAACAAGCCATCCTAACGACAACGCTCGCCGCTCTTCTTCCGCTGCTCGCGTCTGCGCAATCCACCGCGCCCGGCGCCGCGCAACCGGCCCAGCAACCGATTCCCGCCCCGGCTCCGCCGGCTCCGCCTGTCCCACCTGCCCGACATCTGCGCGATGACGGGCCGAAGGAGCCGGTCACTTTTCTCGGCGTCGAGACCTCCGACGTGCCGCGCGTTTTGTCGGAGCAAATGGGGCTCCCGCGCGGTTTCGGAGTGGTGGTCGATTACGTCGCCCCAAACAGTCCGGCGGCTGCGGCCGGCGTCCAGCAAAGCGACATCATCCGGATGTTGAACGACCAGATTATCGTCGGTCCCGTGCAGCTCGGGATACTCGTGCGCAGTTTTGCCGACGGGACGACGGTCAGCCTCACTCTGCTCCGCAAAGGGCAGGAGGTGAAGGTGACGGTCAAGCTAGCGAAGCACGATGTCCCAAGCGGTCGCGGTCCGTTTGGCTTCGAGAAGGAATGGAATTTCGACGACTTCGACAAAATGAATTTCGATTTCCAGATGCCGGACATGACCGCGGTGCGCGAGGCGGTGCAGCGCGCCAAAGCGGAGGCGATGCGAGCTGGTGATGAGGCGCGCAAGGCCGCGCGCAGACTGCGAATCGTCACGACCGACGACGAGACAACAAAATCGACCAAGGTCGATCTCGGCAAAGCGACCATCACGTTCTCGGACGACCAGGGCGAGCTGAAACTGGAACGGGTCAACGGAAAAAAGATGCTGACCGCCACGGACGCCAAGGGCAAAGAGCTCTTCAATGGCCCGATCGACACCGAGGAAGAGAGGGCGAAGCTTCCAGCCAATGTGCGCGAGCGTTTCGAAAAGCTGGAGAAGCAGGAATTACCTGAGATTCCGCCGGCGCCGGAAGCGCCTCGCGCGCCGGACAACGGGAATGAATCGGCGCGTCTGCAAAATCAGCGCTTCGAGCGCGCGGCGCTCTCGCCCGGCGATCGCTCCGGCTGGCGGCGCAGTACCGTTCCGATTGTAGACGGCGCGCGGAAGCGGGTTGCGACGCTTTCGCCTGAATCTACAATCTCGTGCGCCCAGGCCGATGGCCGCGCGCGACGATGCTCGAGCGAAAACCGTACGCGCCGCCGCCCACCGCCGCAGGAACGCCGGCTCTGCGTGATCCCTACGCGGCTTTTCGCTTTCGCGCCTACGCCTTTTACGCTCTCGGAAATTTCATCGCGATCACCGGCCGCCAGATGTTGACGATCTCGATTGAATGGGAAGTCTACGCCCGCACCCACTCTGCCACCGCCCTCGGCCTGGTCGGTCTGGCGGCCGCGCTCCCGATCGTGGCACTTTCCCTGCCCGCCGGGCATCTGGCCGATCGCTTTCGCCGCAAATCGATCATTCTTTGGACCCAGGCGTTAAGCGCGCTCTGCTCGATCTCTCTTGCCCTGATTTCGTGGAAACATCTCGACCTCCCGCGACTCGCGATCCTGCTGCGGGCGAATGACTTTCTGCGCGCGATCGCGACCGTCTTCGAGCGGTACCCGACCTTCCATTTCGACGATCTCTCGCTTCCGCTTCTCTACGTCGTGTTGTTGCTCTCGGCGGCAGTTCGCACCTTTGGCTGGGCCGCACGCAGTTCGTTTTTTCCGACGCTGGTGCCGCGGGACGATTTCGCCAACGCCGTCACTTGGAACAGCAGCATCTTTCAAGTCAGTTGCGTGCTCGGTCCGGCGCTGGGCGGATTTCTCATCGTTAGGTTGGGATTTTCGTTCATCTACGCGCTCGATGCTGTTTGCGCCCTGAGCTTTTTCCTTCTCGTCCGGCCGATCGAAAAAGTGCGGACTGCGCGTCGCGCAGCGGGGAGCGCTTGGAGCAGCCTGGGAGAGGGAATTCGTTTTGTGCTGAGCAAAAAAGTGATTCTGGCCACGATCACTCTCGATCTCTTCGCGGTCCTCCTCGGCGGTGCGACTGCGCTCCTGCCGATTTTTGCCGATCAAATATTGCACTGTGGTCCGATCGGGCTCGGCTGGCTACGGGCCGCACCGGCTGTGGGCGCGTTTGTCATGGCGGTGGCGATTGCCTATCTGCCGCCGATGCGGCAAGCTGGCCGCGCACTTCTCTGGTGCGTGAGCGGCTTCGGCGCAGCCACCATTGTCTTCGGCGCCTCGCGCTGGTTCTGGCTTTCGCTCCTGATGTTGTTCCTGACCGGCGTCTTCGACAGCGTGAGCGTGATCGTCAGGCAGACGCTCGTTCAATTGCTCACGCCCGACGAAATGCGGGGTCGAATCTCCGCGGTGAACAATATTTTCATCGGCACCTCGAATGAGTTCGGCGCGGTCGAGTCAGGCCTGACGGCAGCGGTTTTTGGTCCGGTGGCGTCAGTCATCGGCGGCGGAATCGGAACGATTCTGGTCGTGCTCGTCGTCGCCTTGAAGTGGCCGGAAACGCGCAAGATCGGCGCGCTGGACAGGCATCTTGCCTAACGAATCAAATCGGTCTGAGAATTGACGTTTTCTCGAGCGACGGAAGCAGGCTCCGGCCAACGGGAAATTATCGGTCGGCCTCCCGGCGGAAGATGCTGGCGGACTTCAGGATGTCCTTCCGCAGAATCGATTCGGAGGCAACCCGCTCGATGCCGTGCAGATCGGCCAGGACATTTGCGGAAACGAAATTACCGCGCCAGACGAGAGTCGAGGCACGGTTGCCGACGTCGACTGGCCAGAGCTGGTAGAGGCTGAGGACGACATTGTAGCCGCCGCTCGAATAGTAAAGACCATCGGCGACCTGGAAGCCGCCGCCGGGCACGGCGCGCCGGTAGGACGCACCGAGAGTGAGCACGCCTTCGTCCTGCGCTTCGACCAGTTCCCAATAAAGATCGGGCTTGAGCGAGCCCTTGCCGCCGATCAAACCCGTGCTGTCGAGAAATCCGCTAAACTGCCGGTTTACCCGGGCTTGTTGCCTAACGAGTTCTGCCAGCTCCTGCCCTGGCTGGACGGGGACGGCGGTGTGATTGTAGGGCGCCTCGGCCGCCGTCCCGCCGACGATGAAATTTTGGGTGCGTTTGAGCAGGAGATCGGTCCAAAAGGCGAAAACGGGCTGGCCACTGGAATATTTTTGCGCTTCTTCGCGGCTGATTTGCAGCTTGGGCGACATGCTTTGGGTCGCGGCGATCAAGGCCTTCACCGCAGGGTTGTCAGGCAGATTGTTCAGTTTCGAAAAATTCGCGACGGTCGGCGAAGCCGGCAGGTCGGTGTGAAGCTGAACCTTGAGGTCGCGATAGGCGGTCGGATCGAATTTTTTCATGGCTTCGATCAGCTGGGCGGGGGGTGTTGGGATGATGTAACAACCCTGCACCGAGAGGTAGCGTAGTGTGCTCATCGGGGGCCCGCTGGTGGTCCGGATATCACCCTTGGCCAACGCGACAAGATCAACCTTTGGGAAAACGGAAAACTGCGCCATCTCCGCGGCCGGATCGGCGGCAAGAGCGGCGGCGGGCAGGAGTAGAGCGAGGGCGGCGGATCGAGGCAGGAAAAAGTTCTTCATGGTAATGGAAAGCGTTTGAAATGGCGGAATCGGTTGCCTGTTCCAGTCTTGAGCGAATGGACCGGCTGTCAACGTGCGGGAAAGGCGCGCTCTTGAAAAAAAATTTGTTTTCCCTACTGAGAGACTGGATGAACGCCTGCCGCGTTTGCGCTTAGATGAGTAAACCGATCATTGTCCTTGCTGGCCTAACGAAAAGCTATGGCGATCTCGTGGCGGTGTGCGATCTCTCGCTCGAGATCCAGCGTGGAGAAATTTTTGGATTCCTGGGCGCGAACGGCGCTGGCAAGACGACCACGATGCGGATGCTGTGCGGGCTGGTGCGCCCGACATCGGGGCACGCGACGATCGACGGCGGCGAGGTCTGGCGAGACCGCTACGCGGTACGGTCGAAGTTCGGTTACATGGCGCAAAAGTTCAGTCTTTATCCGGACCTGACCGTGCTCGAGAACATGCGCTTTTTCGCCGGCGCCTCCCGCGTTCCGCCTAACGAATTGGGAAAACGGGTCGACCGTCTTCTCGTGCAGGTCGATCTGGAAGCGAAGCGGCACACCCCGGCGGGGAGCCTTTCCGGCGGGGGACGGCAACTGCTCGCGCTCGGTTGTGCGCTGGTCCACCAGCCGCCGCTACTTTTTCTCGATGAACCAACCTCGGGGCTCGATCCGGTGCACCGTCAACAAATGTGGGATTTGCTCTACGAGCTGAGCCATGACGGGATGACGATCTTTGTCACCACGCATTACATGGATGAGGCTGAGCGTTGCACCGAGGTTGGCTTTCTCCATGAGGGGCGCCTCCTGGCCAAAGCGTCGCCACGCGCGCTCAAGGCCACCTTCAAGGCCAAGCTGCTCGAGCTTGACGCCAAGCCGGTGATGGAGGCACTCGTCAAGCTGCGCGAGACGCCGGGTATCCTCGGTGTCTCGCTGCGCAGCGGCAGCCTGCGGATTTATGCGCCGGACGCGGAGCGTCTGCTCGCTGATTGGGAGCGGCAATGGCCCTTCCCCGAGTTGAAACTGGTTGCGCACCGTTGGGCGGAGCCGGACATGGAAGATGTCTTCACCGCCTACTCGCAGGGTTACAATGCCATGCTCAGTCAGGATGCCCTGCGATGAACGGCCGCTCTTCCCTGCAGGCGATCCGCAGTGTGGCGGTGAAGGAGTTCATCCACATCTATCGCGACTGGCGCATTCTCGTCCTCCTGCTCATTTTGCCGCCGGTCTTCACCCTGATCTTCGGCCATGCTTTTGAGGCCACGAAATCGAGTAACGTCCCGGCTTTGCTGGAGAACCGCGACAAATCGCCGGCCAGCGAGGAGCTTGTGAGCGAGTTGGCCGCGGATCCGACCTTCCAGTGGAAGCAGACGGCCAAGATCATGGGGCATCCAGATTTGCTGAACGAACATGTGAAAGCGGCTTTGCTCATTCCGCCGGGTTGGGGCGCAGGTTTGAAGAACGGCGACCCGATTGCTCTTCCGCTTTTTCTCGACGGGGGCGACACGAACACGGCGAACGAATTGGAAGGACGAATCCAGGAAGACCTCGGCAAGTTTCAAAAGAAGCAGCTGGAGGAGACGGTCGAGGCATTACCCGACAGTGTGATCGATCTGGCAAAGAAGTTGCCGGTCACTGTGCAGAAGACTTTTGTCTCCGCGATGGCGCAGTGGGGAGTCAAATCGCACGTGCTTTACAATCCCGATGAGCGCTTCATCGAATATGTCGTACCGGGGATTATCGGGATCATCCTGCAATTGCTCACCGTCACGCTGACCGCCTGCACGATCGCCCGCGAACGGGAGGCCGGCACCCTCTACCAACTGATGGTGACCTCGCTCCGGCAGGGCGAGATCGTGCTGGGCAAAATTCTGCCGTATCTCGCGATCTCGATCCTGCTTATCCTGGTCGTGATCGTGGTGGCGGGCTGGCATTTTCGCGTGGCATTTCATCAGCACCTGGTGCTGGCGCTCCTTTGCCTGCTCTTTCTTCTTTGCTCGTTAGGTCTGGGGCTGCTCATCTCGGCTTTCTCGCGCACGCAGACGCAGGCGATCCAGCTTTCGGTTTTCTTTTTGCTCCCGATCTTTGTGCTTTCCGGGGCGTTCGCGCCGCTGGAGCGGCTCCCGCCCGCCATCCGTTACCTCGCGGAATGCTTTCCGCTCACGCACTTTTGCCGGGCGTTTCGGCTGGTCAATCTTTACCAGGCGGGTCCGGCCTTTTACGGCGGCGATCTCATCTTTCTATTCGTCGGCGCGGTCGTCACCTTCGTGGGTGCGGCCCTGATTTTGCGACGCATCCACGATTAACCGACCGAGATCACGGGATGGCGGCCTAGGGCTTTTGCTCGAGATCGGCGCGGAAAGCCTTGATCGTGGCAAGGGTGGCCTGAGTCATGATTTTCCCGGCGAAGTAACGATCGATGCCGCCGAGGTAACTGCGGAACGGCGCCGAAACGAGGCCGACGTGCCAGACTAGCGTGCCGCCGTCCACCGGCCAGAGTTGGAAGAAATTGAGCGCCATGAAGTAGGTGTCGGAAGGATAATAAACGCAATCGACCACCTGCCAGGAATCGGGCCCTTTCTGCGCGGCGAAGAATCCGAGCTGCAAGATGTGGTGATCCCGTATCTTCCTGGCCTCCCAATAGGCGACCGTTTCACTGGCAGGCTGGCCGCCGGCGACGAGTGGCCGCGCTTGGGCGATCGGTTGGAAATGGCGCGCCGTTTGCGGCACGAGCGAGAGCAAGCCTTCAAATTCCGAAGCGGGCGTGAGCGATCGATCCGCGCCGTATGGCGCAACGGCGGCAAGTCCGCCCTGTGCCAGCGAGTCGCTGCGGCGGCGCAGAATCTCCCGCCAGGCGATACTCGCGGGCATTTTTTTCTGCGCGAGGAGAGAGACTTCCTTATTCGTCAGGTGGAGGTCGCCGGCCTCGCCGGTCTGGGTCGCACGGTCTGTCTGCTTGAGGAGCCATTGATCCTCCGGAAGTCCTGGCTCGAGCCGCAGGTTCGCGAAAACAGCGGCTGCGCCGGGCAGCGAGTATTCACGATAAGAATGAATCTCCAGATTCTCGTGCTTCAGAGGATCCCAGTGAAGGAGCGCGTCGCCCACATTCTGCATTGGGGCATGAATGAAGTAGCAGGACTGGAGCGAAATTCCGCGCGAGAAGGTGCCGAGGGCCCCGCGAGTGCAAATGATCTGGCCGTTCTTGAGGCTGGCCAGATCGACTCTTTGGGAAAGTTGTGCGCTAAAACGCAGCTCCTCGAGGGGACCGGCCTCGAGCGGCGCACCCAAGGCAGCGGCCACGAGCAGTCCGCAGAGCATTTTGCCTAACGAAACGCGCAGGGCTTTGATAGCAACGAAAAACTTCAAAACGAAGCCGAGAGCTGAAGTCGAAGGTAGGGCGAGGGATCAGTGCGGTAGGTTTCGCCCGCGCGCGCAAAGTCAAACTGGCGTTGGATCGAATACCCAGCACCGGCATCCAGCAGAAAATTCTTCGAGATGGTATAGGTTAAACCCACGCCCGCGCGATAGTCGGCGAAATCCACCTGTGCGCCGCTGAGTTTTCCCGGCCGGATGTTGTCGTTGCTATCCGTTCGGAAGGAGGATCCGACAAACTCGCCGCCGACCCAGAGATCGAGCTTGTCGGTTGGCGAATAAATCAGCCTTGGGTCAGGGACAATGCCCATGAGGCGAACGTGATTGCTCACAATCCAGATTACACCGGCGAGCGGCAGGGCCGGAAAGTGGCCGCGCAGAAAAGACACGTAGGTGCCGGCAAAGAGGTAGAGTTTTTTCTCTTGAACGGTAAAGATCACGCCCAGCGCGATCGGCACGTCGAAGGACGAGATCCCAATCTGGTTCTCGAAATAAAATCCGGGACGGAGTTGCAAAAAAGCGCCCACGTCACTGCCGTGCATGTATTCCACTCCCACCACGCCAGCCATCGCCTGGAGATGGTTGGGCACGGGTGCGCTCGTACTTCCAAAGTCGAAACGCTCATAGGCAATCCCAAGGCGGAGGTAATAATTTCCCGCCAACTGAATGCGGTGTCCGTATTCGAAATTGGTCTGAAGCTCGTCCTGTTTCCCGAAGCTGCCGCCGTGGTTCAAGTCGCTCCCAAAGACGTAGGCGGATTCCAACTTGAAGACGTCGAGCGGCACGGGTCCCGGGGTCGGCGCGGTGCTCGGGCCGGCGTTGCTCTCGGCCTCTGCTCCTGCGCGAGCGCGGGAGACGCAGACGAGCAGGCAGAAAAAAAAAGCGAAGCCAAATTTCTTCATGAAACGCGGATTCCTTTAGCGCAATCGTACAATGAACACAAAGCAAACTCCGCTCTGGGCGGAACCCTTGTCGCCGTCGGAATGAATCGGCGACCGATTTCGCCGGTCTTGCTCCTTCCCCTCGTTATTCGTTAGGCTAGAGCCCTCGAACGGCCGCTAGCTGTGGTCCGCGCTCCCAGCGGCCCCATCGGGCGATGCCTGAGGGGCGCCGTTGGCCTGCCGTTCCGCGGCCTCTTTCATCTCGCGGGACAGCTTCTCGACACGTTGTCGCATGATTTTGCCCGCTTTGAATTTCACGGTTGCCCGTGAGGGAATCACGAAACTGCTGCCGGGTTGATTTGGATTGCGCCCCACCCGCGGTTTGGTCAGGCGGGGTTGAAAGACGCCGAAGTTGCGCAATTCGACCGCCACGTTGCGTGCCAGGCTGTCAGTAATCTGGTCCAGGGTTCGCTGGACGACCTCGAAAACCTGGTGTTGCACCATTCCGGTTTGGTTGCTGATCGACACAACGATGTCGCGTTTTGTGAGCTTGCTCATGGTGTATGGGATTCGTTTTCCGACTCTCCCATGGGCGGATGGATTGCGCAATAATTTGCACGGCGCCCGGAAACCGGTGGCCAGCCGGAAGGACTTGCTCAGCCGCAGGTTCTGTAGCCCAAAGGCTAACGCGCCGCCTTCTTGCGGCCAAACAGTTGCGCGAGAGTATGGGCGAGGATGCTGCGCCCAAGCAGCTCCTTGCGGCGCGCTTTCAACTGCCCCTGCATGAGCCCGATCCTGGTGAAGACAAAATTCCAGTCCGCCTCGAGACGGCGGGCGTCGTCGCTCGAGAATTCACGCACGGCGCGCAGCGAGACGACGCGTTGCAGCACATTCATCGCCTTGCCGGAAAGCTCCGCGACCAGCCCGAGCTCAGTGAAAATGTGCTCGCTTTCCTGGAGCAGAATCCCGCGGATGTCGGTGAACTGGCGCTCGTGGTCGCCGGAGATGATCGGCTTCGCTTTGTCGAGCGCATAGGTGATGAAGTCGTGCAGTTTCTTCCAGGACTCTACCTGAAGAGTGAGCAGGCGCAGATGAGTTTCCAGAGTGACATCTCTCATCGGCTTTGCTGCGCGCTCATTAGTTGCATCGTTTCATCCAGCTTTTGCAGGTTATCGATCAGGAGGTGGGTCCATGGGCGGGTAACCGTCTGCACCTGGCTGATGATGCCTTCCTCAAAAAAGAACCGGCCCTGCCGCCAGCGGAAGATTTCCGCCACGGCTGGCTCGCCTTCGAGGCTGTCGTAAACCGCGTGCCGCACCATCCCGTGGTGCAGATATATCTCGCCGTTGCCCCGGCCTGATTTGAAAGTGAAGCGCCCGCTCCGTTGCCCCATGCAGCTCATTTGCAAAATCTCGGCGGCGGAAAATTGGTTAAGATTGCCGACCAGCGAATGGCAGGGGTCGATGCCCTCGGAGGCGATCATTTCGCTTCTTTCGAAGGTGGAAAGAATCTCGCGGAGCTGCCTGCGCAGCGAGCGATCGCTGCAACTCGTCGTCACCAGCTGGAGATTTTGCCGCATCGCCTGTTCGTGCAGGGTTGCGTCTTCGATTTCGTTCAAGAGGCAGAGAATTTCGAGCGACGGGAAATGCTGGCGAGCGTCTGGTAGCCTGCTCGATCGCGATCGCCGATTCGCCTTCCACCACGAAGAGGTCAAGATCTTCCCGCAACAAGACATGAACCGCTTCCATCAGGGAGCGCACAATTCGGATTTCCAGGTTGCACATGGCGTCGAACATCGCCAGCACTCGGTCCTGGAATACCGGATCGCTATTGAGGATGAGCAGTCTTGTCTCCACGCGTGAAAAATCGCCTTGGGAATTAGAGCAGGAATCTTGCCGTAACCGGCCGGCGACTCCCCGCGCTATCGCCGCCACTCGCGTCGTGATGGCGGCGCGGCAAAGTGCCCCGGAGCGACTTCATGCGCGGTGCGAAAGTGAACTTTCGCGAAACGCCGCAGAGCAGCAGGCCCCTCCTTCTCGACAATCTTGCGCGCGGTTTGTTTTATCGTCGCCGAAACGCCACGGCCGAGCGGCAGGCCAAGCTGCTTCCCCGAGCGTTCAAGCCAATCGATAAATGCTTCCCGCGCCAGAATTGATGCCGCCGCCACCGCAAGATCGGACTCGGCTTTTGTCCGCTGCTCGAGCTGGATATGCTGGCCATGTTGGAGGAGCGCTTTTTCGATCACGCGCGCATCGGCAAACTTGTCGGAAAGAGCGCGCGGACAATCCGGCCGTTTCGCGAGCAGGTTTTCGATGACGCGCGCGTGTCCCCACCCGAGCAGGCTGTTGAGGTTGCCGAACTTTTCGTAGAGATCGTTGTAACGCTCCGGGCCGATGAGCACGATGTCGAACACGACGGCCGGCGTTTGCCGGATCATCTTCGCCAAGGCGTGAATACGCGCGTCGGAACCGATCCGTTTGCTGTCCTGGGTTCCGTTTTCCAAAAATTGTCGCGTGATTTGCGCGATCGGTATAGGCACCAGCGATCACGAGCGGCCCGAAGAAATCGCCCTTGCCGCTTTCGTCGATTCCGAAATGCGGCTCGAACATTTCCGGCGAATGCACTTCCTCATAACCGAGTCGCGCTTCGCCGAAAATTTTCGGTTCTAATTCAAAGCTCACGAAATCCTCGATGCCCTTCCCTTGCAGGAGCAGCTTGGGTCCTTTTTCGTAAACCGCCACGCTCAGCTTGTTCTTGCGGGCGGAAAAGAGCGTATAGGGCTTGGACGAGAACTCAAAACCGGCTTCCTCGAGCAGGCGTCGCAGCGCCTCGACCTGCTCCCTCGTCAGCAGTGCAGTGTAGGTGGTGAGTGGTCGGCCAGGCATGGCAGCGACTCACACGAGATCATCGCTCGTCCGTTGAGGCGAGGATTTTTGCTGATCTCCGCCCCGCGCGGCCTCGATCGCCACTGAAAGAATGCCGGGCATGAGCGGAAAGCCGAGCTCCCCGTCAGACTCTCAGCATCAGATGTTTCGGTTGCCTTCTGAAAAACGCGCCAGCATAATTAGAGGTTTAGCTAATTATACATCCATTGAATCTTCTCTTTAAAGCCCTCCGCGATCCGACTCGCCGCCGCATCCTCGAAATGCTTAAGGAAGGCGACCTTACCGCCGGCCAAATCGCCGAGGCCTTCTCCATGAGCGCACCGAGCATTTCCTATCACCTCGATCTCCTCCGGCATGCCCAGCTCGTCTCCTCCCGCAAAAAAGGCCAGTTCGTCACTTATTCCCTCGAAACGACGGTCCTTGACGACTCGTTAGGGTGGATTCTCGACCTGATGAAAAAAGGAAAGCGAAAATGAAAACAAAACTCGATTGGTTGGAAGTTGCGCTGCTCACCGCGCCCTTGGTCGCGCTCGCCATCTATTGGAACGATCTGCCCGCGCGGGTCCCCATCCACTGGGATCTTCGCGGTCAGATCAACGGTTGGGCAACGAAAACGCCCGGGATTTTCATCATCCCGCTGACCGCCCTCGGAGTGGTTGTGCTCCTGCGCATTCTGCCGTGGTTCGATCCCAAACTGCAGCGCTCCTCGAGCGAGGGGAGCCTGATGCCCGTCGTCCTTCCGATTGTTCGGATCGCTTGTCTATTGCTGCTCGACACGATCTTTTTCGTGCAAATCGCGACTTCGTTAGGCCGGAACGTCGCCGGTGGTCGAATCATCATGACCTGCCTGCTCGTCTTCTTCGTCATCCTGGGAAATTACCTGGGCAATTTGCGTCCCAACTATTTTGTCGGTATCCGCACCCCGTGGACCCTCGAAAATCCCAAGACCTGGCGGGCGACGCATCGCCTGTGCGGGCGCCTGATGTTTTTCGGAGGGCTCATCCTTTTCATTGCGCAATTTTTTCTCGGCG
>CAVZNJ010000007.1:0-124002 GCA_963776615.1 uncultured Verrucomicrobiae bacterium
CGATACGATTGATGACCGGCTTGGCATTGCGCGGATCTTTCAACTCGGCCAGTTTTTCGATGATAAAGGTCACAAGGGCGGCGTAATCTGCGGGCTCGACAATGCCTTGCGGCTTCACACCCTTCAAATTGATCCAGATGCTTGGTGGCGAAGCGAGCACTTCGCTGCAGTAGGCTTTGGTGCGACTCCAGTCGATACTCGTAAATGACGAGTAAGCCATTTCGCTCTTCTGCAGAATCTTTGGAAAGAGATGGGCGAGGCGGCTTTTCTGGCGCGAAGTGAGCGACCGTCGCAGCAGTGAAAACCCGGCTCGCAAGACTTTGGTGCCAAGGGTTCGGACACCTGACGCAGCTTCCTCCTTGTAACGTAAGAGGCCAAGCTGTGCCAGATAGCGGTTGAGATAGATCGTGCGGTCGACAACTGGCCCGCCGCCATGATCGGACACGACGAAGATTGCGGTCTCGGCGGGCAAGCGATCGATGATCTGGCCGGCGGCGGCGTCGAGGCGCTCGTAGACCTTGCGGATCGCATCGCCAAACTTCGGCGCCAGCTTTGGATCATGGATGAAATGATTCTTGTCCATGTGCTGCCAGAAGTAGTGCTGGACGGTGTCGATCGACATGAAGACGAACATCATTACGTCCTGCGGATGATTCTCGAGCAGATAAAGCGCGGCTTTTGTCCACTGCTCATCCATCTGTTCCATCTCGGCGAGCACCTGATAGCGCCGCTCGTCGGTCGACATCGCACCGAGAAACCGGAGATCTAGCTGGATTCCGCCAAGATGCCTGACCAACTCCTCCCGCAACTCGGGCGGATGAATGAATGGGCTCGTCTCGGAAGGCGTGTCCATGCCGGAGATTTGAAATCCCTTCAGCTTCTCGGGCGGATAAGTGAATGGGATGTTCATCGTCCCAACGGTGTAGCCCGCATCATTCAAAAGCTTCCAGACAGTGGGCGAACGGCGCGAGGTCGCGTTCGCGTAGTTCATCGCATAACCACCATGCTCGGTTTCGACGAAATGAAAGATGCCGTGTTTGCCCGGATTTTTCCCGGTCATGAACGAGGTCCAGGCCGGCGGAGTAATCGGCGGGAGAATGGACTCGAGCGTGCCCGATACTCCAGCCTTCATGAATTTCGCCAGGTTCGGCATGCTGCCTTCCGCCATCCACGGCCGAATGACAGTCCACGTCGCGGCGTCGAGGCCAATGACGACTACCTTCGGAACCTTCTTCATGTGGCGAGCAGGTTAGACGCCATGCGGGCTTCCGTAAAGTTTTGCGGGCGGAGAGGACCCAGGGCATTCATTTGTAAACCCTCCAGGTCTGCATCCCGATAGGGTCGAAGCGAAAATCGGTCACCGAAGTTCCGAGGGCATGAAGACGCTCGCGCACAATGTGCCGTTTGTTAAACGGGCAATAGAGCAACAAGTGGCCGCCGCCTCCGGCGCCGGTGATCTTACCGCCAATTGCGCCGGCTTTGCGCGCCTCTTCATAGAGTTCATCGATGCGCGGCGTGGTGATGCCCTTGGCCATTTGTTTTTTTTGCAGCCAGCCCTCGTGCAACATCTCGCCAAAGCGATCGAGATCGCTTGCGAGGAGCGCTTTCTTCATTTCGTAGGCGATGGCTTTCACCTGATCCATGGCCGCTACCGGCGCTGCTTCGTTCTTCTTCGCACTCTCCATCTGGCTGTCGATGATCGGCTGCGATTCACGGCTGCCGGTGAAGCAAAGGATGAGGTTGTATTCGAGTTCGTTGATCAGGTATTCGCTCAAGCGCAAGGGAGTGACGACGACCTCTTCACCGTTGAATTCCATGAAGTTGAAGCCGCCGAAGGCCGCGGCGTATTGGTCCTGTCGGCCACCTTTGATTCCGACATCGTTGCGCTCGATGTCGTAAGCAAGTTTGGCCATGCCGCTCGAAGTGATGGGCAACCCGAGCAGTTCACGGAAGAGGCCGATGAGCGCGACGGTGAAGGTGGAGGAACTGCCAAGTCCAGATCCCGGCGGAGCATCGGCGTGGACGAAGAGATCGAATCCTTCGGTTCGGAACTTATCCAGTTCGAAGCGTTTTAGCACTCCCTTGACGAGGTCCATCTGTCCGTCGAACTGGAAATGTTCCTCCTGCGTCCAATAAACGACCGTGCCGTAGTCGAAGGAGCGGAAGCCAATCGAGCGTTCTGACTTCGGGACCAATGTCCCGTAAACGTAGCGGGAGATCGTGGCGTTGAGCACGCAGCCGCCGTGGATGTCCGCGTAAGGCGATACGTCCGTGCCCCCGCCGCCAAAACTCAAACGGAGCGGCGTCCGGGCCCGCACCATTTTGATCTGACTGAGGAAGTTTTTCGGGTTCGCGTGCATCGTGCGCCGAGGGCCGACTCGTTAGTTCCGGAGCGGCGAGCCCTCCATGTCGGCGGGAACGGGCAGACCGAGGATTTCCAAAATCGTGGGTGCCACGTCGGTGATTTTCGCGCCCTCGAGTGTGCGGGCTGCCTGCGTCCCACCGGCCGGACGCCAGATAATCATGCCGTTCTGCGCGTGGTTCGCTCCGTCGGGTCCGGTGTCATTTTCGAAGGTGTGGATTTTTCCTCCGCCAACCGTGCCGACGGAGCGCCAGTAAAGACCCCCAAAATATACAATCAGATCTGGCGCCACGCCGCGCACTTCCTTGTAAAGCTCCTCCGGTCGGAAGACCTGCGTGCCGATGTCGCCTCCGTGTTCGCCCGGGATCGCCTTCAGTCCGGCGATGAGTTCGTCGCGCACCTTCTCGTAATCCTCTAGCGCGATCGTGCCTTCCGGTTCGCGGCCGGCGACGTTGAGAAAAACGCGGGCGTAATAACCGCCATCGCCCCACGCCTTGGTGCGCGCCCAATCGATCTTCACTTTGGAAAGTGGAACCGCGCTCTGCGGTAGCTCCTTGAGTGCGAGATAACCATTCGCCATCAACCATTCGTTCACGCAGATGCCGCCATCCATGCGTTTGGCGCCGTGATCGGAGACGACCAGAACATCCGTCGTCGCGTCGGCAAACTTCAAGAGATCGCCAATCTCGCGATCGACTTCCTTGTAGTAGTCGTGAATCGCGTTCTCGAATTTGTTACCGGCCTCGTAGAATCGATGCGCCGGGTCCATGTTGTCCCACAAGGCGTGATGGATGCGGTCGGTCCCCATCTCGACCATGATAAAGTAATCCCAGTCGTTCTTCGCTAGGAGATGACGCGCGAGCTGGAAGCGCTTCCGCGTCATCTCGTAGATGTCGGCCAGAATCTTCTCTTTGTTGCCGGAGCGAAAATCGCGCACATCGAGAATGTATTCCCCGACCACGCTTTCGATTTCTTGTTTGAACTCCGGCGGGTGCGTGTATTCGCACGACGTGTCGGGCGTGAGGAAATCGGTCACCATTGTCCCGTCGAGCGGTTTGGGCGGATAAGTGCCGGGGACGCCAATAACGATCGAGCGCTTGCCCCTCTGCGAAAGGATTTCCCAGAGCCGGTCTTCTTTGATCGCCAGCGAATTGGCGATTGAGTAACGATCGTAAGAATGGTCCGCCCGATTTCGAAAACCATAGACGCCAAGGCGGCCCGGGCTCTTCGAGGACATCATGACCGACCAGGCGGGAACGGTGATCGGTGGGTCACAGGAACGGAGTGGGCCGTGCCATCCGTCTTGGCAGAGCGACTTGAGATTTGGGAGATCGTCGAGCCAGCGATCGAACACCAGTTCCGGAGCTGCGCAGTCGAGGCCAATCACCATCACCCGTCGCCGCGCTCCGTTGGCAGAGGCGGGCGCGGCAACCGCGACGGGGGATTCTCTGTGGATTGACGGGAAAAAGGATTCTTTAGCATCAGGGAATCGGCCGGCTCAATTTAGCAGATACTGCGCCATCGCGCGCAGTGGGGAAAGCCTCGGGCGGCCTCCTGCCGCCGCGGTAAAAGCGTTGCCCGTGAATGGTCATTTTTCCCGCCTAACCTTGAAGGCAGGAATTTACGGCGGCGTTAGTCGGCAAAAAACCTGTTGGTGACCCTGGATTGAGCCGCCTCGACCCTCAAGGAACCGGACATGACCGATGTGCCACCTGTGCCCAAATTGTGCGCGCCGCGTCGCCTGATTTTCGTCACCGCGCCCGCTGGCAACTCGGTCTGAAAGAGACCCGGCTGCTCGTGCGTGACGTTGCGCAAATGACCCCAAAGCCTGAAAAGCTCTCGGAAGGCCTTCGCGATGACACGCAGGTTGGCGCCTGACGGTTTCCCGGCGCGCCGCGGATAGTGGCTCACCTCGATTTCGTGGATGCGCATGCCAAAGGCATTCGCCTGCGCCAAGATCTCGGTATTCACCATTGCGCCGACGGCACGGATTTGCACTCGATCAAACACCCCGCGCTGGAATACCTTAAAGGCACAATCGATATCGCGAACTTTTACGCCGAGGAGCATGCGGACCAGCGTTTTCCATCCCCAGGCATTGATCAGGCGATGGGGCGGGTCCTGTCGTTTGGCGCGGTAGCCGGTGACGATGTCATAGTGACTCGCCCACTCGATGAGATTTTCGAGTTCTTGCAGGTCGAATT
Organism: uncultured Verrucomicrobiae bacterium; assembly: GCA_963776615.1. Taxonomy (GTDB): domain Bacteria; phylum Verrucomicrobiota; class Verrucomicrobiia; order Chthoniobacterales; family UBA10450; genus Palsa-1392. Next base: position 4,567 of record CAVZNJ010000007.1, read on the forward strand.
GCCCGTCTGAATCGGTAAAGAAAATGTAGTCGTACCGAGCCGCCAGGATGCCGCTCTTCAGAGCAGCCCCGTAGCCGCGGTTATCGATGTGATGAATCGCCTTGACCTCCGGATATTGCTCCGCCAACTCATCACAGATCGGGGTTGTCGCATCCCGGCTGCCATCGTTTACCAGGATGATCTCCCAAGTCCGTGCCAGCTTTGGAAGCACCGCGCGCGCTGCCTCCACCGTATGTCGAATGTTCGCCTCTTCGTTGAAAGCCGGAAAGATTACAGAGAGCGTTACGGGAGAAGCGAACTGGGTGTCATCGCAATTTTTCCGTGTTCCGTCTGCGCTGATTACGTTAGTCATGTATCTTTGATAATCGCTTCTGATTCCTGCATGGAGTCTATGAACTTTTGTGTTTTCTGTATATCAAATTCTTCCGCGCAGGGGCGTTTGCCCGCGATAAACCGATCCCTAAGCAGGAAATACGCCGATCTTTTTTTGTAGAAGACCGCAAAACTCCCAGGCGAAACTGAGATCAAAAAAGCGTGGGTCAGCCGAATAGGCCCGGTTGATATTGTTTGCAACCTGCGCCTCCAGGTTGTATCGGCAGGCCGACCTTCCAGCACGCTTCTGGAGACCAATTTATGGCCGATATCACGATGCATTTGCAGGATTCAATTCGGGCCGCGTGCCGCACGTTGGAGTCGTTGCAGGAACTTGCCGAGACGATCGGGAGGGCGGTTGACGCGATAGCCGGCTGTTTGTGCGACGGGAAGAAGGTGCTCGTTTGCGGCAATGGCGGGAGCGCGGCCGATGGGGCCGATTTCTCGGCCGAGTTTGGCTGCCGTTTTGTGACTGATCGGCGGCCCTATCCGGCGCTCAACCTGGCTCAGGGCGGCAGCCTGATGAGCGCGATCGGCAACGATTACGGTTACGACGAAGTGTTTGCCCGACAGGTGGCAGGGCTCGGTCAGCGCGGCGACGTCCTGGTGGCGATCACCACCAGCGGTAATTCCAAAAACATCCTGCGCGCCCTCGAAGAAGGGAAGTCGGGTGGCCTGACGACAGTGTCCCTGCTCGGCCGGAGTGGCGGACCGGCCAAAGGCATGGCGGACATTGAACTGCTCGTGCGAAGCGAATCGACCGCCCGCATCCAGGAGGCGCACAAGTTCATGCTCCACGTCATTTGCGGACTGGTGGATGCGCGCCTGCCGAGGACGTGGTGAGTGTGCGCGTGTGCCCGGCGTAGCTCGTCAGTCAACGAGCAGGCTCCGAATTGCTTCGTCGAGCCTCTCGAAGTTAATCGGCTTCGTGAGGTGTCTGGAGAAACCGGCGGCGCGCGCTTTGTTGATGTCGTTTTCCATGCCAAATCCGCTCAGTGCAATGCCGCGCAGGGCACTCCTGGCTCGCAACTCTTTCATCAATTCGTAGCCGCTGCGATCCGGCAATCCGATGTCGCTGATGAGCAGATCGAACTTTTCGACCTGCGCTTTCTCGATCGCCTGATCGGCCGTATGCGCGAGGGTGATCCGGTAACCGCGGCGCTCGAGAAGCAGCTTCATGCCGACGCAGGTATCGTGATGATCATCCACCACAAGGAGATGCCCCTTGCGATCCGGCCGCTTCGCTTTTTCTTCGTTAGGCAGGGGAGCCGGCGCGGCTGCAGGTTGTGCGTTCGTCGGCGCCGGAACCGTGTTCAGAATAACGCTAAACGTCGTGCCTTGGCCGAGACCGGGCTCTCCACGGAGATAGAGCCGCCATGCGCCCGCACCATCGCTTTGGAAATCGCGAGCCCGAGCCCAAGGCCACCGAATTTTCGCGTGATGGAGCTCTGGCCTTGCTCGAAGGCGTTGAAAATCTTTTCGATCTTTGCGCGATCGATTCCGATGCCGCTGTCGATCGTGCGAATCACGATCCGGTCATCGCTCAGGTTCGAAGTCTCGACAACGACCCGGCCGCCGCTCGGAGTGAACTTCACTCCGTTCTTGATCAGGTTCCAAAAGACCTGTTGGAGGCGGGCCGGATCGCCATTCACGTAGTCTTGCTCCGCGTTGAGGCGGAAGTCGAAGTTCAGATTCTTTTGCTGGAGGTCTTCCCGGCAAATTTCGTAGGCACGGCGGAGGGTTTCGTGGACCGAGGTGACTTCGAAACTGAGCTGCAGTTTGCCCTTGGCAATGCGGGTGATGTCGAGCAGATCGTCGATCAAGCGCGCCTCCAGTTCGACATTGCGGCGAATGACCGCGAGCGGTTGTCGGATCGAGCCATCGTCCGGCGCGCGAGCCTCCAGCTCGCCCACCATCGCGATCACGGGCGAGAGCGGATTGCGCAACTCGTGGGAGAGGAGGGCCAGAAACTGATCCTTGGCCGCGTTCGCCGAGATCAGTTCCTGGCGCAGACGCACATCGCGCGTTTTGTCTTCGACCAGGAACAACACGCCCTGCACGTTCTGCTTCGAATCCTGGAGGCGTAGCAGATTGACGTTGACGAAGTTGGTCACGCCAGAACGTTCAACCAGCGGCTGCTCGACAAGTTGGAAGGGCGTTCCGAAGGAAAGCACCTTTTCGATCGCCTCCGGCGGCGCGATGTTCACCTCTTGATAGGTCGCCTCGCGTATTTCCTTTTCTGCCGGCAAGTCACCGAAGCGTCGCGCCATTTGCCCAAAGGCTTCGTTCGCCTGAAGGAATCGCCTCGTCTCCGGATCGACCAGGGCGATGCCGCTCGGCATGTTCGCGAGGATTTTGTCGTTGAAAACGACTTCTCGCTCGATCCGCGCGGCCGCTTCACTTTGGCGTCGGTAAAATTTGCTGGCCAGCCAGGCGATGATGGCGGTGCCGACGATCAGCCAGCTCGCCAGAAAGGTCATCTTTTCGAGCAGCACGTGCACCGGTCGGTAAGCCACCGCCCGGGGCTGCCGCACCACGACCGTCCAACCGGTCGACTCGATTCGCGCTGAGGAGTAGATCATCCCATTTTCTTCAATGTGGCCGGATTTATCGTGGCGAATCTTTTTCAACAAAGCCTGATCGGCCGGAGAAACTGCGCCGGTGTTTGCTTTGAAATCCTTGCTGAAAAGCGCGGTTCCATTCTGATCGACGACCTGGCATTCCGCCTGGTCCGTGAGATCGATCATCGACAGGCGCCGACCGATTCGTTCGACCAATACCGACACGCCAATGAATCCAATGGTTGGGCCGTCGGGTCTGTGCACCGGGCTTACAAGATCGGTCGCCAGGCGATTATCCGACGAGCGCGGATGCACCGGCGAAACATAGAATTCCTTCGCCTCGCGGGCGCTTTCCAGCCAGGTCTTTGAAATCTGGCTTTGCAGCGTCATCGGTGGGTCGTCCGGTATTGATGCAATAAGCCGGCCGTCCCCCGTTGTGATGAACATTCCGTCGATCCGCGGGTGCGAGAAATAAATTTCCTGAAACCATTTCTTGGCGGCAACGTCAGGATAACGAGCGCTGAAAATATGTGCGACCGGAGCGTACGTTTGGTAGTAGGACACGATCTCGCCGCTACGCAGAAGGTCGTCTCCCACGAGATGTGCGATGAGTTGCACGAAGCTTTGCCGGTCGCGCAGGATTTTCAATTCGAGCGTGTTGCTCAGGATCGTGTAGGAGATCAAGAGCATGAAAATCACCGGCACCCAGCCGGCGATCAGGATGCTGATAACGACGTTGAGTCGCCCGAAACGGCCAAAAGGCCGGCTCCGCAGTTTGTCTTGCTCTTGCACGGTTTCGATCGGACTGCCGGTCAGTTTTCAGCCGCTTCGCCCGCGACGCAACCGGCGAATCGACCTTATCCTTTACAAGCTCCAGGCGTGCCAACCAGCCGACGAGTAATGCCTGGATGCGCCCGAATCGCAGAACCCCATTCGGGCGCTCGCCATGGAACGATCGCGTTTTGTCCGATGAATCGCCCCCTTCCGCCTGTGGACTCGGCGCTTCTTCGTCGCATCTTTTCCCTCGCGTGGTACCCGAGAATTTGATTTGACGCAACACACGGAAGCGGCATCATGACGCCTCTGTGGGGCCTTAATCGAGCGCACCGTCGGGCATTGTTATGGGAGGAAACGTTGTAGATGTGATCTGGACCTTCTGTTACCTGAGCGTCCTGATTGGACTCTCCGGCTACGGACTGCACCGATACTTCATCGTCTACCTTTTTCTGAAAAATCGGAAGCGGGTGCCACAGCCGTTCGCGCTCTTTGAGCGGCTCCCGGTCGTCACCGTGCAGTTGCCGCTCTACAACGAAATCTATGTCGTGGAGCGTCTCCTCAAATCGGTGAGCGAACTCGATTATCCGCGCGAACGTTTGCAGGTCCAGGTGCTGGATGATTCCACCGACGAGACGCGTGAGCTCACTGGCTCCTGTGTCCGGCGACTCGCCGCGCTCGGTTTTGATGTCGAGTTGATCCAGCGTACTAATCGGGTCGGCTACAAGGCTGGAGCACTCGAGGCAGGGCTGTCCACGGCGCGCGGCGAATTCATCTGCATCCTCGATGCCGATTTTGTTCCGCAACCCGAATTGCTCAAAGCCACGGTGCACTTTTTCACCGATCCAAAGATCGGAATGATCCAGACCCGCTGGGGTCATCTCAATCGTGGCTACTCGCTCCTCACCCGGGTGCAGGCGATGTTTCTCGACGGTCATCTGCTCCTCGAGCAGGTCGCACGTAGCCGGAGCGGACGCTTTTTTAACTTTAACGGGACCGCCGGCCTCTGGCGCAAATCCTGCATTCTGCAGTCGGGCGGCTGGCAACATGACACTCTGACGGAGGATCTCGATCTCAGCTATCGCGCACAGCTCGAAGGCTGGAGGTTCGTCTTCCTCGCCGATGTCGTAACGCCAGCGGAACTACCCGTCGACATGAACGGGTTCAAGTCGCAGCAGCACCGCTGGACCAAGGGCTCGATCCAGACGTGCAAAAAATTGCTGCCGCGGATTTGGCACAGCCATTTGCCGCTGCCGATCAAGATCGAAGCCACCGGTCACCTCATCTCAAACTTTGCCTACCTCCTCCTGGCCTGCCTTTGCGTGCTTCTGCATCCCGCCACTGGCGGACCGCAATCCGGCTGGATGCGGCTTTTGTTGTTCGACGTCCCGATCTTTCTCACCGCGTCGCTCTCGGTTGCGGTCTTTTATATTTGCGCCCAGCGCGAACTATATCCGCGCACCTGGATGAAGGAGATCCTGCTTTTGCCGGCTCTGATTGCTCTCGGGGTCGGCCTTTCGATCAATAACGCCCGTGCCGTGCTCGAAGCTGTCTTCAACCATCGTTCGGAATTCAAGCGCACTCCGAAGTATGGAATCGAAAGCAAATCTCAGAGCTGGCGTTCGTGCCGCTACATGCCGCTAAAGTCTTTTCTGCCGCTGATCGAGATCGCATTCGCGATTTACTTTAGCTACTTCATCTGGTTTGCTCTCCGCCACGGGCAATATTTCACCTTGCCGTTCCTGGTCATGTTTGAAGGCGGATTCCTTTACGTTGCACTCTGTTCGCTCGCACAATGGTGGCCGCACATAAGTTTCCGGCCGGCGCCGGAAGTTGTATTTCGTGCGTGACACAATGCCAGCCCGTTCGCTAAATATGATTCCCATGATGTTTCGGATCACCTTTTTCGCTGCCGTTCTTCTCGCATCGTCGAGCATTGATCTGCTTGCCGGGACCCAGGCTGTCATCCCGCCGCGCGTCATCATTAGTGTGCGCGACCAAAAACTCATGGTGCTTGAGAACGGCCAGCGCGCCGCTATTTATCCGATCTCCACTTCGAAATTTGGGATCGGCGATCGTTGGGGCAGCATGGCGACACCGGTAGGCTGGTTACAGGTGGCGGAGAAAATCGGTGATCATGCGCCTCCCGGCGCGGTCTTCCACCAGCGTCGCTTTACCGGTGAGATCCTTAGCCCTAACGCCCCGGGCCGTGATCCGATCGTGACCCGAATTATTTGGTTGCGCGGTTTGGAGAAGACAAACGCCAACGCCTTTTACCGTGGCATCTACATTCACGGTACGCCTCAGGAAAAGATCATCGGCAAACCAGCCAGTTACGGCTGCGTACGGATGTCGTCCAGGGATGTGACGGCAGTTTACTCGCAGATCCGGGTTGGCGAGCTTGTTCGGATCACCCCCGATTCGCTGCCGAAACTGCCGCAATTCAAAGGCAACCCTGGCAACGTGGTTTTCACCGCAGCCGCGCCGAACGGTAAGGGCGCTGCTCCGGTGGCGAATTCAGCGCCGAGCAACAAATCGAAGTCTTCTCGTAAGCGCGTTTCCGCGACGGCGCGCCCCTCGAGCGCCGACGCCTGACGACGGCGCAATTTCCACCGCATCGGGAAAATTCAGTTCCCGACGGCGGGCGAACCTGCAAACGCTTTGACCCCGCCTTGCGCATTTCTATAGTGATGAAGCATTCATCATTATGGCACTCGCAATTGGCAGCAAAGCACCTGATTTCACCCTTCCTACGAAAACGGCCGACGGCCCCCGCCCGGTTCGCTTAAGCGAAAATTTCGGTAATAAAAACACGTTGCTGCTTTTCTTTCCGATGGCCTTTACCGGCACCTGCACGACCGAGATGTGCAGCGTCGGTAATGGCTTGCGCGAGTTTGGCGATCTCAACTGCGAAGTTTACGGCCTCAGTGGGGACAATCCCTTTGCCCAGGAAGCCTGGGCGCAGAAGGAAAAAATCAATGTGACGCTCCTGAGCGACTACGAACACAAAGTGGCGCAGCAATACGGGGTCGTCTACGACTCCTTTCTTCCGCAGCTCCATCTCGGTTTTGCGGGTGTCGCGAAGCGTTCCGCGTTTCTGATCGATCGCATGGGCGTCATTCAATATGCGGAAGTGCATGAAGACGCGCGTGAGCTGCCGGATTTCGACAAAATCAAAACGAAACTCGCGGAGCTGAAATGACGCTCATTCCACGCGCAGTCGGGCGTCCCGCCTGCGTCCAAATCCCAGCTTTTCGATGCTCTGCTCAGATCGATTAAAGAATGACAAACGAATTCGACACCCTGCAAAAGTTCGACGCCGGTCACGGCCGCGACGCTTTTTTTCACTCGCTGCCAGTCCTCGAGGAAAAAGGGGTCGGTCCGATCTCGCGACTCCCGGTCACCATTCGGATTGTTCTTGAATCTGTCCTGCGAAATTGCGACGGCAAAAAGGTCCGGCGCCAGGATGTCGAGACGCTCGCGAACTGGAAGGCAAAATCACCCGCCAACGCCGAGATCCCTTTCGTCGTCGCGCGCATTGTTCTGCAGGATTTCACTGGTGTTCCTCTGGTCGTCGATCTCGCGGCGATGCGCAGCGCGGTGGAGCGGTTGGGCGTCGATCCGAACATTATCGAGCCGCTCGTGCCGGTCGATCTCGTCGTCGATCATTCCGTGCAGGTCGATTTCTTCGGCTCCGCCCAAGCACTCCGCCTGAACCTCGAGATGGAATTCAAGCGTAATCGGGAGCGTTACCAGTTTCTGAAATGGGGCCAGCAGGCCTTCAAGACCTTCGGCCTCGTCCCGCCCGGCATCGGCATCGTGCACCAGGTGAACCTCGAGTATCTCGCCAAAGGCGTGCTCAGCTCTCAACTCTCAACCAACGACTCTCAACTCTTCTACCCCGACACCCTGGTCGGCACCGATTCGCACACGACCATGATCAACGGTCTTGGCGTTGTCGGCTGGGGCGTCGGCGGGATTGAAGCGGAAGCGGGCATGCTCGGGCAGCCCGTCTATTTTCTCACCCCGGAAGTGGTCGGCGTGCACATGACCGGCGCTTTGCGCGAAGGCGTGACCGCGACCGACCTCGCGCTCCACATCACGCAAATGCTTCGCGCGCAGAAAGTGGTCGGGAAATTCGTCGAGTTCTACGGCGACGGCGCCGCCTCGCTGCCTCTGCCGGATCGCGCGACGATCGGCAACATGTCGCCCGAATACGGTGCGACCATGGGCTACTTTCCGGTCGATGCTGAATCAGTGAACTACCTGCGCGCGACTGGTCGCAGCGAGGAGACCTGCGCCGCTTTTGAGGATTATTTCCGCGCTCAAAAAATGTTCGGCATGCCGCGGAAAGGGGACATCGATTACAGCGTCGATCTCGAACTCGACTTGCGTGCCGTGCAGCCGAGCGTCGCCGGTCCGAAGCGCCCGCAGGATCGCATCAACCTGCCGGAGCTCGGTCGTGTCTTTCGCTCCCTCCTCGAGAAATCGGTCAAGGACGGCGGCTACGGAAAATCGAACGGCGACCTCGGTCAGACACACCTTGTTAGGCTAAACGGCACGCCTCCGCGCAATGAAGAAATGCCGTCGACCGACCAGCGGGACCAGGGAATCCGACCGGGCGACGAGCGGAACAAGCTGGAGATGATTTCCAATCGGCCAACTCCCGATCCAGTCGACGAATTGCCCGCGGAGCCGCCCGCCGCCCAACATCACGGCGAGAGTCGGATCGGCCACGGCAGCGTGCTCATCGCCGCCATCACGAGCTGCACCAACACGAGTAACCCGAGCGTCATGCTCGCCGCCGGACTCTTGGCGAAAAAAGCGGTGGAACGCGGCCTAACGATCAATCCGGCCGTCAAGACTTCGCTCGCCCCCGGCTCGCGGGTTGTCTCCGATTACCTGACGACAACCGGGCTGCAAACCTATCTCGACCAGCTCGGTTTCAACATCGTCGGCTACGGTTGCACCACCTGCATCGGCAACTCCGGTCCACTCCACGCGCGGATTGAAGAAGCGATCAACAAGTTCGATCTCGTCGCCGCCTCCGTCCTTTCCGGCAATCGCAACTTCGAGGCGCGCGTCCATCAAAACATCAAGGCCAACTTCCTCATGTCGCCGCCGCTCGTGGTGGCCTTTGCCCTCGCCGGTCGGGTCGATCTTGATCTGGCAAAGGACCCGCTCGGCCAAGACCGGGAAGGACACGATGTCTTCCTCAAGGATCTCTGGCCGTCGTTAGGCGAAATCCGCCAGGTCATGCAGTCGGCGCTCACGCCGGAGGTCTTCCGCAAACTCTATCGCGACTTCGCCGATCAAAACCCGAAGTGGAACGAAATTCGCTCCAGCACGGGCGAGATTTACCAGTGGGACGAGAAGAGCGACTACATTCACGAGCCGCCGTTTTTCGCCGATTTTTCGATGGCGGTCGGGAAAATTGAAGACATTCGCGAGGCCCGCCCGTTGGGCATTTTTGGCGATTCGGTCACGACCGATCACATCTCTCCCGCAGGCGCGATCAAGCCCAACTCGCCGGCCGGAAAATACCTTGTCTCGCGGGGCATCAAACCCGAGGACTTTAACAGCTACGGCAGCCGGCGGGGCAACGATCTTGTCATGACCCGCGGCACGTTTGCCAATGTGCGGATCAAGAACCTCATGGTGCCGGGAACCGAAGGCGGCATCACCATTCATCAACCTGGCGGCGAGCAGATGTCGATCTTCGACGCGGCGATGAAATACGCGGAGACGAAAACGTCGCTCGTCATTCTTGCTGGCACCGAGTACGGAACCGGTTCGAGCCGCGATTGGGCGGCGAAAGGAACGCGATTGTTAGGTGTGAAGGCCGTCGTCGCGGCCAGCTTTGAACGGATCCATCGCTCCAATCTCGTCGGAATGGGCGTGCTTCCGGTGCAATTCCACGAGGGAACGAGTGTGCAATCGTTAGGCCTGGATGGCTCCGAGATTTACAGCATCAGCGGGCTCTCCGAATCGATCCAACCGGGGCAAGATCTGACGCTCGAGATCAGGCGCGCACAGGGCGAGATACAGCGCGTGCCGGTCAAGCTGCGCATCGATACGCCGATCGAGGTCGACTACTACCGGCACGGCGGCATTCTCCAGTTTGTCCTGCGCGAATTGCTCGCGCGCCGGTGAACTAGGTCAAGCAACCCACGCATGAAAAAATTGAGCGTGGCCGTCTTGTACGGCGGTCGCTCGGGAGAGCATGAGGTTTCGCTGCACTCGGCCGCGGCTGTCATCAACCAGTTGGATCGCGATCGCTTCGACATCGTGCCCGTGGCGATCGACAAGCAAGGCCGCTGGCATCTCAACGATCTTTCTCTGATCGAGGGAAGGACGTCGCTCCCAGTTTTCAAGGACGCGCCCCGGGTCGTGCTTCCCCCAAATTCCACCGACCCGAGTGCGCTGGTTGGTCTGGGCGGCAGCGAAGAACCCAAAGCGATCGATGTGGTTTTTCCCGTCGTTCATGGGCCATTGTGCGAAGACGGAACCATCCAGGGACTGCTGGAGCTCGCAGATGTGCCCTACGTCGGGTGTGGAGTGCTGGCCTCGGCGGTGGCAATGGACAAGGAGGTCGCAAAACGACTGGTTCGTGACGCCGACGTTCCCATTGTACCCTACGTCTCGCTCAAGCACGAGCACTGGAAGAGAGATCCACAGCGCTGGGCAGACCAGATCCAGAGGGAGCTTGGTTATCCGCTCTTCGTCAAACCGTCGAATCTCGGGTCGAGCGTTGGCGTGCAAAAGGTCAAGGAAGCCGCGGGATTGAACGCCGCGCTAGAGAACGCATTCGCGTACGACACCAAAGTTCTGATCGAAGTCGCGGTCGATTCGCGCGAGATCGAGTTGTCGGTCTTGGAGAATTCCGATCCGGGAGCCGAACCGTTAGTGAGCGTCCCCGGTGAGGTCGCCCCGACGCATGAATTCTACTCTTACGAGGCCAAATATCTGGACGAGAAGGGGGCCGCGTTGATTATCCCAGCAAAACTCGCCGTCGAGCAGATCAGACGCGCGCAGGACATCGCGCGAAGAGTTTTCCTGGTGATCGAGGGTGAAGGGATGGCGCGAGTCGACTTGCTGCTTGATCGAACCACGGGGGAATTCTTCTTCAACGAGTTGAATACGATCCCAGGTTTCACTTCGATCAGCATGTATCCGAAGTTGTGGGGAGCGTCCGGGATCGGCTACACCGCGCTTTTGTCCAGACTCATCGATCTTGCGATGTTGCGGCACGAACGAAAGAAAGCGCTGGTGCGGGAGTTTCGTACGTAGTGCTCCCACTTTTGGCGGCCAGGAACGGCTTCCGCGCTCGTTAAGCGCGCAGCGGGTCAGCGCAACAGATTGTCCAGCGCCGGGTCGGGCTGGGCGCCAAGGGCAAGAGCCTTTTCATAGTGGCGCCGGGCCAGTTCTTTCGCCGGCGGCTCCGACGTCGAGTACACAACGGCGAGATTAAAATGTGCGTCGGCGTAATCCGGATCATCGGCAATCGCCTCGAGCATCTCCCTCTCGGCCGCTTCCTGCCAGCCCTTCTGGCTCGCCGTAATCCCGAGGTAATTGTGCGCCGGCGCGCTCTTTGGGTTGATGGCGAGCGATTTCGTTAGCTCGGAGAGCGCGTCGTCAAACTTGCTTTGCTCGTAATAAACGATCCCGAGGGTGGTATGGGTGAATTCATCCTGCGGCGCCAGGGCGATCGCCTTCTTCAGGGTGAGCTCGGCGGCTTTGAGTTTGCCGTTACGAAAGAGAACGACCCCGAGATTGGAGAGCGAGTAGAGATTGTTGGGGCTTTTGGCTAGGATTTCCTGATACTGCTTTTCCGCTTGCCTGAATTTCCCTTGGTCGAAGCTGGCCCTGGCCTCGCGGGCGAGGGAGACAAGCTCGGGCGGTACGCCCGGTTTGAAGGCCGCGCGGGCCGGCGGACCGCGTGGGTTGTCTTCCCCCTGCGCGACTGATTCAAGCGTGGACTGTTCGTGAGGCGCAGAACTCGTTGGATTGGCATGTGCATTGCTGATCGTGGTCGGAACAGGCGGTTTTGCCATCGTGAGACTGGCCTTGACCGTGCCTGGAGCTGAATCGGAAATTACGATCACCGGCGTTTTCAAGAGCGCCAGCTCTTCCACGCTCAACTTCGTAATCGGCTCGGCGAGGAGATGAATCTGCTGGTCAAGCACGTCGGATTTGATCTTCAGCTTGTCGAACTCCGCGAGCATCAACTTCTTGGCCTGTTCGCGGCGGGCCTCTTCCTGACGTTCTCGCACCAGGATAGCGCGCAGCATCTGGTTTTCTTTGAGCAACTGCGCATTTTCCTCGGGCGTTGCGCCGTTGAGTTTTGCTGCTGCGAGCCGCTCGCTCGTTTCGTCGAGTTGCGCGCGCAAATCCGCAATCGTTTTTTCGGAATCCTGATTGGCTCTTTGACTGGTGACGAGTTGGTCACGCAGCTTTTCCAGCTCTTGCTTCACGGTCTGCAACTCCTGCATTTTGCGCGGACGATCCTCGCCAATCTCGCGTACTGTCTTCTCGGCTGCGGCCAGCTTCTTTTGCAGGTCGCTATTTTTCGCCGCCAGCGCCTGGACGCGGGCCTGCGCATCACCCGTGGCCTTCAACTCGCGTTGAGCATCGTCGCGCTCACGCTGCATCGTGTCGCGTTCCTGGGTTACGCTGGCGACCTGTTTCCGGGTGTCAAACAACTTGCTGTTCGCTTCCGCGCTTTCTTTCTCGGCGACATCGCGGCCGGTCTCGGCGGTCTGAAGCGCCTTTTTCAACTGGACAATCTCACCCTGCAGCGCGGCGGCAGCCTTCTGGTCGACGCTGCCGGTCGATTGAATGACCTGGAGAGATTCCTGAGCCGCGGCCAGCTGGTCGCGCACTTCTTTTTCGGCCTGCGAAGTCTTGGCCAGGTCGCCCTTTGCCTGTTCGAGTTCGGCGTTGGTCACCTGCAATCTGCCTGTAAGCTCGAACTTCTCCTTCTGCGCGGTCGAGATGTCCTGTTGCGATTTCTTTAGTTCGGTTTCCAGCGCTTCGACCCGCCCGCGCAATTCCTTGGTCGCATCCTGAAGGGCTGCCTGGTCATCGGTCGGCTTGGTCGTCGGCAGTGCCGCGGAAATCTCGACGCTCGGTTCGGCTGCGGAGGCTCTTGGCGGGGCCGGAGCGCTGTTCTCAGCCGTGGGCGATCCCGCGGTCGCGGCAAGATCGCCTTGCGTGGCGAGCTTGCGTTGCACGCGCAGGATAGCCTGGGCGATCTTGCGGCTCCGATAATCGACAATCGCCGGCTGCCAGTCGCCGTGATTCTTCTTCAACTCCTCGAGCATGGAACCGGCGAAGCGAAATTTCGAAAGAGCCGGTTTGAACTGGTTCTCGCGCTCGAGTTTTTCACCCTGCTGTGCGGTCATGTAGGCTTTGAGAAAGACTTCCGAAGGGTCAACCTCCTGCGCGAGAGCGGCGGCTGGCAACGCGAGAAGCGCCAGAACGGGAAGAAAAAGCAGCCCGATTTTGATCATCGCCAGAAGGGCCGGACAATAGCCGACGTTCTTCGGCGCAGCAATGTTCGTGCGCGAGGCGTGCGTTGCTTTGTCTTTGCAATTAGGCGCCGGAAAACTAGAGTCCTGCGCGACGGTGGCCATAGCTCAATGGTAGAGCCCCAGATTGTGGTTCTGGCTGTTGCGGGTTCGAGTCCCGTTGGCCACCCAGAACAAAATTGCCGGCCCGACTTTCAACCGTTGTTCGACCATTTCGTCAGGTGCCTGTAGCTCAACCGGATAGAGCTTCTGACTTCGGATCAGAAGGTTGGGGGTTCGAATCCCTCCAGGCACGAGTTGGTAAAAAGCCACTTTCGCTTCTGCTTCAGCTTGCCTGAGACAAACCAGAGCTAGGACGCATAAATCGCATTGACCAGCCGGAGCGATTTTTCGTTCGGCAGAATTTGCTGCTCCATCTGGTTCATGACGTAAGCAAAGGCGAGGTTGTTTTCCGGATCAGCAAACGCATGGCTTCCCCCAGCGCCCGGGTGACCGAACGCCAGCCGGGAAGGGCCAAAGATTCGCCACCTGGCGTCGGGCGGATCTTTCATAAAGCCAGCGGAAAAAGCCGTCGGGATCTCGAAGACGCGATCCAGGCCGGTCGTCAGGGTCCTGGTCATTTGCAGGAGAGTCTCCCTGGAAAGGAAGCGCCGGCCGTCAAGCGCGCCGCCATTCGCCAGCACGGAATAAAATTTCGCCAGCGACTTCGCACTGCCGATCCCACCAAACGAAACAATGGCCCGTGCCCGATTCTCCGACGAATTCATCGCGCTGACCGCGTGCAGGCCGTGGGGTGAGGTAAAGGTCTTTCGCTGAAGTGTCCCTGGAGTTGCCAGCGCACGGTAGAATTCATCCGGCGGCGCGCTTGACGCCTTCGCCGGGTAGATGGTCGCGACGCGGTTATTCTTCTCGGCCGGCAAACCGATCCAAGTGTCGAGGCCGAGCGGTTCGGCGAATACCTCCCGCCAATATTCTCCGATCGAGCGGGAATCGATCCGCCGTACCAGTTCGTCGATTAGAAAGCCGAAGGTGCGCGCGTGGTAGCCATGCGCGGTGCCCGGCGGCCAGAGCGGCTTCTGTTTCTCCAACGCCTTGACGACCGCCGCGTAGTCGGTCACCTCGACCGCTTGATCGAGGGCGACCAGGCCGGCCTGATGGGACATCAGTTGCGCGAGCGTGATCGCCGCTTTGCCGTTTTGAGCAAACTCCGGCCAGAATTCCGCAACCGGTTGTTCCAAAGCGATTCCACGTTCCTCTAGCAGGTGCAGAAGACAGGCGCTGCCGAGGCCTTTTGTCGCCGACCAGAAGACCACAAGCGTGTCGTCCGTCCACAATGTTTCGCGTCGGGCGTCGCGAAAACCACCCTGGAGTTCGAGCACTGATTGACCGTGGTGCCAGATCGAAACCGCTGCGCCCAGTTCGCCAAAGCGGGTAAAGTTTTCCTGGAAGAGCGCCGAGATGCGCGCCGCCAAATCCGCATCGATCGTCATCAGATCCGTATCCGCCTAACAAAGGATTCAGTACCTGGCGGACGTAAGGATATTTCGATTCGTTCCCCAACTCCGGAGGGAATTCGCCATAGCCGCGATGGACCCACGGGATGTCGCTGCGCAGCACAGGAAAATAGGTATTCTTGTAAGTCGGGATCGGCCAGAGAAGAGCTTCGTAAAGGCCGACGCCAAAGCGAACAAAGGCGCGTCCCGTTCCACGCACCACGCCATAACTGGCCGCGGCGGAATTACCCTCCCAGGCGTTGACCGTGGCAACCGTGACCGGAATCTCCGCCCAGCCAAAGGCCATGTTACTAAGACCGCGCCCGAGCTTGCGCGTTGGGCCGTAGTCGGCTGACGGCGGATCCTGGATATCTGCGAAGGAAGTAGCAGCGAAACCCAGGATAAGAAGCATCAGGAACAGGATCTTCATACGCGACGGACAAGTGAATCGACTCGCCAGACTGATTGCAATGTTTGTTTCTCAAGCGGCGTGCGCCGCGTCCTTCTTCGTCGCCTGAAGCGAGGCGAGAGTGGTGACGGCAAGGAGGGAGAGGATGATGACCAGCGAGAGCCAGCTCGGCACTTTAACCCATGGTTCCGCCAGCATTTTTGAACCGACGAAGCAAAGCACAATCGCCAGACCCAGGCGCAAATAAATGAACCGCGTAACCAGGTTGGCGAGGAGAAAATAAAGCGATCGCAACCCGAGAATTGCGCAGATGTTGGAGGTGTAGACAATGAAGGTATCGCGCGTAATGGCGAGAACCGCGGGAATGGAGTCGACCGCAAAAACCAGATCCATCGTTTCGATTACGATGAGCACGAGAGCGAGCGGCGTGAGCATGCGACGCGCGCCGACAAAAGCGATGAATTTTGGCCCGTGATAGTCGTTCGTCACTGGCATGAGGTGCCGGATCGTTCGCAGAACGAGGTTATGCTCGAGGTCGACCGGCTGAGATTTGCCCCGCAGCATGCGCACCCCGGTGACGACGAGAAAAGCCCCGAAAAAATAAAGGACAAAATGAAACTTCGCGACGAGCTCGACGCCCAACCAGATCATGGCTGCGCGCATCAGGAGCGCGCCCACGATCCCCCAGATCAGGACCCGGTGCTCGTAGCGCGGCGGCACCCGGAAGTAGGCGAAGATGAGACCGAAGACGAAGATGTTGTCGACGCTGAGCGAGTACTCGATGAGGTAGCCGGTAAAAAAATCGATCGCCTGATCGGCGCCTTGCCACCACCAGACAAAGGCGTTGAAACTGAGAGAGAGAGCAACCCAGAGAAGGCTGCGCCTGACCGCGCTGCGCAAGCTGATTCGTTCGTGCGCCCGGTCGCTAAAAAGATCGATGGCCAGCGCGGCGAAAACTCCAGCGTGAAACGTAACCCAAAACCAGATGCTGACCGACACGAGGCGCTAGGTTTCCACGAGTGAGGAAAGGGAGCAACACGGAAACAGAGGGCCCGATCGTTTGCGCGGACGCGGCCTGTCGTGCATCATAACGCTCAACCTTTTTATGGACGCAGAGCTGCAAAAGTTGGTCGACTCCGGGAAACTAACGACTGCAGGCGCCGAAACGCTCGAACAACTCAAGCCGGGCGCCTTCTGCCTCCACAAGAGCTGGGGTTTTGGCCGCGTCGCTTCCTGGAACCTTCTCCTCAATCAGATCCTGATCGACTTCGAGAAGAAGAGGGCGCACCCGATGCAGCCGCAGTACGCGGCCGATAATCTGACGCCGATTCCGGCCGAACACTTCCTTGCCCGCAAGGCAAGCGATCTTCCCGCGCTCAAGATTGAACTGAAGGAGAACGCTACCGCCGTGATGCGGAACATTCTCCAAAGCCTTGGCGGCAAGGCGACCCAGGCCCAGATCAGCAGCTGGCTGGTCGGTGACGTTTTTAGCGAACCGGAGTTCAAGCGCTGGTGGGAGGCGACTAAGAAGCTGCTCAAGAAGGAGCGCGATTTCCTCGTTCCGCCAAAGAGAACCGACCCGCTCGAGCTCCGTGCCGGACCGGTCGATCATGCGCAGGAGTTGCTCGAGTCCTTCAAGCACGCCCGCCAGCTGAAAGAGCAGACCTTGGCACTCGACCAGATCATCAAGTCTCATCAAGAATTCCAAGAACCCGATAGGCAGCTCCAGCCTCTGATTAGCGAAATCGAGGAAACCGCGCGCCGCAATCAACGACTCAATCCCGCCATGACCTTCGAGTTTATCGTCGGTCGCGACGATCTTCTCCAGCGCGCGCCGACCCTAAAAACGACTTATCCCGATCTCACCCTCGAGCAGTTGATCATGGAAGAAGAACCGCGCCTCGCAGCCATTCTGGCCAAGCTTCCGTCGGCCAAGGAAAAGCGCGTCATGCAAGTACTCCCGGCCGCGCTCGGCGAAGCCTGGCCGGCGCGCGCCTTGCAGTTGATGCAGGGACACAATGCGCGACTGGTCGGGCAGGTGCCGCGCTTGTTTGTCGAGGCCGGCAAACAGGCTGAGATGCTCCAGGCGCTCGATCGCAGCCTGCGCGAACATTCTGCGACCAGCGAAATGCTTTTCTGGCTCTGCAAGAACCGCGCCGACTGGCGGGAGTTGATCACGCCCGATTTGTTAGGAGCAATCCTTTCCGCGATCGAGCGCGATCAGCACAACGAGAGTAATAGTCGGAGCACGCGCCTGCGCGATCTGCTTCTCGACGATCGCGAGTTGATCCCCGACATGTTTGAGGGCGCGGAGTCCGGCCTGGCCCGCGACTCGATGCGCCGCCTGATGCTGAGTCCCGTTTTTGACGAGCTGACCAAGCGCTCACTGATGGCCCGGATCATCAAACTTTATCCCGAACTGCAAAGCCTGCTTAGCAGTGGACAGGGCGAGGAGAAGAGCGAGGCGCTGGTCGTTTCCTGGAGTAGCCTGCAAAGACGCAAGGCCGAGCTGGAAGAGTTGGTGAACAAGAAGATTCCCGAGAACAGTCGGGAGATCGGCGTTGCGCGATCCTACGGCGATCTGCGCGAAAATTTCGAATTCAAGGCCGCCAAGGAAATGCAGGCCGTCCTCATGCGTCGCAAATCGGAGTTAGAGCGCGACCTGCATCGGGCCCGCGGCACGACGTTCGAAAACGCCGATGTCTCCCAGATCTCGATCGGCACGATTGTCACGCTGCGCGACACCAACACGAGCGAGGAAGAAACCTACACCATCCTCGGGGCGTGGGACGGCGACCCGGAACGTGCCATCATTTCCTATCAAACCGCGATCGGCCAGGCATTGTTAGGCCGGCGTCTTGGTGAAATCGTGGAGCTGAACGCCGAACAAGACACCGGCCGTTACGCCATCATCGCGATCGAGCCCGCCCCGGTCGACGAAGTCCCGGCCGACCCCGAGTTGCTCGAAACGGTCGCTTCGAACAATTGATCGTTCTTGCCCGCCTGCGCCTGCCGGCGTCAAACGATCAGAGCTTGAGCTCGTTAAAGCGGGCTTCATCGTCGAGCACGCGTTTGGCGTGAGCGAAGATCTCTCGCGCCTCTTCAGGGGAATTTCCCACCGCGGTCAGGCCAAGCCGGCCTCTGCTCCCGAGCGCGCTCAGCATGTGAAAAACGACGCCAGTCTGGCAGACTTGGCCAAAGTGCAGGCCGCGCGTGACAACGAGGTCGAAAAGGTCATCCGGTGTGTAGCCGCGATAGCGTGGCGATTCTAGATGGTCGCTCGCGACCAGGTATTTCTTCCGCCCATTCGGCGCGGTGAATGTCGCGGTCTCGGCATCATAGGTGCCCCCGACCAGGAATTGCAGGGTCAGGAACGGATGGGTCGTGCCACCCTTGCGCAGGTTAATCTCGATCGCGTAGGTCTCCCAGGCAGCTTTTTCGTCCGCGCGGGTGACGACAAAATCGAGCGCGAAACGGCCGATTACCCCGGCGTCGCGCAGCAGGTCGCCCACCTTGGCCGCGTCGCGTGTGATCTTGCTCGCATAGGCCGGGTCAGCCGGAAAAATGCAACCGAGATAACTTTGCCCGCTCGGTCCGCCCAGCATTTGGTCGTGGGTTGAGAGCAACTCCACTCTCCCGAGCGGCGTCACGCGCAATTGCACGCTTGGGCTGCGCACTTCGGCCGCCCCTACGCCGACCCGTTCCTCGACCACCCCGCCGCGTTTGCGAAATTTCTCGGCGTATTCCTCGAAACGGGTATCGGCTTTTTCAAAGCGCATCGCGCGCACGCGCTCGGCAATCGCACTCTCGAACGGTGCGCCGAGATTCGAGAGATCGACCAAAGCGTTGCCTTCGCCGGAGACGCCTTCATTCAACTTCACCACCGCCTGCTGCATCGACGGTCGCTCGGCGTGCATGCGACCCAGGGCGGCGACCGCTTCTTCGATGCTTTGGAGATTATCGAACCCGAGCGGATGACTGACGCCCGCCCTCGCGAAGAGTTGTCGGCACCCGCTCTTCGTGCCGAAAGAGAAATGCTGCGGATCCGCGCCATAGAGAGGAATGCCGAGGCGCAGGGCAAGGTTTCGTTCCAGATAGGTCGTGTTGTAGCAAACGAGGTGGGCGCGATCCTTGTCCTGAATGCCGGCCTCGATCCGTTCGAGCAGCCGTGGCCTTTCGAGAAGCTTGAGACTAAGCGGCCGCGAGGAGTCGTCGTAGGGAGAAAGCAGGGTGAGGCGCCTCATCGCGTGGCTGCGAATGACGCTCGGCAAGAGGTCGAGATAATACTCGATCACACTCGGGTGAATCGCCTGCGAGGTGACGTAGGTGAGCCGCGCGCGCGGTTGCGCGAGGAGAAACAGCAAAAAAAGGAAGCGCTCCTCGTAACCTTGAATCTCGAAACCGGTCACATCCATGTCGAGCGAGATGGAGGGAACGACCACGATCGTCTGCTCGTCCTGATTGAAGGACTCAATCGACTTCCAAAGAGGAATCAGCTTCTTTTGCAGTCGGTCGAAATCGGTCGCGGCCTGGGCCGCGGAAACATCGTTAGGCAGGCCGGTCAGAGAAGCATCGCGCGTCATGCGGCGAAAGGGACGCGGTTCGGTCGGCGAGGCAAGCAAAAATCTATTCGCCGTGGACTTACGGAGGCTTTTCGCGAAAATGGCCCAGACGTGAAAACGAAAGCCCTAACGATCGGTCCGGTGGTGCTGGGTGGGAAGCGGCCGGGGTTCATTCTTGGGCCGTGCGTAATCGAATCGGAAGCATTCGTCAGGCGAATGGCGCGCAAGCTGGCGAAGATCTGCGTCGAGGAAGATCTGCCCTTCATTTTCAAAGCTTCCTATGACAAGGCGAACCGCACTTCAGTGCGCTCCTTTCGCGGAGTCGGGGTGCAGGCCGGCTGCGCTTTGCTTGCCGAGATTGGACGGGAAATCGGGATGCCGGTCACGACCGATGTGCATTCACCTAACGAAGCGGCGATTGCGGCCGAGTTCATCGATGTGCTGCAAATCCCGGCTTTCCTCTGCCGGCAGACCGATCTGATCCGTGCGGCTGCAGAAACCGGCCGGGTGGTAAACATTAAGAAAGGCCAGTTTCTCGCGCCGTGGGATGTGCGCAACATCGCTGAAAAACTCATGGCCTTCGGCGCAAAAAAATTCTTCTTTACCGAGCGGGGTACCACTTTCGGCTACAACAATCTCGTCGCCGACATGCGTTCCCTCGCCTGGCTGCGTGAGGCCGGTTATCACGTTATTTTCGATGCCACCCACTCCGTGCAACGCCCCGGAGGCGGGGGCGATGCGACATCCGGCGACGCTGGGTTTGCGCCGGTCCTGGCCCGGGCCGCGCTGGCGGCAGGTTGCGACGGGATTTTCATGGAGGTGCACGAGAACCCGGCCCGCGCACTCTCCGACGGGGCAAACCAGGTTCCGCTAAAGGATTTGCCGAAGCATCTCCGCATGTTAAAAAAGATTCATGCTGCCGTCTCGTAGCGCGCGCTGGTTTAGAAGCGCGCGCTTAGGTTTTGTCTTTTTGCTCGTGGGCGGCTGCGTCGCTTTTGCCGGAGGCAAGCACCGCAAAGCCACTCCGAGCGGGCCGGAGGAGGACGTCGGGCTCAAGAACATTCCCCTTACCGTCGGTCACGAAGCCAAGGGTCTTGTCCTGCCAAATTACGATCTGCAGGGTCACCTCCTCGGCCGCTTCGAGGCCGCAACCGCCGCCCGCATCGATGAAAACCACGTCCGTTTCAAAGACCTCAAAATGCAGACCTACGACCAGCAGGAGAAGCCCGACTTTAACATCGACATGACCGTTGCCACCCTCAATCTCGATACCCGGGTCATTGAATCGAACCAGCGGACTACCATCAAGCGCGCGGATTTCCAGATCGCGGGCGACGCCATGTCGTTTAGCACCATGACCCACAAGGGAACAATGAAGGGCAATGTGCACATGACGATTTTTAACCAAAAGGAAATCGCCGGACAGGCCGCGAAGAAATGAGACGCATTCCCTTCGCCGCCTTTCTCTTTTTCCTCTCCAGCGTCCCCTGGTCAGGCGCGCAGGAGTCCGCGCGCGCCGCCGAGACCGCCCCGGCGGGGAAGCCGCCCTCGGCGCCTGCCTCTGCCGCCACCCCCGCAAATAGTCAGCCGATCACGACCGAGATTTATTCCGATGAAACCTCCTTCGAAACCGAAAAACGGATCGGCGTTTTTACCGGGCACGTCCGCGTCTTTGACCCGCGCTTCAATATTCAATCAGACAAGCTGACGGTTTATATTCACAAAGAGGAAGGCGAAGGCCTGGAAAAAGCGATCGCCGAAGGACACGTCGGTGTGGTCCGCGAAAGGGCTGATCCCAAAGGCGGCCCGCCTACAAAAGCAATCGGACTTTCCGAGAAGGCAGTTTATACTTCCTCCGATGGGAACGTGGTCCTGACCGGAAGCCCCCGCGTGCAACAAGGTCTGGATACTCACGTCTCCACCAGCCCCGATACTGTCATGGTCTTGAATCAGGAGGGACATCTCACTACCCACGGGCCGAGCCGGACCGAGATCCGGCAGGAGAACCAGACGCCCTCGCCGACGCCTTCTCCTACTCCGAAACGGCCGCGAGCCAGGAAAAAGAAATGATCACTTCGAGCGCACCACCACCAGTGGCCGAAGCGTCGCCCGCCGCGAATCTTCAGCCTAACGAACACCCGGAAGTCCTGCGGACGGATGACCTGGTCAAGATTTACGGCGGTCGCGCGGTTGTGAACGGGATCAAGCTCGACGTCGGTCAGGGCGAGATCGTGGGTTTGCTCGGCAAGAACGGCGCCGGCAAAACAACCACCTTTTACATGATCGTCGGTCTCGTCAGGCCAAACAGCGGCCGAGTTATTTTCTCCGGCACGGACGTGACTGAATACCCGATGTACAAGCGCGCCCGGCTCGGAATGGGCTATCTCCCGCAGGAGGAATCAATCTTTCGCAAGATGACGGTCGAGCAAAACATTCTCGCCATCCTCGAGACGCTGCCCCTGAGCAAGAAGGAACGGCGGCAACGTTGCGACGAGTTGCTCCATCAGTTTGGGATCGATCGGATCGCGAAAAATACCGCTCTCACCCTGAGCGGCGGCGAGAAACGCCGCCTGACGATTGCTCGTTCTCTCGTCACCAAGCCGAAGCTGCTCATGCTCGACGAGCCATTCAGCGGGGTCGACCCGATCGCGGTTTACGACGTGCAACAACTCGTCGTCAACCTGCGCAGGTCCGGTCTCGCCATTCTCATCACCGACCACAACGTGCGCGAGACGCTCTCCATCGTCGACCGCGCATACCTCATCGACGAGGGCCGCGTGGTCAGCGAGGGGACAAAGGATTTCCTCATCAACGACCCGATCAGCCGCCAGCTCTACCTTGGCGAACGCTTTCAGATGTAAACCAAAGGAGCCGCATGCAAACTGCCAACGCCAATCCAACCGTCAAAGTCACCGGGCGTCATCTCGCGATCACGCCGGCGATCAGCGAATACGCCACGCGCAAGATCGAAGGGCTGCATCTTGATTATCCCAAGATCATCGAAGCCCACGTCATTCTCGGGGTGGAAAAATACCGGCACTGGGCCGAGGTCGTGCTCGTTTGTTCCAATCACATCACGATCGAAGCCTGCGAGGAAACCAATGATCTCTATGCCGCGCTCGATGCCGTCACGGACAAGATCGCCCGGCAGATGCGCAAATATAAGACACGCCTTCTGCGTCGGCATCGCCCGCGCAAGGAAGATATCCGCCATCTTGAAGAGCAGATTCTTCATCCCGAGCCGATCGAAGAAGACGAGCACCACGTGCACACCGTAGTGCGCACGGAGCGTTATCCGGTGAAGCCGATGTTCGTCGATGAAGCGGTCCTGCAACTCGAGATGTCGACCCGCCAGTTTCTCGTTTTCATGAACGCGCGCAACTCGCGGGTCAACGTCCTCTACCGGCGCAAGAGCGGCGACTTCGGTTTGATTGAGCCGACGTTAGGCTAGTGTCGGCGGGCCCGTCGCCCGCATCGGTGCGGCCGTCTTTCAGAGCTTGAGACGTTTTCAAGCTTGACACGGTTGTTGGCAGGTCTGAGACACGACGCAGCTGCGCCGTAGACGGTGCGACCAGAAAATTCCACCATGCTTACCATCTCCGCCTTCCTCGTCGTCATCGGTTTCGTGATCGGCAGCGTTTGGTGGGCCTGCCGCAAAGAGACCGCACCGCCAGCCGACGCTCCCTCCGACATCGCCTCTACGTGAGGTCAGGCACCGAGCATCGGATACGCTGGCAGCACCGATGTCTCCATTCCGATTTGGAAAGTCGTGAACCTTGGTTCCCAACCTAGGGCACGAAGGTTCCGGTTTGAGACTCGTTTGTTGCTCGTCCCACGTTTGCGTTCGCCGGTTTGTGTCGCGACCGCGGGCAGTGGTCGATGCAGTTTTGCCGCCAGCCATTGGTAACTTTCCCGTTGTGTGATCGGCTCGTTGTCCGTCACGTTGATGATCGGCGCCGCCGGCCAGGGCTCACCGGATAACGTGACCAGAAAGAGTAGCGCGACGGCGATGTCGTCGCGGTGCACTTGATTCTGATAACGCCCGCCTCCGTCCTCGAGGCGCGCCTCGCCGGAAAGGAATTTACGCAGGACGGCCGAGCGTCCCGGTCCGTAAATTCCCGCCAGACGCACGACGAGGCCGCCCTCTTGCCTAACGATTTCTTCGGTCTCGCGCAAGATGCGGCCGGTTTCGTGTAACGGCTCGGCTGCGCTTTCTTCGTCAACCCATTCGCCATCGGTCTGCGCGTAAACCGATGTGCTGCTCGTGAAGACGAATCTGCCTGGCCGCAGCCCCGCGAGAAGGTTTCTCGCACCCTCCAGATAAACGCGCCGGTAACTTTCCGCGCCGCCGCCGCCAGAGCTGGCGCAATGAATCACTGTGTCAAACGCAGTGGCGGCCAACTCCACCGCGCCGCGCTCCGCGATATCGACCGCGCGCACCCGGTACGGCTTCGCCGCCAGTTGCACCGCAGATTCCGACGAGTGCGTCCAACCTTCCACCTCCCACTGCGCAGCGTGAAACAGGTCGGCGGTTGCGACACCGATATAGCCGCAGCCGGCAATCAGAACTCGCCCCATCACGTCGCGACCGGCGCGATTTCGATCTCCGCAAACTCGTCAGGCTGGATCGCCCGCACCTGCTTGAGCCGGATCAATTCGAGCAAGGCAAGGAACGTCACGACCACTTCCACCTGCGAAGCCATGTGCGCGAACAAGTCCGAGAATCGGACCGAGGCGCCGCCGGCAAGGCTTTGCAGGATTCGTTCGATCTTGTCCGAGACAGTAAAATTTTCGCCAAAAATCTCCTGCAAATCTTCCCGTGCCTCCAGCCGCTTAATCACGCTCTGGAAGGCGTTGATGAGCTGGAAAATTCCCACCTCTCCGAGATGCAGCGGCGCGATTTCGGGCACGATGCCGTCGCCGATCCGCGCAAAAATCCGTTCCTGTTCCAGCTCGCGCGTCTGCAACTGCGAGGCCGCTTCCTTGAACTTTTTGTATTCGATCAACTGGCGGATCAAATCCCAGCGCGGATCGTCCTCGTCGACATCCTCCTCGGGCGGCTGCTGATCGGCCGGGAGCAGGTTGCGGCTCTTCAGGTAGATCAGGTTCGCTGCCATGACGACGAACTCGCCCGCAACGTCGATATTTAACTCTTTGAAGGCCTGGAGATATTCGAGGTATTGCCGCGTGATCCGCTCGAGCGAGATGTCGTAAATGTCGAGCTCGTCACGCTTAATCAGATAGAGGAGGAGATCGAGCGGGCCTTCGAAAATCTCGAGGCGAACTTTGTATTCGGTCTCCATTGTTAGGCGGCGATTTTAGTGGCGCGGAAGGGGGTTGTCATCTCGCGTTTCGGCCTGCAACTTCACCCGATTCCAGATTTCATCCATCGTCACGAGATCGACTTCGCCCAGCTGCCGTCCCCGCGCCTGCAACTCGCGCTCCATAGCGTGAAAACGCGTGATGAATTTCTCCGTTGCTGCCGCCAGCACGGTCTCGGCGTCGAGTTTGTTCTTGCGGACCAGATTCACGACCGCGAAAAGGAGGTCGCCCATCTCATCGGCAATCGCCTCGGCGTTCTGCGAAGCGATGGCGTCCTTCGTTTCGCCCAGTTCTTCATTCACCTTTGCCACCACCTCCTTGATTTCGCTCCAATCGAATCCGACGCGGGCGGCTTTGGTTTGGGCTTTCTGCGCCAGCATTAGCGCCGGCAAGGCTCTCGTTAGGCCGGCTGAAATAAGATTCGTCGCTCCGATTTCTTTTCCGCGCGTTTGATCGCGTCCCATTGCTTGAGCACGGCCCCGGTATCGCGCGCGTCGCTTTCGGCCGAAGACATGCGGATGCCGCCGGACCAGCTTGTCGGCCATCTCGCGGCTCACATCCTCGACCGTGAAGCGTCCTCTTCGCTCGCGATCTGCGCGTGCATCACCACCTGGAGGAGAAGATCGCCCAGTTCTTCGCGCAGATTTGCGTCGTCGCTCGTCCGAATCGCGGCTGCCACTTCGTAGGCTTCCTCGAGCAGATCCGGGACTAACGACTGATGGGTTTGTTCGCGATCCCACGGGCAACCACCGGGCGCGCGCAGTCGCGCCACGATCTGGCAGAGGCGCCGGAAGTTCTCGTGTCTCGTGATTCGTTAGGCGAGGACGTGTCCGCATTCCCTTTTCGACGATCCCTGCGGTCACCGGCAACCGTCTCAAATCCGCCAGAGCGAACGATGGCTGCCGAACTCGGAGATTTCTCCCGAAGTTTTTCGCCCGACGTAAATCGTAATCCCAATCACTGCCAACGAGCGTGCCGACGAAGATGAAGGCCACCAGCCAGGACGGGATGTAACCGACGCGCAGCGCGCGATAGAACGCCGGGATACCGTCAATCGGCTCTTTCGCGTGAATAAAAATTTTCATCACCCACGCGATCATGATGAGAATGAAAGATGAAGACGTAGTTGCGTTTCAGGCGGCGTCCGACCGCTTCCAGCTTGCTGATCTTGAACGAGGGCAGGATCAAGTCTTCGCAGACCAGCTTTTTCCATTCGCCCTGCAGGAGGTGGCGATTTTCCATCACCATCGGAACGAGAAAATGCGCCTCGAGCATGCGCACCCGGGCGCGAAAGGCGTCGTAAAAGCGATAACGCCGCGCCTCGATCCAGAGCATGATCCAGACGATGGCGAGATTGAAAAAGAAGATGAGGTGCGGCACGCCGGCGTTGGAGAAGGCAATCGTGATGATGGCGGTGCTGCTCGTGACCGCCCAGTTCGTGGTCGTGTCGAGCCGGGTCCGCCAGACCATGATGCGGCCCATTTCGCCTCGATAAAAATGCGACATCGCATTGACGTAGCCCTGGTCGTAGAGGCTGCCTTGAGCAGTGAGTGCCACATGCTCGGTTGATGGGTGAGTTTCGTTCGCCACGCTGTCGCGAATGATTCGACATCGCGGCACGCGCGCGTCAATCTATCAATTCCATGATCTCTCCTTTGCTCGATGCCCTGCTCGATCCGAAGCATGTCGCGCTCGATCTGCGCGGCCGCAGCGGAGGCGAGGCGGTCTGGGAAATTGTCGAGTTGCTGGCGGGAAGCGGCGAATTGCGTAGCCCGAAGGAATTTTTCGAGGCGGTCATGGAACGGGAAGGGAAAAGCTCGACGGTGGCCAATGGTGGGGTCGCTTTCCCGCACGCGCGCACGGAGTTGGTCGATCAGCTTCTGCTCGGGATCGGACGGAGCGAGGCGGGTGTTTCCTTCGCCGGGGAGAAGAATCTGGTGCATCTAATTTTTGTCATCGCCGTTCCGCAACAGATGGTGAACGACTATCTGATTTGCGTCGGCTCGCTCGCGCGGCGACTCAACCATGAGACGACCCGCCAGTCGCTCCTCGAGGCTTCAACGCCCGCCGAGTTCTTCGAGCGACTCCGCGGAGAGGACTGAATCGTTAGGCGGGAAAGGGCGGTCCTGGGTAATACCAGCGATGCAGCTGGGCCGGCGAGAATCCACCTTTGTAGAGGAGAATGAAGAGGCCGTTCTCGATGGAGGTGCGCCATGATCCGCGACGCAGATGCCGCCGAGCCGAGGAGTCCACCGGCGGATCGAGCACCGCCGCTTTTCCCGCACGGCGCAGGCGGTCGGGAAAATTCCATGTCTTCCATCAGGGGCAGCGGGCGCGAAGCCGCCAAGGGCACGAAAGGTTTCGCGCCTAACGAAGATAGATTGGTCGCCGAAGAAGCTCCCAGCATGCCGGGTGAGAAAGCGCGCCGGCGATTTCGAGCCGGCGCAGACGCGGATGGCATCGATCGAATTTGCGGTAGAACGCGCCCCCTATCACCATCGGATCGCGTAGCGCGAGACGGATCGCGGCGAGATGCTCCGCGGCCAGGGTCGAGTCGGCGTGATGAAAAATGAGGACGTCGCCCGTCGCGTTTTCTGCGCCGAGATTCATCTGGCTGCCGCGATTGGGAGCGCTCGCTCGGAGATACATTCCTCCCACTGCGCGCACGATTTCCGAGGCGACCGGTCCGGGCGAGGCGTCGATCACGATCACCTCGTGGAATTCATTCAGCCTAACGAGCGCCGGAATGAGCTGACAGAGATTGTCGCGGTCATTCCAGGACGGAATAATGACGACGCTCAGCCGTCACGAGGCGGGCGCCGGATCGGTTCACTTGGATTTGTTCAAGAGTCGGTTGCGCGCGCGATCCAGGGCGCGCCGCTCGCTCGCGGTCAGGCTGCCGATGCCGGACTTGGAAATTTTGTCGAGCACCGGGTCGATCGAGTCGTAAATATCCTCCGGCTCAACGACCCGACGCGCGGAAGGCGGCGGCACGACTCGCAAAGAGCGTTTCGAACGCCAGCGCGAAGTCCATTCGGTTAACCAGCCGAGTTCCGGGCCCGCACCGCGCATTTGCACGAAACCATAGGCCAGCCCGACGCTTACCCAGAGGACGGCCAGCTCTGGCCAGCCGTGATAGGCCAGCAGTTGGAGTGAATAGGCGCCGACGAAAATGAGTGCGACCCATTTCGCCATGATGCGGAGAAAAAGTTCGACGTTCGGATAAATCGCCGCGAAGGCGATGAAGATGCCGAAGTGAATCGTGGCGGAACCGGCCAGCCCGGTGCGTTGCCAGAGGCCCCAGAGAGTGAGCAAGACTGGCGGCACAAGGAGCAACAGGGCATAGAGCGTGAGAAAGGCGCGGCGTCCCATGAATCGCTCCACTTCCCGCCCAAAGACGAAGAGCATGTACATCTCGATCGCGAACCAGAGCAGATCCGGAAGGCGGATGCACAAAGGCATAGGTGACGATTTGCCAGAAGCGCCCGGCATGCAGGACCTGCGCGCTATCGAAGGCAAGGAGGCCAAGGACCGCCCCGCCGACCGAGCGCGAGGAGAAAGCAGGCAACGATCATGCACGCCACGTGCACGATGACGAGCAGCGTCGGAGACGTGAATCGGGTAACGCCCCATCCAGGCGACCGGTTGATAGTCATCCGATGTCGCGACGCCGAACATACCCACATTAAACGACCCGGCATCGCGAAGCGCAAGCATCGGTATGGAGCCGGCTTTTCAGCCGCAACGACGGATCATGCTGCTTCTGGGCGCGCCTCGCGTGGCACGCGCAGCGGATTGCGGAGCAGCACCGAATTTTTTCTTGGCGTCCCGGCTGAAGCGTTCAAACTAGAGATTCGCCCGTTCGCTTCGAACTCAAGACTATGGAAAACATTGCTCCTGCCATCTCAGCCCCCAGTGGCATGGGTGAAGACAAGCCGGCCAACAAGGCAGTCCTCGATTGGGTCCATGAGGTCGAATCGCTTACCAGTCCGGACAACATTTTTTGGTGCGATGGCTCGGAGAAGGAGAACGACTACCTGCTGGGCGAAGCGTGCCGCCAGGGCGTGTTGATCAAGCTTAACCAGGAGAAAAATCCTGGCTGTTACCTGCATCGCTCGAACCCGAACGACGTTGCTCGCGTCGAACAATTCACCCTTATCTGCACGCCGACCGAAGAAGAGGCGGGCCCGACGAACCACTGGGCCGAGCCCGCCGCGACCTACAGCAAATTGCATGGCATGCTCAAGGGCGCGATGCGCGGGCGGACGATGTTCGTCGTGCCCTACATCATGGGACCGCCCGATTCACCCCTGAGCAAGATCGGTTACGAAATTACTGACTCGATCTACGTCGTGCTGAGCATGCGGATCATGACCCGGATGGGCGCGCTCGCTTCCGAGCGTCTGGGCGAAAAGACCGATGCCGAATTCAATCGCGGCGTTCACTCGCTTCTCGATGTCAGTCCGGATCGGCGCTGGATTTGCCATTTTCCGCAGGACAACACCATCATTTCGGTCGGCTCGGGTTACGGCGGCAACGTTCTCCTGAGCAAGAAATGTCTCGCCCTCCGCATCGCTTCGTATCTCGCGAAAAAGCAGGGCTGGCTCGCCGAGCACATGCTCATCCTTGGCGTCGAATCACCGGAAGGGAAAAAGCATTACGTCGCGGCGGCTTTCCCGAGCGCTTGCGGCAAGACCAATTTTGCCATGCTCGTTCCGCCGCCACATTTTGGGGGCTGGAAGATCACCACCATCGGCGACGACATCGCGTGGATGGAGATCCGCAAGGATGGCCGGCTCTACGCGGTCAATCCGGAGAGTGGTTATTTCGGTGTGGTACCGGGCACGAGTTACAAATCCAACCCGAACGCGATGCATTCGATCGAGCGGGACACGCTTTTCACGAATGTCGCCCTAACGACCGACGGCGATGTCTGGTGGGAGGGGAAGGATGGCGCTCCGCCCAAGCAGGCGATCGACTGGCGGGGCAATCCGTGGACGCCGGCGTCGAAGGAAAAAGCGGCTCATCCCAACAGCCGTTTCGCCACCCCGATGCGCAACAACCCGGTGCTCGATCCCGAGGTAGACGATCCGGCCGGGGTCCCGATCAGCGCGATCATTTTCGGCGGGCGTCGCAGCAACACCATGCCGCTCGTTTTCCAAGCCGGCGGTTGGACTCACGGCGTCTACGTCGGTGCGACCATGGCTTCCGAGACAACCGCGGCCGCGACCGGGGCGGTCGGGCAGGTGCGCCGCGATCCGATGGCGATGCTGCCCTTTTGCGGCTATAACATCGGCGAATATTTCCAGCACTGGCTCGCCACCGGCAAACGCCTGACGAATCCGCCGCTCATCTTCCACGTCAACTGGTTCCGCAAGAATGCCGAGGGAAAATTTCTCTGGCCTGGCTTCGGTGAAAACCTGCGCGTCCTGAAGTGGATTGTCGATCGTTGTGAAGGCCGCGGTGGAGCGGGAGATAGCGCAATCGGAGCTGTGCCGCGCCCGGAGGATCTCGACCTTGGGGGTCTGGAGGGCGTTTCGCCAGAGATGTTGCACGAGATTCTTGCGGTCAATCCGGGCGAATGGGGCAGGGAGCTGAAAGGTCAGAAGGAGTTTTTGACATCGCTCGGGCCGAAAGTGCCGCAGGAGCTGCTAGCCGAGTACGAAAAGGTGGCGATGCAGCTCGGTCGTTAGGCGCGCCTCTCGATAGCGCTTGCCCACGCAACGAATCCCCTGGTGCACTGGGTGAGCACGGTTATCGAGCAACGCTCCGGGCCGCGGCCTGCACCCTTGAAGAATTAGGTCGCCCCTCGAGAGAAAGACTGATTCGCTCCATCTGAAGAGCGCAAACTGGTTGCGCGGAATCCATTCCACCCCAATTAGACGATCGATGCAACCTTCCGAGTCATCGCCGGCCAAGAGACCGGCCGCGACCAGCGGCCCAGCGTCGACCTGGGTGGTAATCGCATTGCCCTTGCTCGTCGTAATGGCCGCTTTCCTCGGTGGCGCTACCCAGCGCTGGAGCGAAGCGATCGTCCTCGTTTTTTTTGCTCCCATCCTGCTCACCCAGCCGCCGCGTTTTTCGCTCGGCCCCGTCTTGAACACGGCCGCTCTGATTTTCGTCGCCCTGGCGGCGATGGCTTTCCTTCCCATGTCCTGGTTCAATCTGTCCCCGTGGCGGATCGCCCTAACGAAGGATTTTGGGCTGCAGCTCGCGGACACCGTTTCGGCGCAGCCTTGGATGACGCTCGACAGTCTGTGCCTTCTCCTCGCCGGTCTCGCCTGGACATACTACGTCACGGCGTTTGATGCCCATCTGCGCGACATTCGGACTTCGGCGCGCGTTTTTTCCGCCGCCATTATTGCGCTCGCCCTGCTTTGCCTTTACCTGCGCTTCAAGGAGCAGACTCTCCCGTTCTGGCATAACGCATTGGGCTTTGGTCCCTTCCCTAATCCCAATCAGACCGGCGATTTCTTTGGCATCTCCACGCTCGTCATGCTCGGCTGCCTGCAGGATGATTTCCGTCGCGGTCACAAACGTTGGATCATCTGGCTGATCGGCTTTGGCGTCCTGGTCGCGACCCTCGTTCTGGCCTATTCCCGCGCCGGCATTCTCATCTTCGTGGTTGGGTTTGCGGCCTGGCTGGTGCGTTTCGCTTTCCGAAAATGGTCGGGGCCGGGAGTGGCCGTCGCAACTTCGCTTCTTCTTGTCCTTTTCGCCGGTCTGCTGATCTTTGGCGGCGAAACGATCGAGCGTTTCCATCTCCGCCTCGGGAGTGAAGGCGCGGTCACTGCCGATTATCGCTGGCTCATTTTTCGCGACACCTGGACGATGATCAAAGCGTCGCCCTGGTGTGGGATCGGGCTCGGGAATTTCGAGAGTGTCTTTGCTCTTTTCCGCGACGTGTCACGCGGCGTGACCCACTCGCTCCATGCGGAAAGCGATTGGCTCTGGGTCTGGGCCGAAACGGGCTGGCCAGCGCTGCTCCTTCTTCTCATTACAGCGGTCGTCTTCGTCAGGCGAGCGTTGCCCTTAAAGGAGGGAACGAACCAGCGCCTGCGATACACTGCGCTCGTCGGCGCGCTCCTTTTCGCGCTGCACGGTTTTGTTGACGTCTCCGGACACCGTTTCGCCTCCTTTCTCGCCGGCACTTTTCTTCTCGGGCTCGCGCAGATTCGGCCCATGGCGAAGTTGCCGAGTCGCTGGCTGCCCATTCTCTTTCGCCTCGTCGGTCTCTTCCTCGCGGGCATCAGCGTGGCCTGGTTCGTGGCCTGGCGCAGCATGCTGCCGCTGCCGGGAACCATCGGAGTGGAGAACGCCCGCCAAGCGGTGGTGGTTGCGAATCGCGGCCATCGTTTTGCGGAAGCGATCGCGCAGGCGAACCAGGGGTTGGAATGGGCGCCGCTTGACTGGAAGCTTTATTTCCTCCGTGCCATTGCTCGAATCGGGCTGCGGCAGCCGATCGCTCTGGCCTTGGATGATTTTCGGCGCGCGCGTTTTTTGGAACCCAACGCCTACCAATTGCCATTTGCAGAAGGTAAAGCCTGGCTCGGCTGGCAGTCGACTCTCGCGATCAGCGCCTGGCGCGAAGCGCTCCAGCGGCAGGGCGCGAACGAAGCCGGTATCTATGCGCTGATGCTCACCGATGCCGCGAATTACGACCAAAGAGTCCATGAAGCCCTGCGCGAGTTTGCCATCGATCGTCCTGGCCTAACGATCAATTACCTCGAAGCCGCGACTCCGGCGCAGTTCGAGGCCGAGATGCGCGATCTGCTGGCAGGCGATCCATCGCTCCTGAAATTTTCGCCCACGCAAAAACGGCGGCTCTTTGAGCTTTGGTCCAACCACGACCCGCTCGACGAGCTGCTGCGCGGCGTCAAAGCGCATCCCGAATGGCTGGAGTTTGCCTGGCTCGGGGTCGCCCGCCATCACGCCGCGCAGGGTGAGTTCGCCGATGCCTGGCAGCTCGTCAGTCGTTATGCGCCGCCGCCGCTCCTGCCCAAGGTGGCGTCGGATGAATCGATCACGGCGCTCGAGCAAAAATTCGCCGGCAATCCGGCCGACTTCGCGGTGGGTTATGCTCTTTACCGTGCGCAAATGACGGCCGGCAAGGCGGACGACGCGCTGGCCACGGTGCGGCATTTCACCGCTCAGCCGGAGGCTCCGGCCTATTTCTATTTCCTGGAAGCTGAAGCCTGGGCCGCGCGAGAAAACTGGGTACGCGCCTGGCGATCCTGGCAGGAATACGAAACGCGCCGCGCGAAACCGTGATCGCTCATCTTCTTCTTGCCATCCACGGGCCGATGCGGAAAGCTTCCCGGCAATGCGCGCGCGCGACGACGAAAAATCCTTTTCGTTAGGCCGATTCGGCCTGGTCGCCTTCCTTGCCCTGACGATCTTCGCCGCTGCTCTGCTTAGTGCTGCGCCTGGTCTGCACGAATATCTCCATCCCGAAACGACCTCAACGCACCTCTGTATCGTGACGCTCTTCGCTTCCGGTCAGTGTCACGCGACGACTGCTGCGCCGGTCTGCCTCGCGCCTGCTGCTCTTCCGTTTCTCGCGATCCTGCCTTCGCCTGTTGCCGCGCTTTTCCCGGGCGACCACTTCTTCTCGCTCCTCGAGCACGCGCCGCCGTCCTTCGCCTAACGATTGGATGGGACCGCGCTCTTTGCGCGGAAAGGTCGCGCGCGGGCGTTCCGCGTGACTTTGCGTCCAAGGCGCGCCAAACGCATCTATTCGAGCCCGGGGAAAATCCCGCTCGACACTGGAGCACTCAAATCGAGATGAAATGTGAAGAGATTACTTATCCTGGTGGCGATACTCTGCGCGCGGGTGGCAGTCTTTGCGCAAAACCTGTCGCCAACCCCTTCGCCTAACGACGTCGAGGCGTTGCGCCAGCAGGTCCAGGCGCTGACCGAGACCGTGAAAGCGCTCCAGCAACAGGTCAAAGAGCAGCAGGACGCCCTCGCAAAAATGAACGCCGGGCCCGCCACTTTGCCGGCCAGCGGAAGCCCGTCTGCGACGCCAGCACCAGCCGTCAGCGCACCACCAGTTTTTCCCACCACAGACGAGTCGGTGGTCGCGACCACGGCGCAGCCGACACCCATTCCAACGGCTGCGGCTGGTGCGGCTGCCCCTGCAGCGATCGAACAATTCCCGACGACCGACGCCTCAGTCACGACCTCCAGCGAAGGGGTTTTGGCAAACGCGGTGGGCGCGTCGCTGACCGCGCCGATGACGATCATGGGCGGAGGAAAAACCTACATGAATATCTCTTTCGACAGCGTCTTCACGCTCGCCTATTCGACCGATGCGAATCTCGATCAGCTCGAGGTCGGCGACCACGATCCACAACAGCGTGGTTTCAACGCGCGCAACGCGGAGATTGCGCTCGACGGTGCAGTCGACCCCTATTTCGAGGGCTTCGCCAACATCGTTTTGAAACTGAACAACGACAACGAAACCGAGATCGAGCTGGAGGAAGCTTTTGCGCAGACCACCGATCTGCCGTGGGGCTTGCAGGTCAAATCCGGTCAGTTCTTTGCTGCCTTTGGTCGGATCAACCCGACCCATCCACACACCTGGGATTTCGCGGACGATCCGTTGGTCAACGGCCGTTTCCTCGGATCGGATGGGCTGCGCGGCGTCGGTACGCAGGTTTCCTGGACCGTGCCTGTTTCCTGGTATTCGCAGTTGATGCTCGGCGTGCAGAACGGGCGTGGCAATACGGGTTACTCCTTCCGGAATCCGGGCGATAACGGCCTGTTTTTCGAGCGTGAAACGACCGACCGAGAGCTGCGCGGGTTGCAGGACTTTGTCTGGATTCCGCGCTGGGAGAACTCGGTCGATTTGAGCCCGACCCAGGTCGTGCTCGCCGGTGTTTCCGGAGCCTTCGGTTCAAACGAAACCGGCGCCAACTCCCGCACTCAAATTTATGGCGCCGATCTTCTTTACAAATGGAAATCCCCGCGGGCGGAAGGTGGGTTCCCTTTCCTCAAATGGCAAACCGAAGCGATGTATCGCCGCTACCAAGCCGGCCGCGGCGTTGATCAGTCCTTTCCGGTGGCTGAGACGTTCCACGATTGGGGGATGTATTCGCAGGTTATCTGGGGTTTCAGGAAAGGATGGACCACCGGCATACGCGGCGATGTTCTCCAGATGCAGAATTCGGCTTATACGGATGATCCCACTCGTCAGAGCCGTTCGCGAATTTCCGGCGATATCACGTGGTATCCGACGGAGTTTTCCAAGCTGCGTTTGCAGTACAATCACGACTTCCTGGACGCGAACGATTTCCTCCCGGCGAGCCAGGCCGACTCGATCTTTCTCCAATTCGAATTCATCCTCGGTGCGCACGGCGCGCACAAATTCTGATTTCATGAACAAAATCAAACTTATTTGCACTGGCTGCGCGCTCTTCGCCGCGCTCCTCCTTTCGGCTCAGGCCAAGATCAACGTTGTCGCAACGCTGCCGGATTACGGCGCGATCGCGCGCGAAATCGGCGGCGACAACGTCGACATCACGGTGCTCGCAAAACCGACCGAAGATCCGCACTTCGTTGACGCGCGGCCGAGTTTCGTCGTCAAGCTGCGCCAGGCCGATGTCCTGATTGATGGCGGCGCAGAACTCGAGATCGGCTGGTTGCCGCCGCTCCTGCAAAATGCGCGCAACCCGAAGATTGAGCTTGGTCAGCCCGGCCGGGTCCAGGCTTCGGTCGGAATTCGGCTCATGGAAGTGCCGGAGCAGTTGACGCGCGCGGCGGGCGACGTGCACGCGATGGGAAATCCGCATTTCATGGTCGATCCGATCATCGCCAAGGCGGTCGCCGCGCATATCGCGAATGCGTTTTCCGCGGTCGATCCTGCGCACGCGGCCGACTACCAGGCGAACGAGAAGAAGTTCGAGGCGACGATTAATACCAAGCTCCAGGAGTGGGGTGCAAAATTGCTGCCCTATAAAGGGCAAAGCCTCGTCGCATATCACGACTCCTGGGTCTATTTCGCGCACCGTTTTGGGTTCAACATCAACATCTTTCTCGAGCCAAAACCGGGCATCCCGCCGTCGCCCTCGCATCTCGCGGAGGTGATCGCGCAGATGAAGGCGCAGAAGATAAAAGTGATCATCGTCGAGCCCTACCACAATCGGAAGATCGCGGAGAAGGTAGCGCAATCGACCGGCGCCAGAGTGGTCGAGTTCGCGCAGTTCCCCGGCGCTCTCCCAAACACGGATACTTACGTGAAACTGATCGACGCCCTGGTGAACAACCTCGCGGCCGCGCTGAAATGAGCGACCGCGCCCGACGACTCTTTTCCGGGGAGCGCACGCGACTCGCGTGCTGCGATCGGCGACTCGCCGATTGCTTCTGTGGATGCAGCGTGGGAACCGAAGAGGGTTTCGGCGAGTCGCCGAAACGGGCACGCGAGTCGCGTGCGCTGCCCGAAAAACGTGTCGCAACGCTCACCTGACATATGTGGGACGTCATGTTCTGGCCGATCGTGGCCTGCGT
This sequence comes from uncultured Verrucomicrobiae bacterium, assembly GCA_963776615.1. Lineage (GTDB taxonomy): Bacteria > Verrucomicrobiota > Verrucomicrobiia > Chthoniobacterales > UBA10450 > Palsa-1392. The sequence continues at coordinate 41,098 of CAVZNJ010000007.1, forward strand.
TCTCTTGCCCTGGCTGCTGGTCTATCTCGGCCTCCACGTCGTGCAACGGGGAATCATCTTCATCGATATCGCGATGGCACAGATGGCCTCGCTAGGTATTTGCGTCGCCGTCCTCCTCCATTTGAACCTCGAGGGCTGGCTTGCCTTCTGGATTGCGCTTGGCTTCACTTTGTTCGGCGCCGCGATCTTTTCCATCACCGGGAAGCGCTCCAGCGAGATCCCACAGGAGGCGATCATCGGCATCAGCTACGTGGTAGCGGCAGCCGCGGCCATCCTGCTCCTCAGCCGCGCCGCGGAAGGTGACGAGGAAATCAAGAACATGCTCGTCGGCAACATCCTGCTCGTTAGTCCATACGATGTCTGGAAGTGCCTTGGACTTTTTCTCTTCGTCGGAAGTGTCCACTTCTTCCTTCGCCGTTCTCTCCTTCTCGTCTCCTTTGATCGCGACGCGGCTTACGAACGCGGTTTGCGCGTGCGCTGGTGGGATTTTCTCTTCTACGCGCTCTTTGGCCTGGTCGTCACCAGTTTTGTCCGCATCGCCGGCGTCCTGCTCGTTTTCTCCTACTTGATTGTGCCGGCTGTTTGCGGAATCAACCTCGCCAGGTCGTTTGGCACGCGTCTTTTTCTCGGGTGGCTAATTTCGCTCCTGGGCGGAATCGCCGGGTTGTTTCTCTCTTTCCACTGGGACCTGCCTTCGGGCGCGGCCATCGTTTGCACCTTCGGCGTTCTCCTCATCCTGATCGGATTTGTGGGACTGTTGCTCCGCAGACAATCGGACTGATCGTCCCTTGCGCGCTCTTCCGTTTCGCGCATAGATAGTCTTCACTTCAAATCATGAAACAGCGCCTCGCCATTCTCCTTTTTCTCTGTGCCGCGGTCACCGCGCAGGCGCAGCAGGGGCGGGAATACATTGTTTGTGTCGGCGGTCCTTCCCTTCATATCTGGGAGCAATACAAAGGCCCGATTGCGCACGATCATTGGTGGGCCAACTTCATTCACGCCGCCCGGGTGCGGACCGAACAGTTGCGCGCCCAACTTGGCCCCGATGCGATGATCACATGGCTGGTTTACAAACCGGGCTACATCGATCGCGGCAAGCAGGAGAAGCAGGACCTGATCGCGAACATCAACAGCGTGCGCGACAAATTTCACCTCAACCTGGTTTACTTTTATCGCAGCGGCGACGTGATCAATTATCTGAACAACGGGCAGCCGCGGGATCAGATCAAAATCTCCGGGTTCGAATATCTCGGACACTCCAACAAGGCGTGTTTTCTCTTCGACTACAGCAACGTGATCGACAGCGCGTCGAAAGCGTGGATGCACGAATCGGAGTTGAAGCAGATCAACCGACACGATTTTGCCCGCGACGCCTATGTCAAAAGCTGGGGCTGCCATACCGGAGAAAGCATGAGCAAACTCTGGCTCGATGCGACCGGTACCCGCATGTGGGGCGCAGTCGGCAAAACCGATTACTCGACCGGTGAACTGCCCGCCCTCTCCTCCGTCGGCGGGAAGTGGGTTTACTGAGATGGGGCTGTAGACGCTTCGCGCTGCGAAGCGAAGGGGAGGGTAGCGCCGGTTCCCGCGTCTTCCGGAAGGAGACGTCTGCAGGACAGAACTTCCGGGAATAACGTCCGCTCCTCTTCGCTCGCATCTCCCGAAGACGGAATCCACCTCGCGACGGTTGATTTACTTGGCGGCTTTTGCCGCACCGATTTACGATCACACCGTGGCGGCTCTCGACTTCGAAAAACTCGTGGAAGATTATTACATGCCGCTTTATCGCTTTGCGCTTTCGCTCAGCCGCCAGGAGTCGGATGCGGCCGATCTGACCCAGCAGACTTTCCTGCTCTGGGCGTCGAAAGGGCATCAACTGCGCGACCCGTCGAAGGTGAAGACCTGGCTTTTCACCTCGCTCTATCGCGAATTCCTCGGGCGCAAAAAACAGCGGGACCGTTTTGTCGATTCGGAAAGCACGGCGGAGGCGATCGAAGCGCAGAGCGTTCCGGCATCGGTCGTGAATCAGCTCGACGGCGACACCGTGCAGCGCGCGCTCCTCGCGCTGGACGAAATCTACCGCGCGCCGCTCACGCTTTTTTATCTCCAGCAACTTTCCTACAAGGAGATTGCCGAGTCGCTCGGTGTCCCGATCGGCACCGTCATGTCGCGCATTTCCCGCGGGAAGGCGCACCTGCGCAAGGCGCTCGCGGATAGCGTTGGCCTAACCAAAGAGAGCGGAGGAACGGCGCATGACTGAGCAGGAGGCGCGTTTGATTCTGCAGTCGTATCGACCGGGCGGTGAGGACAAGGACGATCCGCAGTTTGCCGAGGCCTTGCGGGAAACGGAGAGGAATCCAGAATTGGCCCGCTGGCTGGCGGAGGAGCAGGCGTTTGACTGTGCCATGGCCGCGCAGCTTGCCGCGCTCACGGCGCCCTTCGGTTTGAAAACGCGGATTCTCGCCCAGGCCGCGCCGCGTGCCGGGAGGAATCCATGGAGTTTGGCGGCGATCCTGGCGGGCGTTGTCGCATTGCTCTTCCTGGCCGTGCAGGTCGTTGGTCTGTTCCGGCCGGCCGCGCCAGCCCCGGCGCCTGCGTCAACGTCAGCCGAGATTCCCGATTACGTGCAGGAGATGGTGAGCTTCATTCGGCTCAATCCGCCGCTGGAAATGAAGAGCCACGACCTCGGGGCGATCAAGGGCTGGTTGGCGAAGGCCGCGTTGCCGACGGACGTTCCGACGGGTCTCGCCGCGCTCGAGCCGCTCGGTTGCCGTCTTCTTTCGTTCCGGGGGCACGATGTGGCCTTGATCTGCTTCCAGCGGGAAGGAAACCGGCTTGCGCATCTCTTCGTGGTGGATCGGGCGGCGATGCCGAAAATGAAGCCGGGCGACCAGCCGATCTTTGCCAGCTCCGGCGACTGGATGACGGCGAGCTGGGCGGAGGGCGACCGTATTTACACCATCGCGGTGCAGGGTGATCGGGCGACTGTAAAGAGTTATCTGCCCCAGGCCTGACGAATTGGCGGTGGAATCGCCGTCCGCAGCTCGACGCAGTCTTCAGCGATCCAACGATTTCGGCCGACAATTCGCAGGAGCGGTCGCACGCACTCGATCTGACTGTGCAACACGCAAACGTAGAACATGCCGCTCCTTCTCTTGCCCTCCCTGTCACGTCAGCCAGGCTTCTACGTCCAGTCGCAATAGCAGCGCTCCGTTCGGATGCTGTAATGGCGGAGGCGCATGAGATCGCGCACCTTTTCGAGAAGTTTTCGGGCTTTCCTTGGGACGGGAGAAGGGTCAGCCTCGGGGGCATGCGCCATCGTGTTACAGGCGGCAGCTCCCGGGGCAAGCGGATTATACGGATCTTATCTGCCTCTAATTGCAGATTTTTGCGGCTGAATACTCGTTAGGCCGATGGCCACGTCGCAGGCCAAAGTCTCCGATGCGCGAAGTCTCGCGGCAGCTTTCTTGACCATCATTTTTCGAGTCGTGTTGGCTATCGGCTTCGCTTACTCATTCGTGTTCTGTGTATTTGAGACATCTTTGCAGTTGCCGCGCATACTGGTTGGGCTCCTCGTTTTACTGCAGTGCTTGCCGTTGGTGGGATTACTATGCCGCGACTACCGTTTCTTGCCTGGAGTGGTGGCGAATGCGCTTTGTCTCGCAACCGTTGTGTTTCTTGGATCCGCATGGCGTTGTCAGCAGCTACACATTCGACCTCGGTCTGGATTGGGCGAAGTGGTTGCAATCGTTTTGTGTGGGCTTGTGTTCGTTGGATGTATCATTCGCGGTCGACAACCGAAGCGACGCCGAACATCTGAGGTCGTCCGTAAGGATTTTGAGTAAAGTTATTGGAAATTGGTGAAATTGGGGTCAGGCTAAGAATCATGACTGTTTCACGCACCGAGCCAGAGTTTTCGGCTGGCTCGGGTTCGAGACTGAATGGTCCACTGGCGGAATCGCTGACTGACCATCACCGCGGATCGAGCCGGGGAGTTGATCTCGCGGCAAAAAGGAGGCGCCTATTCTTCTTCCGACACCGTAAAGGTGACGTTGTCGATCTTCGCCACGGCGAGCGCGTCGAGGACGTCGATCGTGCGGCTGTATTTCGCCTGGGTGTCGCTGATGATTGTGACTACGGCGGGCGTTTTGGCGGCGTCGGCGTTTTGCTTCAGGCGCATCAGCGTCGCTTTCAGCTGCGGCAGGTCTTTGCTCGTCGCGGAATCGAACGGTTCGTCGTTGAGCGCGATCTCGCCCGTGTCCGAGATGGTAATGATCTGCTCGTCGACAAAGTCGGTCGAGGATGAGGTTTCGGCCGTACCGGGAAGTTGGGTGTTGAGCTCGTTTTCGATCTTCACCGCGCCCGCCATGACCATGAAGAAAAGCATGATGACGAAGACGACATCGATCATCGGCGCGATCTGGAAACCGAGGTTGCCTTCCTTAGGATTCAGCTCGAGGCGCATGTTGTTGAATGACGAAGGTCGAATGACGAAATCCGAATTAATCCCGAATGACGAAAACCGAAGGCAGTCGCTCTCTGTCGTCGTTCGCGCTTCGTCATTCCTTCGTCATTCGTCATTCGCTGTCATTTCCCCTCTCATTCTTTGTTCACGGCCGAGAACGAGATGTCGCTGATCCCGGCTTCGGCGCAGGCGTTCATGGCTTGCGACACATAGATCGCCGGCACGTCGCGGTCGCCGCGGATGACAGCACGGAAAGTGGGGTTGACGCCTGCCGTTACCTTTTTCTCACCGGTGATGCGCGCGGTCTTGAGCGGTCCGACCATCTCGGCCGCCTTTTGGTAAACGTGATCATCGAAGACGAATTGCGCCTTTTTCGCCGGCAGTTTCCAGCGCACGTTGAGGATCGCCTCGGCGCGGGTGTTGTCCTTTTTCTGGGCGTCCTTCGCGATCGGCAACTGAATCGTCTTATCGACTTTCAAGACCTGCGCCGACGTGATCGTCATGAAGAAAACGAGAATCGTCAGGAGCACGTCGATCATTGGCGCAACCTGAAATTCCGGTTCGCCTCCTTCGCTGCCTCCGCCTCCGCCTGCCATCGTCGTCAGGCCGTTTGCTCCGCGGGATCAGTCTTGCCGCGAACATCGTTCGCCAGCCAATTCGGCGTGGCGGCGAAAAGTTCATCATCCCCGAGCTGCACGCCGGCGAGCGATTCATAGGGCATCTTGCGGAAGAGGCTGTTCGCGATGTCCTGGACGTGGTGCAACGAATCGGCCGCGCGGTTACGCAGGAAATAAAAGGCGCCAAACGCCGGGATCGCGATGATGAGACCACTGGCGGTCGCGACCAGCACTTCGCCGATGGCGGCGGAGAGCCCGGAGGGATCGCCGATCCCGCTCGAGCCGAGCTTGGCAAAGGCCTTGATCATGCCGGTGACTGTGCCTAACAAACCGATCATGGGCGTGGTGACGCCGATGACCGAGAGGTAGCTGATGTAGGTCTGCATTTGCGAATTTTCCTTTGCCAGCTCGCCGGTCATGCCGTCTTCGGCCGCTTGTTTGCCCTCACCGAGGAGACCGATTCCGACCCGCAGAACCTTGGTGAGGGGAGACGGATTTGTCTTGCAGTAATTGTGCGCGCCGACGTAATCGCCCTGCCGGAAAAGTGTCTTGAGCGATTCCTCGTGCTCGGTGGGCGCGACCTTTTTGCGGCGGTGCGAATCACGCCATCTCCAATCAGGTAAAGAGTCGCGATCGAGCAGAGGGCGATCGGGAACATGACCCAGCCGCCTTCCTGAATCTGTTGCCAAAGGGTTTTGGAGTGCACACCGGCAGCCGGCGCGGTGGGCGAAGCTTCCTGCGCCAGGGCCGGCGTGGCGAGCAGAAACAGCCCGGTCGCAAATGGGCAGGCGAGATGTTTTAGTTTCGTTAGGCGAAATATTTCGCGAATCAGTGTTTTTCATTTTGGCAGCTTCTTCAATTCGGCTCGGGCAATCTCCGCCTGCGCTGATTTTGGAAATTTGGCCGTCAGATCGTTGAACGATCTCTTTGCCCCTTCCAAGTCTCCCAAACCGCGGAGGGCGCGTGCGCTGCCGAGGAGCGCGGGCGGCATCCAGCGTTTTTCGTCCGCGTAAAAGACTGGGACATGGAGATAGGCGAGGACCGCATCGTCCCATTGCCGCTGGTTAAGGAAGCGTGTCGCCCCTTCTCGACCCACGCCTCGGCCAGGACATCCGGTTTGGCGCTTTCCTTGATCACGGCGTCGCAGAGTTGCAGCGCCTTGTCGTAGTCTTCCGTCCGTAGAAGTCCCGGGACGAGCTGCAACTGGGCGACGCGCGCCGTCTCGGGGTCGGTCACGTTCTTGCGAATCTTGTCGCCAAGCGCTTCGGCCGCCTTGTCGAGCTGCATTCCGCTCAGGGCGGCGACTTCGAGCAGCGCGGCCTGCGCCCACCAGTTGCCGGGCAGATCGCGAAATTGCTCGTAATATCTTTACGACCGGGTCGATATCGGCGAGCGCCTTTTTCGGTTCGCCCTGGCTGAGGAATTCCGCGGTGGTTTTTAGCTGCGGCGGATCAGGAAAATCGATCCTGGTGATCGTGGCGACTCGATAACCGACTTCGCCGCTGCTCGAGCCGACCTGGATCTTGCCCATCACCATGTCGCCGGAGCGGCGCACGCCCCTGGTTTCAATCGTCTCGCCGGTTTTGAGGATGATGTTTTGGGCGTGGACTGACGTAACGAGGACGAGGAGGAGGACGAGGAGGAGCGGGTGGGACATGAGGCGGGTCGAGAACGAGCAGGGGCGTGAAAGCAATTCGTAGGTCTTCATCATCCGTCTCCCAGCGCTTCGAGACGTTTCCGGGCTTCGGCGGCTTCAGAGAAATTGGCCAGCTTCTCGTTGCGCAACAGCTCGCGATAGGTGTTGGTCGCTTCCTGGGTTTTGCCCAGTTTTTCGAAACTCTCGCCGCTCGCGATGTAGGCTTTCGCGACCCAGGGCAGGAACTTCTGATAGCCGACGTAGACGCGCTGGAAGTAGGCATTCGCTTCCGCCCACTGGCCGCGTTTGGCGGCGATCTGGCCTAACGAATAAACGCTCAAGGCGGTGGCTTCGCCGCGCCACTCGCGCACCGATGCGACCTGCTCGAAGGCCTTCTGCGCTTCGTCCAGTTTGCCGAGAGCGAGGAGTGTCCTGGCACGGCCAAGGGAGACGATCCTTCAACTTCTGCGCCGCGGCAATCTTCTCTGTGCCGTCGGTGAAATAACGCAACGCTCTCGGATAATCCTTCTTTTGGCAGGCGATCTCGCCCAGCCCGTTGTAGGCAAAATCGACCATCTGGCTCTTCGGGAAATCATCCAGCAGCCGCTGATAAAACTGCGCTGCCCGCTCGAGCTTTCCTTTGCCTGACAAGTAATCGCCCGCCTCGCCCAAAAGCAGCGGGCTCAGGTCCTCCGGCTTAAACGCGTTCGCGATTTGCGCGATGTTCTTCTCTTCCTCGACCGGTTCTCGGCATAGACGCGCGAGTTCGGCTTTGGCAAATAGAATGCGCGCCCTGGCGGTGGCTGAGGTGTCGTTGGCGGCCAGGCAAGCAGGCGGCCGAGTTCTGCTCCCGGCTCGACGGGAGTCTCGCCCTGACCGAGTCTGGACTCGCGGCGGCAACGATTTCGCCGGGCCTCTTTTTCTTCACGGAAAACTGCGCGAGCTGCGTGATCAATTGCTCGACTGCATCGCGGCTCGGATCGGTGATGTACTTTTTAATCGTGTCAGCGGTGAGCTGCTTCGCTTCGTCGGTCTTGCCTTCGTGCGCCTTGGCTTTGCCGATCCAATAAAGCGCGGAAACGACGGTCGGATTATCCGGCTTGTCCTTGACGAAGCCGCTGAAGAGCACCGCCACCTTGTCCCATTCGCCCCGTTTTTGCAGGAGCTTGCTCGCGGCGAAAAGCGAGTAGTTCATCACCTCGTCGGTCGTCGCCGTCTGGTAGGAGCGAATGTAAACCGGGGTGGCGGCGGCTTCGCGATCGCTCGCGGCGTAAGCGTCACCGAGGAGAGCAAGCACTTCGCCGAGCTGCAGATTGTTCGGGAATTGCTTTTCCCAGGCCTGGCAATCGGCGATGACTTCGTCGTAGAGCGAGGCGGCGTATTTGCAGACTGCGAGCCGGTATTTCGCGTCGGGAAGGAAGGTGCCGCTCGGGATGTTGCGCGATGTAATTCCGGAGCTGATTCATCGCGTCCTGATATTTCCCGGCGAAAAGCGCGCAGAGCGTGATCCGATACTTCACGTCCTCGACGTTGCCGCCCTTCGGGAATTCGCCGAGGTATTCTTTGTAGGCCGCGACCGCCTCTTCGTAATTGCCGGCGGTGAACCTGGCGTTGGCGAGCAAGTAACGAATCTGCTCGCGGAACGGCTCTTCGGCCGGGTCTCGAGGATGCGACCAAAATAAGTTTCCGCCGCCTTCGGATCGCCCGCCTGAAGGGCAACTGCGCCTGACAAGTAAGCAACCGTATCGGCGTTCGGCCCGTTCTTGTAATCGCGCAGATATTGCTCGCAGCGCTCCTCGGCACGTTTCGGCTGGTTGACCTCGGACAGCGCCACGATCAGACCGAAGAGGGCCGGTTCGCGCTCGGATCCCTCAGGAAAACGATCGAGAATTTCCTGGTCGACGACGATTGCTTCCCACTTGCGATCGAGCTCGTAAAAGCAGCGACCGAGGCGCAGATAAATCGCCGGCGTGATTGAAGGCAGCTTCTCGAATTCGGCGAGCAGGGTTTGCGCGCTGGCGATCGACTCTTTGAGTTGCTTATTAGCCGGCGCGAACTGGGTGATGTCGGACCTGTCGAACGCGGCGCGGCGAGGTTTTGCTCGATCTGGCGCCGCATGCCGGCGATGCGCTCGTTTTGCAGCCGGATGATCTGATCGCGCGGCCAGGCCAGGCGGTAGCAGGCGAGCGCCTCCGTGTATTGCTGCTCTTTGTAGAACTTGTCGCCCAGCTCCACCGTCAGCCCGTTCAGCTCGATGATGTTTTCGGCCAGGGCGATTTTTTGGTGGATCGCTTCGAGCGTGCGAAGCACTTTGGCGCCGTCGCCTTTCTGGGCGTAAAGCCGGGCCAGCATGGTCGCTCCGCGCATCGCCTTGGCCGTGCTGATTTCTTTGCCCGCGAGCTTTTCCAATGCGCCAATCGCTCCGTCGATCTTGCCCGCGGCTTGGAAGGCTTCGCCCTCGAAAAGGAGCGCCTGCTCGCGCAACTGCGGATCATTTTCCAAGGCCGCCATTTGTGTGGCGGCGTCCTTGAAGTTCTTGTTCAGCAGATTCGACTGCGCGATGGCGAAGGTGACGCTACCGGCGTGCGGGCCTTTCGGAAATTTCGTCTGGTAATTCCTGAAGGCGGCGATTGCCTTCGGGTAATCGCCCGCGTTAAACCAGGCGCAGCCGACCGTGTAAAAGATCGGCTCGACCTGTGGCGTCACTGCGACGCGGGCCACGAGCGCTTCGAGCTGCGTCGCGGCGCTGGCGTAGTTGCCGGTTTGAAATTCCGCCATCGCCTGGCCGTAGGCAGTGGACAGGTCAGCGGTCACGTCCTCCGCCGGGGTGGCGCCTGCGAGCAGGAGGAGAACCAACGCAGTGGTGAGCACACTCGTCAGCCTGGGGAGCGGGGGCATGGGCGGGACTATAGCAAACCGTCCCGGCGCCAGTCGAGGAGTTTGTCTCTTTCCCGCGACCTTGTTCGCGGGAATCGAGAGGATCGGCCGGGCGGAAACTCGCCTAACGACTCGTTTGCGCGGTGCTGGCCGTCTTCGGGCCGGCGCTCAACTGCACCAGGTCGCTGAGAATGTTCAGCGTCTCGTCGCGTTCCGGATCGATCGCTGCGGGCTTGTTATCGTCGCCCGTGTCGAGATCGGAATCATCCTCGTCATCCGTATCGGGCGCGACTTCCGGCGCGCTCTTGAGGTCGCCTTTGGTTTTCGCCTCGGCGATTTTTCCCGGAAACATGATGAGTTCCAGCTTGGGATTGTCGATCGTCTCCAGGGTAAGGCGATAGATGCTTGGCTCTTCCAGGTTGCGCGCCAGCCGCTCCTTGGAGCGCTCTGCCTTGCGCGCTTTTTCTTCGGCCACTTCCTTGCGTCGGACGTCTTCGCTGAGGGAAATATGGTTGTCCGCGAGTTTCTTGCGCAGACGTTCCATGTCCTCCATCACATAATGGAATTCCGGATCGGCCGCGACGCGCGCCGCGGAGCGTATTTTTAGCTCTGGGATGAAGAGCGAATGTGAATCCGACCACTTCGCGTATTTGGCCGGCGGCACTTCGTCATAAGGCAGCGCATTTTTCAGGGCGCCCTCGCCGAACTCCGGCAGATCGGTCAGGGTCGGGAGGACGATGTCGGAGGTCACGCCGTGCAACTGAGTCGAACCACCGGCGACGCGGTAGAATTTTTGGATGGTCAATTTGAGCGCGCCATCGTCATCCGATCGCGTGCCGAGAAGAGAGGTAAAGCGGCCGATCTCGAGAATGGTCTGGACCGTGCCTTTGCCGAACGTGCTTTTGTCTCCGACGATGACCGCGCGGCCGTAATCCTGGAGCGCGGCGGCGAAAATTTCGCTGGCCGATGCACTTTGCCGGCTGGTCAGGACAACGAGCGGCCCGTCGTAGGCAATGCCCGGATCGGGATCGGTCGAGATCACGACGCGCTCATTGGCGCCTTTCGTTTGCACGATCGGACCCGACTTGATGAAGAGACCGGTGAGCGAGATCGCTTCTTCGAGCGAGCCGCCGCCATTCCGGCGCAGGTCGATCACGAGGCCGGCGATTTTTTCCTTCTTCAGCCGTCTCAGGAGCGCAAGCACGTCCTTCGTTGTGCTCTTCTTGTGCGAATCCATGTCGGCATAAAATGACGGCAGGGTGAGCCAGCCGAGCTTTACCGGATCGCCGTTGCGGTCCTTCTTAATGATGATGTCGGCGCGCGCTTCCTGATCCTTGAGCTTGATCTCGTCCCGGACCAACTCGACCGTCTTGCGCTGGGCGGGGTCGGTCGTATTCGCCGGAATGATGAGGAGCCGGACTTTCGTCCCTTTCTTGCCCCGGATCTGCTCGACCACCTTGTCGAGCCGCATGTCGCGGACATCGACGAAATCCTTCGATCCCTGGGCGACTGCGCTGATGCGATCGCCGACTTTCAAGCGCCCGCTCGTTTGCGCCGGGCCGCCCGGAACGAGGCTCTCGATTTTAGCGTAGCCGTCTTCACTTCGCAGCATCGCGCCGATGCCGACGAGTGAGAGCCCCATGTTGATGCTGAAATTCTTCAGGTCCGACGCGCTCAGGTATTCGGAGTGCGGATCGTAGGCCTGGGCCAGCGCGTCGAGGAACAATTTGACCTGCTCATCGGCATCCTCCTCGTGGATGTTGCGCAACATCCGGTCATAGCGGCGCTCGACCAGTTTCGGTCCAGGCTCGATCGGATGATCGGCCAGTTTTTCCTGGAGCAATTCGTTCTCGATCCGCTTGCGCCAGAGTTCGTCGGCCTCCGCTTCGTCCTTCGGCCAGGGCGCCTTTTGGCGGCTGAGGAGCACGGTGTCGCTAGTCTTGAAATCCATCGGCTGCTTGAGGAGCTCCTTGATTTTTTTCACCCGGTTTTCCACTCGTTTTTGGAAAACGGCGAAAATATCGTGGGCCGGCTGGAGATTGCCGAGCAGGATGTCGTCGTCGAGGGCGGTGGCGTATTTGGCGGTGAATGCGTCGACGTCTTTCTGGGTGAAAAAGAGGTGGCTGAAATCGAGCATCTCGAGGTAACCGGTGAGCAGCTTGCGCGAGATCTCGTCATCGAGCGGATGATGAGTATAGTGGCCTTCCTCGAGCAAACGCCCGACGGAAAGGCCTATCTGCTCGGAATCCGACTTCGCGCAGACTGGTTGCGCAGCCAGCGCGACGACCATCAAACCCGGCAGCAGCGCAAGAGAACGACGAACGAATCTATTCATAAAAAGCGGACAAAAAAGCTCGCAGAAATCAATTTGAAAGCAAGCTGAGGAACCGGTCCCCAAAAACCCTGTGAAGTGAAGAGTGAGACAACGCACCCCGGCGAAGATTCAAAATTAGATTCGGATGCCAGGCGTGTCCTGGTGGTGCAAGTTCCGTTCCCTCCACTCGTGCGCCTGCTCCTGATCGGAGCGGAAGCCCAGAGAGTGGCGTTCGAGCACGATTGGGATTACGAGCAGGAGCACGAGAAAGAACGGCATGATCGAATACCGAAGTTTCACTGGTGGAATTTTTGAGACAAATTGCTACGCCTTGGAGGCGCCCGAGGGCTGGATGCTCTTCGACGCTCCAGACGGCGCCTGCGCGTGGCTGGTTGAGCAGGGAATCGAGCTGCGGCTCCTGCTTTTGACCCATGGCCATATCGATCACATCCAGGACGTAGCCAGCATTAAACGCCGATTTGGTTGCCCGATGGGCGTTCATCCCGAGAGCGCGCCGATGATTTCCGAGCGGAATTTCTTTCGAGATTTCGGTTTCCAATTCGAGATCGAGCCGGTGCAGCCCGATTTCCTGATCGAGGGGACGCCGTCGCGTGATTTTCTGGGAATGAACTTCGAGATCCTGGAGGTGCCGGGGCATTGTCCGGGCAGCCTTTGTTTCTTCTCCCGTGAAAACAAGCTGCTCATCGGGGGCGACGTTCTGTTTGCCGGTGGCGTCGGGCGCTGGGATCTGCCGGGAGGCGACGGCGAATTGCTCTTCGCCGGTATTCGCGAAAAACTCTACTCGCTGGGCGACGACGTCATCGTCCTGCCGGGCCACGGACCGAGCACCACGATCGGCGCCGAGCGTCGCGGGAACCCATTCGTGCGGTAATCGCACCAGCGACGCGCAAAATGCCGCTAAGCCGCAACCCTACTAAGCAGCGCACGCAACGGTTCGATGCCGTCGATTTCGGCCAGAACTTCGCCTAACGATCTGATAGCCGTGGGAATGTGGGCGAGGAAGCCCGCGCTTTCCTTGACCAACCCCAGATACCCATAGGCGCCCAGCGCCTGCATCAACCGTTGCATCGCGCAGAGCTGAAATTTTTCCACAAAGGCGGGATCGCTCACCTCGGCCTCCGTCCGATAGAAATCGAGCAATTCCGATCGCTCAAGGCCGGTCAGGTGCACGTAGGGATCATAAAGGAGCGAGGCGAGATCGTATTCCGCGAGCCCCGGACGCATGCCTTGGAAATCGATCAGATAGGCCTCTCCGTCGCGGATGATGATGTTCTGCGATTGGAAATCGCGATGGACGAGGACGCGCGGAAAGGTTGCCAGCCGCACGGCGATTTCCTTCAGGGCAGGGAGTTCCGATAATTCGCGTAGAGTCTCTTCGTCGACGCCAAAATGGCGGCCGAGGCAGTTCTCGAAAAAGTAACTCTGCTCCCAACGATAAAGCTCGGCGTTGAATTGCGCCGAGAGACGGCGTCGGATCTCCGCGGAAGCCGGGCGCGGGACCCGATGGAGTTTGACCGCGTCCGCCAGCGCCGATTCGTAGAGCGGGCGCCGCACGCTCCAGCCCTCATTCCGATAACTCCAGAGATCGCTTTCGCCCAGATCTTCCATCCAAATAAGACATTCCGCGGGATCATGAAAATGAATCCGCGGTGCGCGAATTTCCTGTTCGACGAGAAATCGCGCGATGGCAACAAAGCGCCGGTTTTCGCCCCGTGCAGGCGTGTATTTCACGAGGATGATCGACTGCTCCGGAGAAAACTGAACCCGATAGAACTTGCGGCCCGAGCCGCCTTTTTCGAGCGGCGTAATCTTCACCTCCGCCTCCTCGAAGCGGGGGAAATGGAGGCGCGTCTGGCGTAGCAGTGTGTCGGAAAGAATCATGTTCGCGCGGATCAGGAAAAGACGGAATGAATCAGGCCGTAACGGATGCTTAGCACCGACCGGGCCTTCAAAGCAGGAATGTAGGAAAACGAATGAAGTCTCGTTCCCCGTTCCGGTTCGCCTTCGAGTTTGGAGGCATTTCTGGGTTCCAGCTTCATCTTTTTCACAATCTAAATCACTGCGTCGGCTAGGGTGCCTTCGACGTGGCACTGGGTGCGGACGATACAACTTTTCAGACGCGCGCAAGGAGCAATTTGCGCGTCTGGCCAGAGGATCGAGTCCTGGACCACTGCTTTCGCGCCGATTCGGCAACCGGCGCCGATGGCAGAACAGCCGGTAATCTCTGCGCTCGGATCGATAATCGCATCGGGCGCGATCTGCACCGGCCACTCGGGCGGCGACAGATAATCCGGTCGCCAACCTTCCGCCATGATCGTGCGATGGATCGCGAGGTATTCGGCGGGCGAAGTGAGATTGAACCAGCGGCCGTCTTCGATCACGACTCCGCCAATTTTGCCGCCGTCAGCGATCCACTCGGCCAGGACGGGAACGAAGGAGACCTTTTCGCCTGACGAAAAGCGGGTGAACGCGTTCCGGTTCCAAATGGAGACGTTGGCGTAATCAAGGTTGCCGGCATGGCCGTGGCGGTTCCCGATGTCGATGACGCGGCCGTCGTGACAGGCGACGTTGCTGGCCACGCCGGTCGAGCGCAGTGCAAGCGTGACATCGTTGCCGGCGCGAAAATGCTCCTCGAACAGCGGAGCGAGCGGCAGATCAGTCAGGATGTCGCCGCTGTAAACGAGGAAGATTTCATCCGTCAGGAAGCGTTCAGCGTTCTTGATCCCGCCACCGGTTTCGAGCAGGATCGGTTCGTGCAGCAGTCTCAGCGGTCGGCCGCGATAGCCATGTTCGCCTAACGATTCCTTGAACCGCTCCGGCAGGTGATGCGTGTTTACGACAAACGATTCCACGCCGGCCGCGATCAAATGATCGAGGGCAAAAGTGAGAAGCGGTTTTCCGAAAATCGGGATGAGTGGTTTGGGCAGATCGTCGGTCAGCGGGCGCATCCGCTGGCCCAGTCCCGCGCCCAAAACAAACGCCCGAGCAATCATTCGCCTAACGAAAACAGATTCAGTTTCATGACACTGCGGGCTGCATCGGGCGGGCCGGCCGCTGTGTCAACTGATCGTGTCTTCGGGAATCCTCCGGGAAGGTGGGACAGGTTTGTGAATCGGGAACCGTTACATCACGAATCGAATCACAATTCTCGAATCACGTTTCCCACTCCCTGCCACCGGCCGGCTTACGGGATATTGTAGACTTCGACCAGTCCGACCCCGGTCGTTGCATTCGCCCCCTGCACGATGGCGGTGTATTCGCCGGCGACAAGCGTGGCGAAGATCGCCGCTTCTCGGGGGTCGGCAGGCGCGAGGCCGGTGGAGGCGATGATTCCGCCCTGGCTATCCTGCCAGTTGTCGTTCGCGGCCATCAGGTCTCCGTTCGAGTCGTGCAGCTCGAGCGTTGGATCACTTAGCGTTCCGCTCACGCCGGCTGTGCCTAACGAAGGCCCGAGGGCGCGCACCACCACATTGGCCTGGCCCGATTCCTCTGAAGAAACGATCAGGCCGCCGATCAGGACATTGTCGCCGGTCCCGACCAACCCACGGGTACTGATATTTCCGAATCGGGAAGCCGGCGTGGCATCGAGGTCGTAGGCTTCGACCAGTGCCGTCCCCGTGGTGGTATTTTTTCCCTGCAGGATGGCGGTGTATTCGCCCGGATCGAGTGTGGCGATGAGGGCCGATTCGCGGTCGTCGCTGGGCGGAATGCCGGTAGCGATGATTTGGGCCTCCTGCGTCGTGCGCCAATCGTCGTTCGAAGCGATGACCGAGTCCGAGCTATTGTGCAATTCGAGCGTTGGGTCCTGCAAGACGCCGCTCAGGCCGGCGGCGGCGAGCGATGGTCCAAGCGCGCGCAGGAGCACGGTCTTCGGGGTCGAGCCGGTGATGATGAAACCGCCGATAAGAACGTCCTCCCCGGTACCGACCGTTTCACGCGTTGAGATGTTGAGCTGGCGCGAGGTGTGAATGACCGAGGCCGGATCGTTCGGGTCGGTTGCCGAGAGGAACTCGGAAAGATTATCTTCGCCATCGCCATCGGCGTCGCCCATTGGGCCGCCAAGCTGTGGGTCCTCGATCTGCGCGAGCGAAAGGCGCGAGGCCTGGAAACTGGTGAAATCAACCTCCGGCGCAATCCCGACGCGGGTAATAAAAGGATCGGGGTTGCCGGTGCGGGTATCGACCCAAACCGGGACCGCCGGCACATTGACGTCGGTTGTTTCCGCGATGCCAAGGTAGTCTCCCAGCATGTAACCATCCGACGTAAGGGGAGCCAGGCTGGCGTCGGTCGTGACACTCGTTAGGCGAATGTTCGGCTGCCAGGTCGCGCCGCCGTCGAATGACTGGGCGAGATAAAGATTGCAGAGGAGGGTGTTGCCGCCACTGTCGCGCTGATCGTAAAACGACACGGTAAGCGTTTGCCCATCGGGCGAGGCCGAGAGGGCGGCGTTAAAGACACCCGTGCCCGGATTGTCGGTCACGGCGATTGGCGCCGACCAGCTCGCGCCAGCGTTGGTCGACTTGGTAAAGAAGATCCGGGGCAGAAAGGCCGTGTCGAGACCCTGATAGACCACATAAAGATTCCCCGTGGTCCGATCGGTGGTGGCCGAGGGAAGAAAAACGCCATTGCGGATGCTCGGCTGGTTGTAGCGTGCCACGGTAGTGACCAGCGTCGGCGCGCCGAACGTCACGCCACCGTCATTCGACAGGACCATGTCGATCGCCTCCGGCCCCGGAGCCGGAGTGTCCCCGCCGCTGTAGCCGCTGTCGGCAAAATTCCAATAAATGATCGCCACTCTCCCATCATGAAGAAATACCGGCTGCGAGCCCTGGGCGGAGGTGCTGGCCGCGTGAATGGCCGCCGCGCTGCTCCAGGTCGCGCCGTGATCATTGCTGTAGGCGCGCATGATCGGCGAAGCGTTGGCCGTGCCGAAAAGCGTCCAGGTCACCAGAATTCGCCCGACGCTGGCCGTGCCGGCAAAGGTATTGATCGCCATCCAGGGTTTGTCGGGGAAATCGCTGTTGCTCCCTGGACTAAAAACGACAGAAGGCGCGCCAAAAGTCGCGCCGCCATCGAAGGAGCGGCTTACCAGTATGTTGCCGTTTACAAAGTTGACGTCTGTTGCGCCTTCGGTGTTAAGGAAAATGGTGCCGTTCAAATCAATCCCGGCTACCGGATCGGTCGCGCGAAAATACGGACCACCCGTTGTCATCGTAAGGTTCGGAATCAGCGCGCGGGTCCAGGTCAGGCCACCGTCATGGGTGACCGAATAGCCGCAATCGACCGCGCCGCCATTGATCGCAAAGCGGCCCTCCTGAAAAACCGCGACCAGAAATTCCGGATCGACCGTGGAGCGAAAGATGTGAGGTTCGGCTTGCGCGCGCATCGTCGGTGGCAACTGGCTTGGATCGTCCCCGAGCCGAAGATCCGGCGCCACCCGCAGGTCGAGCGTGACCGAGGTGGTTGCCTCAGTCTGGGCCGCGGTGGCGGAGACCGCTTGAATGAGGTCGGCACTCCTGTCTGAGCAGACTGATCGCGCCGGACGAGAGACGTTCGAGCGGGACATTGCGCAGGGCAGCCGGCCAATCACTGCGATCGACCGGCGCGTTGATCGCAGCACCGGGGACGGGTGCGCCAGCGGCCGGCAGGCGTAGCAAGAGGAGCGCGGCCAGCACGAGCCCAACCCGAAGAAAGGAGATTTCTTTCAATTCGCGGAAGTTTATCCTAAAGCGATCTCCACACAAGCGACGCACGGCCGACCTTTTCGGACATTGAGGCAACGGGCTTGGGTCGTTAGGCGCGGTTCTGTTGCGATACCCGCGCCCCTCGCAGACGGAGATACGTCCAGAATCAATGCAGGTTGTAAACTTCGATCAAGCCGACCCCGGTGCCGCCATTGTTCCCGCTTTCGATCGCCGTGTAGGCGCCGGGCATCAGGGTAGCGACAATCGCCGCCTCGGCGGGATTCGTCGGCGGAATGCCGGTCGCTTCGATTTCGGCCTCCTGCGTGCTCATCCAATTGTCATTCATGGCGATGAGGGCGCCGTTGCTGTCGTACAAACCAAGGACCGGATCAGCCAGCGGATCCGAGATACTGGCGCTGGCTAACGACGGTCCGAGGGCGCGGACATATGCCTCGCCGCTCCCGCCGGTGCTGCTCTGGGCGATGAAGCCGGCGATCATGACGTCGCTCCCGGTACCGACGAAGCCGCGCGTGCTGATGTTGGCCAACTCCGGGCCGATCCCCCCGCCAAGGTCGTAAATCTCAAGCAAGCCAACGCCCGTGGTGTTGCTTTTGCCGCGTTCGATCACGGTGTAAGCGCCCGCGTTGAGCGTGATGACGAGCGCGGCCTCGAGATCGTTGGTCGGGGGAATCCCAGTCGCCTCGATCTCGGCCTCCTGGTTGTTTTTCCAATTATCGTTTTCGGCGATAATCGCGCCGGTCGATCCACTATGCAGTTCAATGATCGGATCGGCGAGAGTGCCTGGGACGCCGGCAGCGGCGAGCGACGGACCAAGCCCACGGATAAGAACAGTCTTTGTGCCGGCTCCGACGATAATGAAACCGCTGTCGAGCACGTCATCGCCTGTCAGGACGTTGAGCCGGGTGGAAATGTTGACCAGGTTATACGTCTTCTGCACCACGAGGAAGGCGGGCAAAAATCCGGTCGTGGCAAAGATCGATTCTGTCCCATCAGGGGCGATTTTCTCGACGGTCGCGGTGAGTTGGTTGACGACGTAGAGGTTGCCATCCGTATCGAAACCGATACCGACAGGACCATGCAACCCGGTCGTGGCGAGCGGACCGAGGTCGACGCCACTCGGAGAATAAACCTCGACCGTGTCGGAGCCGTTGTTGGCCGCGTAGAGATTGCCGGACGAATCAAAGGCGAGCCCCTCGGGGTTGTTCAGGCCCGTCGTGGCGAAGGTGCCGAGCGGAGTTCCATTCGGTGCAAAGCGCAGAATTGTGGCCCCAAAATTTGCCACATAAAGATTGCCCGCGCCATCGAAGGCAAGCCCGGTCGGGCGCGTGACGAAGGCAAAGACGCCGAGGTCGGTTCCGTTCGGCGCAAATTCTTCGATGCTATTGCCGCCGAAGTTGGCCGCGTAAAGATTGCCGCTGCTGTCGAAGGCCAGGGCCATGGCGAAATTCAGGCCGGTGCTCGCAAAGACTCCGAGATCAGTGCCGTCGGGCGCGAATTTCTCAATGCTGTTCGGATTCGTCGAGACGTAGAGGTTGCTGCTGGAGTCCAAGGCGAGGCCGTTCGGGCCGTCGACGAAGGCGTTCGTGAAAGGCGAACCGGTGCCGCTGTCGTCGTATTTGGTGATCGTGTTGACGCCCAGATTGGCGACCACCACCGTGTCCGCCCGGGCGAGGGGAGCGAGGAGCAAGAGCCCGGCGGCAATCTTCGAGGCAAAGCTGAATTTCATAAACACATGATTGACCAGAGAGTAGCGCAACTCTGAAAGCAGTTCGCGCACCGCCGCGCATTGTGCCGCCTCCGGGCATGGCCCATATTATTAGGAATGTCCTACGAGCTCGAATCCAGCTACCGCCCGCGCGGCGATCAGGGGCAAGCGATCGCAAAGCTCTTAAAATCGGTCGAGGCCGGCAACCGCCATCAAACGCTTCTCGGCGTCACGGGCTCGGGCAAGACGTTCACGATCGCCAATGTCATTCGCGAACTCGACCGGCCAGCGCTGATCATTTCGCACAACAAGACGCTCGCCGCGCAGCTTTACTCGGAGTTCAAGCAATTCTTCCCGCACAACGCGGTCGAGTACTTCGTCAGCTATTTCGACTACTACCAGCCGGAGGCTTACATTCCGCGCTCCGACACCTACATCGAGAAGGACTCGTCGATTAACGAGGAAATCGAGCGGCTCCGGCTTTCGGCGACCAGCGCGCTCCTCTCGCGCCGCGATGCGATCGTGGTTGCGAGCGTCTCGTGCATCTACGGCGTGACGTCGCCAGAGGACTACCTGCGCATGCTGCTGACGGTGAAACGCGGCCAGCAAATCTCGCGTGAAACGGTGCTCGGCCGGCTGGTCGACATGCTCTACGAGCGCAACGATGTGAATTTCGTCAGGGGAAAATTTCGCGTGCGCGGCGACGTGGTTGAGGTTTATCCCGCGACCGCGGATGAGGAAGCGATGCGGCTCGAGTTCTTCGGCGACGAGCTGGATGCGATCACGCGCTTCGATCCGCTGACCGGGCATGCCCACGAGTCGTTAGGCATGATGACTTTCTTTCCCGCCAAGCAATTCGTCACGCCGGCCGACAAGTTGAACCGGGCGCTGACCTCGATCCGCGCCGAGCTCGAGCAGCGGATCATCCAACTCGAATCGGCTGGCAAATTGCTTGAAGCGCAACGCCTGAAGATGCGGACGGAGTACGACCTCGAGATGTTGCAGGAGATGGGTTTCTGCAACGGCATCGAAAATTATTCGCGACACCTCTCGGGCCGTTCGCCGGGGTCGAAACCGTTCACACTTCTCGATTTTTTTCCGAAGGATTTCCTGCTCGTGATCGATGAATCGCACGCCACGATCCCGCAGATCGGCGGAATGTACGAAGGCGACAAATCGCGCAAGACGGTTCTGGTGGACTACGGGTTTCGGTTGCCCAGTGCGCTCGATAACCGGCCGCTGAATTTTCCCGAGTTCATGGGCAACGCCAACCAACTCATCTACGTCAGCGCGACTCCGGCGGAGTTTGAGATCCAGAACAGCATCGTCGGCAACACTGGATACTTCCCGCACAAGCGCGCCCGGATTGGCGAAGAGGAATTGGTGCCGTTTGTGGTCGCCGGAGGGACGAGCTTCCGCTCGTCCGCGGACGTGCAGAAGCACGTCCCTCCAATCTCACGCACCGACCAGCCCCCGGACTCGTTCGATGTCCAAACCCCGGGCGCACCGTTGGTCGTTGAGCAAATCATTCGTCCGACCGGGTTGCTCGACCCAAAGATCACGCTCAAGGGATTGAAGAACCAGATCGACGACACGATCGAGCTTTGCCGCCAGCGAGTAGAACGCCAGGAACGCGTTCTCGTCACGACCCTCACCAAGCGCACGGCCGAAGATCTCTCCGACTACCTGCGCGATGTCGGCTTGAAAGTGCGCTATCTGCACAGCGACATCGACACGATCGAGCGGGTCGAAATTCTGCGCGGCCTGCGCGCGGCCGAGTTCGACATCCTCGTCGGCATCAATCTCCTTCGCGAAGGTCTCGATCTCCCGGAAGTCTCGCTGGTCTGCATTCTCGATGCGGACAAGGAAGGCTTCCTCCGCAGCCAGACTTCCCTCATCCAGACCGCGGGCCGCGCCGCGCGTCATATCAACGGCGAAGTCGTTCTCTTCGCCGACACGGTCACACAAAGCATGCAGGCCCTGATTTCGATCTCCGATTACCGCCGCACGAAACAGATGGAGTACAACGAAAAGCACGGCATCACTCCGCAGACTGTGCGTCGCGCGGTACAGGAAAGCCTGCACACCATTTTGCGTGGCCGCGAAATTGCCGCCGCCGTCATCCAAGAAGCCGGCGGCGACTTCAATCTGACCGAACTCCTGCGAGAATTGGAAGACGAGATGCAACAAGCCTCGGCCAATCTCGAATTCGAGCGCGCGGCGTTGCTACGCGACCAGATCATGGAAGTGAAGAGCGGAACTGGCCTGACGAAGATCGAGCCGAAGCGCAAGCCGGTGAAATACACCCGCGGCTCCGGCCGCCGCCGCTCGCGGGTTTAAGAACGCTGGTCGCTTCGTGTGCTCGCCGCGCTCTCTCGGATGACGCTTTTATGGCATTTCCAGGGAGAAAGCCGTGCATTGCAACACTGAGTCGGTCGCCAGCCATAGCGTGAATCCTCTGACGTAGGAAATTGAGAACGGTGGACGCCGTAGCGAGCCGGGAGGGAGCTTCCAAAACGCCAGGTAGAGCTTGTAACTGCGGTTCCGCGTCGGGGATCAATGATTGGCAAGCAGGCGAGTGCGCACGCAGGAAAAAAGGAATTGTAACCGCTCTCTGGCTTCGGTTGTCACTAGCTGAAGACAAGCGAAATCAGAAAGCTTGCCATGTTAAAATTGAAACCAATGAAACGAAAACTAATTGCTTTGACCGCCTCAGGGGCACTCGCTCTGGGAGCCCTGGCGGTCGTTTATGGACAGAATTCGGGCACCACGAGTGGCTGGTCAGGTCATCATCAAATGGCTTGTCACAGCTGGGGCAACCCGCTCGACCGGCTTAGCCACGAGTTGCAGCTGACGACTGACCAGCAGGCCAAGGTGCAACCGATCATCGATCAAACCAAGACGCAGCTGAAGACCATTCACGAGACGGCCGCCCAGCAGTCGAAGACGGCGATGCAAAACGCCGTCGCGCAGGTTCGTCCGCTACTCACGGCGGCGCAGCAACAAAAGCTCGACGCCATTCAAAAGGCCACCGCTGACATGGAAGCCGCGCACCAGGAGATGCAAGCTGCCCTGCAGCAGTAACTCTCAACGGGTAGCGATGACAAGGGGCGGCAGCCGGTGGAGCTGCCGCCATTTGCGGGAGCTCACTGGAGCCACAGGACGTCAACCATTGCGTTCTGACGTTTTGCGACGTTGGCCCGTTTCGAAGAGCTTGAAGCGCAGATAGGCCAGGCTGCGAAAGAACCAGCGCGTGATCTCGTTGCAGGCTTGATAGGGATAGGTTGCGAAAATGCGCTGGGTTCGAGAAAGTTTCGGGTAAATCCCGGGCTGAACAGAGGAAAGAAAATCACTCTCGCTCTGGGACGCAGGAAAGGGCGAGATGCATGCCGCTCGTAGCCCCACGACCCATTCTCGATCGAACGCGTGATCGAAGGGGAGCCGCATCGGCAGGAGTCGGGCAAGAAAGGCCGCCGCCGCGACGCGATCGATCACATACGCTCCCGCGCCTTTCAGGCGGCCGAGACTCACACAAAGAGCGTAAGGGCCACCGAGCCCGACCAGCGGCCAGGGATGGCCGTGACTGAGACCGGTGACCCGCAGAACGTTCCAGAAACGTGCGTACTGCCTTGCCGCCCCGATGGCGGCGTCGAAATCGGGACGGAGCACAAGATCGTCCTCCCCTATCAGGGCGTGTTCCTCATCGGTCGCAAGAAAAGTTTCCATGGCCTTGAGATGACTCAGGTAACAGGCCAGCTCGCGCACATTGGGAGTCCTGCCGTGAAACCAGCGGTAGAGTCTTTCGGAGTATTGGGCGTGGGGCAGTTCGAGGGTCGCTGCATCGATCGCGGACACTCGACAAAGAACAAGCTGGCTTCCGGCGAACGACTGCTGAACGAAAGCCCAGCGGTCGGTTGCGGAGTCGAGATTAATGACGAATGCGCGCATCGTTTGACTCGACTCGGCGCTTTGCCATCGGCCTCCGAGCGACGTGCCAGACAGGGTCGTAACCGCGATCGAGACTAGACAACCCTACAAACTTCTCGATAACGATGCTGCTTCTTCGGATGGGTCGACTGCCGGCTTTCGGCCGAGAATTTCCAAATTGCGAGGCATTCTCAGGCTTTGCCGGCATGATCCTAAGAGCGCTGCTGTTGAATTGCATTTTTCGTCTCGAGCGTACTCCGTCCAACGCGGGACGGATAGTCTGCCAAAGTGGAATGAGCGGAAACTCCGGAAGGGCGATTGAAGACGACGGAGGATTCTAGCCTCAGGCCATTGGGGATCAAACCCTGTCCGTTCCCCCGCGACGCTGGACAGATTGGGGCGGCACACCGGGTAGACCTCGTCGATAAGAATCTTCTCCAGCTCGTCGAGCGAATAGGGCGATGCAGCCAGAACTCCGATGCGCGAGGAACGTGCAAGAGAGTCATCCGTGTCGAGAAACAAATCGGAGAGGGCCTCCCAAACAGCCCGTCGGTGGTTGAGATCCTTCGTGGTAAGCTTCACGACTTGCGGTCTCGGGTCGAGTGATGCGTGTGCCCGCGTCTTGCGGAGCGAAAGTTGTGCAGTTTTGCGTTGGCGGCGAATTGAGTTTTCACCACTGTTGGCGGTCCTTAAGCGAAATCGCCGCTTGCGGGACGGGCTCACAAGCGGCGGTCGTGGGAAGTTGCCGGAGTCGTTTAGGCGGAGGTGCGGTTCATGCCGACGAACCCTTCTCGTTCGAGGTGCAGGATGATTTCCTGGGCCGCTTCCTCCGGGCTCAGCTCAGCTGTGTTGATGTGTAATTCGGCGTCGGTCGGTTCCTCATAGGGATCGCTGATGCCGGTGAATTCCTTTAGAATGCCGGCACGCGCCTTGGCGTAGAGGCCTTTGCGGTCGCGCTGTTCGCAGACATCGACCGAAGTAGAGAGATGGACCAGGATGAACCCGCCGACCGGTTCGATGAGGGCGCGCACGTCTTTGCGCGTGGAATCGTAAGGGGCGATCGGAGCGCAAATGGCGATACCGCCGTTCTTCGTGATCTCGGAAGCAACGTAACCGATGCGGCGAATGTTGATGTCGCGATGTTCCTTTGAGAAGCCGAGCTCGGAGGAGAGGTGCTTCCGCACAAGGTCGCCATCGAGGAGAGTAACAGGGCGACCGCCGACTTCGAGAAACTTGGTCATGAGCACATTGGCGATGGTGGATTTACCGGCGCCGGAGAGTCCGCTGAAGAAGATGGTGAGACCCTGCTTGTGGCGCGGCGGGAAGCTGCGGCGCAGTTCGGTCGCGACCTCGGGATAGGTGAACCAGCTCGGGATGTCGCGGCCTTCGTTAAGACGGTTGCGCAATTCGGTGCCGGAAAGGTCAAGGACACGGGCATCCTTCGCTACTTCGTTAGCCGGAAAATATTTATCCTTCTCCTCCAGGTAGACCATCATCTGGAATGGCACCTGGGTGACACCGATCTCGGCTTCGTGTTTGGCGAAGAGTTCCTGCGCGTCATACGGACCGTAGAACGGTTTGCCGTCCGTATCCTTGCCCGGGCCGGCGTGGTCGCGCCCGACGATGAGGTGAGTGCAGCCGTAGTTCTTGCGAATGAGAGCGTGCCAAATGGCTTCGCGGGGACCGCCCATGCGCATGGCAAATGGAACGAGGGCGAGCTTGGCGGTGCCGGCTCGGATATTTCCCGACGAGGAGCTGATAACAGCGGACGCGGGTGAAATAATCGACGTCGCCGGGTTTGGTCATGCCGACGACAGGATGGATGAGGAGGCTGGCTTCGACTTGTTTCGCGGCGCGGAAGGTAAGCTCGACATGCGCGCGGTGCATCGGATTGCGTGTCTGGAAGGCGACGACGCGGCGCCAGCCTTGGTTGGCGAAGTCGGCGCGAAGTTCGGCAGGAGTCAGGCGTAGGGTCTTGAAGTCGTAGTGACTCGGGAGCTGGAGGCCTTCGAGGCGGCCACCGACATACCAGGGATGGCTTCGGTTCATGAGGTAAGCGACGCCGGGATGGGCCGTGCTCGTGCTGTTGAAGACGGCTTTGCCTTCCGCCTTGCGATCGGGTTGCCAGACCTCCTCGACGTGCAGGATGGCAATCATGACCCCCTCGGCGTCGCGCAGGGCGATCTTCGTGCTGCCGGGCTTGAGGGTTTTGGCAAAGGCTTCAGTGACGTCGAGGGTGATCGGGATCGGCCAAAGCAGACCGCTGGCAAGATGCATGTTGCTACACACGCTCTCGTAGTCGGCCTTGGTCATGAAGCCGGTGAGAGGCGAGAAGCTGCCATTGAGAAGCATCTCGAGATCGCAGACCTGGCGCGGAGTCAGATCCCAGGAGGGAAAATCGCGGGAGGCGGCTTTGGTTTCGGCCGCGTGCTCGCGATCGAGAATAAGGTTGACGAGCTCGCCGCCGTGCGGCGGGACGAGATGGCTGGTTTTATTGAGTGTATTCAAAGATGTGATTTTGTTGGCAAGTGCTTGACTGAGTGAATTTCCGCGCGGACGCGGCTGCGTTATTTGCCGGTCCAGTCGGGAGCGCGGAGCAGACATTGTAGGGAGGATTCCCCATCTGTCCACTGGCGGCCGGCCCCTAGGAGCAGCCGGGGGCGTGAGGCGTGTGGCAAAGGTGCCGCTGGTGGGCCGGCGCGAAACGTTGTCGATTACCTTGAAGACTGTGTCCGCGGGCAGCGGCTGACTCCCGAGAGGCAGGAGGGAGAGAAGATCGCGCGGCTGTTGATCGCCACTTCCTTTGGCTAGCCTTGTCAGACCCGGCCGCGGCAGTATCTAATTCGCAGCTATACGCCCCGTGCCATCGCTATTGAAGGTTAGCTTCTTCTGTATCGTGAGCGTGCCCGCATTATCCGCTCCTTCCGCCTCTGCGTGCGGGCTATTCCCAGTCCTGTAGCAGACTCCCAGGCCTATAACCTGCTCCTCGGCCTTGTGCCCTCGGAGACCGCCGCCGGGCAACGCTCCGAAAGTGCCAACCGGTCCGAAAATTGTGCCGTGACGACTTGGAGAAATCGTTAGACGAACAGGAGACGCCAATGCTTCGCCCACTATTTCTCGCGTTTGCGGTTGCGGCCTTTGCGGCGGGAATTGCCACCAGTACCGTCGCAGAAGAAGAGCAGCCGTCGGGGCTGAAAGCACTCCCTGAAGTCGAATTTTCGACCCTGAGCAGTCAGGATCAAAATCCCCTTGGCGCGCAGGCCCTAGCCCTGCATCCACAGGAATGGAAACACGGCGAGACGGAACACTTCATCTATCACTTTACCCACAGCTATGTCGCTACGCCGATCTCGGTGGAGGCGGAGTTTTGTTTTCGCGTGATCACGGAAGAGCTTGGTCCGGGGACGAGCACCGGCCTGGTCGCCAAATCGCACATCTACATTTTCGAGAAACCGGATGATTGGAGGGCATTCCAGGCCGACGCGCGACTCGAGACGTGGACCGGCGGTATTCACTCGCGCGGCAGCCTTTTCATCGTGCGCGACCCAGTCTACAGGTTCGCCGATAACTCGTTAGGCCACGAAATCGCACACCTGATGCTCTTCCGGCGCTATCAACATCCGCTGCCGCGCTGGCTCGATGAAGGCTTCGCCGAATACACCTCGCGAGTCGCGCGCGCGAGCTATCAGCGCGCACGAAACTATGTCGCCGCGCCGCATTCACCGTCGGTTCCGCCCGGACAGTTCATCCCGCTCGCGCAACTCGTCGCGATGGTCGACTATCCCCCGGCCGATCGGGTCAGCGCTTTTTATCATGAATCTGAGCGACTCGTGCGATTTCTCGTTGCTGCGGATCGGACGGCATTCCTGGTACTGCTCGATGGCGTCGCGCGGGGTGACTCGTTTGACACTGCCTTGGCGCGCAACTACGGCAGCCGATTCTTTGATGTCACCGCACTTGAAACCGAGTTCGCGCCCTACGCATCGAAGGATGCGAAACCGGTATTGTCGGCCAACTGAAGCCTAAACGAACGCTTCCGCCAGGCTGTCTGCGAGAAAACGTCCAGCGCGCGTCAGGACGTAGCGCTCACCTTGCGGCTGCATCAGACCCAACTTGACGAATTCCTCCACCTCGTCAGGCCGATCCTTCACCCACTCCGAGGGAATCCCCCGATTGGTGCGCAACGACAACGCGATCGCCTCTGTGCGCTTCATCGCGGGCGTCAGCATTTCGTCGCCGGTCGCAGCCGGCTGACCATCCAGCACGCGATCACTGTAGATGCGGTAGTCCGAAATATTCTGCCAGCGGCGCAGCCCGATCGTCGAGACCGCGCTCGGCCCCAGCCCGAGGTAATCGTGCCCGCTCCAGTAGGCCTGGTTGTGGACCGATTGAAAGCCAGGTCGCGCATAGTTTGAAACTTCGTAATGCTCGAAGCCTGCCCCGCCTAACGACTCGTCAGCCAGGTTGAAGAAATCCGCGTCCGCCTCCGGATCGCTGCGGAATTCGCCCTCGGTGTGGCGCCGGAGAAATTCCGTGTCTTCCTCGTAGGTCAGGCAATAGGTGGAAATGTGTGACGGCTCGAGAGCGATCGCGCGGCCCAAGGTCGTTTCCCATTGCGCCAGCGTCTGGCCGGGCAGACCAAACATCAGGTCGATATTCAGATTTTCGAATCCGCTCCGGCGCAACAAGTCGAATGACGCCTCGGCTTGCGCCGCCGAATGCTCGCGGCCGAGCAACTGGAGCAACGCATCATCGAACGATTGCACGCCCAGGCTGATACGATTCACCCGGTAATCGCGCAAGAGCCGCGCTTTTCGTTCCGAAACGCTGCCGGGATTCGCTTCCACGGTCCACTCCTGCAGTCCTGATAAATCGAGTTGGGCGTGGAATCCTGCGAGCAGGATATCCAATTGCCCCGTTGTAAGGGCGGTCGGCGTTCCTCCGCCAAAAAAGATCGTCTCCGGACGAAAATGTTTGCCCGCAACAGCCACCGCGAGTTCGTGCACGATCGCTTCGCAAAATCGGGCCGCCTGCGCCGGGTCGGCTCGCTCCTTGTAAAACGCGCAGTAGGGACAAATGCGGGCGCAAAACGGAATGTGTACATAAATATGCAGCGCCGCGTCCGCTACCGCGGGGTTGTCAATTAGCCCCTTGCCCATAGAGTCCATCATCGCCGCTCGCCTCTCTCGCTCAATTGCTTTTCTGCTCGCCAGCGTCGGGTGCGCCGCCCTCTCGCTCGGCAGCCTCGCTGCCCAAAACCTGCCGCCACCGGCCCCTCCACCTCCCGTGCCCACTCCCTCCATCGTCTATCGTGCGCATGACGAGGACGCGATCCACGACTACCACACCAACCCGGAAATCGTCCGGCGCATGACCAACGCGCTCGTCCTCGCCGTCACCCATCAGCCCGACATCGCGAGCGCCTGGCGTTCGCTGGTAAAACCTAACGATCGGGTCGGGATCAAGATCTCAGCCGTCGGTGGCGAACTTTTCACCACCCATCGCGATATCGTGAACGCGCTTGTCGACGGTCTCGTGGCGGCCGGGCATTCGCGCCAAAGCATCATCGTCTGGGACCGATCGCTCGGCGGGATGAAGGCAGCGGGCTACACCGAAAGCGAGGGCTACCAGTTGCGATCCATCCCGCCGGGCGATGGCTACGATGAGAAGGCGGTTATCTCCGCGCCGTTTCTCGGCAACCTGATCTGGGGCGACTTCGAATACATTGGCAACCGCGGCGAGATGCCCCTTCTAAGCGAGACGGAAAACACGAGCAGCGTGAGTCATTTTTCGAAGATCGTCGCCAACGAAGTGACCAAGATCATCAATGTCCCGGTCTTGAGCGACAACGTGCGCAACGGAGTCGCCGGCTGCCTTTACAACGTCACCATTCCCAACATCGACAACTGGCGGCGCTTCGGCGTGCCGCCCGACTTCGGCGCCTCGAGCATCCCGGAGATTTACAACGATCCGCATATTGGACAAAAAGTGGTGCTCAACCTGATGGATGGATTGCTGGCGCAATATGCCGGCGGGCCGCAGTCACAGCCGGGCTACGCTTTTCCGTTCGCCACGCTTTACGCGAGCAAGGATCCGGTCGCGATCGATGCCATCGCGCTGCGCCAGCTCGAGGAGTGGCGGAAGAGGGGAAAGGTGCCGCCGATCAAGAGCCTCGGTGCCCATGTGCAGGTGGCGCAGGAATACGGACTCGGCAACGCGGATTTTTCGCGAATTGTGATTCGCGACGTGGGGCCGTGAAGGCGGTTCTCAAGTCGGTCTCGCGATCGTTTTATCTTACTATCCGGTTTCTGCCGCGCCCGCTACACGAACCGGTCAGCCTTGCCTATCTCCTCGCCCGCGCCGACCGACACCATTGCGGATACGGCCACCATCCCGGCGGCCAGTCGCCTAACGGCGTTGCGCGCCTTGGCCCGCGTCATCGCTGGCGAACTGGATTTTAATACGGTCGAGGAACCGCTGCGGGATTTCGCGGCGCAACAGCGGGATCCGGCCGAGAGAACGCTCATTCAAAATTTACGCGGTTGTCTCGACTGGCTGACCCGTCTCGCGCCGGCCGATCGAGCCGACATCCGGCAAGTGCTGCAAACCATCGTAAGGGGGCAGGCGCTCGATCTGGAGCGATTTGGCGATCTCGCCGCGGTGGTTTCGCTGCGTTCCGCCGCTGAGCTCGATGAATACACCTACCTCGTGGCGGGTTGCGTCGGCGATTTTTGGACTAAGCTCGGCTTTCGGCGCCTGCCGCCTTTTGCGAACCGGTCGCCGGGCGAGATGAGCGAGCTCGGGGTTTCGTACGGCAAGGGCCTGCAATTGATCAACATCCTGCGCGACCGCGCCGCCGATCTGGCCAACGGACGCGACTACCTGCCGGCAGACGAACTGGCGACCACGTCGGTTACAAAGATCTTCCACCGCTGGCTTGATCGCGCCGAAGAGAAAATCGGCGCCGGCATCGACTATTCTTCCAGCCTGACGAACTGGCGCGTGCGGTTCGCGACCGCGCTGCCCGCCTTGATCGGCGCCCGCACCATCGCGCTCCTGCGCGCGGCTGGGAGCGAAGCGAGCAAGGTCAAAGTTTCGCGCAACGAAGTGCGTCGAATCCTGGTCGGCGGGCTGACGGCGTCCGCGTCTCCACCCAGGCTCCGCGTCACTCTTCCAGACCCTGCTCGCTCCACCTCGTTAGGCGGATTTACGCAGCGTGTGCTACCCGGAGTGCCGTGATACAAGCTGGAAGCGTGCGCTGGCTTTCGCTACAGTCGCCGCCACGAAAGGCATCCGAACTTTTCTCTGCCTCCAGGCTTTGTTCTGCGCCGGCGCTTTATGCGTCGGGTCGATCTCGTGATCAAACACGGGCGTCGCTACAAGTGAGCGCGTAGTGGCGTCGAAAAATAACCGACTTGTGACTTCGTTGCCGTTGACCGCCGCGAGCGATGATGCAACTGAAAAGAGGGATCTCGCGCGCAGATCTCCTTCAAGTCCATGGAAATACGGCTTCTTCTTGTCCCTTACGATTCCGGCCAGCGCAATGTGCGGATGGGCGCCGGCCCGGAGCATCTGCGCGCCGCCGGGCTGGCGGAGCGCCTCGCTAAAGAAGGACACGAGGTCGATGCGCAGACGATCGAGCCTGCTTCGATGAACTGGCGCGCCGAGGTCCAAACCAGTTTTGAGCTGATGCGCGCGGTGGCGGAGCAGGTGCGCGCGTCGCGCGTTGCTGGTCGGTTTCCAATCATTCTCTCGGGAAATTGCCTCTCTGCGGTCGGAGTGATCGCGGGTCTGGGCGCGGGCACGGGTGTCCTCTGGATCGATGCGCACGGTGATTTCAACACACCCCAAACCACCATGAGCGGTTTCCTGGATGGCATGACGCTCGCCACGGCCACTGGCCGTTGCTGGGTGGAGCTGGCCAGAAGTATCGATGGCTTCGAGCCTGTGCCGGACAGCGCGGCCGTTCTCTTTGGAGCGCGCGATCTCGATCCGGGCGAAGTGACAGCGCTCGCCCGTTCGGCGATCGTTAGGCTGAGCGCCGAGTCCACTGTTGAGGAAATTGAACCCGTCCTGCAATCGCTCGCGCAAACGATCGATAAATTCTACATCCATCTCGATATGGACGCGCTCGATCCGAGCGTGGGACGGGCGAACGGCTACGCCGCGCGCGGTGGTTTCTCCAATGAGAATCTGCAAAAGCTTCTCGCGCTGATCACGAGCCATCTCCCGGTCGAGGCGCTGACCATATCCAGTTACGATCCCTCCTACGATCGCGACGGCAAAGTCTGCGCCGTCGCTTTGCAGGCGGCGGCGACCGTTCTGGCCGGGACACGCGCGGCAGCGTGATCGTTAGGCCGACGTCTCGCGTTTCACGTCGCTGGGCGCCTTGTCTTCGCGCAGGCCGAGAAAAACCGGCGCCCGCAGCTTGGCGTCCCGCGTCCACTCGGCGAATTTTACCTCGCAAACGAAAACCGGATTCACCCAACTGATTTTGCGCATCATCCCCGGAGTGATGTCCTGCACCCATTTGCCGCCCTCTTTTGACGGGAGATTGGCAAAAGGACAATCGTCGCGCCCTTCGGCGCGCAACCTGGCGTGCACGGCGGCGAGCGTTTTGTTGTCGAACCCGGTGCCGACTTTGCCCGCGAAGAGAAGCTTCTTCTTTTCGTAGTAGCCGACAAGCAATGCACCGAAATGTTTCCGCGCCCCCGCCGGGGGCGTGTAACCGCCGATGACGAATTCCTGCTCGTTCACGCACTTCAGCTTGATCCACTTGCCGCTTCTTCGGCCCGGCTCGTAGACTGAATCGGCCAGCTTGCCGATGATCCCTTCGAGGCCGCGCCGGCGCACTTCGCGGAGAAGGGTGCGGGCGTCGTCGCCCAGTTCGCCGGAATAACGGATCGGATCGCCCGCAGCGCCGCAAAGCTGGCGCAGCACTTCTTTGCGAGTCGTTAGGGGAAGTCCGCCCAGGTTTTTTCCGTTGAGCTGGAGCAGATCGAAAACGTAGTAGCAAAGGGGCGCTTCGCTGCCTTCCATCTCGCGCGCCTGGAGGAGTTGGAAGGAAGAGCGACCCTGCTCGTCGAGCGCAACCACTTCGCCGTCGGTCACGCATTCCGTGCAGGACAGCAACGCAATCGCGTCCGCCACTTCCCGGAATCGGCTCGTCAGGTCGTTCTCGTTTCGCGAGATCAATTTCACTTTCGCGCCGCTCTTCACTGCAAGGATGCGAATTCCGTCAAACTTCAGCTCGTAGATCCAGCCGCCGTGCGTGAACGGCGCCTCGACCAGCTTCGCCTTCATCGGCTCGATAAAGCGCGGCTTTGCGGATGGGAGCGAATCAGGCAATGCCGGTGCGCCGTTTCCTCCTTTTTTTCCCACCGGCCGATCTTTTTTGTGGCCGCCACCTTCCTTGCGCGCAACGGCTTTCCGAATTCGCTCGCGCAGACTCTTCTGCGCACTCTCATCCTCCAGCGTGATTCGATTGCCACTCCGCGTCGCGATCGCGCGCGATTTGCTTCATCGTCCGGCCGGTCTTAACCGATTCGTCATCGCGCTTCTTCGAGATCGGTTTCACGTCGGCGTCGCTTTTCAAAAGCAGCCACTGATTCTTTCCGCGATCGCTGCGGGTGCGGATCAGGGCCCAGTCGCCTTTCACCTTCTGACCTTCGAGCACGAGGTGAATCCGCCCCTGCGCCAGGGCTTCGAGCGGTCTCTCACCATGCACATAATAGTTGCCGCGGTCCCAGACCATGACCGTGCCACCGCCGTAATTGCCTTCCGGGATCACGCCCTCGAAATCCTCGTAATCGATCGGGTGATCCTCGACCTCGACCGCGAGATGTTTTTCGCCTCGCTTCCATGGCAGCCCTTTCGGCACGGCCCATGATTTCAAGACGCCCTCCATCTCGAGCCGGAAGTCGTAGTGCAACCGGCTCGCGTCATGTTTTTGAATGACGAAACGCGACGCGCCCGCGACCCGCTTCGGGTGCGGCTTCTTCGCGCCCCTCGGCTCGGCGGTAACGGCGAAATTCCGTTTTCGTTTGTAATCTTGCAGGCCCATTCGTTTGGCAATCTCGTTCGGCGGTCACACGCCACCGCCACAAAATAGGACAAAACACGACCGAAGTCCGCTGCTCGTTGGCTTTCGCAATTTCGTTAATCCCACAATTCCACCGTCACATTCGCGCCCGCTGCGAGATCGCTCCCGGGCGCAATGCGCAGGAGAGCGTTGGCCTGGCTCAGGCCGAAAAGAGCGTGCGATTCCTGCCGGCCGGCCAGGGAGAAGACCCCGTTCGTTAGGCATCCGCGCAGATAATGCGGACGATCTCCCGGATTCGTCACGTCGTTCGCCAACCGCGCCGGCACTTCGCGCAAATCGAGAAACTCGTCCGCCGCCCGCGCCATTTTCAGAAGCGCCGGCCGGACAAATTTCAGGAAAGTTACAAACGCGGAAACCGGATTCCCCGGCAAACCGAAGATGTAAGAGCGTCCGGCGCGCCCAAAGAGAAACGGTTTGCCCGGCTTGATCGCGACGCGCCAGAGATCGATTTCCGCGTCGAGCACGCGCAGCGCCGGTTTCACGAAATCATGATCGCCAACGGAGACTCCGCCGCTCACAATCAACACATCACCTTGCAACCCGCTCCGGAACAGCTCGGTCATCCGTTCCAGATTGTCTCCGCAATGCTCGACCAGGGTGACATCCGCTCCGGTGCCGAGCGCGAGCGCGTGCAGCATGATGGAGTTACTCTCGAAAATCTGGCCCGGTTTTGGCGTTTCCCCAAGGCGCAAAAGCTCGTCGCCCGTCGAGACAATCGCCACCTGCGGCAAACCGCCTACCTCGATCTGCGCCATCCCTTGCGAGGCGAGCAGCGCGAGAGTTTGCGCCGACACCGGCTGGCCGCGCGCAAGAATTTTCTGTCCTTCCACAAGGTCAGATCCTTTTCGCCGGACGAACTCGCCCGGCTTCACGCTGCCTTGCAGCACGATCGTTTCGCCTTCGGTCGTCACGTCCTCCTGCATGATGACCGCGTCGGCTCCAGCCGGCAGCGGCGCACCGGTAAAAATGCGAATCGCCTCTCCCGCTCTGATCGTCAGGCCGCGATCCGCCCCGGCCGGTTGTTCGCCGATGACGCGCAAACTGGTTCCAGACTGGCCAGAAGCCGCCTGCACCGCGTAACCATCCATCGCCGAATTGTCGAAGGCCGGGAGCGGCCGTTGGGCAAAGACATCGCGCGCCCCAAATCGGCCTAACGAATCGAGCAACGCGACCGAACGAGCCGGCAACGCCGTCACGCTTCCCAGGACCGCGGCAATCGCTTCTGTCTCGCTCGTCATCGCATCACCTGATCGCCCACCGCCGGTTCGCCGTCGACAATGTCAGCCGCAATAAATGGTCGTTTTTGTTCCGGCCCCGCTTTCAAATGCACGGTCTCGCCCGAGGCGTTGGTCGTGTGCAGCGCGGTGCCGGCCGCCGGGAGGTAAAGATTGGATTGGAGATCGATCAGGACGAAGCGTTTCGTCTCATTCACCATCGCAATTTCTCCGACGATCATTGGCCGCCGCGGAGGAGGGGCCGTGGCCGCCGTCTTCTTCAACTGGGATCCGCACCCGTCCAAGGCGAGCGACAAAACGGCGGCGGCGCAGATCGTCGGGCGACAAAGGAGAGAGGACGGAGCGAGTCGCATGGCACGTGAGTCAAGCAGGTTGACGAGCATGGAACGACCCCGATATTCTCGCAACTTCGACGGCGCAGTGGGTGAGGTGGCTGAGTGGTCGAAAGCAGCGCTTTGCTAAAGCGCCGTACCCCAAAAGGGTACCGAGGGTTCGAATCCCTCCCTCACCGTTCCCTCTAGGGCTTGATCACAAGTCCCTGCCCCGTAGGTAGAGACAGGGCGCTCACTCCGAGCTTGGCGGTGGCTGCGTCAATGGACTCGGCCTGATGCTCACTACCGAAATATGAGTAGTCGTCGAACAACACAACTGCGCCCGGAGTTAACCGTGTCCAGAAAAACTCCAGCGCCGCCCTTTCAGGATAAGCGCAATTCATGTCGAGATGGAGAAATGCCACGCGATCGACCGGAACTTCCGGCAATATTTCAGGAACTCCACCCTGAATGACCATGGCGTTCGGCCACTCCGCGTAGTTTTTGCGAATCCGTTTTGTATCCGTCACGTAGCCTCCGCTTGCAATCGTCTTTTCCGCCAGTGTGAGCCGCCCTGCTTCGATTTCCTCACTTGAATATTGGGTCGTGATTGGGCCGCAAAACGTGTCGACGAGATAGAAGCGCTTGGGGATATTTTTCCAGTCGAGCCGGTGCATGATGGCAGAGCTGACAAATCCGGCATTCACGCCGCACTCTACGAAATCGCCGGGAATCCGAACCGCTGTCGCCGCTGCCCAGAGGGCGACATGCACCCGCCAATGTATTCCCGAATCTACCCCATGACTCGCCTCTACACCCCGCGCGTATGCCGCGAGAAACGTGGGGTCCTTCAGACAATGATCACTGTGGACAGTAAACAGGCCATCTCTGAGCACATGTTTACACTTCACAACCACCGGAGGGACTGGTGGGCGGAGTTTCCGCAGAAACCGGCTGATCATTGTAGCACTCACTATCCGTGGAATCTGGATTTTCTGCAGAGTGACTTGCTATCGTCCTTAGGGCAATCCATGCGGAGCGGTGTTTGGGCCTAACGAGAACAAGATGAGCGACGGCCACCGAGAGCGCGCGTCGCCCAAAGTGAAAGTGATTTGATCATCTGAAATGTGAACGCACGACGGGTGGCCGTTCGCTCCATCGCATGGTTAGGCGTCATGTTGAACATAATCAAACAAGTCGTTTAAGTTGCCGAGCTCATCAGACGGCCTTGTCCCTGAAAGGAACTTTTGAAATTCCGGCGAATACGCGTGCCGGCGACCCGGCCACCATACTCGACGCACGCCGTCGCTATGGTAGTATTTTCGAAGCAATGTCTCCCATCCAAGCCAGAGCGCCTTGTCAAGGATTCCTGCTTTCTGTTGATACCACGCGTTCTCCGACAACTTGAAGAAAGAGAAGAGAAAGTAGTGCGCCATGATTCGCTCTTCGCGACTGGCTGAACCCCAATCGGCCGTTGCTTTGGATATAGCAGAGCCGAGAGCGTGGGACTCCATTGCCGGAACATTGATTGAGGCAATGGCTGCCGCGAGGGAATCTACGACGAGGGCTTTCTGCGACCTGGTGTTCTGCCGGATACTGATCATCAGCGCGATGAGTGTGAGCGTTACTGCCAAAGCGCTGACGATTTCAGCGATGGCAACCAATACTTGCAGGTTCATGGCGCTAACTCCATGTGACGTCTAACGAGACCAAGATGAGCTGCCGCGAGTGAGGGAGATCATGGCAACAGGATAAGAGCTCAAGCCAGCAAAAAACAAGTTGTAACAACCGCTCGTGGTCAGCTCCATCGATTGGTTAGATGCTTTCATTCGCTACTGATCAATCGACTGAATCCGGAAAGATCATCGTCCCGTCTGTATCGAATCCGAAAGTCACTTTAGACGAGCCTCCGTGGCCATCAGTAGCGAACCCGGCGTAAACGCGACCGGGAATGAGCTTCTGCGGTTTATTCATCGTGGTGAAACCAGGAGGCGTAATCCCGTACTGGATCGGCTGTGTCAGACCACGGCCGTTCAAGATGGCCCACATCGTCTTCCACCGGTCATCGGCCGTCCGAATAGAAACGGTAAATGACTTGATATCGGTCTTCGGACGTGTGGTCGAATCACGGTAAAACTCGAAGCGAATCGGTCCGCCCAATCGCCCCCTCGCCCGAGAAACAAACGAGTGCGACATCGCCTCAGCAGCGGCGCCCGCGAACAGCAATAACATGACGGCAACAACGCGCATTACCATCTAACGAGATTAAGATGAGCTGCCGCGAGCGGGAGCGCGCTCGGCAGCGGGTGACAGGTCAGTAGTCATAAAAAGCGAGGTCGTACAGCGGCTCGGGGTCAGCTCCATCGCCTAGTTAGATGTTGGGCGCCTCTTTGATGCGAGGATAGCGCGAATCGCAATCCAGCAGAGTACTGCAATGGCGGCGTAAGAAAGCAGAGCCGCCAACCAACCGGCAATGCCAACGGGATTGTAGCCATACGGCACCCGCTCAAAGAACCGAGGTCCAAAAACGTGCGCCGGAAAATCGAACCAGTAGATGCCAGGGATAACCAGTGCATATGTCCAGTCAGGGCCGTCGAGAGTGGCGATAAAATAACACAGAAATGGAGTGCCGATGAAGAAAGAAAGAAGACCGATCAAGAGCCCCCAGCGCGCCTTCGCTTTCATTACGGCGCGTGTCTCCATCTAACTAGAAGTAGACGAAATGTCGTCTACAGGCACGGATATTCTGTCGTGCACGAGGGTTTTTGATTTCTTGCTCGCGTTGTTTGTTTTCGGTGCATAGAAGGAAGCACGCCCCGTCCCAAACCGCATTATCGTCTGCTCGTTAGCAACCTCCAAACCCGGGAGCAGCTCAAAATTGAATTGGTCGATCTCCCCTTTGCTTCCAGCCGTTGTTTCCGCCTGCGCGTGAACGGGAAATGGGCCCGCAAGGTGCCCACCGCGAGCAAGACAACGGTCTTGCGGCAGCTTCGTTCCTGTTGGGTGGCTCATTGAAGGTTCGCCAAAGTGACTCCGGTAAACGTTGGGAAATGCCGGTTTCAGGAGGCCCGCGTCAAGCGGCAACCCTCCGGTTGACGAACAATCCGCTTCGTCCTAGCCATGACAACGTCGCGCCCGACCCGCCCGCGGGCGGACCGGCGGGGAAATCCGGCATTCCACTTCCCGGCCTTCCAGCTACGATAGCCGGCATGAGCACGCGCATTTTTTTGATTCGGCACGGGGCGACCGTCCTGACGGCGGAGGATCGCTTCGCCGGGGCGACCGATGTGGAGCTTTCCGATGAAGGCCGGGAACAGGCGCGGCTCCTCGGCCAGCGGTTGAGCACGGAAGAAGTGGCGGCGGTTTATGCCTCGCCGCTCGACCGGACGGTGGAGACGGCGAAGATCATCGCCGCTCCGCACGGGCTGGAGGTCCAGAAGCGTGACGGCCTGCGCGAAATCTCGCATGGGCGCTGGGAGCAGATGACCCGCCGCGAGGTGGAAGAGAAGTTTCCCGAGGAAGCCGCGGCGTGGGAAGAAGATCCTTACACTTTTGCGCCGTTAGGCGGGGAGAGCGGCCTGGCGGTGACGGCCCGCGCTCTGCCGGTGCTGCTCGAGATCGTGCGGACGCAGCGCGGGGCGAACGTGATCGTCGTCTCGCACAAGGCGACGATCCGTTTGTTGCTCAGCTCGCTTCTCGGGTTCGATCCGCGGCGCTATCGCGACAACCTCGATCAAAGCCCGGCGGCCCTGAATATCGTGGATTTCAGGGACGCAGCGCATGCCCGGCTGACGCTTTTCAATTCGACCTCGCATTACAGCCCAACCGAGCACTGCATTCCCTCTGTACCGACGGCACGCCTCTCGAAATGGTGGAACAGCGGAGAAGGAGAGCCGGAAACGGCGGGTGAATGAACCACCAAGATCACGAAGAGGGAAATCTCCTTCAAAAAGACCAAAATGCTTCGTGTTCTTCGTGGTGAATTGCTCCGCAGTCGTTAGGCGATGAATCCTGCCTCCGGGAACGGGAAGCTGGCGCGTCAACTCGGGCTTTTCGGCACGACCATGGCCGTGATGGGCGGCATCATCGGCGCGGGCATTTTCATTAATCCGTATCTCGTCGCGCAACGGGTCCACACCCCGCTGCTCATTCTCGGAGCGTGGATCGCGGGCGGGCTGATCGCTTTGGCCGGCGGTTTCATTTACGCGGAACTGGCAGCGCG
Organism: uncultured Verrucomicrobiae bacterium; assembly: GCA_963776615.1. Classification (GTDB taxonomy): domain Bacteria; phylum Verrucomicrobiota; class Verrucomicrobiia; order Chthoniobacterales; family UBA10450; genus Palsa-1392. The sequence goes on from CAVZNJ010000007.1 coordinate 80,235, forward strand.
GATGCCCGTGGTCGGCGGGCAATACGCCTACCTGCGCGAGGCGCTCCATCCTGCGGTGGCCTTTATCTACGGCTGGGTGTTGTTGCTCGTCATCCAGACGGGCGGCATGGCGGCCGTGGCGGTGACGTTTGCGCGTTACTTTCTCGAGCTGACGCAATGGCCGGTGAACGACTCGCTCGTGGCGGCCGGCGCGCTCGCATTGTTGACCGCGATCAACTGCCTCGGGGTACGCGCCGGCAGCCGGGTGCAGGCCGTCATGACCCTGACCGCGATCGCAGCGATCGCCGCCCTGGAGGCGGTCGTGTTTTGGCGTGGCGGGGTGTCGCAAATCGTCTGGCGCCCCGCGCTGGATCAACCGCTCTCTCCCGGTCTGGCCCTGGCTTTCGGCGCGGCGATGACGCCGGTGCTCTTCGCCTACGGCGGATGGCAGACCTCGAGCTTTCTCGGCGGCGAAGTGCGTGACGCGCCGAAGATTCTGCCCCGCGCTTTGATCTTCGGTGTCCTCGGCGTGATCGCGGTTTACGTCTCGGTGAATTTCGTCTATCTGCGAGCGCTCGGATCGGCAGGCCTGGCTGCGACAAGCACGCCGGCTTCGTCGGTCATGCGCAATTCGTTAGGCGCGGGCGGCGCGCAGTTCATCGCCGCCGGGATCGCCTTTTCCGCCTTCGGATTTCTCGCGCAATCGATGCTGACGGCGCCGCGGGTCTATTTCGCGATGGCGGAGGACGGCGTCTTTTTTCGCGGCGTGGCGCGGGTGCATCCACGCACTCGGGCGCCGATCGTCGCGATCATGGTGCAAGGCATCTGGGCGATCGTGATCGCGCTCAGCGGCACTTATGCCCAAGTGGTGAATTACGTCGTGGCGATGGATTCGATTTTCTTCGGCCTGACGGCGGTCTGTCTGTTTGTCCTGCGCCGGCGAACGCCGGCTTCGACTTTTCGCGTCCCGGGCCATCCCTGGACGACGCTCTTCTTCATCGCGGCGCAATGGATGGTCGTGGCCAGCACGTTTGCGCACGATCCGCGGCAGTCGTTTATCGGGCTCGGGATCGCGCTGGCGGGCATTCCCGTCTACTTTCTTTGGCAAAGATCGCCGCAGACCAGATCATGAACACGGAAGGCAGGCGGCGCGAAATTGCGCCTAACGAAGTAGCGCGAGCTGCCCTGCCGTGAATCCCATGTCGTCTGACCGCAAGAGCTCGGCTTACATGGAGTGGGCCAAGCTCTCTTCCACTGCGCGCTTCAATCTCGCGACCAGCGGCCTAACGAGTGTGCCGATGGGGGACTTCCCGCTGCAAGTGGAGGAGTTGGAAATCACCGGGGATGGCTACGGCTACGGGCCGTTGCTGGAGCGGATCGGGCGCCACACCGGCGCGCCAACGGATTGCATCGTGACGGCAGAGGGCACTTCGATGGCGAACCACCTCGCCATGGCTGCGCTCCTCGAACCGGGTGACGAGATCGTGATCGAGGAGCCAACCTACGGGCTCCTGCTCGATCTCGCACACTACCTTGGCGCACGCGTAAAACGGATCGCACGCCGCTTCGAAAACAATTTCGAGATTGCGCTGCCGGAAATGGAACAGGCGATTACGCCAGCAACACGGTTGGTGGTTCTGACCAATCTCCAGAATCCAACCGGCGCGTTGATTTCAAGGGAGACCTGCGGGCGATCGGCGAGATGGCGCAGCGCGTCGGCGCGCACGTGCTCGTGGACGAAGTTTATCTCGAGATGCTCTTCGAGGCATCAATGCGGACGAGCGGAAGCTCGTCCCTCCGGAGGGACATGCTTCCGCATGTCCAGAATGGTGGATCCGCCTTCTCGCTAGGCGAAACCTTCGTGGTAACGAGCAGCTTGACGAAAGCCTATGGCCTGAGCGGACTGCGCTGCGGCTGGATCCTGGCCGCGCCGGAGCTGGCGCATCGCATCTGGCGGTTGAACGATCTCTTCGCCGCGACCGCCGCTCATCCCGCGGAGCGAATGTCGGTCATGGCGTTCGATCATCTCGCGCAATTCCGCGAGCGCGCCCGCGCGCTGCTCGCCACGAATCGCGCATTGCTCGACACTTTTCTCGATTCGCGCTCCGACCTGGAATGCTTCCGACCGCCCGCCGGCACGGTGGTTTTTCCCCGGCTGCCGAAGGGCGAGCCGGGGGTATTTTTCAAATTGCTGCGCGAGAAATACGAGACGTCGGTCGTGCCAGGGGAGTTCTTTGAATGCCCGCGACATTTCCGCCTCGGCATCGGCGGTGAAACGGCGGCGCTCCGGACGGGACTGGAGAGATTAAGTGCGGCCCTCGACGAATTTGGAACGCGGGTCTAGTAACCCAGCTCCGCCTTCCGCGCCGCAGCGGTCGGCAACGGATCCTTTTTCGCCTCGATCGCACCCTGACCCGACTCCTGCACCCGTCGGGCTTCAGTGGCGTTGAATTCGATGTCCTTTTGAAACTCTGGTGGAAGGTCCCCCTCGGCATAGATGGCGTGCACCGGGCATTCATCCACACAGGCCATGCAATCGATGCACTCCTCCGGGTGGATGACCAGTTGCTCGGCCAACTCATAAAAGCAGGCGACTGGGCAAACCACGACGCAGTCTGTGAATTTGCAGGCTACGCATTTGTCGGTCACGATGTGCGGCATAAATTTCTTTTCGGTTCGGTTCGCTAGGCCACGTCCCTCTGGCGCAGGGCCGCGATGTTATCGGGACTAATTGCACCGTGACCTGCTACTTCGCAAATCCGTCTTGTTTGAGGGACATCTCGACAAGACGGGCCTAACAAGCGTTCGACTCGCCTCGTGTCTCGTTCCAGGATTGCGACGGAGAGAGAAAAGCCGTAGTTAATCTTCTGCGCTCGGTAACGCGCAGGGACCTGGCGACGTGCGATGAAATAAGAGGAAACCATGGATAAAACCAGCACCCAGGAATTCCAAAAGCGGCTCAACCGAATGGAGGAATTGATCGGGACACTGGAGAGCACGCCCGACGAGACGGTGCGCGAGCAGGTCCGGGAGCTGATTCAAACCCTGCTCGAACTTCACGGCACGGGGCTGGAGCGAGTCCTCAACACGGTCTATGAATCGAGCGTCGGCGGCGCGGCGGTGATCGACGAGTTGGGCCGCGATCAGTTGGTTTCGGGTTTGTTGTTATTGCACGGATTGCATCCGCTCGATCTCGAAACGCGCCTGCGCAAGGCGCTCGACGAAGTGAAGCCACGCCTCGGACTGCACGGCGGCAGCGTCGAGTTGCTCGGCGTAAGCCCGGAAGGCCGCGCGCAACTGAAGTTGCAGGGCAATTGTCACGAGTGCCCGTCGTCCCGTCTCACGTTGCGATTTTCAATCGAGGAAGCGCTCTACGCCGCGGCGCCCGATCTCACCGGGCTCGACGTCGAGGGCCTCGCGGAAGAGCAATCCATCGTCTCCGGAAACGGCTCGGCGCCGGTTCCGAGATTTACTGACTGTCCGCTTCCGATCGGGAACGGACCAACGGCAGCAAGAGGAGGAAACACATGAACAAACCATCGCAAGCAGTCCACATCCCCGGCACAGTGAAAGGCGAGGAACTCGCGCTCGACAATAAGGAAGCTGGGCGCGGTGAAGGCGGGAAGAGCTATACGACCGCGCGGGATGCGACCGGAATCAATCCGGAAGCCCGGGCACCAATTCATCCCGACATGCCAAACCTGCAGCCTTCCTAAAGCGGGAGGAAGAAGGCAGCGCCGTTGAGACGCGTCGTTCTTCGACGACCGGGCGCTCCCTCCTATTCCTGAGTGATGAAATCGTCCTCATTCGCGACTCTGCGCCGTTTCGCGGGCGCGCCGCGAAGTACGCCACAAGGTAATGACGTAGCGCGGCCGCAGGAGGTCGAACATTGCGAGCTTTGCAGCGTCAGGCTTGCGCCCACCCACCGGCATCTGCTCGAAATGGCGACCCGGCGAATTATCTGCGCCTGCGATCCCTGCGCGCTGCGTTTCGAGAACGTGATCGAGGGAAAATTCAAACTCATCCCGCGTGATGCCCGGCCGCTCCCGGATTTCCAGATGACTGATGCGGAATGGGAAGGTCTCTCGCTCCCAATCAGCCTCGCCTTCTTCTTTTACGACACGCCCAACCAAAAGATGGCGGCCTATTATCCCAGCCCGGCCGGCGCGACCGAATCTCTCCTCCCACTGACGGCCTGGGAAGCACTGGTCGTGGCGAATCCGATTCTGCGCGAGATGCGCGCGGATGTGGAAACGCTGCTGGTTAATCGGGTGCGCGAGAAGCGCGAATATTTCCTCGCCCCGATCGACGTTTGTTTTGAGCTCGTCGGGCTGATTCGCATTCATTGGCGCGGTTTCTCAGGTGGCGAAGAAGTCTGGCGGGAGATCGACGGGTTCTTTGCCCGGCTCAAAGGGTAGTGGACAGTGATGAAATCCGAATGACGAAGTTCGAATCAATGACCAATGACGAAGCTCGACGAAGCGCAGTTCGTCATTCGGAATTCGTCATTCCTTCGGGCTTCGGATTTCGTCATTCGTCATTTTTCCACCATGCCTGATCTCGACTTCAAAATTCTCGGGATCGAGGCCGCGAACTACGGCATCGCCCCGCTCCTCCACTTCAAGCTCGAGGTGACGAACCAGCCGGCGGAGGAAACGATCCAGAACGTGATGTTACAGACGCAGATCCAGATTCATCCCGACGCAACGCGTCTACCAGCCGGAGGAGAAGGAAAAGCTGAGCGAGATTTTCGGCACGCCCGATCGCTGGGGCCAGACTTTGCGCGCCCGCTTGTGGACCCACGCGAACGTGAACGTGCGGCAATTCTCCGGAAAGACGGAAGCCGTTTTGCCTGTGCCCTGCACGTTCGACTTGAATGTCGCGGCGACGAAATATTTCTACGCGCTCGAGGAGGGCGAGATTCCGCTGCTCTTCCTCTTTAGCGGCACGATTTTTTACCAGGACGCAGAAGGGCGGCTGCAAATTCAACAGGTTTCCTGGAACAAGGAGTGCAGCTGGCGAATGCCGATCACCATCTGGAAAGAGATGATGGATCACCATTATCCCAACACGGCGTGGCTTTCGCTCGAGCGCGACCTGTTTGAGCGGCTCTACGCGTTTCGACGGCGCGAAGGGTTGGCGACCTGGGAGGCGGCGATCGAGGTGTTGCTGTCGCAAAATGACGAAGCTCGAATGGTCCGCAACGCAACCCTGCAGTCGCCGGGCGAAGTCGGGCTTTCCAAGTCCGAAACAATGACGAAATCCGAATGAACACGGCGCTTGTCGAGAAGGTCGTAAACGCGGTTCTCTACGAGGGCTACATTCTTTATCCGTATCGGGCATCGTCGCGGAAGAACCGCGAGCGCTTCACTTTCGGGCGGGTTTATCCGGAGGATTACAGCATCGCGCAGCATGGCGCCGAGCCGTGCGCGTTGCAGACTGAATGCCTGTTGCGGAACGAATCAAAAGATGCGCTCGCCGCCATCAGCGTTCGCTTCCTTCACCCGATGGCGCGCGAAGTGGGAATGCTGCCGGCGCCGACCGACGAAATGTCCGCGGACGGGCCGCCGGATTTCGAAGTCGTGCCGGATCTGCGCGTGCGCGAGCAGCTTTACCAGACCTGGCAGGAGGTGGTGGAGCAGAAGGTGGAAGTACCCACTTTCCCTTTGCGCGAAGCGTGGCAGGCGAGGCGCGACTTCGAGTTCCCGGCCTCGCGCGCCGTCGAGCCGATTCGTGGGGAGGACGGGAAAATCAACGCTGTTCTCGTGCGGCGGCAGGATGCGGTTCGCGGTGTGATCGAAGTGGTCGCGCAACCAATCGACGACGTCGTTTTCAAAATCACGGTGCGCATTTTGAATCGGACGCCTGTCCCACCCAACGAGTTGGAAAATCAAAGCGCGATCATCATGCGCACCTTCACTTCCACGCACACCATCCTGCACGCGCAGGGCGGCGAGTGGCTTTCGCTAACTGATCCGCCGGCCGCCTATGCGGAAGCAGCCGCGGCCTGCAAGAACGTCGGCACGTGGCCGGTCCTCGTTGGCGATCAGGCGAAGCACGACCGGGACGCGATGCTTTCTTCGCCCATTATCCTTTACGATTATCCGCAAATCGCGCCGGAGAGCCCGGGCGACTTGTTCGACGGGCTCGAGATCGACGAAATCCTCACTCTGCGCGTGATGGCGATGAGCGACGCGGAGAAAATCGAAATGCGCCAGGTGGACGAACAAGCGAGAAGGATCCTCGAACGCACCGAAAACATGTCGAGCGATCAGTTGCTCAAGATGCATGGCGTGATGCGCGACCTGCGATCGTCGAACGAAGATTTTTTCAATCCGAGCGCGCGTTTGGAAAGCGCCATGGTCGGCGGCGTGCAAGTGAAAGCGGGCGATCGGGTACGGATTCGTCCGAAAAAGCGCGCAGACGTGATGGATATGGCGCTCGATGGAAAAATCGCGGTGATCGAAGCGGTCGAACAAGACGTGGAAGGCGGCGTGCAGCTCGCGCTCGTGTTTGAAGATGATCCCGGGCGCGACCTCGGCATGATGCGCCAGCCGGGCCACCGATTTTTTTATACCCCGGATGAGGTCGAGCCGTTGAAGGATGGCCGATGAAACGGATTCTGGTCGCCGGCATCGGAAATATTTTTTTTGGCGACGACGCCTTCGGTTGTGAAGTGGCGAATCAGCTTGCGCGCCGGCCGCTGCCTGAAGGCGTCCGCGTAACCGACTTTGGAATTCGGAGTTACGACCTCGCCTACGCCATCATGGATAACTATGACGCCGTCATCCTCGTGGATGCGACGCCGCATGGGGCGGAGCCAGGCACGCTCTGTTTGATCGAGCCGGACCCAAAAAAACTGGACGAACTGCCGGAGGAGTCCGTTAATGCTCATGGCATGAATCCGGTTCGCGTTCTGCAACTGGTCCGTTCGCTCGGCGGCACGCCGGGATGGTTAAGGGTAGTAGGCTGCGAGCCGGCGGTGCTCGAGCTAGAAGACGGCGCGATGGGATTGAGCGAAAAAGTTAAGGCCGCAGTCACTCCCGCAATCGAAATGATTGAGGGTTTGATACGCGAAATTTTGCAGGAGCGCGATAAGGCGGTCGCGACGGGATGACGAGAGATTTGAAACATTTTTTTTGCCCAAACAAAATGAAAGAAGAAACACCTATGAACATCGCGGAAATCTGTTGGTTGGTATTCCTGGGCGGGATCGTGTTCGTCGCTCTGGCTTCGTTTCTCTCCTCCGTCCCGGAGCTGCGCCGCTATCTGCGGTTGCGCAACATGTGAGCCGGTTTTCCCGGGCAAAATTTTTCATCAATTTCTAGTCGATATGTGAGTTAACAAACCAAATTAGCGACGCGACCGGGAACCGCCCGGTAGCGCCGAGGCAGGAGGAAGACCCTATGGTAGCAACGAACGAACCCTTCAAGCATCGGGAGTCGCCCGTGAAGGAAATCCACGTTATCTGGATGACCACGGGCCTGGGTTGTGACGGTGATTCCGTCTCCATCACCGCGGCGACCCAGCCCAGCATCGAGGATCTGGTCATGGGCAATATCCCGGGCCTGCCGAAAGTGCACGTGCACAACCCGGTGATCGCCTACGAGGTGGGCGACGATTTCATGAAATACTGGTTCGACGCCGCCGAAGGGAAGCTCGATCCCTTCGTTCTCGTGATGGAAGGCTCCATTCCGAACGAGAAGATCAAGAAGGAAGGCTATTGGGCGGCGCTCGGCACCGATCCGGATACAGGTCAGCCCATTACCACCAACGAGTGGATCGATCGGCTCGCGCCAAAAGCGCTCGGGATCGTCGCGTGCGGAACCTGCGCTACCTACGGCGGCATTCACGCGATGGAAGGCAATCCGACCGGCGCGATGGGTTTGGCCGATTATCTTGGCTGGAATTGGCGTTCGAAAGCCGGCCTGCCAATCGTGAACGTCCCGGGTTGCCCGGTCCAGCCGGATAACATGATGGAGACGCTCCTCTATCTCCTTTATCAGGTCGCGGGGCTTGCGCCGATGATCCCGCTCGACGAACAACTGCGACCGACCTGGCTGTTTGGAAAAACCGTCCACGAAGGCTGCGATCGCGCTGGTTACTACGAGCAGGCTGATTTCGCCCACGAGTACGGCTCGCCGAAATGCCTCGTTAAGATCGGTTGCTGGGGTCCGGTGGTGAACTGCAATGTGACCAAGCGTGGCTGGATGGCCGGGATCGGCGGTTGTCCCAACGTCGGTGGAATTTGCATCGGCTGCACGATGCCGGGATTCCCCGACAAGTTCATGCCTTTCATGGATGCTCCTCCGGGCGCCTCGCTCTCGACCAAGGTCGTGGGCGTGTGGGGCGGCATGCTGCGGAAGCTGCGCTCGATCACCAACACCACCGTGAACAAGGAACCGAAATGGCGGCATCCGCGCGCCGAACTCACGACCGGTTACGAGCCAAGAAATTACGCGCGCAACTGAATGGGAGCTTCGAAATCGTTAACTCAACTGGAACACTACCATGCCTGAAACTCTAACCGCACCAGCCAGCAAATCGTCCGCGCCATCGGGAAACATCGTCGAGATGTCATGGGATCCGATCACCCGCATCGTCGGCAGCCTCGGCATCTATACCAAGATCGATTTCGACGCGAAGAAAGTCGTCGAGTGCTACAGCACCTCGTCGATCTTCCGCGGCTACAGCATCTTCATGCAGAACAAGGATCCGCGTGATGCGCACTTCATCACCAGCCGGATCTGCGGCATCTGCGGTGACAACCACGCCACCTGTTCGGTCTACGCCCAGAACATGGCCTACGGCGTGAAACCGCCGCCGCTCGCGGAATGGATCGTCAACCTCGGCGAAGCAGCCGAGTACATGTTCGATCACAACATTTTCCAGGACAACCTCGTCGGCGTCGACTTCTGCGAAATGATGGTGAAGGAAACCAACCCGAGCGTCTGGGAAAAAGCGCAGCGCACTCCGGCCCCGCACTCGGCCGATCACGGTTACAGGACGATCGCCGATATCATGACTGCGCTCAATCCCTTCACGGGCGAGTTCTATCGCGAGACGCTGCACGTCAGCCGTTACACACGCGAGATGTTTTGCCTGATGGAAGGGCGACACGTCCATCCGTCGACCTTGTATCCGGGTGGCGTCGGCACCGTCCCATCGATCCAGGTCTTCACCGACTACACCGTGCGTCTGATGCGCTACATCGAATTCATGAAGAAGTGCGTGCCGCTGCACGACGATCTTTTCGATTTCTTCTACGAGGCGCTGCCCGGTTACGAGGAAGTCGGGCGCCGGCGCATCCTGCTCGGCTGCTGGGGATCGTTCCAGGATCCGGACGTCTGCGATTACAACTACCGGACGATGGAGGATTGGGGTAACGCGATGTTCGTCACGCCCGGGATGGTGGTCGACGGCGAACTGGTCACGACCAGTCTCGTCGACATCAACCTTGGCATCCGCATTCTCCTCGGCTCGTCCTACTACGACGATTGGGATGACGCCGAGACGTTTGTCAAACACGATCCGTTCGGCAATCCGATCGACAAAAAGCATCCCTGGAACCAGACCACCATTCCGAAACCGCAGAAGCGCGACTTCGACGGCAATTACACCTGGGTGATGTCGCCGCGCTGGTTCGACAAACGCACCGGCGATCATCTCGCGCTCGACACCGGCGGCGGGCCGATCGCACGCCTCTGGGCCACCGCGCTGGCGAAGCGGGTCGACATCGGTTATCGTCAAGGCGACGGGTCAGAGCGTGAAGATTCGCCTGCCGAAGACGGCGTTGAAAGCCCGAAGTCGAATTCGAATGGAAGATTCCGAAATGGAGCAACGCGATCGAACGCGATCGCGCCCGCACCTACTTCCAGGCCTACGCCGCCGGTTGCGCGCTCTACTTCCTCGAGCAGGCGATGACGGAAGTGCACGCCGGTCGCACGCAGACCTTCACACCGTTCAAGGTGCCGGACGAAGCGATCGGCTGCGGGTTCCACGAAGCCGTGCGCGGGGTGCTCTCGCACCACCTGGTCATTCGCAACGGCAAGATCGCGAACTACCATCCGTATCCGCCGACGCCGTGGAATGCGAACCCGCGCGACATCTACGGCACGCCTGGGCCTTACGAGGACGCGGTGCAAAACACGCCCATCTTCGAGGAGAACGGCCCGGACAACTTCAAGGGCATCGACATCATGCGCGCGGTGCGCAGCTTCGATCCGTGCCTGCCGTGCGGCGTGCACATGTATCTCGGCGACGGCAAACTCCTTAAGCAGCTGCACACACCCACCGCCCTGATGGGCCTCGCCAAATAGTCATCGCCGAACAAGGTGCAGTGCAGGTGACCCATCGAGGCGTCACCCGACGAAATCTACGACATCGAGCTGGAGCACAGCCTGCTCGAAGCGAACGCAAAACTCGCCAGGGAAAATCGCGCGCTTCTCGACAAGAACGGCATCACCGCGATCGACTTCATGGGCGCGATCGGCTCCGGCAAGACCACGCTGATCACGAAGCTGGTTGAGAAGCTCAAGGACAAATTCGGAGTCGCGGTGTTCAACGGCGACGCGACCACGAGCAACGACGCCGACGCGATCGCGAAACAAGACGTGCCGGTGGTGCAGATCGCCACCGTCAACGGTTGCCACCTCGACGCCAATCTCGTTGGCAAGGGTCTGCGCAGAAGATCGATCTCGGAAATTTGAAAATGATCTTTATCGAGAATATCGGCAACCTGATTTGCCCGGCGGAATTTCCGCTCGGTTCCAAGGCACGGGTCGTGGTCGTAAGCGTGACGGAAGGTCCGTGGATGGTGCGGAAACATCCGCACATGTTTCTCGGGGCGCAGATCGTGGTGATCAACAAGATCGATCTGGCCGACGCGATGGAAGTGAGCGTCGACCAATTGATCCAGGACGTGCACGCCCTCAAACCGGATATCAAGGTCATCCCCACGAGTTGCAAGAATGACACTGGCCTGGATGAGGTCGTGAAAGCCTTGATCGCGGTTTGAGGAATGACGAAATTCGAATGACGAAACCCGAAACAATGACGAAGGAAGAAGCCCGAATGTCGTCATTCGAATTTCGAATTTTTTTCGAGCCTGGTCATAGGGATTTCGGCATTTCCTCCCATGCATGAGTTTTCGATCGCGTCCGGGTTGGTCGAAAAGCTCCTCGATTTCGCGGAGAAAAATCCGGACAAAAAAATCGTCGAAGTCCGGGTCGCGATTGGAGAGTTTACCCTGATCGAGGAGGAGCAATTGCGTTTCTGCTACGAGTCGATCATCACCGAAATGCCGCTGGCGGGCTCCAGCCTGAAGATCGAACCCGTGCTCGCCAAAGTCGCCTGCCCGCATTGTTCCTACAGCGGGCCGCCAAAATATTGGGAGGGCGCTTTGCACGGCGTGCCGGTTGCCACCCTCGAATGTCCAGACTGCGGGAAAACAACGCGCGTCACCGAGGGCGAGGAATGCGCCATTCGCTCCATTCGATTCATGCCTAACGAAATTGCCAGTGTCACCTCATGACCACGCTTCTGCCCATTCTGTTCTTCGGGTTTTTCCTCGGGATGCGACATGCGACCGATTCCGACCACGTCATCGCGGTTACCACCATCGTGAGCCGGCAGCGCAGCATCTGGAGCGCAGCATGGACCGGGATTTTTTGGGGAATCGGCCACAGCCTGACCCTGCTCGTCATTGGCGGCGCAATTATCCTCTTTGGTATTGTGGTGCCGGAACGACTCGGGATGAGCCTCGAATTTTGCGTCGCCCTGATGTTGATCTTGCTCGGCGCGCTCAACCTGCGGGCGACGTTTCGGGCGGTCGAAAATGTCAGCGCCGGAGACGATCACGACTCGATCCACCAGCATACGCATCGGCATGGCGACTACGTCCACAGCCACCCGCATGGACACGAAAGCGCCACCCATGGTCACGCTGAGGAGTCTGTTCCGCCAGCGCGGCTGGATGGTTGGTTTGGCGGCTCGAGATTTTACCAGGCGCTGCGGCCGATTCTGATCGGTACCATGCATGGATTGGCCGGCTCAGCGGCGGTCGCGTTGCTCGTTCTGCCCATCATCCGCGATCCAGTCTGGGCCATGGCATATCTCTTTATTTTTGGTCTCGGGGTCATAGCCGGCATGATGCTGATCACGGCTGCAATTGCCGTCCCGGTTTCCTATTCGACGCGGTTTCAATTTCTGCATCGTCATCTTGGGACCGCGGCGGGTGTTCTCAGTCTTGGTTTTGGACTGTTCCTTGTTTACCAGATCGGCTTCGTCGACGGCCTCCTGACGCGGTGAAACCCCGTTCCGCCGCCGCCCAGGGGCGAATGAAAATCGCGGTACGCGGCGCGGTCCAGGGCGTCGGGTTCCGACCGTTCGTCTACCGGTTGGCAACTGAACTGGATCTCAAAGGCTGGGTGATCAATTCCGCCCAGGGTGTTTTCATCGAGATCGAGGGTGCGCCTGCGCGCCTTTCCGATTTCATGCGACGCTGGCGCGCGGAGAGGCCAGCACGCGCCATCATCCAGAGTTGCGAAGCATCGCACGTCGACGCGCTCGGCTACAAAGAATTTGAGATCCGCGAAAGCAGCGAGGAGGGAGCGAAAAGCGCTCTCATTTTGCCGGATATCGCAACCTGTAGCGATTGCCTGCGCGAAATTTTCGATCCGGCGGACCGCCGCTTTCGTTATCCCTTCACGAACTGCACCAACTGCGGGCCGCGCTTCTCAATCATCGAGGCCCTGCCCTACGATCGCGCCAACACCGCGATGAAGAAGTTCGCAATGTGCGCCGATTGTGCCGGCGAATATCGCGACCCTGCCGATCGCCGTTTCCACGCCGAGCCGACCGCCTGCCCGCGCTGCGGACCACAACTTGAGTTGTGGGATTCGTCAGGCACGATTCTCGCGCAGGCCGATGCCGCGCTTCGGCGGGCGGCCAGAGAGATTCGCGAAGGAAGAATCGTGGCCCTCAAGGGGATTGGCGGTTTTCAATTGCTCGTCGACGCCAGCAATCGGCAGGCGGTGCAACGCCTGCGCGAGCGCAAGCATCGTGAAGAAAAGCCCTTCGCCGTCATGTTCCCGTCGCTCGATAGTATCCGCGCCTGTTGCGAGATTTCCGACCTGGAAGAGCAACTGCTGACCTCGCCCGAATCCCCGATCGTCTTACTGGCTCGAAATTGTAGGGCAAGCGCTCCGCTTGCCGGGGCAGCCGGAGCGGCCACCCCACAATTGGTCGCTTCTCTTGCTCCCGGGAACCCGAATCTTGGCGTCATGCTTCCCTACTCACCGCTGCATCACCTGCTCTTGCGCGAACTGAATCTCCCGGTCGTGGCGACGAGTGGGAATCTGAGCGACGAACCCATCTGCATTGATGAACACGAGGCCTTGGAACGCCTGCATGGCATCGCAGACTGCTTTCTCGTGCACGATCGTCCGATTGTCAGGCACGTCGATGATTCGATCATCCGCGTCGTGGCCGGGCGGGAAATGATGTTGCGGCGCGCCCGAGGCTACGCGCCGCTTCCGATTACGCTATGCCACGCACGGCCGACCGTGCTGGCCGTCGGAGCGCATTTGAAAAATGCGGTTGCATTGTCCGTGGAGCGAAACGTGTTCGTCAGTCAGCACATTGGCGACCTCGCGACCAAGCAGGCGCATGACGCGTTTGCCCGCTCCGTCGCGGATTTGCCGCGACTCTACGACGCAAAACCCGAGATCATCGCGCACGATCTCCACCCCGACTATCTTTCGACCAGGCACGCTTTGCAGCAGCCGGGTCGGAAAGTCGGCCTTCAACATCACTGGGCACACGTGGCTTCCTGTGCGGCGGAAAACGAAATCGATCCGCCGCTCCTCGGTGTCGCATGGGACGGCACCGGTTATGGCATCGATGGCACGATCTGGGGCGGTGAGTTTTTTCTCGCGGAGAAGAATTCCTGCCGGCGCGTGGCACACTTGCGCACCTTCCGCCTGCCCGGAGGCGAAGCAGCAGTCAGGGAGCCGCGCCGCAGCGCGCTCGGTTTGCTTCATGAGGTTTTCGGAAACGCCTTGTGGGAACGAAACGACCTGCTCGAAGATTTCGGAAGCGTGGAGCTGAAGACACTTCGCGGCATGTTCGTTAGGCAAGTCAACTCTCCAGTCACTTCAAGCGCAGGTCGTCTCTTTGATGCCGTCGCGGCGCTCTCCGGCCTGCGGACGCATGTCACCTTCGAAGGGCAGGCGGCGATGGAATTGGAATTCGCTGTCGCACACGCGGTCGCGGACAGCTACCCCTTCACCCTGCGGGAGGGGTCACCACTCGTGGTCGATTGGGAGCCAGCGCTTCGCGCGTTGCTAGAGGACCGGGGGCAAAAAACAGCGACCGGACTGATTGCAGCCCGCTTTCACAACATGCTGGCTGATGCGATTCTCGCCCTCGCACGTCACTTTAATAAATCCAAGGTTCTCCTGAGCGGCGGGTGTTTTCAGAACCGTTATCTGACTGAGCGCGTGACCAAGCAGCTTCGAGCGGCGGGGTTCCAGCCCTATTGGCAGCAACGCGTCCCGCCGAACGATGGTGGAATCGCCCTCGGACAGGTTTGGTTGGCAACGAGCTCCATCCGGGAGATCACATGAATTTAGTTTATGGAGAAATAACCGAGGTTTTCTCGGAGGACGGCGTCCCAATGGGCAAGGTGCGGGTGCGCGGAGCGACCCGGAAAATAGCGCTCGGGCTCCTGACGGATGCCGCGCAAGGTGATAGAGTTCTAATCTGCGACGGTGTGGCGATCAGCAAGGTGGAGGAAATGACGAAATCCGAATGATGAAACTCGACACGATCATTTGCCGCACCGCATTCAACCCCTTCGGATTTCGTCATTCGAACTTCTGCATTTGATCCATGTGTCTGGCGATTCCAGGGAAACTCATTGAGATCAGCAACGACGCAAACGGCGTCCGCATGGGCAAGGCCAACTTCGGCGGGATTGTGAAACAGGTTTGCCTCGAATACACGCCCGAGGTGGAGAAGGGCGATTACGTTTTGGTCCACGTTGGTTTTGCGCTGAGCAAGGTCGACGAAGCGGAGGCGGCCCGGACTTATCAGGCGCTCGAACGAATGGAGCAACTGACCGAGCTGGAAATCCCCGATGTCCCGGATGAGCCAGCTCCAATTTCACGTCTGACATGAAATATCTCGACGAATATCGCGACGAAGCCCTCGCCAGGAAAATCGTCGAAGAAATTCGGCGCACCGTCACCAAGCCATGGGTCCTGATGGAAGTCTGCGGCGGTCAGACACATTCGATCGTCAAATATGGCATCGACCGTTTGCTGCCCGATGAAATCGAACTGGTTCATGGGCCGGGCTGCCCGGTTTGCGTTACCTCGCTCGAGATGATCGACAAGGCGCTCGAGATCGCGCGTCGTCCGGACGTTATCTTTTGCTCCTTTGGCGACATGCTGCGTGTGCCGGGTTCGGAGTGTGATCTGCTGATTCTGAAATCGCGCGGCGCCGACGTTCGCGTTGTTTATTCGCCGATCGATTGCCTGAAAATCGCGCGGGCCAATCCAGAGAAGAAAGTCGTCTTCTTCGCGATCGGTTTTGAAACGACTGCGCCGGGGAACGCCATGGCGGTCTGGCAGGCGCGCCAGCAAGGAATTAAGAATTTTTCCGTGCTCGTCTCGCACGTGCTCGTTCCGCCGGCGATTGCCTCCATCCTGCAATCACCGCTCAATCGAGTGCAGGGTTTTTTGGGACCCGGGCATGTCTGCACCGTCATGGGTTACCGCGAATACGAGCCAATCGCCGCGCGCTACAAGGTGCCGATCGTCATCACCGGCTTTGAACCGATCGATATTTTGGAAGGAACTGCTAATGACGATTCGCCAACTCGAAGCGGGCAAGGCCGAAGTAGAAAATCAGTATCCGCGCGTCGTGAGCCGCGACGGCAACCGAGTCGCGCAGAATTTGGTCAACAAAGTTTTCGAAGTAGGCGACCGGAAATGGCGCGGGGTCGGTTCGATTCCAAAGAGCGGCTACAAGCTGCGCTACGAATTTCGCGAGCACGACGCCGAGCGTCTCTTCGAGGTGCGCGAAATCGACACGAAGGAGCCCGAAATTTGTATCAGCGGACTCGTCCTGCGCGGAGTGAAGAAGCCGCACGACTGCCCGGCCTTCGGTACGCTCTGCACGCCGGAACATCCGTTAGGCGCGACCATGGTCTCGGCCGAAGGCGCCTGCGCCGCCTACTACGCCTATGGCCGGCATCTGCAAAAATCGCCTAACGAACAACCGGCGCTCGTCCCGGCGGCGCAATAGTCATGGGGGCCACGGTCGAGACGGTCCATGATCGGCTGACCGAGCCGTTCCGCGAAAAGGTCCTGCGTAAATGCGGCGAAAGCATGGAGACGAAGGAAACCTTCTTCTCCAAGTATGCTGACGCGCTTGATCAAATGTCGCGCGCCCTGGCCGAGCGCTTTGATAAGGGTGGCCGCCTTTTTGCCATGGGCAACGGCGGCAGTTTGTGCGACGCGCTCCACATCGCAGTCGAGTTCAATCATCCAATCATCGAGAAACGCCTCGCTTTTCCCGCCATCCCGCTCATGACCGACATCGCGACCATGACCGCGATCAGCAACGACCTGGATTTCACGCGCGTCTTTGTCAACCAACTCCGGTTGCAGGCCACGCCCGGCGACGTCGCGATGGTTTTCAGCACGAGCGGCAAGTCGCCGAACCTCATCTACGCTCTGGAAGCGGCGCGGGAGAAGAAGATGCTGACCGTCGCCTTTTCGGGGAAGGATGGCGGACGCTTCCCGGAGGTTTCAGACTATTGTTTTATCGTGCCGTCCTACAGCATTCATCGCATCCAGGAAACGCATGCCACGGCAGTGCATATCATCTGGGATTTGGTGCATATCGCACTCGGGGCCGAGGATGTGACGTGAAGCGCACGCTTTATTGTGGAGCGTAAAGCATGAAGCGCATGCGGAACCTGGAGCAGAATCCGAATCTCGATTCACAGTCACCGATGACGAATCGTGCTGACCGCTTCCTGTCCCCTGCCGATCACCGATTACAGGGAGATCGTCCTGGCCCATGGAAGCGGCGGCAAACTGAGTCATCAGCTGATCTCGAAAATGGTCGTGCCGCAGTTCGCGAATGAGCTCCTCGCGCCGCTGCACGACGGCGCCATCTTTTCGTTAGGCGCCGTTCGCGTCGCTTTCAGCACTGATTCCTATGTCGTTAGTCCAATCTTCTTTCCCGGGGGCGACATCGGAAGGCTGGCGGTGCACGGCACGGTCAACGATCTTGCGATGTGCGGGGCGCGCCCGCTCTATCTCTCGGTTGGTTTCATTCTCGAGGAAGGAACGCCGATGGAGGATTTTTGGCGCATCGTACAATCGATGCGCGCCGCAGCGAACGAGGCTGGAGTGCAGCTTGTCACCGGCGACACCAAGGTTGTTGATCGCGGCAAAGCCGACAAGATTTTCGTGAACACGGCGGGCATCGGACTAGTTCCAGAAGGCGTCAACATAAGTCCCGCGCGCGCGCAGCCGGGCGACAAGGTGATAATCAGCGGACCGATCGCGGTGCATGGCATCGCCATCATGTCGGTTCGGGAAGGACTGGAGTTTGAAACCGAGATCGCCAGCGATACGGCCGCGCTCCATGGATTGGTTGGCGCGCTTCTCGCGGCCTGCGACGATGTGCATGTCTTGCGCGATCCAACCCGTGGCGGGGTGACCAGCAGCGTGACCGAAATTGCCCAGTCCGCGCGGCGTCGGCGTAGTCCTGGACGAAGCATCAATTCCGATCAGCGAAGAAGTGAAAGGAGCGTGCGAGATTCTGGGGCTCGATCCGCTTTACGTGGCAAACGAAGGGAAACTGCTCGCCATCGTCCCGCCTCATGAAGCCGAAACAGCTCTCGCAGCCATGCACGGTCATTCGTTAGGCACGGATGCCGCTATCATCGGCGAGATCACGACCGATCATCCCGGCTTCGTTGTGATGAAGACCCGCGTCGGTGGGATGCGTGTAGTGGACATGCTTTCGGGCGAACAGCTGCCGCGGATTTGCTAGGCCAAACTTCCCTCACAAAGATCGGCGGCTTGCGGAATTGGCGGAAGCGCCGCCTGTGTATGTTAGATGAGGATGAGACGGGTCTTTGGGCTGGAAACAGAGTTTGGAATCACGGTCAACGGAATGGAGTCCGTCGACGTGGTGGCGGAATCGATCGAACTGGTTCGCGGCTACACGGAACATGGCGCGCACATGAAATGGGATTACGACCTGGAGGATCCGCATCGTGACGCCCGCGGGTTCCGCGCGGGGGAATTACTCCAGGACACGGATGAGTCGGCCTATTTTGAGATTGATCGTAATCGCCCGCTCAGCTTCGAGGAAATCAAGAGCGATCTCGTCCTGAGCAACGGCGCGCGCTTTTACAACGACCACGCCCATCCGGAATACGCGACACCGGAATGCACGACGTTACGCGACCTGGTCGCGCAGGATAAGGCCGGCGAACGCATCCTGGCGGAATGTGCGCGGCGCCGGAACCTGAAATTATCCGGGGAGCAGGCGGTTCGTCTCTACAAGAACAACACCGATTTCTCGGGTCACAGCTATGGCTGTCACGACAACTATCTGATGCGCCGCGACGTACCGTGGGACCGCATTGTCGCAGGAGTCCTGCCCTTTCTCGTGACCCGTCAGATTTTTGCCGGAGCAGGCAAGATGGGAATTGAAACGGAGAGTGCCGGCGGACAACCAGGTATTTATCAGATTTCGCAACGGGCCGACTTTTTCAGCGTGCTGGTAAGCATCGACACGATGAACCGTCGACCGCTGGTCAACACGCGCGATGAGCCACACGCCGATCCACGCCGCTACCGGCGATTCCACGTGATCCTGGGAGACGCAAACATGAGTGAATGGGCAACCGCATTGAAAATCGGCACGACCTCGCTTGTGCTCGACTTGATCGAGCGCGGCCTTGCACCGCAGATCGAGATCGCGCAGCCAATCGATGCGACCAAATCGATCAGTCGCGATCAGACTTATGACTGGATCATTGAGCTGACGGACGGGCGCAAGATCTCGGCGATTGATGTGCAGCGCATCTATCTCGCGGCGGCTGGAAAATCGATGGCGGATTCCGGGACGGAAGTCGCATGGTTGCTGCGCGAATGGGAATCGGCCTTGAATGACCTCGAGCGGGACTTCATGCTCTGTCGCGACCGGATCGATTGGGTGGCGAAGAAGGAATTGCTGGAAACGCTGCGCGAGGAAGAGAGGTTATCGTGGACCAACCCGTGGCTGCAATCGATCGATCTTGAATATCACAACATCGTCCCGGAAACCGGTCTTTACTATGAGTTGCTGCGGCAGGGCGCGATGCGGCAATTCGTGACCGAAACAGAGATCAAGCAGGCGATCTTTGCGCCGCCGGCCGATACACGAGCCTACTTCCGGGGCCGATCAGTGGCAAAATTCAACTCCCAGATCAAATCAATCCAATGGGATGAGATGGTCTTTGCCGATGGAGCGACCAGTCAGCGGGTACAGCTGACAGAGCCGAGTGACAATCCGCGGCTCGCGGCGCTGAACACGGCCGCACACGAAGCCGCGGATTATCGAAAGTTTATCCGCACAGTGTCGGTACTCTTAGTTACCGACCCCTGTTGCGAAGCTTCGTCTCGACGAGTTAGCCCTGGGCTCTACGGCGAGCTGCCCAGCGAGCTTTCATCATTTGCGAAAGCTTGCGGCGACCGGCGGGACTGATTCCCCCCTTCTTGCGAGCAGGCTTCCTGCTCGACCCGGCCGACTGACTGGCGGCAGCAGCCTTGGCTCGCGCCCAACGGGCCCGGGCGGCGGCGGCAATGCGGGCGCGACCGGCAGCCGAAAGGCCACCGCGGCGCTTGCGTGCAGCTCCAGCCATACTGACGGCGGGAGCGGCCGGTGCGCTGCTCGACACGCTTGCGCCGCCGAGAAGACTCCTGAGTCGATGTTGCAGTTGGTCGATTTGTTTTCTTACCTGTACTGCTTCTTCCAATTGTTTAACGGATAAGTCCATAGCGCAGTTATAAGCCATCTTCAAGATTGAGCAAGCGATGTTTGCGCTAACTGCAAAAGAATTTCTTAACCGTCGCGTCACCCATCTGAAAGCCGTCGCCGCAGAGTCTGACTAACGGAGCAAGGGCCAGCCTAATCCCAGGTGATAAGCCGAAGCTCGTGCGCCTGGAGTAAATGCGGATAAGTCGGAATAACGCGTACGCTGAATCCGTAGGTGCCGCTTTCCGCCGCCGGAATGGACCCTTCGTAGATGTAATCGCCTTCGTTGTCCACGTTGCGCCTTTCCGCCAGCATCGTTACAATGGGATTGCGCAAGGCGTCGTTTTCCGCCTCGCCATGATAGGCCTCCACTCGCACATGGTTCGGATCGACCGCGCCGAGATGGACTCGGGCTGAGACCCGCAGTGAGTCACCCACAGGAATCCGTTGCCGGTCTTTGTTGCCGATCTGGACATCGCTGATCCGGACCTGCGGCCAGTCTTTTCTCATTTGCGCTTTCCACTGACTCAGCAAAGTAGCGGCACGCCAGCCATCACGGGAAAACTCCACGTGCGCCTTGGCCGCAGGAGTATAGAGACGCTCGGTGTATTCCTGCACCATGCGATGGGTGTTGAAGACGGGAGTGACGCTGCGGATCGATTCACGCATCAATTGCAGCCAGGCGAGCGGGAGCTTGCCGTCCGGCTTTGCGTAATAAAGCGGGATGATCTGATTTTCGAGCAACTGATAAAGACTGGCTGCGTCGACTTCGTTCTGAAAATCCGCATCGCCATTGGTGATTTCCGCGCCGATGGCCCAGCCATTCTTGCCGTTATAACTTTCACACCACCAGCCATCGAGGACGCTGAGGTTCAGGCCGCCGTTTGGCGGAAGTTTCATCCCACTCGTGCCGCTGGCTTCCAACGGGCGGAGCGGGTTATTCAGCCAAAGGTCGACCCCCTGAACCAAGCGGCGCGCGATATAGGTGTCGTAATCCTCGACAAAGACGATCCGGTTATGAAACCCGGTCTCTCTCGTCAGTTTATAAACCTGCTGGATGAGCGCTTTGCCGCCTTCATCGCGGGGATGCGCCTTGCCGGCGAAGATGAACTGCACCGGCCGCGCCAGGTCATTCAGCATGCGCAGCAACCGGTCGGGATCACTAAAGAGCAGGGCGCCACGTTTGTAAGTCGCAAAGCGTCGCGCGAAACCAATCGTGAGGATTTCAGGATCGAGAATGGAGTTGACGGCGCGAATCGATTCGGGCGAATCACCGATGCGCTCCCGCCGTGCGCGGACCCGGTCCCGAACGAAGTTAACCAGCCGCAGCTTCAACTTTTGATGGGTCTCCCAGAGTTCCGCATCGGGAATCTCAATTACGCCGCGCCAGAAATCGGGCTCAGTCAAATGCTCTTCCCAAGCCCCGAGGTATTTGCTGTAAAGGGCGGAGAACTCCGGCGCCATCCAGGTCTTGGTATGAATACCGTTGGTGATGCTGGTTATCGGGACCTCATGGGTCGGCACACCGGCCCAGACATCCTTCCAAAGCCCCTGACTGACGGCGCCGTGCAACGTTGCTCACGCCATTGGCATGCCGGCTCATGCGCAAAGCGAGAATGGTCATGCTGAAGCTCGCCACCGGATCGGTCGTCGTCTGGCCAAACCGGAATAGCTCATCGAACGGGATCTTGAGCTGGTCCACAAAATCGCTGAAGTAGCGCACCATCATTTCGCGCGGGAAGGAGTCGTTGCCAGCCGGGACGGGTGTGTGAGTGGTAAAGACGTTCGCCGAAGCGACCACCTGGAGCGCGGAATAAAAGTCGAGTTCGTGCTGCGTGACATGCAACCGGATGCGCTCAAGGGAAAGAAACGCGGAGTGGCCTTCATTCATGTGAAAGACCTCCGCCTCATGCCCGAGGGCGGTGAGTGCTTTCACCCCGCCAATGCCCAGCACGATCTCCTGCCGCATCCGCATCTCGAGATCGCCGCCGTATAGCTCCGCCGTGATCAGGCGATCTTCCGCCGTGTTTTCCGGAATGTCGGTATCGAGCAGATAAAGGTTAATCCGGCCGACGCGGAGCTCCCAGATCTTGGCAAAGACTTCGCGCCCGAGTAGAGGCACCCCGACCAGGAGGATCTGGTCGTTCCGCATCACCTGGCGGATCGGCAAATGATGGAAGTTCTGATTGAGGTTGACCGCTTCCTGCCAGCCGTCCTTGTTAATCTGCTGTTTGAAATAACCGTGCCGATAAAGCAACCCGACCGCGACAAAGTTCAGGTCGAGGTCGCTCGCCGACTTGCAATGATCGCCGGAAAGAATGCCGAGACCACCGGAGTAATTCGGAATCGATTCATGGAAACCAAACTCCGCCGAGAAATAGGCGATTGGCTTCTTGATCTCGCTCCCGGCGGCTTTTTTCCCGTAGGTATCCTTGCGCGAGAGGTATTTCTTGTAGGCGGAATGGACTTCGGCGAGATCACGCAGGAAAACCTCGTCCTGTGCAACCTCGACCAGTCGCGCCTGGCGCGAGAGCTGGAGCATCCGGACCGGGTTATGATTTGTGCGGTCCCACAACTCGGGATCGAGATGCCGGAAAAGCCGACGCGCGGATGGCTCCCAGGTCCACCAGAGATTAAAGACCATCTCGCGCAAAGGCTCGAGCTTGGCCGGGAGATTCGGGATGACGTTGTAAGTCTGAATGTTCGGCATGACGGAAAGAGCGCGTGGCCTTGGAAAGAGAAGCGGACAAGTCTGGCAGCAAAATCAAGAGCAGCAAGCATTCCGTTTTCCGGACACGGCCGACCCCCCCGGAGCTTGCCGGGACGGCTACCAAGGCGCGCGGCGCTGTTGGGAAGCGAGAACCACGCCCACCACCACCCCGGTCACAAAACCGCTCAGGTGCGCGGAAAGACTGACTTGCGGAGTCGAAAGATCGAAGGCCGTCTGCAAGGCAACGATGATAACGATATTGCGCAAACGGCGACCGGCCAGCGGTGATTGCCGATGGCGCAAGAGCAATCCAGCTGAAACCCCGATCACACCCATGACACAACCCGAAGCGCCAACCAGCTGATCGGCCTGGGTAAGCTTGAGCGCAGACAAGAGGACCACGCCCGCGCTCGAGCCAAGTCCCGCGATGAGATAGCTGATCGTGAACTTGAAGGAGCCGATCATCCGTTCCAAGTCTGGCCCGAGGAGATAGAGCGCGTAAAGATTGAAGGAAATGTGGAGCACACCGTAATGAAGGAAGAGCGCGGTGAGCAAACGCCAGTATTCGTGCCCCACGATGACTGAGTCGGGTTCGAGCGCGCCAAGCTGGTGCAGCGTCCGAGTATTGGTCGCGCCGCCGAGCATGATCTCTGCGCCAAACATCGCGACGTTCAAAAGAATCAAGGCCCAAACCGCCGGAGTTCCCCTGCTGCGCGGGCGCGCTGCCATTTCTTTCGTACCAATCGTTTCTGCGATGAGCCGCGGGAGCAGCGTTTCGCCGGAAGCGGAAAGGTGGGAAAACTTCGGCCCGGGCGTAAGACGCCGGTCGATCGAACGCCGCAGCACGGCGTCGCGGGTGGCGGCGCGCAACTTCTCGAGGCGAGCGTGCGCCGATTCCCGCTTGCCTTCCGCCCATTCCGCGGTCGCGATCCAAAACTGCTGGCGCTCGACCGGCATTTGATCGAGGCGTTCGCGGAATAGCCTAACGAGCAACACGGTTCGACCCGTGAAAGCCAGGACGAGAGCGAGATTAAAACCCGAGAGCGAGCGCAGGACAAAGTCCGGCTCCTGGCCTTCGGTGCGCGCCGCGACTTCGAAAACCAAATCATCGAGTGCGCCGATTTCGCCCAGCCCGCGCAAATACAGTGAGTCGACCGCCGGATTCGTAACCACACTCAAATCGCGCCGGCACCACTGCACGAGACCCGGCCAGTTTTCGGTCAGGGCAAAAGTGAGCGCCGTCGCGAAGCGTCCGGCGGGCGTAGGCTCGGTCCGTTCGGCGGCGAGCTGATCGAGCGCCAGGTCGAGGCGATCATTCGTCGCCAGTTCGAGACAACGTACGAGCGACGCTCGATGCGGAGAATCATTCCACGGATGAAGGATTCGCCTAACGACCGCAATCTGCCGAGCGCGGTCGAAACGTTGCGCCAGGATCGCGTGGTCGATCTGGCGCTCCGCCACCGAGGGAATAACGAGGAGCAAACACCAGAACGTCCCGCCCACGAAACCAGCCAGAGAGGGCGCGAAAAACCAGGCAATCGCGCAAACCGCAAGGACCATGGTCGCCGCGATTCTCCAACCGCGGTTGCGCGGATTGCGCAGCCGGGCAATGCGCGCCAGCAGGATCAGCGGCGAAACGACTGCGATGAAGAGCAGGATGTGATTGAGATCGATCAACTTCTTGAGACTGGCTAACCGGATATTGCACGTCCCTTGTTTCGCTCTTTTGTCAAACTGCGCGAGACCGCGCATTCAGGTTGCGCGGCACCCGCGATCTGGGTCATATGAGTCCCATGCGACTCACGATGACCAACTACCTCGATGTCATTTCCTCCTGGTGCTTTTGGGCGACCCCGGTTTGGCAGGAACTGCGCGCCAGTTATGCGGATCGGGTCGACTTCCGCTGGAAGATCGCGCTCATGGACAAGGCTGGTCTGCCGGCAACTCGTGAGCACACCGAGTGGTACTACCGGCGGAGCGGCATCCTGATGCGCTCACCCTTCATGTTACGGACGGATTGGGTTGAAGCCAGTCGCGCCGAATATCTGGAGCCGAACTGCATCGCGGAGGCTGCGCGTGATTTCGGAGTTGAGGACGACTGCGCCTGGATCGCGCTAAGCCGCGCCGAACTGCGCGAAGGAAAAAAGATCGGAGACTGGGCAGTGGCCGCTCAAATCGCGGCGGACGCGACCGGACTCGACTCAAAGCAACTACTCGAGCGTGCGAAGTCGGCTGAGATCGAAGCGCGCGTTCGGCAGAGCACGGCGGAATTTCACGCCCTCCAGGTAACACAGCGGCCGACCTTCGTGATTGATACACCGATTGGCGACCGCGCGGTTTTCTCCGGCTTCGCTCAGGCTGCGCCGCTCATCGCTGCGCTCGATGCCATGCTCGACGACATCGTCGATTACAAGTCCTATGCCGCCCATTTTGGCCTGCCGCCGGCTTGATTTCGAGAGATCAGAAACACCTTGCGAGTTCCCTGATGTCGGATACTACTTCCCCTCGGTTCGGGTCATGCCGCGGACCGATCGGCGCGCTGCTCGCAGGCGCGCGGATTTTTGAGTGCGGCGCGCTCCCCTACAAGGACGCGACGGGAGATTGCGAACCATAAGAATGACGGCGTCAGTCTCACTCCCTCGTCGCCGGCCCGGAGATCATTTATTCTGCAACAACAAATTCGTGTAAACGGCCGGATTCGCGCGCGCGAAGTCCGCGTCATCATGGGCTCGACCAGCGAGCAACTCGGCGTCATGAAATTGTCCGACGCCATCAAACACGCCCAGGGCATGGGCCTTGATCTGGTGGAAGTGGCGCCGACCGCCAACCCGCCGGTCTGCAAGATCGTCGACTTCGGAAAATTCCGTTACGACATTTCGAAACAGGTCAAAGACCGGCACTCCGCCGGCACGAAGCTGAAGGAAATAAAGTTCCGGGTAAACATCGACGAGCACGATTACCTGACCAAGATCCGGCACGGCGAAGAGTTTCTCGACAAAGGAAACAAGGTGCGGGTGCAACTGCAATTCCGCGGCCGGGAAATGGCGCACCAGGAATTTGGCATGCAACTCATGTACAAAGTACGCGACGACCTCGCGACCATGGCCCAGGTCGAAATGGAACCAAAGATCGCCGGGCGCAATATCACGATGACGCTCTCGCCGCTCCCGGCGAACAAACGCAAGCGCCGCTTCGCCCCTCCGCCAGAGGAGTTCGAGGAAGAGAAAGAATCCGCCACCGGCGTGAAGGATTGAGTCGCGCCTGAAATTTCAGCGGTGGCGGCAATCTCGCACTGCCCCGCATTCCTCGGTGCTTGCCTAACGAGTCGTGATTCCTTCGGCGATCTCGACGTGGAAGGTCTGCTTCATCTTTTCCTTCCCGTAGCTTAGTTCTGCTGTGTAGTCGCCGCTCGGTACGAACTTCTTCGGATCATCCCCACCGTATTTGATCCGCACATCTTCCGTCGGACGCAGATCCCAGTTCAGCCGGTTGAGACCCGGCGCACCGCTCGCTTTCAAATTCGCTACCGGCTGACCGGACGAATTCGTAATCGCGATCTTCACTTCGTCGCCGGTAAATTCTTTGACCCAAAACGTCAGGAGCGCACCCTCCGGCGGATTTTCCCCGCGATAAACACCCTTGCCATTCCAATCCGCGAAGCCCGAGAGAAGATAAAATCCCTTGGCTGGCGCGATCGAAAAAAGGTGCGCCGGTTGCGCCATCACCTCGGGCGTCAACTCACGGAAAGCGCGCGTGTCATCCAGGATGTCGATGCTGCGTCCATGTGTCGCGATGACCAGGTCGGTCGTGCGCGGCTGAATCTGGACGTCGTCCACCCGAACGTTAGGCAAATCACCGATCCGCACCCAGTGTCCACCGCGGTCGACGGAAGCGAACAAGCCAAAATGCGTTCCGGCATAGAGAAGATTGGAATTGACCGGGTCCTCTCGCACGACCTCGACCGGATCGTTAGGCGGTAATCCCTGGCCGACCACACTCTGCCATGTTTGTCCCATGTCGGCGGTGCGCAGAATAAATGGTCGATCGTCCCCACTCCGGTAGGCGTTTGTCACGACGTAGGCCACCTTCGCATCCTTCGCGCCCGGCTCGATCCGCACGACCCATTGGCCGCGTTCCGGTTCCGGCAGTTTCGCGGTCAGTTCGGTCCAGTTGTCGCCATCGTTCTGAGTTACCCAAAGCCGGCCGTCATCCGTCCCCGCCCAGAGCAAACCCGCTTTGGCGGGCGATTCGGCTAACGAATAGACAACGCCATAATTTTCCGCGCCGCTCCCGGCGGCATCGATCTTACCCGGCTCGTTGCGGGTCAGGTCAGGGCTGATCGCCTTGTAGTGCTCCGCCTTGTCCGAGAGACGAAAAATGCGGTTGCCGGCGAGGTAGAGCACACCGGGCTGCAGGCGGCTGCCAATGAGCGGGGCGTTCCAATGAAAGCGATAACGCTCCTGGCCTTCCGCCGCCTCGGGCCGCAACTCGCGTCTCTCGCCCGTGCGCAAGTTAATACGGTGGATGAAACCCTCCTGGCTCTCCGCGTAGAAAACATCGCGGTCCGACGGATCGAAAACGACATAAAATCCGTCGCCGCCTTCGAGCGCCGTCCAATCACAATTGCGAATCCCCTCCTTGCTTGGGACCTGGCTCGGGCCGACGAAACTCTCGTTGTCTTGCAAGCCGCCGGCGATGCGGTAAAAGGGCTGCGAATCGTCCAGCGTGATGCGATAAAACTCGCCGCCCGGAAATCGATTGAGATGCTCCCAAGCCTTGCCGGCGGCATAACTTTGGTAAACGCCACCGTCCGTTCCGAGGATGAGCCGCTCGCAGACCGACGGTTTCGACGGTTCGCCAGAGGACGGATTGGCCGCGGCGAACTTGTTTTTGACTTCCGCTTTCGGCGGTTTCGGGACCGGCGTCGTGCCCGGCTGAATAGCGAGAGCGTGGCAGTCGGGGTGCACTTTCTCGGAGAGATCTTCCCGGAAGTTCTTCCCGCCGTCGTCGGAAGCGAGCACGGCCATGCCAAGAACATAAACTCGCTGATCGTTTGCCGGATCGATCCGGATCTGGCTGAAATAGAACGGCCGCGGATCGACGTCGCTCATCCGGGTCCATTTTTCGCCACTATCCTCGGAGCGAAAAACGCCGCCGCGCTTGCTATGCAGGTCGCTGATATTGCTCGCCCCGCCTTCATCGCTTTGCACGATCGCCATGACGGTCTTCGGTTTGCTGGCCGAAACCGCCAGACCAATCCGACCCGTCAGGCCGGGAAGACCACCGCCGCATTTCTTCCAGGTCGCGCCGCCGTCACTGCTCCGGAAAATACCGCCAACGTCGTTGCCATTGGTGGCAGTCGCGCCGTAGGCAAACGACCACGGCGTGCGCTGCCGCGCATAAAGCGCGGCGTAAACAATCTCGGGATTGGAAGGGTCGAGCACGACATCGCCGCACCCGGTGCGAACGTCGTCAGGCGAAGGGGCGTGCAGAACGAGCTTCCAGGTTTTGCCTGCGTCCGTCGTTTTGTAGAGCCCGCGTTCGCCGCCGTCCTTCCAGAGGTTTCCCATCGCAGCCACGTAAGCGACCTCCGGTTTTGTCGGATGCACCACGATGCGCGCGATCGCGCGGCTCTCCTTCAGGCCGACGTTCGTCCAGTTCGCGCCCCCGTCGGTCGAGCGATAGACGCCGTCGCCCCACTCCGATGAATTGCGATCGTTCGCCTCGCCGGTCCCGACCCAGACCACATCCGAATCGGAGGGTGCGATCGCGATCGCGCCAATGGAGAGGACCGGTTGCTTGTCAAAAATCGGATCGAAACTGACACCGTTGTTGCCAGTCTTGAAAATGCCGCCGGTCGCGAGTCCGACATAAAAGACGGCCGGGTTGCGCGGGTCGATTGCGATATCGGAGACGCGGCCACCCATTACGGCCGGGCCAATGGCGCGCGCTTTCAACCCTTTGAAAAGGACATCCGTCAACTGAAAGGGCGTGGGCGAAGCGTTTGGCGGTGGAGAACCGGCGGTGGAGAGCGCGGGCGTCGCCGACGGCGTGGCGAGGGCGGGCGGCGGCGAAACGATCGGTGCCAGATCCCTCTCCTGGGCACCTCCCGGAGACGCGAGGAGCGCGAACGAACAGAACCAACCAAGGACGAGAGCCGAGCGCAGGAAAATTGTCATTCGATTTCTTACGCGATTTTTTCCGCTGCGCGAGCGCGATCCGAGGCAGGACTCGTTAGGGCATCTGCGGTTGGAGAGCCGGCAACGGCTGACTGCTTTGGATGATCTGGTTTTCCGGCGTGAGCTTCCTAGCCTTGCCGCTGAAAATGATTCGGTTCGGTTTTTCGGCCAGGGAGTCGACGAGTGCTTTCGTATGCGTGGTGATGACCTTGAGGTTCAACAGAATCACATGCAGCTGGCGCATCTGCTCGCGTAGTTGTTGATCGGTCGAACCAAGAAACGTGTCGGCGGTGGAAAAGACATTGGTCGCTTTCGCCTCCAGACCGTCCAGGCCGTGAATCGTCTTTTGCAGCTCCTCCAAGTCGACTTTCGCGGTATCTGCGACTGGTACCAGCTTGGGCAGAAGATGGCCCAGGTCGCCTTTCACGCTCGCGACAGCCCCGTTCAGGTTCGTCACCGTACCGTTCAGGTTATCGAGCAATTTGGTTGTCTTGGTCAAAACAGGCCCGACGGCGCTCGTGAGCTGGTCAAGGCCGAAAGCAGGCGTGCCTTCAATGACGGAATTGTTAGGCAAAACGGACCTGCCCGGCGTCCCGGCGGTAAGCGCGACGAACTTCGGTGAGAGCATCGAATCGGAGCTGAGAGTGGCCGCGATATCCGAGGGCAGTGGCGGCACGCTGTCGAGCAGCTCGACGGTCACCCGGACCGCATCCTTCTTGTTAGGTTCGGCCGCTCGTTGCGCCGCGCTCAGATGGCGCATGGCGATGACGCGCCCCGCCAGCGCTCCCGCGTATCGCACTTCGGAATGGACCTTGATCCCGGTGACATCCTCGTAATCGATCTGCAAAGTGCGGGTCGGCTTTTGCAGGCGGTAACCGGAAAGCGCGATGGTAAGCGCCCCGAGCAGGACCAGACTGCAAATAATGACCGCGAGGGCGACGAGATAATCCGACAGGTTTCGTTTCATGATGTTTTGCGATGGAATCGATTGCGGGCGCCGGGGCAGCGGACGCGGCTGGACCTGCTGATGGGTCTGATGCTCGGCCTGCGAGAGGTTTAACGGTACCGGGCCATCCGCCTCGCCGTTGATGAATTGTTGCACCTCCGGATTCGGGCTCGCCCGAATTTCGTCCGGGGTGCCCTGCGCGATGATCTTGCCGTGGTTGAGCATGATCATGCGAGTGGCGATACGAAAGGCGCTCGTCATGTCGTGCGTCACGACGACTGCGGTCATGCCGCTTTCGCGGGTCAGCTCGAGTGTGAGTTTGTCGACCACCGCGGTCATGATCGGGTCGAGGCCGGAGGTGGGCTCGTCACTGAAGAGCAGCTCGGGATCGAGAGCGAGGGCGCGGGCCAGGCCGACGCGCTTTTTCATTCCGCCGCTGATCTCGGCCGGTTTGAGATTTTCGAAACCCGTCAGGCCGACCATCTG
Source organism: uncultured Verrucomicrobiae bacterium (assembly GCA_963776615.1). Classification (GTDB taxonomy): domain Bacteria; phylum Verrucomicrobiota; class Verrucomicrobiia; order Chthoniobacterales; family UBA10450; genus Palsa-1392. The sequence goes on from CAVZNJ010000007.1 coordinate 110,584, forward strand.
CAGTTTTCGGCACACGATTTCCTCAATCTCATCCGGCCCGAGCGAGGTGTGTTGAAACAAGGGGAGCGCGACGTTTTCTCCGACGGTGAGCGAGGCGAGGAGCGCGCCGGATTGAAAGAGCATGCCGAAACGCCGCCGCACCTCGGTGACTTCGCGCTCGTTCATCCCCGTGATTTCATGGCCGAAGATTTTCACTGAGCCGGAATTTGGCTTCATTACGCCGACGATGTGGCGCAGCAGCGTGCTTTTGCCGCAACCGCTCCCGCCCATGATGACGAGCGTCTCGCCCCGATTGATGTGGAAAGAAATATCGTCGATCACGGGGCGCTCGCCGAATTTTCGGATGAGGTCGGAGACTTCGACTACGGGCTCGGTGTCTGGTTTCATGCGCCAAAGAAAAAGATCGCAGTCAGAATTGCGTTCGTCACCAGCATGGCAAGCAGCGCCTGCACGACGGCGGAGGTAGTGGCTTGTCCAACGCCTTCCGCCCCGCCTTCCACGTGCAGACCGGCGTTACAGGCGATGGTGATGATGATCCAGGCAAAAACGACGCTCTTGATCATGCCCGAGTAAAGGTCCCAGGTGTCGGCGCTCTGCACCGCGCGCAACACGTAACCGGCAGTGTTGAAATCGAGCGCGAACCGGCAAACCGCCCAGCCGCCAAAGACTCCGATGTAATCGCCCAGGATCGTGAGCGCCGGCAGCATCACGAGCATCGCGAGGAAGCGCGGCACGATCAGGTAACTGATCGGATTGATTGCCATGACTTCGAGCGCTTCGATTTCCTCGGACACCTTCATCGTGCCTAATTCCGCGGCGACCGCCGAACCGCTGCGTCCGATCACGATTACGGCGATCAAGACCGGGCCCATCTCGCGGAGCAACGTCACCATCACGAGGTCCGGCACATAAATATCCGCGCCGAGCTGCTGAAGGGAATGCGCCCCCTGCATGGCGAGAGTAACGCCCACGCTGCACGCCGTGAGGGCAACCATGGGCGCGGCGCGCACCCCGATCGCCACCATTTGTCGAAAGACAGGCGAGATCTTGAACATCTCCCCTCGAAACGGTGCGACGAAGATCCAGTAGAGCAGACTTAAATTCAGCCTGAGATAATTTTTCAAAGTGCGGCGCCCACGGTTCTAGCAACTCGCGCCTCGATTACCAGATCAGTTTCTGGTGATTTTGCGGGAGCTGCCAATTTCGGCTTATCCTCCGCCAAGCCGCGACAGCAAAACGTGCCTAACGAAAAAAGAAAAATAACGGAACCGTCGATCATCACCGCCCCCGATCTCAGGCACCGTCCGCCGCGCAGCCCGCGCTGGATGGACCTGATCGATCTCGATGACCTCGTTACCTTTGGAGGAAAACCGTGAACGAGGAATGCCTGGCGTTGCTCGACAGCATCATCATGATCATGGGCTACGGCCTCATCGCCGTGCCCACCGGCATCTTTTCCCTCGAGCTGCGCCAGGCGAGCAAGCTGCGTGACGCTCGCGCCTGCCCGCGCTGCGCGACGCCGGAGTCCGACGCCGCTGCCAGCTTTTGCCGCCGCTGCGGAGAAGCTCTCAAGACCTAGCCAGCGCTCGTTAGGCAGGCGCTCCCCCAGGCGGCGGGACAGATTGGTGTGCCTGAAAAATGGTGCCCACTTGCAAACAGATCGCGGCGGCTTGAAGGAAAACGCCCCCGCCCTTATACCTTTGACAATGCGCATCCTGTTGATCGAGGACGAGAAAAAAACCACGGCTTTTATCTCGAAGGGCCTGGAAGAGGCGGGCTACTCCATCGAGTGCGCGCGCGACGGGGAAGCCGGTCTTGAACTTGCTCTTGGCTCGCGCTTTGACCTGCTCCTCGTCGACGTCATGCTGCCGAAGAAGGACGGCTGGACCGTAGTCGAAGAGCTGCGCACCAAGGGGGTGCACGCGCCGATTCTTTTTCTCACCGCGCGCGATAGCGTGCCGGATCGCGTCAAAGGACTCGAACTGGGCGCAGATGATTACCTGGTCAAGCCATTCGCATTCTCCGAGCTGGTGGCCCGCGTCCGCTCTCTCCTGCGCCGGAGCGAGACGCAGCACGATGAACAGCTGCGGATTGAAGATCTCGAACTGGATACGCGTCGCCACCGGGCCGTCCGGGCTGGCAATTCGCTCCACCTGACCGCGAAGGAATTTCTTCTCCTCGCCCATCTGGTCCGCTCGGCCGGCGAAGTGGTCTCGCGCAAGGAGATCGAGAGTCATGTCTGGGGAATCGATTTTCAAACCGGCACCAATGTTCTCGATGTGATGGTGCGGCGCTTGCGCGCCAAAGTGGACGATCCTTATCCAAAGAAACTCATCCACACCGTCCGCGGCGTCGGCTATGTCCTCAAAGCCGGCTGAACCGCGCTCGATCGCTACCCAGCTGGTTTTTCTCTTTGCGCCGGCGGCCGCGTTCCTTCTCTTTTGCGGGCTCGGCGTCCTCTACTGGATCGTCGTTAGGCACGCCTACGCCGAGGACCGGGCCGTTCTCCTGGACAAAGTCATGGCCATTCGGACCGAACTGAAATCGACGGGCGGCGCGCAGACGGTGAACCAGGGATTGAGAACCCTGCAGGGCGGGGGGCGGACGACCTATTGGGTGCGAGTGCTCGATTCTGTCGGTCGTATCGTAGCCGAAACGCCTGGGATGGATCAGCTCCTGCCCATGCCGGTTTTTTCCCCGGCCCCGACGAACGGCGCCGGGGAGCCGGAAATCAGGGATCATCAAACACAGGGGAAGTTATTTTCGTTAGTCTCGGCCAGGGCCGGCGCGAACGGCCATGCTTACACCATTCAGGTGGCGCAGGATCGCTCGGTCGACGAACAATTTGAGAAGGAGTTTGGCCTGCTCGTGGCCGCGGTGCTTCTCGGCGGGATTTTTGCCTCGACCCTGATCGCGATCACGGTGACGAGACGCGGTTTGCGACCGCTCAGCGCGATGACGCACTCGCTCATGCGGGTCGGTCCCAAACGATTGCATGAGCGCGTGCCGCCGGCCGATTGGCCACGCGAGCTGCAACCGGTGGCGATCGCCTTCGACGACATGCTGGATCGACTGGAGGATTCGTTTACCCGGCTCTCACAGTTTTCGGCCGATCTCGCCCACGAACTACGCACGCCCCTGGCGAATATTCGCGGCGAAGCGGAAGTGGCGCTGACCCGCCCACGCTCGCCTAACGAATACGAAGCGGTCATCGAGTCGAGCGTGGCCGAGTGTGCGCGGCTCTCAGGAATTATTGACAACCTTCTCTTTCTCGCCCGGGCGGAAGCGGCCGAGAGCAAAGTGCAACGCTCACTTTTCGACGGCCGCTCCGCCATCGAGAGGATCGCGGCCTACAACGAGGCGATCGCGGAAGAGCGCCAACTCACAATCACGTGCCAGGGCGACGGACAGGTTTATGCGGATCCGATCTTGTTCGGGCGTGCCGTCAGCAACCTGGTCGACAACGCAGTGCGGTTTACCCAGGATGGCGGCCAGATCGCCATTGCTCTCGCCTCGAATGCGCAGGGAGCGGAAGTCGTGATCAGCGATACCGGATGCGGCATTCCGGCGGCACACATTTCGCGAGTCTTCGATCGCTTCTATCGGGTCGACGCGTCGCGCAGCACGGAGGGAACAGGCCTGGGGCTGGCTCTGGTGAAATCAATCGCCGATTTGCATGGCGGCTCCATTTCCGTGGAGAGCGAAGTCGGGCGCGGGACCGTGGTAACCCTCCGATTTCCGGGCCAACCGATCGCCGGGGACTAGCCGCCCGTCGGGCACACGTCCTGCTATTCTGACAAAAATATCATTATGTTCTTGTCATGTTGCGCGACCTCCTATAAAACAGCATCCATGCTTCCATCAAATCTGCCGCGCACCGATTTTCGGCGCGGTATCTTAAACGTCAGCTTCGCCCTGTGCGTCGCTTCCTTCTTCACCGGGTCCAGCGTGCTTGCGCAAGATCCGGTTCTGTCCGAACCCAAAGCTGCGGCGGAAACAACTTCAAGCGGAGCGTCGGCCACTTCGACTCCAACGAAGACATCAACCAAGAAATCAACTGCGTCGACCGCCGCCTCGACGGACGAAGTCGCGACGGAGCCAGGCCTCGTGATTCGAGCGGAGGAACTGGCAAGCGCCTACGGCGCCCCACCGGGCTTTTCGCGCAGCCGCTTCTCGAATCTGGTCGCCGGCTATGTGTTGCCACCTGGGGGAATTTATGCGGGAGCCATATTTCAAGGCGACGCCCTGCCCTTTAATCGCCCCGACTTTACCAATACCCAGGAATTTGAGTTTGGCCTTCCCTACCGCTTCGGCGTGGCAATCGAAAACCAGATCGAATCGTATCGGGGAACGACTCAGGAACGATCGTTTAGCCTCGAAGCGCGCTACGCGTTTGCCGACTGGGACGTAATACCTCTTAACCCGACTATTTTCGCCGAATACAAATTCGGCATTGGGCATATTCTGCATGATGAGGGTCCTCCCGAGCCACTCGGAAAGGGAGAAGCGCAAGCGTTCCTTGACGAACAGAACCCGCTTCCTGACGCGGTTGAGGTTCGGCTCCTCTTGTCGGAAGAATTCTTCCATCGGGTCGAATGGTCACTTAATGGTTTCGTTGAGCAGGAGGTCAGCGGCGATCGTGGCCGTGAATATGGATTCGCGCAGAGTGCGTTGACGCCGGTCCTGCTTCCGTATGAGCGCTTGAAGGTGGGGGTCGAGATGCAGCTCACGGGCTTTACTGATGCCGGAATTCGGGGCGACCCTTCCTGGCGGTTTATCGTTGGACCAACGGTCGCGTGGAAACCGTCGAGGAATACTCGCTTCGATGTCTCCGGGCTTTTTGGCGCAACCCACGATGCTCCCGACGCGTCGGTCTTTGCCGTCTTCTCGGTTCTTTTTGGACCGGGGGAACGTGAAGGCCAGGAAGGGGAAGCGCCCGCCTCGACGCGAAATCGTTAGGCGCAACACAACAAGTAAGTGCGCTCCCTTTCAGCGACGTGTCGTCGCCCCAGAGCTTGCGCATTCGGATGTCTACCCGCCGTTGTAGAAGGTGTCTGATTGGATCGTGGTCGTAGCGGGAGGCGCGCCGGTCGGGCTAAGATTGGCCGCGGTGCGATTGTCGATTTCCTGATAGGTAAACCAGCCTTCGACCTGCAGGAGCCAGCCACCACCGAAGTCATGTTCATGACTCAGCACGACATTGTAGCGATTAACCCAATCATGGTTGTAAGGCGTTGGCGAAAAATTTGGGTTCTGGTCGTATTGCTGAATCGTCAATCGCCCCGGATCGCCGACCGACACGGAGTAGCCATGGAAAGCGATCGACCAGAGCTGCGAGGAATCGGGCCGATAACCGACGTAGGCATCGCCCTGGACGAGGTCGGACTGGCTGTTGTCGCGCTGACCGTTTGAATGGACATAACCAAAGTCGGCCAGGAATTCGACCGGACCCTGAACGCCTTGGATGAGGTTAAAGGTTGAATAAGTGCCGTAACCGCCGCCGACCTGTTCGGTGTAACCGCTCAACGGGAGAGTCGGATCAGGCCGTCTGGTCACATAGTTAATGGCCGGGGCGGGCTCCGGGCCGTAGAGCAGTTCCCGCCGCGGATCACCTGAATCTCGCTGATACTCTGCATTCCTCAATCACGCCGCTGCGATCCGTCTCTTCATACCACGCCCTTATGATCTCCCATTCCGCCTCAGGTCGGAACAGATCGGTGGGGCAAATCCATTCCCGACAAACGATGCCATCAGTAATGCGGTCCCGGGTCTTAGGTCCAGCGACGCGAGCGAAGGCCTTTGTCGGTCGACTTCATCGCCTAATGAATTACGGCGCCAGACGGTCGAGGGTCCACGAGCCGTCGTCCTGCAGTAGGTAACGAAACCGATCGTGCAGGCGATTGGCGCGGCCCTGCCAGAATTCGATCATTTCCGGTACCAGCCGGTAACCGCCCCAGTGCGGCGGCAGCTCGATCACCTCGCTCCCGGCAAAGCGCTCCTCCATTTCCGCCAGGCGCGCATCCAGTATTCGGCGCGCATCGATCACCTCGCTCTGGTGCGATACCCAGGCGCCGAGCTGGCTGCCACGTGGCCGGGCGTGAAAGTAGTCTTCCGATTCTGCCCGCGATGTTCTTTCCACCCGGCCGGCCACGCGAACCTGGCGTTCCAATTCCACCCAGTAAATCGCGAGCGCCGCCTGCGGATTCGCCTCCAGCTCGCGCCCCTTATGGCTCTGATAATTGGTAAAAAAAACGAAGCCGCGCTGATCGACGGTCTTGAGCAAAACGACCCGTGCCGAGGGTTTGCCATCGGGCGTGGCGGTGGCCAGGGTCATGGCGTTCGCATCCGGCAGCGCAGAATTAACCGCGGTCGAAAACCAGGTCGCAAATTGCTCGATCGGGTCCGGGTGCATCTCGGCCCGGCGCAAACCCTTTGTTTCGTATTCGCGCCGCAGCCCGGCGAAATCGATTGCGTCCATCCTGAACAACCGTATCCGAGGCGACCGCCGCTGTCGAAAATTGTTCGCACGATCGACAAATCGGCTGGTTTCTGTTTGTGCCTTGCGCGGCTGTTCGCTAAGTATCGGAAATGTTTAGCCTGACGATGCTCGGGAGCGGAAGCGCGGGGAACAGCGCTCTGATCGCGACCGATCATTGCCGCTTGCTCGTCGACGGCGGCCTGAGCGCGCGTCAGCTTGTTCTCCGGCTCGCCCAATGCGGGATCACGCCGAACGAACTCGACGGCATTCTCCTCACTCACGAGCACGGCGACCATGTTTGCGGGCTGGAAGTGCTCTGCCGCAAATTTCAAGCGCCGATCTATTGCAACGCCCTGACCGCAGAAGCGATCCGCTACGACTCGTTAGGCAAACATCGCCACTGGAGGATTTTCCGGACCGGCTCGACTTTTTCGATCTGCGACATCACGGTGGAAAGTTTCCCCGTCCCTCACGATGCGGTTGAGCCGGTTGGGTACACTTTTCATACCGGGCCCAGCGCGCTCGGTTACGTGACCGATCTCGGCTATGCCACCCGCCTGACGATTGAGCGTTTGCGCGAGGTGCAAACCCTCGTGATCGAGACGAATCACGACGAGAAACTTTTGCAGGACGATCCGCACCGGCCCTGGCCTGTGAAGCAGCGGATTCAATCGCGCCATGGCCACCTCTCCAATGCTGCCGCCGCGGCCGTGGTGGGGCAATTGTTATCCGGCAAGATCGCGCGCGTCGTGCTCGGTCATCTCAGCCGGGATTGCAATTCGCCGGAGCTGGCCGCGGGGACGGTGCGCGTGGAGTTGGAGAAACTCGGCCGGCCCGACCTCGAGATTTTTTGCGCGGCCCAGAGTGAAATCAGCCCGCGGTTTGCAATTGGCGCAAGCCGGGCCGGCACGTATCAGCCGTCCTTCGACAGCCTGTTATTTGAGACTGCTGCCATCGCTCCCGGCGAGCGCGCCTGACGAACTAATCCTCGCCACCAACGACGAGATGGATGATGCCGGCCGGGTCGGAAATCCAGAACCCGTCGAAATCCTCGCGCAGCTGTTCCACTTCATCGCGCCGCGAGACGCCGTGGTTCTTGAGATAGGCAGCTGCGCTCTCAGTGTCGTTTGTCTCGAGCTCGAGCCAGATGTCGGGATGACTGATGTTGGGCACCCGGTCGATCCACAGCCTGACGGGTCCGAATTGAAAAATGCAGCCTTCCGCTTCTTCCTCGATCAGGGGCAGGCCGAGGGTGTCGCGATAAAAGGCGATCGTTTGCTCATAGGTGTGATACGGGCATTTGATGGCGATGTTCGCGCCCCCCGAAAAATTCGGACTGTTGACGTTGGCGACCATGACAGGAATTTGCGCGGGCCGCCTCCGATTGCCAGTCGTTAGGCAAACGAAGCGCGACGAAATCAGCCGCCGCCAGATCTTTCGCCGCCTGGTTCGGTCATGGCCACCGGATCGAGTACGGCGTTCAATTCCGCTTCCGGCAGCACCTTCTTCTCGCGGCAAATCTGGCGCACCGTTTTCCCTGTTTTCGCACTTTCTTTTGCGATCTCGGCCGCGCGGTCATAGCCGATTCTCGGCGCCAGACTCGTTACCATGGCCATCGAAAGCTCGACCAATTCCTGGCAGCGTTCCCGGTTGGCCACGATGCCGCTGACGCATTTATCGGCAAAAATATCAGCCGCATTCCCGAGAATCCGAATGCTCTCGAGGAGGTTGTGGGCCATCACCGGCATCATGACGTTGAGATCAAGATTTCCGTTCGCCGCCGCCCATGTGATGGTCGTGTCCCCGCCGACGACCTGGCTGCAAACCATCATGACCGATTCGCAGATCACCGGGTTCACTTTGCCCGGCATGATCGAACTGCCCGGCTGGGTCGCTGGCAGTTGAATCTCGCCAATGCCGCAGCGCGGGCCACTCCCAAGGAAGCGAATGTCGTTTGCGATTTTGAATAGACTGACCGCGATCGTCTTGAGATGGCCGCTCGCTTCGACCACGCCATCCTTGGCTCCCTGCGCCTCGAAATGATTTTCCGCTTCGCGAAAGGCGATACCGGTGCGCTGCTCGAGATGGCGCATCACTTTCGCAGGAAATTTCCGGTGCCGGTTCAAACCGGTGCCAACCGCGGTGCCGCCAAGGGCCAGTTCTTGCAGCGCGCCGATCGCCTGCTCGGCGCGCCGTTTTCCAAACCGGACCTGCTGCGCGTAACCGCCGAATTCCTGGCCAAGCCGAACCGGCGTCGCATCCATCAGATGGGTCCGGCCGATCTTGATCACGTCGTGGAATTCGGTCGCTTTCGCGGCCAGCGCCCCGCCGAGTTTCTCAAGCGCTGGGATGAGACAATGCCGGAACTGCTCCGCGCCGCTGATGTGGATGGCGGAGGGGATCACATCATTGCTCGACTGCCCCATGTTGACGTGATCGTTAGGGTGAACCGGTTCGCGTGCGCCGATCGGTTTGCCGGAAAGCTGGCTACAGCGATTGGCGATGACTTCGTTCGCGTTCGTGTTCGTGCTCGTGCCGGAGCCGGTCTGGAAAATGTCGAGCGGGAAATGCTCGTCGAGCTTGCCTTCCACGACTTCCTCGGCCGCCTGCACAATGAGCGCGCTGCGTTCCGCGTCGAGCAGGCCGAGATCGTGGTTCGCCTGGGCCGCGGCCCATTTCAACAGGCCGAGCGCGCGGATGAAGGGTCGCGAAAAACGCCACCCGCTGACCGGAAAATTCAAGACCGCGCGCTGGGTCGAAGCGCCATAAAGGGCGGATTCCGGGACGGACATCTCGCCCATCGAATCCTTCTCAGTTCGGGTTTTGCAGGCGCTCATGCCGTTCGTTGAACGGAAATTCGTGCGCTGACCGGCGCGATCCGCGCATGACCATTGCGGGTCTGCGCCTTGTGGAAAACAGTGACAAACATCGGCGGGATATTTTGCAGGCAATACTCCGACTCGGCCCGATCGAAAAAGGTGGCGTGCTGCCGGAGTTCGTTTGTCACTTGATAGATGATGAAGGCGCCGCCCGGCCGGAGCGCGTCATAGGTATCCTGGAGCAGGGCACGTTTCTTTTTGATCTGGAGAATGCTGAAGGGGATGCCGGAGAGAATGTAATCGCACTGCGCGATGCCACGGCGGGCGAGTTCTCCCGCAAGACTGGCGGCATCGCGATTGATGACGTGGACACGCGCATCGTCCGCGAACTGCCGCTCGAGATCGCGCGAGAAGGCCGGATCCAGTTCGAAGAGGAAAAGCTGCGAATCGGCGCTCATCCGTGCCGCCAGCTCGCGGGAATGGACGCCTTCGCCCGGGCCGTACTCGGCGATCGTACGCGGCTCACTGAAATCCATCTTGCCCGCCACCCGATCCACGAGCGCTTTCGAACTGGGAATGATCGAGGCGATTTGAAACGGTTTTTGCAAAAACCGTTTGAAAAACAGTGCGCTCATAAGGTTGCGAATAGTGAACCGCGGCTCACCCAATGTCCAGCGACGATCTCGCGCCAGGGGGCGGGATTAAGATACGAATTTCGGCATCCCGCGGCCCATCGGATGCCTTCCCACGGCGAGAGGGCGCAGCCGCGCTCAAGCTCGCGGAAACGAAATTAGGTGATTGACACGCTTTCTAAAATTTATAATTGTCAAAGGGTTGCGCAATTAGTATTGCCAGAAAACCACACAACTGCTGATCTCCAGCCATGCATAATCTAATGACGGTCAAGGAGACCTCGAAATATCTCCGCATCCCTCTGCCGACTGTCTATTATCTGGTGCAGCGCGGACAACTCCCCGCGATTCAAATTGGCGGACGCTGGCGCATCAAAAAAGATTCGCTCGACCGGGACGTTTTGAAAGAAGATCGCTCTGGGCAGCCGACGGTCTTGGTGGTGGATGACGACACCAGCCTGCAGAATCTTTTCAAAGTCTTCCTGAAAAAGATCGGTTTGAGCCGCGTCGTCGTCGGGACGGTGAAAGAGGCGATCGCCGCGCTCGAGAAGCAGCGCTTCGATCTGCTCTTTCTCGACTTGAAATTGCCCGACGGTCCGGCGGATGACGTCTACGACACGGCGAAGGAAATCGACCCATATCTGCCCGTCGTGGTCATTACCGGGTATCCCGACAGCGAAATGCTCAACCGGATTCTGGCTCGCGGGCCGGTGACGGTCCTGAAAAAACCGCTCAAAGTCGACCAGTTGAAACAGGCAGTCCGGGTTCTCGGTTCGAAAGAATCGAACCGGAAGATCGCTGCGTGAGCGTGTCGACGGTCGATGAATCGTGAGCGGTGAACCGTGGATGGTTTGCCGCTGCGTTATTCCTCCAATCTTTCGCTGGATCCTCGCTTGACGGATCACCTTTCACTATTCACTTATCCCTTCGGCGTGCCGCGCGGTTAGCTCAGTGGTAGAGCACTACCTTGACACGGTAGGGGTCAGAGGTTCGAAACCTCTACCGCGCACCATCACAGTCACCGATATACGAGGGACTTGCGGCGAATCACCGATGAGCCCGCGATCACACTGTAGCATTTTCACTACGCACCGGCTTTCGTGGCCAGTAGAGAGATCGACGTAAAACAACTTGTCTTGCAGGCGATCTTCTTGGCCGTCCTCTTGGCTGTGATCGTGAATCTGGAGCCGCGCCGAAAGTGAAACGAACCACGTCTACGAAGTCCGTTTCCGCAAAGATGATCGCGGCGTCGATCTAATTTCCGATGCGCTACCGTTTGGCGGCTTGTGGTACGTTGAGCCGGATGCTAGCCTTTCCTCTCTGATCAGTTGGGCGATGTCTTCTCGTCTCGCCAGTTTACCTTTGCTTGGCAAAGAACGTTTGTTATTTCTGCTTGGGACCAACCACTTTTTGGACTAACGCCTCAAATCGCGGATCCCCACGGAGTGGATCGAGCCAGGGGTCAACTTTAATCAGGCTGATGCTTAGGCCGTCATGGTCGACGATAACTTGCTCCAACCAACGAACTGCTTCGTCGCGATTTCCCAGACTGAGGTAGAGGAAAGCACGGAAGTATGAGGGCACGTGTCGATGCTGGCTGAATTCTTCCAGTTCAGCCAGTAGTCGCACGGCCGCATCCTTGTCCCCTGACTTGGCTTTAGCAGATGCGAGCAGCACTCGAACATACAGATCGTCGCTCAACTGCTGTGCCTGTGTGTATTCAGCAATCGCGGCAGGCAGGTCGCCCTTTAGCTGAAGCGCCATGCCCAGATTATAATGTGCGTAATAAAACGTCGGATCAATCTCCAGCGTCTTTCGCAACTGCGCGATCGCCTCATCGTATCGATGCGCACAAAACAGATTCTGTCCCAGGTCTGCATTGATAATGGGCGAGAACGGATCAAGCTCAACGGCGCGTTTGCCCTCGGCGATCGCTTCCTCGAATCGGCCCAGGGCGAGGAGTGGACCGTTGCCATACCAATGGTGGGCTGTTGCGTAGTTGGGGTTTAGTGCGATCGCCCGCTGAAATTCCGATATTGAACCAGCCATATCGAGGTCACCGACGCACAATATCAATGCCAACGCAGTATGCGCTTCCGCCAGCTTGTCATCCAGTTGAAGAGCCTTTACTGCGGCAGCCTTCGCTTTCGGGTAGGCATCCTGTGATGCTGTCGCGGTATACCCTGGCAGGATGGCGTAAGCCTCCGCCAGACCAGCATAAGCCAGGGCATAGTTCGGATCGCGTGCAATCGCCTGCTCATAAAATGCGATTGCCTTCGGGATGTTGTCCCCACTGCGTTTGCCCCAAAGCGATCGGCCTTTGAGATAAAGCTCGTAGGCGGTCAAGTCGCTCGTCGGCTGGGCCGTTATCAGTTGCTTCTCCGCGCCGCTTAACTTCGCCTGCAGCGTGTCAGCGATCGTTGTCGCGATGTCGCTTTCAACCGCAAAAATGTCAGTAAGCTTGCGGTCGTAAGTGTCTCCCCAAAGATGGGTGTCGTTCAGCGCGTTGATCAGCTGCACATTAACCCGCACCCGATCGGCCGCTTTTTGGACGCTACCTTCGAGAACATTTGCCACCCCAAGTTGCTTGGCAATCTCGCGCAGATTGTCCGGCGCGCTTTTGTACTTCTGCGTGGAAGTGCGTGAGATGACCTTCAGGTCCGCGATCTTGGAGAGGCGGGCCAGAATTTCATCCTGCATTCCTTCGGCAAGGTAGGCGTCCTCTCTGTCATTGCTCAAATTCTCAAATGGCAATACGGCGATTCCCGTTGATGGTTGGCGCCCCACCGATCCGACTTTCCAGACGATAACGCCTACTGCTGACGCCAGGAGGACGGACATCACCACCAAGGCAGCAGCAGCTGGATTGCGGCGTATCCATTTTCTTCCGCGAGCGAGAGCGCCCGTGCGGCGTGCGCGGATCGGTTCGTGTCTTAGCCAGTGTTCAAGGTCTTCCGCCAGCGCAAGCGCAGAAGAATAGCGACGTTTTGGATCTTTCTCGAGACACTTCAAACAGATCGTGGAAAGGTCACGATCCACTTTCGGATTTAAGAGGCGTGGTTGTCGCGGCTCCGTCTCCAACAATAAGCGGACTGTTTCGAAAGGCGTGCCGCCGGTGAAAGGCGGTTGCCCCGCGAGCAACTCATACAGTACCGCACCCAGGCCGTAAACATCAGTTGCGCTGCTGACATGCCCGTTATTTGCATGGGCTTGTTCTGGCGCCATGTAGCTCGGCGTACCGGAAACCTCGATGGTACAAGTTGCATCGTTTTCCGTCTCAAGGAGCCGCGCCACACCGAAATCGGTCAAATGCGGTTCGCCTTTGGTATCGAGCAAAATATTCCCTGGCTTGATGTCTCTATGAATGATGCCGTGTTGGTGAGCATAATGAACCGTCCGCGCCAGCTTCGCGATTACTTCGGTAGCCTGGCGGGGCGACATCGGTTCGCGTTTAGCAATTTGATCGAGTCGACCTCCTTCGACTAATCCC
>CAVZNJ010000008.1:0-240682 GCA_963776615.1 uncultured Verrucomicrobiae bacterium
CCAGGCGCCGGTCGCCTGCGAAGACGTAAACCACACCCCTTGCAGCAGAGAGATAGTAAACATCGCCGTCCTTGATGACCTTGTCTGGCGTATTGACGGCGTATTCAAGCGATGTCCCTTCGATCGGTTTGAACTCAGGATTCCCAGTGTCGAGACTTTCACCTGTTCCGCCGTTTTCGGATCAACGGTTGCGGTGGTCGGGATCTGCGCCATCAACACAGCATCCTTGGCCTCGTCGGTTCCAGGGACCGATACCAGCACCCGTCCAGCCGGGCTGGTCTGCGGAATGTTCGCGAGAATCAGGCAGGAGCAAATCCGGGGTTGTGTAAGTCCACGGTCCTTTCAGATCGGCTGCCTTGAACCAGCGGCCGGCAACCAAGTAATCGTACTGCTCGGTGGGAGCCATAAACGAAGAGATCCGCATCGGTGTTGGTCGCGAACGACAACTGAGTGCCGGGAATATTTGCGTAGATCGGCTGGCCATCGAACAGGATGACTTCGGCCGGCGTGTTCGAATAGAAGACCATGGGCGGCTTTCCCTTGGCGGAAGGGGTGAGGATCGGCTTCTTCATTTCCGCCCACTGCGGGTTGTTGGCCACTTTGGTGAAGTCCCCCGGCAATTTCGGCACCGGACTCCACGAGCCTTCCATAGAGGTCGATTTGAGCCATTGCTGGCCGCTATACAGTAGTAATCCTTTGGCGATTCCTTTTCGAAGAAGAGGAAGTTTGAGTTTAACAACGAAGCCCAGGCTGGTTCCGGCGATGTCGGCCCGCTCCGCTTCACCGTCCACGTTCAGGAGGATCGCAGGCGTGTCGCTGACAAAGATTTTCGGAGGATCATTCTGCACCTTGACCGTGGCTGGTGGGGTTTTCGATTTCTCCACGCTGGCGACCAGTCGATCCAACGACATCGTGACCGTGTGGTTCGGGGGCGGAGGGACTGGCAGGCCCATCCATCTTGCTGGCCTTTTCCGGATGAGCGATGGGAAATGAACTTCATTAATCTTGAAGCCGTTCAGGACCACGCTGTGATCATCCACGTTCACGTTCGTGTTGGCGCTCAAAACGAGGGACGCCGATGACCTCTTTCTGGCCTTTCGGGTTAAATGAAAAAGCCATCCGGAAATCGAGCTGTTTGAAATCCTTCCAATCATCCACCTGGGGTTGGTAGTAGCGGGAGCCCCATGTTCATTCGTTCGCTGGCGGGGCCAGCCTGGATCTGACGCGCTGGGACTGTTGGCCTTGGGATTCTGCAGCCGTTAGGTTATTCGCAGCGAGAGCGCTGAGAGCACACAAGAGGGCAATTGCTATTTTCATGATGCTTCCTGTTTTCGGTTTGTTGAGTTGAATCTGATCAAACATCGCCCCCGTCTGCGGCATTCGGAAAACAGCGCGACGATGATTGGGCTCTGTAGCGAAACGAACCTACCCATCATCCGAGGGAAGGAAACAAGAGGCGTCAAGAAAATTTGATGCTCGCGTTTGCTCGTTGCGGCGCGGAAGGGCTATCGCCCTTTTGGGCTAGAGCCAAGCTCTTTGCGTTTGCGCTCGGCGCATTCGCCGATGGCCCGGCCGTTCGCTGCAAGCGCGACGATCGCACCGGCACGATCGCCTTGGAAGGGGCGTCCTTTGCCAATGCGGTCGCGCGTTGCCTGAGAGACTTTCGCGGTTGGATTTAGCCTGCTGGCCTACTGGCGTCCAAAGGCGCGGATGGTCCAGAAATCATCCGCGAGGTTGGTGTTCGAGGCGTAGTCGTAGGGCATCGTGAAGTAGCCCTTCATACCCCAGTCCGCGCCCCAGGAGTTGCGGACCAGCAGGCGACTGGCCGAGTCGTCGTAACCCACCGCGCAGACGGCGTGGCCGCCGAGCTGTTTCTCGCCTCGCTTGGGCAGGTTCAGCTTGCCGGTCTTCGCGACCGCATTGGATTCGAAGCCTTCATAAACCGAGAACCCGAAGACGAAAGGGAAACCTTCGGCCAGGCACTCTTTCATCTGCTGCACACCGATGACACGGTGATAGGAGATTACCTCGTGACTGGACGCTAGCTTGTAGCACGCAGGCGATGGCTTGTCGGTAAACTTCGCGATCTTGTAGGGCCATTTGCTCTCACTGCACACGCCCAGGTTGACGAGCGATTTGACGCCGTCACGGATCGCCGCGCCGGCGTCCTCGTTGATCGTGCCTTCCATCGCGCGTTCGTTATAATAGATAAACAGACGGCTCAGATTTGTTGCTCTTTTGCCGGCTTTCTTTTCAAGGAATTCCAGGTTGCCCGCCAGCGCGTTGGCCGTGCAACTGCCAAGCTGCCCC
This sequence comes from uncultured Verrucomicrobiae bacterium, assembly GCA_963776615.1. Lineage (GTDB taxonomy): Bacteria > Verrucomicrobiota > Verrucomicrobiia > Chthoniobacterales > UBA10450 > Palsa-1392. The sequence goes on from CAVZNJ010000008.1 coordinate 2,311, forward strand.
TGGTTTTCCACCTTGGAACAGCCGTCTGTAAGATCCACCTTGGACGGCAGCTTCTTCGGCGGTTTGGCAATCGCGGAATAAAGCTTGTCCCGATAATCCGGCCGGTCGGGCACCCACCCGTACCAGGCATTCACTTTTGGCATACTATCTCCTTTGTTGGTTTGTTAGTTCTAAGAAGTGGTTGCGAACCTTCTCTTAATTCATGCCCATCTACTCGTCTGGCGAAATTGACTTTCATCGCAGGCGTGGTTGGCATATAACAGCGAACGCGCGCCAACGCCCATAACTGGCTTTTAATTAGTGCCACACATTCCGACCGTTCCGCGCGGCGCTGCGCGAAGAAGCAAGCGGCCTTATGTGCTGGGTTGATCACGTTATCTCGGTACTCAAAGCGCCACTGATACGGCAACTTCGTGGCAAATTACGCCGATTTTTTCGAGCCCCGCGAAATCGGTCAAGACAAAAAGTGAAACTTTTTTGTGACGCAACAAGATCCCGGCGGACCTTCGCCTAACGAACGTCATCAACTCGACCGTGGCGTAGTCGAAAGGGCAGCCCTTTGTCAGGCGCCGCTTGCGCGATCGAAACGCCCCAGTTCGCTGCGCTTTGCGCCCTTCAGCTGCTTTGTCAGGCGCCGAGCGCGGCTTGGGCCGCGGCCAGCTTCGCGATCGGGACGCGGAAGGGGCTGCAACTGACGTAATCGAGCCCGAGCCGGTGGCAGAATTTCACGCTTGATGGTTCGCCGCCGTGCTCGCCGCAAATGCCGAGCTTGATTTTCGGCCGCGTTTTGCGGCCGAGGTCGCGCGTGATTTCCATCAAACGCCCCACCCCTTTCTGGTCGATCGAGGCAAAGGGATTGTTAGGCACGATGTCCAGCTCCGCATAGGCGGGCAGGAAACTGCCGGAATCGTCGCGGCTCATGCCGAGCGTGGTTTGCGTCAGGTCGTTCGTGCCGAAGCTGAAAAATTCCGCGTCCTTCGCGATCTCGTCCGCGACGAGGGCAGCGCGCGGGATCTCGATCATGGTGCCGACGAGATAATTGAACTTCGTCTTTTTCTCCTTCGCCACGGCAGCGGCGACACGGTGCACGATCTCGATCTGGAGCTTTAATTCTTTCGGAAACCCGACGAGCGGGATCATGATTTCGGGCCGGACTTTTTTGCCCTTCTTCTGCACTTCGGCGGCCGCTTCAAAGACCGCACGCGCCTGCATCTCGGAAATCTCCGGGTAAACAATACCGAGCCGACAGCCGCGATGGCCGAGCATCGGATTAAACTCGTGCAGCTCGCGCACCCGGCGCGAAATGGTTTCGACAGGAATGCCGATCTTCTTTGCGAGATCGAGCTGCTGCTCCTTCTCGTGCGGCAGAAATTCGTGCAGCGGCGGATCGAGAAAACGAATCGTTGCCGGCAAACCATCGAGCGCCTTGAAGATGCCTGCGAAATCTTCCCGCTGATACGGAAGCAACTTGGCCAGCGCCTTGACGCGCGCCGCCTTGTCCTCGGCCAGGATCATCTCACGCATGGCGTCGATCCGATTGCCCTCGAAAAACATGTGCTCGGTGCGACAAAGACCGATCCCTTTGGCGCCAAACGCCACCGCATTCTGGACCTGCTCGGGCGTGTCGGCGTTGGTGCGCACATCCAGTTCGCGAGCGCGATCGACCCAGCTCATCAACTTCGCGTATTGTTGATAGGTCGCGCTTTTCTTTCCATCGAGCGAGCGATCGACCAGCACCTGCACGATCTCGGACGGCGCGGTCGTCACCTCACCGGCGAAGACTTCACCGGCCGTGCCGTCGATGGAAATGTGATCGCCTTCCTTCAAGGTCACACCGCTCGCCGAGAGGGTGCGTTTCTGATAGTCGATCTCAATTCCGGACGCGCCGCAGACACAGACCTTGCCCATCTGCCGAGCGACCAGCGCGGCGTGGGAGGAAACGCCTCCGCGCGAAGTGAGAATGCCCTCGGCCGCAATCATGCCGCGCAGGTCTTCCGGGGAAGTTTCGATGCGGGCCAGAACTACTTTCTCGCCGCGATGGGCGCGCCGCACCGCTTCCTCTGCGCTCAAGACAACGTGACCGGAGGCCGCCCCCGGACCGGCCGCCAAACCGCTCCCGATCTTCTTGGCGGCGGCGATCGACTTGCGATCGAAGATTGGGGCAAGGAGGTGGCCTAACGAGTCGGCGGGAATGCGCCTGATCGCGTCTTCTTTCGTGATGAGACGTTCTTCCACCATCTCGACCGCGATGCGGACGGCGGCGAGGCCCGTGCGCTTGCCGTTGCGGGTTTGCAGGATGTAAAGGCGGTTGTCTTCGACCGTGAACTCGAGGTCCTGCATGTCCTTAAAATGCTTCTCGAGCAGGGCGCGCACTTTCATGAGCGCCTTGTGCGCCTCGGGCATTTCCTCGGCGAGCTTCGCGATCGGGTGCGGCGTGCGCACGCCCGCTACGACATCTTCGCCCTGCGCGTTGATCAGATATTCGCCGTAAAAAACTTTCTCGCCGCTCGCCGGATCGCGCGTGAAGGCGACGCCGGTCGCGCTGGTGTTGCCCATGTTGCCGAAGACCATCGTCTGCACATTGACCGCCGTGCCCCAGTCGTGGGGAATTCCGTATTTGCGCCGGTAAACGATCGCACGGTCGTTGTCCCACGAGCCGAAGACCGCGCCGATCGAGCCCCAGAGCTGTTTTCTCGGATCTTGCGGAAACGATTTTCCGGTCCGTTCCTTGATCAGTTCCTTGAAACGCCTGACGAGTTCCTTCAGGTCATCGACCGTCAGTTGGACATCCGGGAAATTGTGATTGCCGTAGCGCTCGTCCTTGAGGTGCTCGATCACGCTCTCGAACGGCTCGTGATCCTCGCCCGGGCGCTTCTGCACGCCCATCACGACGTCGCCGTACATTTGCAGAAAGCGGCGATACGAATCCCAGGCGAAGCGCGGGTTGTTCGTCTTCTGCGCCACAATTTCGACCACGGTGTCGTTCATCCCGAGATTCAGGATCGTATCCATCATTCCGGGCATTGAGTCGCGCGCGCCGGAACGGACGGAGACAAGGAGCGGCCGCTCTTTGTCACCCAGCTTCTTGCCGACCGATTTTTCGACTTTCGCCAGCGCCGCCTCGACCTCTGGCTCCAGCCCCTTGGGATAGGTGCGCTTGTTCTCCGTGAAATAAGTGCAGACCTCGGTCGTGATCGTGAACCCGGGCGGCACCGGCAGCCCGATGCGCGTCATCTCCGCGAGATTCGCCCCTTTGCCGCCGAGAAGCGGCTTCATGTTGCCGGCGCCGTCAGCCTTGCCGTCGCCAAAATAGTAAACGTTGCGACGCGTTCTCGCCGGTTTAGCCTTGGATTTCAGAGCAGATTTGGAACGGGCTGGTTTTTTGTTTTTGACCATGGAAAATGGGAACCGTGAATCGTGAATTCGGCGTCCGCGTTTCGGAAATCGGGCGCGAAGCGCAAGCTAGAACGTGAGGTCGGAGTGTCAACGCACGAGCGACTCCCCGGACGCAGCCCAGCCTTCCTACTCGCAGTTTGCGGGCTCGCGCTACCTTCAGCAACCTGGCCGACGGCGTGATCGTGAATGTGAACGGCAACAATCTTCGGGCCAGCTACGAAGCCGGCGACGGCAACGATCTCACGCTGACGGTCGCGTCCTACAAGTAGGTCGCGCAAGCTTCAGATTGCGTTTTGTAAGGGCGGCAAGCTGGAAGGTCGCGCTGCCATCAAGTCAAGTTGGCTCCGCCGCTCTCCGGCTCGACGCAGTCTCGCCCTACCGGCACCGTTCGAGGAGGGAACGGGTTTGTTGGTCCGCAGATTTACGCAGAGTATCGCAGATTTTTGGAGCGTCCGAGAATGGACGCTGCGACGATTCTCCCGTCCATTCATCTGCGAGAATCTGCGTACGACAGAAAAACGCGCCTTTACTCCTGCGCCGCCGGCTCGGAGGCAAGGACGTCGTCGATCGCGTCGGCGAAATCATCCACGCCCGACATCGGTACGATGATCACGTTTCGATGACCCTGGCTGTCCTCGGTGATGCGGAGGAATTTACCGCGGCCATTTTCGCGCAGGTCGATCGAAAAAAGCTTTCGCTCGATTTGCAACTCTCTTGATTCGATAATGCTATCCATATTCGACGGCGCGGATGTTAGGCCACCTCGCCGCGAAATTGGAAGCAAAATTTTCAGGAATCAACGACCCCGCCGCCCGGCCCGCGCCGGACCCTCGCTCACGAGGGTAAAATCGGCCTGTCGCTTAAAGGCGTCGACCCGCGCCACCACCACCTTGAGAATGTCGCCCACAGCCAAAACCCGCTTCGATTGCCGCCCGATCAGGCGGCGACGCGCCATGTCGAAGCGATAGAAGTCGTCGTTGAGCGATGAGACGTGGATGAGCCCGGTCAAGAGGACATCGGGCAACTCGATGAGCAGTCCGTAGTTGCGCACCTCGATCACAACCGCGCGGAAAACCTGCGGGGCTTTGGCAGTGAGCTGCAATTGGAGGAACTCGAGCTTTTTCATCTTCGCTGATTCGATCTCCGCGTCGGCCGCGACGCGTTCGGTCACGGAGATGTGTTCCGCGATGCCGGACAACTCGCCTGCGCTGCGGCGCGCGCCGCGCTTGCCGCCGTGATCGGCCAGAGTGCGGTGCACGACGAGATCGGCGTAGCGACGGATCGGACTCGTAAAATGGGTGTAGTTGGTCTTCGAAAGACCGTAGTGACCAAGCGGCTGCGTCGCGTAGCGGGCGCGTTTCAAACTCTTGAGCAGCCCGATCTTCAGAGCCTGCTCCTCCGGTTTGCCGCGAAAAGACTCGAGCAGCCGCTGCAACTCCCGGCGATTCGTCAGGTCGCCGACGTGAAAACCGTAGCTGACGACAAACTCGCGGTATTCGCTCAGTTTGTCCGGATCGGGATTCTCGTGAACGCGATAAATCGTCGGCACGAGCCGATTCTTCAGCTCGCTCGCAACCGCTTCGTTGGCCGCGAGCATGAATTCCTCAATCAACTGGTGCGATTCGTCGTACTCGATTCGCTCGAGACGCAGCGGGCGTCCGGTCTGTTTGTCGACGATCACTTTCACTTCAGGAAAATCGAGGTCGAGCGAGCCGTGGGCGAAACGGCGCCGGCGCAAAATCGAGGCGAGATCCCAGGCGGTGTGCAAACGACGCGAGAGCTCGTCGTTAGGCGATTTTTGGATAAGCGAATAGGCCTCTTTGTAAGTGAGCCGGCAGGCGCTCTGGATGATGGTGCGGGCGAAGCGGGCACTCTGCGCAGCGCCGTTCTTGGCGAAGCGGATGAAAACCGAATGCGTGAGCCGGACGACGTTGGGATTGAGGCTGCAAACGCCATTGCTCAGGCGTTCCGGCAGCATCGGGATGACGCGATCGACGAGGTAAACGCTGTTCCCACGACGCAGCGCCTCGCGATCGAGTGCGCTGCCCGGGGTGACATAAGCGGAGACGTCCGCGATGTGGACCCCGAGTTCCCACTCGCCGCCCGGCAGTTTCTCGACATTGATCGCGTCGTCGAAATCGCGCGCATCGTCGGGATCGATCGTGACGATGAATTTGTCCCGCAAGTCTTCGCGTTCCCCGAAGCGATCCGGATCGACCGTCTCTGGAATTTCATCCGCCTCGGCGAGCACGGCGCGCGGAAACTCGAGCGGCAGGTCATACTTCCGAATGATCGAAAGCATGTCGACCCCGGGATCAGTGGCGCGGCCGAGCAGCTCGATGATTTCGCCCTCGGGATTGACGTGACGCGACTCCCACGGCTCCAGTCTGACGACGACCTTGTCGCTCGGTTGCGGTGGGCGGGGCGCACCGGGCAGCGGCTGCCGCTGGACATAGACGTTGTGAACGATCCGCGGATCGTCCGGCACGACGTAGAAGAAGTTACGCGTCTGTTGCAGAGTGCCGACGATCGTGTCGTGGGCGCGCTCGAGAATGCGAATGACGCGGCCCTCGGGACGATTGCTCGCCCCGCGCGCCCGGGCGTAATCGGCATCGCGAGTGATGCGCGCGACGACGCGGTCGCCATTCATGGCGGTGCCGGTGTTTTCGGCGGAAATGAAAACGTCGCCGCCTTCCTGGCCTTCGCGGACGAGAAAGGCGAAGCCCGCCTGGTGGACTTGCAGTTTGCCGGTCACGAGGTCGGCTTCCGCGGGCAGGATGTAGCGGTTCTTGCGAATGCGGGCGATTTCGCCGGCGCGTTCCAACTCACGCAGCGCTTCCTTCACCTCAGGCTGTTCGCCGTTTCGAAAGCCGATGGCGCGGGCCAGTTCCTTCAGGTCGAGCGGCCGATATTTCGGCCGGCGCAGGAGAGCCAGAATTCGTTGTTTGATATCGCCTTCTCGTTTCATTTTGACCAGCGACCATCGGAGAAAGCGGCACGATTGAAAGCAGACATTTCGAGGCAAGCGAGCGCGGTCGAATAAAGCGACGGCTGTGCTAGTCTGAACAACTAATGGAGGCGACGCGCTGGAAGATTGGCGAAGATGTCCTCGACCTGACGAATCGAGCGATGCTGATGGGTGTCCTGAACGTTACCCCCGATTCGTTCTCCGACGGTGGAGAGTTTTTCGCGACCGAAGCGGCGGTCAAGCACGGTCTTGAGATGGCGCGCAACGGCGCGGAGATCGTCGACGTGGGCGGCGAATCGACTCGCCCGGGCGCGCAGCCGGTTGCGCCTGACGAGGAAATGGAGCGCGTCCTGCCGGTGATCAAACAGATCGTCGGCGCGGCGGCGGTTCACATCTCAATCGACACCTCAAAGTCGGCGGTGGCGCGAGCCGCGCGTGAGGCTGGCGCGACGATCATCAACGACGTGACCGGCGGCCGCGGCGACCCCGGGATGTTTGCGCTCGCGGCGGAAACGGGCGCGGCGCTTGTCATCATGCACATGCGGGGCACGCCGGCGACGATGCAGCTCAACCCGACCTACGGCGATGTGGTGAGCGAGGTCGCGGAATTTTTTCGACAGCAATTCGCGCGGGCCGTACGATCGGGAATCGATCCGATGCGCATCGCGTTTGATCCCGGAATTGGGTTTGGCAAGACACCGGCGCACAATCTGGAACTCCTCGCCAATCTGTCGCGCCTGCGAGTCGAAGACCGTCCGCTCGTTGTCGGCGTTTCGCGTAAGTCTTTCCTGGGGAAAATCCCCGGCGGTTCGCCGGACCGGGCCAGCGCGACGGTCGCGATGACTTCGCTCCTGCGCGAACGCGGGGCGCACGTTTTGCGGGTGCACGACGTAATGCCAAATGCCCAGGCCCTCCGCACGACTGAAGCTCTTCTGGCTGCCACGCGATGATCCACGAACTCGTTCAGCTCTGGTTCGATAAATGGCGCAGCGCCGTCGAGATCCTGCTCCTCAGCGTGGTGATCTACTACGGCTATCTTTATTTTCGCGGCACCCGCGGCGCGAAGGTGTTGACCGGCCTGGCGATCGTTTTCCTGACCCTGACCCTGATCTCGCAGTTGCTGAACCTGGTCGTGATCAGCTTCATCATCCGCAGCTTCTCGGTCTTTCTGGCGGTCGCGCTGGTGGTGATTTTCCAACCGGAATTACGCCGCGCCCTGGCCGAGCTGGGCGGGCATCCGATCTTTTCCCTGACGAGCGAAAAGCGCGAGACGGTCCATGATCTCGCGGAGGTCGTGGCGCAACTTTCGAGCAAGCAATTTGGCGCGCTGATCGCGATTGAACGCGACACGTCGATCAAGGTTTACGAGGAAACCGGCGTGATCGTGGACGCCGCTTTCTCGACCGAATTGCTCCTCACGCTTTTCCATCCGAAATCGGCGTTGCACGACGGCGGGGTAATCGTACGCAACGGCCGAATCGCCGCCGCAGCGTGCATTTTCCCTGTCAGCCAGCGCGAAACGCTCGACCGCAGTCTGGGCTTGCGACATCGCGCCGCCCTCGGAATCACGGAAGAATCGGACGCGGTCGCGGTCGTGGTTTCGGAGGAGACGGGCTCGATTTCGATCTGTTATCGGCGCCGGATCGAGCGGAACTTTACGCCGGAAATGTTCCGGCAGCGGCTCGGCGAAATTTTGCTCCATCGTCATCATGAAGAAACTGATCCTGAACAACTGGCGAGCGAAGCTGACCTCCCTCCTGCTCGCGACCGCGCTCTGGTACCTCATCAAGAAGAACGTAACAACGACACCCTCGCCGTCTGATTTATACGAACGGCCAGCGGCTGCCGAAGTTCGTTAGGCGAGGCACTAGCGCAGGAAACGCGCGAGATTTTCGTCTTCCCAGCGGCGGGCGCGACGATAGCGCGGGAAAGCTTTTTCCCGACGATAAAATTCCTCGGTGTGAACGCGGCGGCGACCCGACGAATCGGTTTCCTCCGGGACCACGGAATGCAGCATCTCGTGGTAAAGCACGTATTCGAGGAACCAGCGCGGCACGAATGGTTGATCGAGCAAGGGATGAATGCGAATCACGCGATCCTCTTCCTGGATCGAGCCGAAGATGAAATATTCCTTCGGCCGTTCCTTTCGGCGCGAACCCCAGATCACGCGATAGCCGCGCAGCCGACCGCGAAAATGCTTCTCGTTCACGCGCTCAAAAATCCGGCGCAAATCAAAATAGCGACCTTCATGGCAGAAGATTGAGATGTCGTTGCATCGGCAACGTCGGCCGAGCCGCTTTTTGTTTTGCCTTTTTCTTTGCCATCGAAACTTCCGTTGACGAGGAGAACAACCAACAATTTTAGTTGTCGTCCGTCCAACTGACAAGATGCATGATCGTTAGGCTTTATTCCAAGCGATATAAGTGACTTATAGTAAACGATATAAAATCTAATGAATGTTCGCGGCCGATCGATCACTGGACTTCCGCCCTTGGATGGGCATCTTTAGCCTCTCGGAGCGTAAATTACCGCCTAATCCAATGACGCCATTCTTGCGAAAGCTGTTGGGGTTGAACTGGCTACTGATCGTGACCATGCTCGCGCTGGCGGTCTTTGGCGTTATCGCGATCTATAGTGCGACTTACATGCGACAGGATCCGGTGGCGTCAGAATTCTGGCGCAAACAGGCCAATTGGGTCGCGGTCGGCTTTTTCGCCTTCATGCTAGCGAGCCTGGTCGATTATCGCTGGATCAAATGGGGCGCGCTGCCGATGTATCTCGCCGGTCTCTTCTTTCTCATCCTTACCCGCTTCATCGGCACCAAAGTTTATGGCTCGCGCAGTTGGCTGCATCTGGGGCCGATTAATTTTCAGCCGGCGCAGCTCGCGATCGTCGCCGGCATCATGGTGCTCGCCCTTTTCCTTAGCCAGTTCCGGCAGATGCATCCGATGTTGCGCCTGACGCTCTGTGGCGCGATCGCGGGCGCGCCGTGTCTCCTCATTTTGATGCAACCCGACCTGGGCGAAACCATCATCTGGGGACCGGTTATCCTCGCGTTGCTTTTCGTCGGCGGCCTTCCGTTGCGCTATTTGATCTGCGTCGTGCTTGATCGTGCTCGCCTTTGTTCCCCTCGCATACATTGGGTTGAAGCCGTATCAGCAAGAGCGCATCACCGCGTTCATCAATCCCGATATCGATCGCCAGGGCTCGGCCTGGGCGATCAACCAATCGCTGATCGCGATCGGCTCCGGCGGCTGGGCGGGCAAGGGATTCAAGGCGCCGAACACGCAGATCGAGCTCGGCTTTCTTCCGTCGACCGCGGTGCACAACGACTACATCTTTTCCGCGATCGGCGAGCAATGGGGCTTCCTCGGCGGAATTGCGCTCCTCGGCGCGTTTGCGCTGCTGCTCATGACCTGTCTTTTCGTGGCCTACAAAGCGAGCGATTTATTTGGGCTTCTCCTCGTCATCGGGATCACCACGCTTATTTTTACCCACATCTTCCAAAACGTTGGGATGACCATCTCCATCTTGCCGATCACCGGCGTGCCGTTGCCGCTCATCAGCTATAGCGGTTCCTTTGCCCTCATGATCATGTTCGGGCTCGGGATTGTGAACAGCGTCTGGGTGCACCGCAAAGTGCCGGTGCGCTGATCGCCCCAGTGTCTTCGCCGTGGACAAATCCGCGGCTTTCGCCATATTGCCCGTCCCGATGACCATTTTGATTAACATTCTGCTCGTAGTCGAGGCGCTCGTCGCCGTGCTCATGATGTTCGTCATTCTGATGCAGCGCCCGAAAAGCGAGGGACTGGGCGCGGCCTTCGGCGGAGGCGTGACGGAAAACATCTTCGGTGCGCAAACGACCAACGTCCTGACCACGGCCACGACCTGGCTGGCGAGCATTTTCTTTGGCAGTCATTCTTTTGCTCTCGATTCTCTACGCGCATCGGGGCACGCCTAATTCCGCGGTCCGTCGCGAGTTGGAGAAAAGCGCGGCCACATCCAAAGCCGCCAGCGCCGCTTCCGGCCAAGGGGGCGGCGCAAAAGGGTCCCGCTGAGACCAAGGCAAAGGCGAGCCCGGCGCCGGAAAGCGGCGCACCAGCTGCCGCGACGTCAGTTATTGCCTTCCGCCGCACCGTCGGCTTCCGCCCAGCCGACGCCCTGATCGGCGGTATTCGTTAGGCGAATTGAGCCAGGCGCCGTCTCTGTTCGTGACCGCGCCGCCATTCTTGTAATCGCGCCGGCCCGAAGAATGTTGAAGGGCCAATGACTTCGGCTCAGCAGCGGACCCTCGCGGCGGCCGATTGCGATGTCGCCTTCGATAATCGCACCCGCCAGCTTTATGCGACCGACGCGTCGCTCTATCAGATCGAACCGGCCGCCGTCGCCTTTCCGCGCACCGCGCAGGAGGCGCGCGACGTCATCCTCGCCGCGGCAGATGCCGGTCTCTCCGTTTCTCCACGCGGTGCCGGGAGCGGATTGGCGGGCGGCGCACTTGGCGATGGATTGATCGTCGATTTCTCGCGCCATAATCGCCAGATCACTGGCTCTCGACCGCGAACGCCGGACCGTGCGGGTTAGCGCCGGCGTTGTCCTTGATCAGCTCAACGCTTTTCTACAACCACACGGATTTTGTTTCGGACCCGATGTCGCGACCAGCTCACGGGCGACGTTAGGCGGAATGATCGCGAATAATTCTTCGGGTGCGCACGTGCCCGTTTACGGCACGACGGCGGATCACGTTCGCGCGCTGGAAATCGTCATGGCCGACGGCCGGATCGAAACCATCGGTCCGGGACATCCGGCTCTCGCGGCGGAGCGGGCCATGATCGCTCAATTCGTCAGGCAAGAGGCAGAACGAGATCGCGGAACGCATGCCGCCCGGGATGTTGAAACGCTGGAGCGGTTACGCGCTCGATCGTTTCTCGCGCAAGCCGGACAACCTGATCGAAATTCTTTCCGGCAGCGAAGGAACCCTCGCCGCGATTTTCTCCGCGGAACTGCAAATCGTGCCTCTGCCGCGCAGCAAGGGGCTGGGTCTGATCTTCTTCGCCTCGGTCGCCGAAGCGATGGAGGCCACGGTCGAATTGCTCGATCTGAAACCCGCAGCGATCGAGCACATCGACCGACCGCTCTTCGATCAAACGAGAGGACAGCTGACTTTCGAGGCCGCAAGAAAATTCCTCGAACTCGATACGAAGCCGTGCGAGTCGATCTTGATCGTCGAGTTCTACGACGACGACGTGGCCGGCCGCCTCGCCGCACTTTCTTCCCGAAGGCTCGGTCTGCGCACTCTTATCTGTGCCGATGACGCGCAAATGAACCTCGTCTGGTTAATGCGCAAATCCGGTCTCTCCCTTCTCACCGGGCGGGCGGGCCCGGCCAAGCCGGTCGCCTGCATCGAAGACGCCGCGGTGCGACCGGCCGAGTTACCGGCGTATGTCGCCGGGCTGGAGTCGATCATGAAACCTCTCGGGTTGGAGGTCTGCTACTACGGCCACGCGGCCAGCGGGCTCTTGCACGTGCGGCCGGTGCTCGATCTGCATGAAGCGGCCGATTTGAAAAAATTTCGACAGGTAACCAACGAAGTCGCCGCGCTCGTCAGGCAATTCAAAGGTTCGCTCGCTGCCGAGCACGGAGTCGGTATCGCGCGCACGGAGTACCTGGGCGAGCAGGTCGGCCCGCGGTTACTTGAGGTCATGCGCGGGATCAAACGCACCTTCGATCCGAAAGATCTTTTCAATCCGGAAAAGCTCATCGGAGATGGCCGTTTCAAGATCGATCGCGATCTGCGCGACAACTTTGGCCGGCCCATCGAGCTGCCTTTCGAGCCGGTGCTGGCGTTTGCGGCGAAGGACCATTCATTCATCGGCAATCTCGAGCAGTGTAACGGCTGTGCCGGCTGTCGTAAGGATGCGCCCACCATGTGCCCGACTTTTCTCGCCACGGGCGAGGAATACATGTCGACGCGCGGACGGGCGAACGCGATCCGGGCCGCGCTCGAACTGCGGGTCGAGGGCGACGATCCACTGTGCGCGCAGGAACTGGAAGATGCGCTGAGCAATTGTCTCGCCTGCAAAGCCTGCACCACGGAATGCCCTTCCAACGTGAACCTCGCCCTGCTTAAGGCGGAGTTGATACATGCCCGTCACGAGCGCGACGGATTGCCGTGGCGAGTGCGAATACTGAGTGACCTCGATTCGTTAGGGCAAATCGGTTGCCTCCTGCCGTCGCTCGCTAATGCCGCACTCGATTTCCCGCCGCTGCGCGCGGTGATGGAGAAAACTCTCGGAATCTCCGCGCGACGATCGCTGCCGCACTATGCGCAGGAACGTTTTGATCACTGGTTCGTCGGGCGGAAGCGCCGCTCAAGCGGCAGGTTACGCGGCAAAGTCATTCTTTGGGATGACACTTTTGTCCGCTACCACGAGCCGCAGATCGGCATTGCCGCCGTCGCGGTCCTCGAAGCACTCGGTTTCGAAGTCGTGCTTCCGACGAATCGCAAATGCTGCGGACGTCCCGCCTTCAGCCAGGGAAATCTGAAAAAAGCCGCGCGACTGGGACGAAATAATCTCGAGCTTGCTCCATGCAGCCGGCGACTCCGCTCCAATCCTTTTTCTCGAGCCGTCGTGTTATTCGATGTTTGTCGAGGATTATCGCGAACTCAATTTGCCCGAGGCGCAGGCAGTCGCGGCGCGCTGTTATCTTTTCGAAAAATTTGTCGATGACTTGCTCGATCGTGAACCGAAGGCGTTGCATTTCGAGCATCACCCGGGGCACGTCGCTATCCATGCGCATTGTCACGCAAAGTCGCTTCTCCATCCCGGTTTTATGGTTCGTCTGGCCGAACGCCTCCCGGGCCGCAAGGCAACTTTGCTTGACACCGGTTGCTGCGGGATGGCCGGCGCCTTCGGCATGTTGGCCGGGAAATACGATCTCTCGCTCAAGGTGGCAGCGCCGTTGATTGAGGCGGAGACTCGGCGAGCGCGGTCCGGATACGATCATGGTCGCTTCCGGCACCAGTTGCCGTCATCAAATTGCCGATCTCACGCCGGTTCACGCAAGGCACATGGCGGAGTTGCTGGCGGAAGCGCTGTAGCGCGACGCGACGCTACGATTTGGGCGGCGGCGCCGGCGGATTCGCACCCGGAGTCGAGGCTCCCGCGGCCGGCACGGGCGGCGCGCCGCCGGGAACATCTGCATCCGCGGGCGCGGCGAGGATGTCAGGCTCGGTATAGGATTCAGTACGACCCGCCAGTTCTTTGCGAAGCGCGGCGACGCCTTCCGCTGTGACCGGCGATCCCTTATTGCCCCAGGCGGAACGCTCATAGGTCACAACGTCTGCGATCCTTTCGTTAGTCAAAGTTTTCTCCCACGGCTGCATCACGGCGGTGCCATAGCGCTGCCCCTTCACCGTGACTGGGCCTTGCAATCCTTTGAGCACAATCATGACGTGCCGGCGCGATCCGCCGTTGACAATGTCGGAACCAGCTAGTGGCGGATATTGTCCCGGGACACCAAGACCATTGGCCTGATGGCAGGTGGCGCAGTTCGCCGAATAAATCTTTGCTCCTTTCTCGGCCGGAGTCAGCTCGGCGACCTGCTCCGTGCCGGCCCCCTGCGCCCGCCCCTTTGCTCGCAACGCGCGGGGCGCCGCCAAGGTAATCGAGCCCGTCACCGCTGAAATTCCCCGCATAACGACCGAGATAAGCGCCGCCGAAAAAGACCGCGAGACCGTAAATGGCGATCAGCCAAAGCGAAAGCGGCTCGCGTCCCACCCGCGGTTCAACTTTTTCCCTGACAATCGCAGCATGAGTCCCGCGCACCTCCTGTGTTTCGCCGTAGTCCATTCCCTGCCGTGAAGGATTTTCTGGCGGCTGGCCGTTCATTTCTGCGCCTCCTTGACCGGCGCGGGTGCAATCGTGACCGGCGATTTGGCTTCTTTCAAAGGATGCGACTGATCGCGCGACATGATGTAAGCGACCAGACACTTCGCGTCGTAGCTAGGAACAATCTCCCAGCCGATCGGCGGTCGTTCGTCGCTGTCACCGGCAAAATTTAGCGAGTCCGGCGAGGCGGCTCCGCTGACGCGACGTTTCAAATAGAGAAAACGATACGCGGGCATATTGGAATCTTCGGAGATGCTGCGTGGATTGTAGAGATGGCGATGATGCCACGCCGCCGTGTCGGGCAACGGTTCGCCGCTCGCAGTGACTCCAACCATATTGGCAACGCCGACAGGCAAGGATGCCGTCGCTCCAATAGGGATTGCGGCCGAAGTCGAAGCGGCGGGCGAAGCCGGCGCCGCCTGCACCGGGGTGGCGGCAACGGGGCTCGTCGCAACCGTGGCAGCCGCGGCAGCCGCCGGTTCGGCGGCGGCTGGGGTCGCAGCCGGAGCCGGCACCGCTGTGGCTGCCTTTTCTTCCTGAAGCGCCGCCGGATGCCCGACATTGGCCAAGTCAGGCCCGATACGGGTCTTACCGAGGAAAACGATCGACTCAAAAATGTAGTCACGGGGTGCACTTCGGCGCACCCCCCATTTGCGTTCAAGATCGGAGCCTCCGTATTCGGGTCGGACCTGTTGTGAATGGCAGTAAACGCAGCCGTTCGCCGCGTAGACTCGCGCGCCTCGCGCGACCATACCGGATTGCGGCATGGGATAGATGTCGGTACCCGTCCTCGTCAGTCTGCGGGTTGAGACTGCCGATCTGGAGATTTGGCACCACCGTCATGCCGAACCACGAGAAGGCGAAGATGCCGAAGATGCCGAGGAAAAGTGGTTGCAAGCCCCTTCATCAGTGCCCTCCTCCCGGTTCGCGCTCGAGCGGATTCAAAAAGGTCGGCACGCTCGCGGTGCGACCGAAGCCGAGCAGCATCAATCCAAAATGGAAGGCAAAAACCCCGTGCGAAACAGCCAACAAGATCCAGGAGAGAGTGCAACCGCGCAGATAAGGCATGATTGTCTGGCTGACTTCCCCAAACGACAGGGTCGGATCATTGAGATTGAGACCCTGAACGAAGCCACCGACGAGCAGGAGCAGCACCATTAATCCGATCCCGTAGGCGGAACCCCAAAAGTGCAATTTGATCAGCGAGGCGTAACGCCACTCACGGCCAACAAGGCGGGGCACGATGTAATACATCGAACCGAAAATCACCATGGTAAAAAAGGCGTAGAGCCCCATGTAGGTGTAGCCCATGCTCACCTCGGTAAAGTGAACGATCCGCGCCACGGAGCGGAGCGAAATGACCACGCCGACCACGCTGAAAGCCGTATAAGCGATCGCGCCGAAAACTGTGAAGCGGAGCGTCGGGCTGTAACGCATGAGCGGAAAATGATCCCGCATCGTCATGTGGTGATTGAGCCCGACGGTGGCGACCGGAATGATCATCAGAATCATCGCAGCGATACTCGCCGTGATCATCCAAGCCGGGAATGGACCGTCGACCAGGCGCTGCATTCCGGTCCAGCTGGCGAAGAAGGCGAAGGTCCAAAATCCAATCGTCGCCAGGTAATAACTGTGCACCGGGCGCCCAATGACCTTCGGGATCATGTAATAGGCCGTACCAAGCCCGATCGATCCAAACCAGAGAAAG
This sequence comes from uncultured Verrucomicrobiae bacterium, assembly GCA_963776615.1. GTDB lineage: Bacteria > Verrucomicrobiota > Verrucomicrobiia > Chthoniobacterales > UBA10450 > Palsa-1392. The sequence goes on from CAVZNJ010000008.1 coordinate 18,272, forward strand.
AGCAGGTTGTTGGCAAACCACCAGTTGACCGCGGCCTGCATCACGCCTTGCACCGGCAAAATGAAAAGCATGATCTGGGCGGCGGCATAGAGCCACGGGAACCAGAGAAATGCGCCTAACAAATACCACTGCGTGATGTAAACGTGACCGCGCCGCCGATAGCGGAACATGATCAGGGCCCACGCCATGATGAGCAGGTAGGCGACGAAAAGAACGGTCGCGGAAAAGTGTGGGAACTCGAGCCACTCGTAACCGGTATTGTCGCCGATCAAGACGCCGCCGATGCCCAACAGTACGCCGAGGTTCCAGAAGGCGGCGCCGCTGATGAGAAGGAGCGGGTGACGTAGCGTAGTGCGGCAAAGCCGGGCCATGAGCCAGATGGCCGTGCCCATGCCCGCCATCGTTCCCCAGCCGTAGATGAGCGCATCGAGATGCGCCGGACGAACTCGACCCCAGGTCAAAAACGAAATGTCAGCCAGCAGACCCGGCGAGTGCATTTTGATCGAGGTCAGGATCCCGAGCAGCGTCGCGAGCAGCAGCCAGGCGATCGCCGAGGTATAAAAGACGAGGACCGGCAGGCGGGTCGAAGCGTCGATCAGAGCGCGCTCGACGCGATCGATTTCGTTCGTCGTCACTTCCACGTCGCCTAACGGCGGCTCCTGAGTTAATTCAGCCGGCGAGTTCATGAGGGTCTGGACGCCGAGTTAAATGGCGACGAAATCCTTTTCCCGCCCCGACCCCATAGCGCAATGCGAAAGCTTTCCAGCCAGCGCTTGCGCGGCATGACAAGGTCCGTCGGATAACCGATCGGTTCCGCCGCATCGAAGATGACGTTCGCATTTTGATCGTAGCGTCTCACTTTTTCAAAAATTTCGGTCAAGCTCATGGGCTAGTTTTTCGGAGGAGAGGGCTTGGCGACCGCAGCAGGAGTGGTCGCGGCGCCCGGTGCAGCGTTCGTTGATTTCGTGGACTGCGCCGCGCTGGGCGCCGCCGCTGGAACCTCAGCAGGCGCCGGCGTCGGGATCGGCCCGGCCGCAGTGGGTTTCGTGGCCTGCAAATCGGCCAACTCGAGTTCCATCGCGTGTTGAATCGGGATACGGGCAATGCCCTTCTCCTTGTTGACCCAACCGTAGCTGCTAGCCGCCTTGTCCCATTCGGCCCGCGCGGCCTTGAGCTTTTCCGTGCGTGCCTTAGCCCGGTCCGCTTCGTAGGACGAACCGCGCGACATGGCACCAAAAGCGATCAGGACGATCACGCCAAAGAAGACAAAGAGCGTCACCGCCCACAACCATGCGGAAAGCAGGAAGCGCGGTTGCTCGGGATGGACGAGTGTATCTTCTTCGTTAGGCACGGCTAGTTGGTGAGGCGGAGTGATTCAATCAGGCGCGGGTCGCGCACCGGGAAAAGCGAGGTCTTGCCCACGAGGCGGAGATAGACAAAGGCGAGTGTGCCGCCAATCGTGATGAGCGGCAGAAAGTCGAGAATGCTGAGATGCACGCCGGTGCCGTGCAGCGCTGGCAGGACAACGATGTACATGTCAAGCAACTGCATGCAGAGGATCCATCCGGCGATGGAGCAGAGCCAGGTGAGATGCTTTTTCGTGTAGCGCGGGAGCAGAAGCGCGAAGGGTACGAAGAAACGGAAGATCACCAGGAACCAGGAAAGCACGTTCCAGGATTCGGTATTTCGGACGAGGAAGTACTGCGTCTCCTCCGGAATGTTGGCGTACCAATACAGCATGTATTGGCTGAAGCCGATGTAGGCCCAGAAAACGGTGAAGGCGAGGAGCCACTTCCCCATGATGTGGTAATGCTCGATCGTAACCACCCCCTTCAGATAACCAGCCCGCTGCAGCGCTGCCGTGACGAGGATAAGCAGCGACATCGAGCTGCCGGCGGTGCCGGCAAAAATGTACGGGCCCCACATGGTCGAGAACCAGTGCCAGTTGAGGCTCATCAGCCAGTCGAAGGCGCCAAAGGTCAGGCAGAGCGCGAAGAGCGGCAGCCCGACGAAGGCCGCCTTGCGCATCCAGATCGTGAACTGCGGATTACCGTCGCGATCCTGGCGAACTGAAAAGCGGCGCAGCAGGTAGGCGACAACAGTTAAGGCGACAAAAAAGAAGATCGCGCGGAAGAGAAAGAACTCCCAGTTCAAGTAGGCCCGCTTGGCATCCAGGATCGGATCTACTCCGCGCGGCACGTCCATCCAGCGATAGAGATAGTCGCGCAATAACCAGATTGGGATAAAGAGCAGGCCCATCACGGGAAGGAGGAGCGCGATATGCTCGAGCTGCCGCCGCACGACGACCGACCACTCGGCATCGACGACGTGATGCACGATTGTCCAGAAAAGACAGCCGATGCAAAGAGTGAAGAAGAAAATGAACCCAAAAAGCCAGGAGAAGCTGAATTGCACCGGCCACTTGTAGCCGGCGATCAAGCTCAGGATGCCACCGACAACGGCGATCGCTCCGCAAAGCAGCGAGAGCCCGGCAAAACGGCCGTTCTCAAAATATTCGCCTTCCGGCGCAGGCAAGACGTGGGATCGATCGCTCATTTCTTTTCCGGCTCCGGTTTTTTCTCCAGGTCCGCCTGATGTTCCGGCGGTACATCGGACGCGCTCGCGTGCTGGCTCCGTTGCAGGGCTCTCAGGTAACAAATGATCGCCCAACGATCCGGCACGGTGACCCGCGGTCCGTAAGCCATCATGGTGTTTTTGCCGTGCGTAATGGTGTTAAAAATCTCGCCGTCCGCCATCTTGCGGATGCGATCGTCCTGCAGAGTAACGACCGTCGTGAGTCCGTACTGTTTCACGATTCCGTCGCCTTCCGCGAGCTCACCGTGGCAGGGCATGCAGTTGATGTTGAAGCGCTGCTCGCCACGCTGCATCAACCGCGGGGTAACCTGTATCGGAATGCCGGTGCCCCAGTTCGCACCCATCTTACCAGTGTTATAGTAATCGGTACCTTCGCTGAATCCGAGATGTGGGCGCATCGCCATCTCGCCCGCCTCGTCGACCGCCCTGCCCTCGTCATTAGGCAACGGCATCTCGTAGCCGATCGGAACGGTTCCCTTGACCGGTTCCCGGCCTCCACGCTGATCGGCGAAAAAGTTCAGCTCGGATTGCGCGCGCACCTTCGGCTGACGCACCATGTCGGGAAAAATCTCGATCTCCGGCTTGCCGCTCTTCTGGCCACGGAAACCGAAGACCGCCAGCCAGGCGATGGTGAAGAGAACGAAAATGAGAAAGAAGGCGCGCAGCATAACTATTCTTCGTGCACCACCGTGATGTGCTGGCCGCCGGTTCGTTCCAGCAGCTCGCGCGCTTCGTTCTCGCTGAAGCGCGGGTCACGCGCCTCGAGGACGAGGAAAAATCCGTCGTTCGTCACGCGCTTGAACCGCTCCCAGTTAAACATCGGGTGGTTCCAGCGCGGCAGCAGATTCATCGTCAGCATCGCGATAAAAGCCGTGAAAGCGGAGAACAGAATCGTGAGCTCAAACATGATCGGGAAGAACGCCGGTACCGTCCAAAAGTTGTAAGGCTTTCCGTGCACGATGAGCGGATAAAGGTAGGACGACGGGCCGAACTCCAAGACTGCCGCCGTCAGCAACCCGGTGATGCCGCCGCAAAGCACGACGGCGCTGAGCCACGATTTACCGAGGCCCATGGCTTCGTCCATGCCGTGAATCGGGAATGGCGAATGCACATCCCAGCGTTTGAAGCCGGCGTCGCGCACCTGTTTCGCCGCCTCATAAAGCGCCGCGGCGCTCGGATATTCCGCCGCGATTCCGTAAACCCGATTGCCGCTCGGCGTAATCATGTTCGCTCCTTTCCGCCGGCTGCAACGACGTGATGGTCTTCCGGGGTGGCATGATGTGGGTCAGCCTCCGGCAGGACAATTTTCACTTCCGACATGGCGATCATGGGCGCGAAACGAATGAAAAGCAGGAAGAGCGAAAGGAAGATTCCGAACGTTCCGACAAAGGTCCAGATATCGACCCAGGTTGGGAAAAACAGGCCCCACGAAGAAGGCAAAAAGTCGCGATGCAAACCGCCGACGATGATGATGAAGCGCTCGAACCACATGCCGGCGTTCACGCACATGCAGACGAAGTAAACGACAAAAATGTTGTGCCGGCACCACTTGAACCAGAAGAGTTGCGGCGAAAGCGTGTTGCAGAACAACATTCCAACCCACCAGTACCACCAGTAGGGACCAAAGATGCGGTTATAGAAGGCAAACTTCTCGTACTGATTGCCGCTGTACCAGGCGATAAAAAACTCCATGGCGTAGGCATACGCAACGAAGGACCCGGTGAGCAGAATGATCTTCGCCATCTTGTCGATGTGCTGCGGCGTAATGATGTCCTGCAGTTTGAAGATGGCGCGCGCCGGAATCATCAGGGTCAACACCATGGCGAAGCCGCCGAAGATCGCGCCGGCGACGAAGTAGGGCGGGAAAATCGCGGTGTGCCAGGATGGAATAACAGACGTGGCGAAGTCGAAGGAAACGACGCTGTGCACCGAAAGAACGAGCGGGGTCGAGAGACCGGCAAGAAGCAGATACGCCATCTCATAATGGCGCCAGTTGCGGTTCGAACCGCGCCAGCCAAGCGCGAAAATGCCGTAGAGGAATTTCCTGATCTTGGAAGTCGCGCGATCTCGCAAGGTAGCGAGATCGGGAACCAGACCGGTGTACCAAAAGAGCACGGAAACCGAAAAGTAGGTCGAGACCGCAAAGACGTCCCAGAGGAGCGGGCTGCGAAAGTTCGGCCAGATTCCGTACTGCGTCGGGACGGGCGCGAGGAACCACGCCATCCAGACGCGTCCCACGTGGATGCCGGGAAAAATCGCGGCGCAGATGACCGCAAAGAGCGTCATTGCTTCGGCCGAGCGGTTGATCGAGGTGCGCCATTTTTGGCGGAGCAAAAACAGAATCGCTGAGATCAGAGTGCCGGCGTGACCGATACCGATCCAGAAGACGAAATTAGTGATGTCCCACGCCCAGCCAACCGGCGAATTGAGTCCCCAGACGCCGACGCCGGTTGAGATTTGGTAAGCCGATGCAGAAAAGACCGAAGGCCGCGATGGCCGAGGTAATGGCAAACGCGACCCACCACCAGCGTGGCGTCGGGTTTTCGACCGCGCCGGAAATCCGATTGGTCACCCAATCGAAACTGCGCTTGTTCAGAACGAGGGGGACGCGCGCGAGCGGCGCCGTAACGGAAGCCGACGCCTCGCCCGCAATCACTTGTGGTGCAGTGATCGGACTGTCCATCCTAAAATTTGCCTCCTGACGATCTCATCACGGTTGCGGCTCCGGTGGCAACCCCGGTGCAGTATTTTCGACCGGCGGCTCGGCTTCACCTCCAATGCTCGGCGACCGCGCTCTGGCCCGCGTCCGGCATTTTCGGATTAGGATTGCGAATCCGCGCCAGGTAACTCGTTCGCGTGTTCACGTTCAGATATTCGAGCAATCGATAGTTTCGGTTCTCGGCCTTGATCTTCGAGACTCGCGTATCGGGATCGGCGATGTCACCAAAAACAATCGCCTCCGCCGGGCAAGCCTGCGCACACGCGGTTGTAAACGAATCGCGTGGTATAAGCGTTTTGTCCGAGGCGCCGGCGCGAACCTGCGCCGCGATCTTCGCTTCTTCGATGCGTTGCACGCAATAGGTGCATTTTTCCATCACGCCGCGCATGCGCACGGTCACGTTCGGATTCTTCTGCATCTTCATCGTGTCGGGCGCGCCCTTTTCGGTCAGTGGACCGAGGTATTCCTGGTAAACCGAGAAGGCGCCGATCTTCTCTTTGCCGATCGGCCGCTGGTTGTAATCGAAGAAATTGAACCGACGCACCTTGAACGGGCAGTTGTTCGCGCAATACCGCGTGCCGATGCAGCGGTTGTAAACCATCACGTTCAGGCCGCTCTTCGCTGTGAATCGTGGCGTTGACCGGGCAGACGGTTTCGCAGGGCGCGTTCTCGCAGTGCTGGCACATCATCGGCTCGTGCACCATCTCGGGATTCTCCGGCCATTGACCGTGGTCCTGATTGAAGGGCTTCGCACTCGCGTAATAGCGATCGATCCGGATCCAGTGCATCGCGCGGCCATGCGAGACCTGCAATTTGCCGACGATCGGGATGTTGTTTTCCGCCTGGCAGGCGATCACGCACGCACTGCAGCCGGTGCAGGTGTTGAGGTCGACCGTCATGCCCCACTGCTGGGGCGCGTCGAGTTTCGGATGCGTGTAGAGCGTCGGCAAATCTTCGGCAATTCTTCGTCCCCCGCGATCTTCTTCACGAAGTCCTCGTCGCCGCGATAATGCTCGAGGGTCGCTTCCCTGACGAGTCCGCGACCTTCAATGCGAGAAATGCTCCTGGGTGGTGGAGAGCGGATAGCGGTCGCCGACTTTTTTGACCGACACGTTCCCGATCACCTTACCATCGGCGACGATGTAATGCGGATTGGAAGTCGTGCGGAGCAGATAGGCATTGAAGCCGGCTTCTTCTCCGACAGGTCCGGTATGCTTGCGGCCATAGCCCAACGGAATGGTGACTGAGTTCTCCGCGTGCCCCGGCACAATGAGGGCGGCAATTACGAGTTCGCGCTGGATCGGCTTCTTCGGTGGCGGAGTCGGAACCGGCGGCCTGCCTTTGATCGCCGGCGGCGGTTTCGACGTCGGCTCGGTCACCGTCACCTGCACCAGGTCGCCATCCTTCACGCCGATCCGATGCGCGAAAGCCGGGCTCATCATGGCGGCGTTGTCCCAGGTCAGCTTGGTGACCGGGTCGGGCATTTCCTGGAGCCAGCCGTTGTTGATGTAACGGCCATCGTCCATCGCGTAGCTGCCTACGAGCACGATCTCGGGCGAGTCTTTTGTCGGCGGCGCGGCTTCGTTGGTCCAAAGCGTGTGCGCGACGCCGCCGGCAGAATTGCCATTGAATTTCGGCGGGCGATTCTTCGGCGGCAGATGAGAGGCGAAACCGTCGTGCAGGAACTTGCTCCACGCCGTTTCGAAATCGCCCGGCGGCGAGGTCGCGCGAAATGTTTCCTGCACCAGTTGCGGTCCGTCGACGATTGACTGCCCGGCAACGATCGCAAAGCAGGTCGAGCTCCGACAGCCCGTCGAAGAGCGGAAGGATCATCGGCTGCATGGCAACGTAGCTGCCGCCCGGCGTGAGCCCGTCGCTCCAAGTCTCGAGATAATGCGCGGCCGGCACATGCCAATGGCTCAGGGCTGAGGTCCCGTCTTCGTAATGACCGAGCCGGACGACATCGGGCACTCGCTTTTGCAGCTCCGCCCAGTCGATCGGCTGCTTTGTTTTGCGATCGAGCGTGATCGCGCGCGGCGCGTTGTAAACCGGATCACCGCCGAAGATGAAGAGTTGCTGAATGCGCCCGGCATCGATCTCGCTTGCGAGCTGCAGGATGCTGTTGCTGCGCGCGTTTCTTGGGCAGTTCGCGCAGGAGCAATGTCGTGCCGAGATTTTTCAGCGCGGCGTTGATCCCGTAAACCATCAGCTGCACGACCACCGGCTGATGCGGTCCGGCCACGACCAGGCTGGCGCCCGGTTTCGACAGCAAATCCTGCGCGGCTTCGTCGAGCCAGCGCGCGTTGTATTTCGTCGGTCTTGGTCGGCGCTTTTAGCGTGATCAAGACCGACGACAAGCCCGGGATCCTTGGTCGCGGCCGCGATCTTGGTCGCGAGCGCATGCGCGATCGCCGGGATCTGGCTTGCCGGGATAGCGCAGGCGATGATCGGCCATCGCGCCGGTGAGCGTGAAATGATTCTCGACCACGTAGAGGCGGTTCATCGAGTCCTTCGCCTCGCGCACGCGGCGACGCGAAGTGAAACCGCGAATCGAGGCGAGTTCGCCTTCGCCGCAATTCAGGAAATCGCTGTCGAGCGCGAAGATGACGTCGGCTTTATCGAACTGCGGAATCAGCCGGGTATTGTCGCCGAAGCTGATTTGGGTCGAAAAATGTTGCGCCTCGCTCAGCAACGGATCGAAGACGCACCAGCGCATACGCGGGAAATTGTTTCTGGAGTTCGGATCGCAGACGGTCGCGCGTTGGCGAATGAGTTTCTTCTACCAGGAAGGCGAGACCCAACGCCGCCGTTCGTCGCCATCTTTGTGGCGCAGCTCGGCGATGTATTTTTCAAACGCGGCGCGATCGGAAAGTTTGTTCTCGTGAACGAACCGCTGCGAACGCGAAGGATCGTAAAGATCGAGCACCGAGGCCTGGGCGAAGGCATCGCTCGCACCGTTGCTCTCGGGATGCATCGGATTGCCCTCGATCTTGATCGGACGACCGTCGACGGTCGTGACGACAAGCGGCATGGCGCCGTTGCGCCGCGGCATTGCGGTCGCGTAGTAAAGGAACTTTCCGGGGATGACCCACTCGGCGCTTTTCGTAAAGGGCACGAGGTGCATCTCCGGCTTGCGACAACTGCTCAATCCGAAACCGGCCAGCGCCATCGAGGCGCCCATGAGTTTGAGGAAACTGCGGCGCGAAACATCGTCGGCCGCGAGCTCGGCCGCTCCGGCGGGAAATTCCCGCTCCAGCCAGTCGCGAAACTCCGGCGTATCGCTTAGCTCGCCGAGGCTGCGCCAGTATTGCTTCCCGGTCTGCGACGGGGCGGGATGATGGAGGACGCGCTTCATCGGTGGCACCCCTGGCAATTGGTGGGCGGTTTGATGGCCCATCGTTCTTTCAGCGTGAGGCCGATCTCCTCCTGCGTGAGGTGTTTCTTCTTCGACCAGTCTTCGTTCACACCCTGCGGCTGACCATATTTCGCGACGAACGCAGCGGGGTTCACGTCCTCTGGTTTCCAGTCGAGATTAGTGATCTGATCTTCCGGCCGGAGGAATTTCTCCGGGGCGCGATGGCATTCGAGGCACCACGCCATGCTGAGCGGTTTGGCATCGTAAACCACCGGCATGTGATTCACCTCGGAATGGCAACTGTAGCAGCTGATCCCGCGATTCACGTGCGCGGAGTGATTGTAATAGACGTAGTCCGGCGTGCGATGAATCTGCACCCATGGGACCGGTTGGCCGCTTGCCCAGCTCGCCCGCACTGGCTCGAGTTTTGGGTTGGCCTTTTGTACCTGGGTATGGCAGTTCATGCAGACCTGCGTATCGGGCACGTTCGAGTGTGCCGCCACTTCGACCGCGTTGTGGCAGTAACGGCAATCCATCCCAAGCTGGGTGACGTGGAGATCGTGCGGGAACGGCACCGGCTGCGTCGGCATATAACCGACCCGGGTGTATTTTGGCGTGTCGTAATACCAGGTCGCGCCGATCAGCGCCATCCCGATCACAATTCCGCAGATCGTGATCTTGAGTGGGAGCCAGTTAGTCCAGCGCGGAAAGAAATTCGCCATAACGAATCAGCGGAGACTAAACCGGCAGCCGCGGAGCCGCCAAGCGCTAAACACGAAAGCTGAAAGAAAAGGACGGAGCGGCTTCAGAGAATGGAAAAAAACGGTTTGTGAACAAGTTCGCCGGGGTCGCGAGGGGCAAATTCTATGGACAGGCGTTTCGTTGGCAAAAAGAATTTTTGAAAGGAGACCAAGATCTTCTGCCGCGCTCGCGAAAAAGGCGCTCCCCCGACAAATTGAAAAGGATGCTACCGGTCCTCGCCGCGGCCTACAAAATAGCGGCTAATCAGGGCGTCGAGGGAGAAAATTCCCGGACCGAAGATAAATACGAGAACGACGGCGAAGAGGAACAGAAATTCTTCCGCGGTCACGAATTTGTCCGGATCGCTGAAGATCACTCGCACCGCGATCGATATCCGCCGTGAGATAGGCGGCCACGAGCAGAACCATGAGCGGAATCGAAATCAGCCGGTGGCCAGCCCGACGAGCAGGAGCAGGCCGCCGAAGCATTCGACGCAGCCGGCAGAATCGCTGCGGAAAGAGCGAAAAGGAATTCCGAGGCTCTCAAAGTACTGCGTCGGCTTCGCCAGATCCGCCAGTTTGCCTTTGCCGGTGAGGAAAAATTGCCAGCCCCAGTAAAGTCGAATAACGAGCAGGAGAATCGGCGAGCGCAGCGCGTTTCCGATCGCGATCAGCCACCGATAAGGTTTCGCGAACGAGCCTCTCATTTTGTTCTCCGGCAAAACCAGCCGAGCGCAGACCAATCGTGGAACCATTCCTGGATTCGACGTGACCAGTCGACGTTGGTCCGCTGTCGATTTGGCGAGCGCGGCGACGCACGCTCTTTCCAAGCGTCTGACCGCGCCAAGCTGCTGCAGAATCGCGAAGGCCTCCGGCTCGAGCCGTTTGTAGTAAAGCATGTTGTCGTAACGATGAACCGCGAGATGAAGGCGTTCGCGTTTCGGCAGCCGCACTCGTCGTTTCCGCAACGCGCTCGCGGCATCGCCTCGAACGTGTTGCTCGCTTCGTCGCGCAGCACGTCGGCCTCACGCTTTTTCACCGCGAGAAGAAATTTGTCGACCGCGTAATTCAGCTCGAGGAGCGAAAGGTATGGCTGCAGCGCGAGCCGCAGCTTGGATGGCGGTGGTTTCGAGCATATCGTCGGTCGTGAATTCCTGGTTTTGCCGCATCGTCAAACGCCACGACCTGCGCCCATTCGAAGCGCGCCATGTCGAGCGCCAACTCCTCGATTAGGCGCGATCCAGTGCGGTCTCCTCACGCAGGAATTTTTCGAGGCGCTGTCCGAGATTGCGGAGGGTGAATGAGATCGAGGGATACTTCGCCAGATATGCGGTCGCGAGGCGCATGAACTTTCGCTCGCCAAGAATCGCCCGCAGACCGGGATAATCGTCGTAGATGCAATCGAGAATGCGAAACCAGTAGACGCGATTGTAAATTTCGAGCCGCTCGAAGGCACTCAGCCGGTCGTTAGGCTTGATGAATTGCGTCGGCGACGCGCTCATCTGGCGGCCGTCGGTCCAGCGCGGCTGCATTCGGTCTTGCGCAGTGAGCGGACGAAAGATGGCCGAGGCCATGAGCGTTTGCAGCTCTTTCAACTGTGCGAGGGACTCTCGCGACGCTGGGCGGGCGCCGATTGGCTGCTTCCGCGGCCTCGCCGAGGTTGGCGGTCCGGGATGCCACTAAACTTTCTTAGGCCGTCGCGGTTTGGAATTGCTTTTCGACAAACTGGTTCGCCTTTCAGCGCCTCCTGATGGACCTCGTCGAAGGTCGGGATGCGATCGTCCCATTCGAGCAGCGTTGCGGTCCGCCCGACGAGCTTGATCGCGTGCGCGTACAGTTTCCAGACCGGGTCGAGCACCGGATGATCGTGGGTGTCGAGAATGTATTTCTCAAACTTCGAATGCCCGGCGATGTGGATCTGCCCGACGCGATGGTGCGGGACGTTGTTCAGATATTCGTAGGGATCGAAATTGTGATTCTTCGAGGAGACATAAATGTTGTTCACGTCGAGCAGGATTCCGCAATCGGCGCGCTCGACCACTTCGGAAAGAAATTCCCATTCCGTCATTTCGGAGGCGTGAAATTCCGCGTAACTGCTCACATTCTCGACGCAGATCGGCACTTCGAGAAAATCGCTCGCCGCCGCGAATGTTCGCGGCGGTCGCGCGGGCGGCCGCAAAAGTGTAAGGCATCGGCAAGAAGATCGTGGGTGTAGCGCCCATCCACGCTCCCCCAGCAAAGATGATCGCTCAGCCAGGGCGTGTTCGTTCGTTTGACGAGTCGCTTGAGTTTCTTCAGATGTTCGCGATTAAGCCGATCGGCCGAGCCGAAATACATCGCCACTCCATGCTGGACGACGCGGTATTGCTCGAGAATCTGGTCGAGCACTTCGCAGCGGTCGGCCGCCGTCGACCATGAAATTTTCCGAGATGATCTCAAACCAGTCGACGACCGGTTTTTTTTCGAGGATATGCCGGTAATGCGGCACCCGCAGGCCGATGCCGATGCCGTAGTCGGTAAAATTGTTAAAGGGATTTGCCGGCATGATGAATCGTCAGTGGGCAGGAAAGGAGAAGCGGAGGATCGGACTCCGGCTCTCCCATCAGCTCGCGCCGAAACGCGACGCGAACTGAAGACTTCGCCGGACTCTGGCCGGATGGCTGCCGTCGGTCGCGCAGCCGCCTTTTCCTTTGCAGGAGTTCTTGCCCTTGCAGCCGTTGTCGCCGGTCTTGCAACCGCCTTTGCCTTTACAGGAGTTCTGTCCTTTGCAGGAATGAACGTCCTTCTGGTCGTGATCGCTCATCTGCTTGAGCGAGATGCCGGCTTTGCCGGTGACGTTGGCGGCGTGCGCCTGGACGGCGAACGAACCGCTCATCAGACCGGCGATCGCTGCGCCGGCGAGGATGGTTTTCGATTTCATGGTTTTCTTTCTGTTTGTGGTTTTCATCCGCGACCGAAGTTTCTCGAACGCTCGAGGATCGGCCCGCGAATTTTAGACCGGGATGATCTCCAGATTATTCCCCGGTCACCAGAAAATTCTTTACGAGCCCGCCTAGGTTTCGCCTAACGATGTAGACGTTTCGCTCTGCGCCGTAATGGAACCGCGCTTTAGCGCGAAGGTTCGTAGTCGTCGGGGTGCGATTGCGGGGCTTGCACTGCCGGTGCCGGCGCTTGATCGACCAGCGGACGGTCCTCGTGCCGGTGTTCCCGGCGCGGGCCGCGACCACCGCGACCGCCGCGACGATCACCTCGATCACCTCGGTCACCTCGACCACCGCCACCGCCGCGATATTCACCGCGCGGTTCGCCGCCCCCGCCAGCTTCGCTATCGCTAATCGGGCCGCCGGTTTCGATTTCACCGCGCTCCTTCAGCGCCGCTTTGCGCGACAGCTTCACTCGGCCCTTGTCGTCGATGCCGATGCATTTCACCCAGATCATCTCGCCGATCTTGGCGACGTCTTCCGTCCGATTAACTCGGAAATCGGCCAGCTCGGAAATGTGAACGAGGCCGTCCTTGCCCGGGAAAACTTCGACAAAGGCGCCGAATTCTTTGATCGAAACGACGCGACCGTGGTAGGTCTGGCCGACTTCGATTTCGCTTGCGTCATGCCGCCGATGATTTCCTTCGCCCGCGCCATGCTCTCGCCGCTCGTCGCGTAGATGTGCACGGAGCCGTCGTCCTCGATGTTAATCTCCGCGCCGGTCTCGGCCACGATGCCCTTGATCGTTTTGCCGCCAGGTCCGATGAGCGCGCCGATCTTCTCGGGATTGATTTTGATCGTCTCGATCCGCGGCGCGTATTTGCTGAGCTGATTCGCGCGGCTTGTCGAGCGCCTCGGCCATGATGCCGAGAATCTTCGTGCGCGCGTCTTTCGCGCGCTGAATCGCTTCAGCCAGAATCTTGTGGCTCACGCCCGGAAGTTTCAGATCGAGCTGGAAACCGGTGACGCCGTCCTTGGTTCCGCAGAGTTTGAAATCCATGTCACCGAAATGATCTTCGGAGCCGATGATGTCGGTCAGCAAATTGTAGCGCTTCAGGTTGCCGCTCTCGTCGTTCTCCGTGACGAGGCCGACGGAAATGCCGGCGACCGGCGTCTTGATCGGAACGCCCGCGTCCATCAGCGCGAGCATGCCGGAGCAAACGCTCGCCATCGAGGTCGAGCCGTTGGATTCCATCACTTCGCTCGTGATGCGAATGGCGTAACGAAAATCTTCTTCCTTCGGCACGACCGGCTCAACCGAACGCTCGGCCAGCGCGCCGTGACCGATCTCGCGCCGGCTCGCGCCGCCGAAGCGGCCGGTCTCACCGACGCTGAAAGGCGGGAAGTTGTAGTGCAGAAGGAAACGCTTCGACGTCTCGCCGCCGCCGTAGGCGTCGATCATTTGCGCTTCTTCGATCGGTGCGAGGGTCGCCAGCGCCAGCGCCTGCGTTTCGCCGCGCTGGAAAATGGCCGAGCCATGCGCGCGCGGAAGCACGCCGACTTCGCAGGTGATCGGGCGCAGGTCCTCGTAGCCGCGACCGTCGACACGCTTCTGCTTGTCGAGGATGTTGCTCCGGAACGATTTTTTCTGGACGTAATCGAACGCCTGGTTGATCGCGAACTTGTCGGCCTCCGGAAATTTCTCGAGCACCGCGGTCTTCACTTCGTCGCGCAAACCGCTGACGGCTTTGCTCCGCGCGACTTTGCCTTCGGTGTAAAGCGCGGCTTCGATGCGATCGCCCGCGACGCGATCGGCGATTTCGAGCATTTCGGGATTCACCTCCATCAACGGCATCTCGCGTTTCGGTTTGCCAGCCTGGGCGGCGAGTTCCTTCTGGATGCGGATCATTTCCCGCGCATGACCATGGGCGAACTCGAGCGACTTGATGAATTCCTCTTCCGGCAACTCGTCGGCCGCGCCTTCGATCATGATGACGTCGTTCTCCGTCCCGACGTAGACCAGATCGAGATCGCTCTGCTCGCGCTCGGTCGTGAGTCGGGTTGGCGATGAACTCGCCATTCACGCGCCCAACGCGCACCGCGCCGATTGGGCCATTGAACGGAATGTCGGAAACGCAAAGCGCGGCCGAAGCGCCGTTGATCGCGAGAATATCGGGATCGTTTTCGCCGTCCGCGCTGAGCAGAATGCGAGATGATCTGCGTGTCGTAAAGATAACCGGCCGGGAAAAGCGGCCGAAGCGGCCGATCGGTCATGCGCGAGGTGAGCGTTTCCTTTTCGCTCGGGCGACCTTCGCGCTTGAAATAGCCGCCGGGAAATTTTCCGACCGCAGCCGCTTTCTCGCGGTAATCGACCGTGAGCGGAAAGAAGTCCTGGCCTTCCTTGATGGTGGTGGCGGAGACGGCGCTGGTGAGGACGATGGTTTCGCCGCAGGAGACGATGACGGAGCCGTCGGCGAGTTTGGCAATTTTGCCGGTTTCGATGGTGATTTGCGTGGACCCGATTTGGGCCGTGACCTTGTGTTGCATATGTTTCTTTCTGGATGTGCGAAATCCAGGCCGGTCACCCTGATTGTAGGTTTTAACCCCGCAGCAGCGGTCGGGACTAAAACCTAAACTCAAGGTGCACTGACGGCCTGGTCGCCGGTTGTGTTCTTGGTTTCGCGCATGGCTCGAGCGGCGCGCGATCAGACGCGAGCGACGCCAGAGATTGCCGCGGTTACTTCCGCAGATTCAACTTCTCGATCACACTCTTGTAGCGGTCGTTCTTCGACCGGCTCAAGTAATCGAGAAGGCTCCGACGCGTGGCGACCATCTTGAGGAGGCCGCGGCGCGACGAATGATCTTTGGCGTGACTCTTGAGGTGTTCCGTGAGCTGCGCGATCCGGCGGGTCAAACGCGCAACCTGCACGTCGGCGCTGCCGGTATCTTTCTCGTGGAGCTGGAACTCCTTCATGTCCATCGTGTCACTGCTTTCTGCCATAAACGAAGGCCCAGTGTAGATGAAGTTCGGCGAATCGCAAGTGCCCCCGTCGCAAGAGGCCGACGGAATCGCCGCGAGAGCTAAGGAATCCTCGCTCGTGGAATTCGATCATTCTCATAAACATCAGAGTGACTTGGACTTTCGTTTGCCTGAGACTGAGCCGAGCCCAGTCCTTTGATCTGCTGTTACATCCTCCCGCGCCGTTGATAGAAATGGTAGCGCTCGAGGATCGATTCGACGTATTTCTTCGTCCCGGGGAAATCGATGTTGCGCTGAAACACACCGCCGAGATGGGTCGCGCCCCGTCACCGCCGGCCCAGCGCTGCGCGCGACTCGGCCCGGCGTTGTATTCCGCGAGCGCAAACGGAATCGGGTCGCGCATCTGTTGCCAGTGCGACATCGCGCGCCGCAGATACCAGCGCCGGCCTCGAGATTCGTTTTCGGATCGAACAATTCTTCGACGCGAAAGTTCTCCAGCCGACGCTCTTTCGCCCACTCCTGCGCGGCGATTTCGCTCACCTGCATCAGCCCGCGCTCGCCGGCGCCGCCGAGTTTTTGCGGATCGAACCGGCTCTCCCGCCAGACCACCGCCTTCACCAACATCGGGTCGAGATGGTTCGCCGCCGACGCCGCGCTTGATGAGCTGATCGTATTGCTGAAAACGCGCCGGACTAAGCCACTCATGAAGGGTGTAAAATGGATCGCCCGAGCGCAGCGCAAGCAGACCGACGCCGACTGCGGCTGCCAGGAGCAGGCAAATGATGAACTTGAAAAGAAATCGGATCATTTTCCGGAATGTGGAGGGCTTTGCGTCTCATTGCCGCGGCCCCGATCGCCGCGCAAAGGCGGCTCCCACATTAGAGAAGCGGACCGCTGGATAAGTTCGCCACCGCGCGGAGAGTCACGGGCAGAATCAATTCACGCCCGAGTCCGGCTGAGCAATCAAATCATGTCCGCCTTCGTTCGAGTCATCGTCGATCGCTCCATCCGACGCGAGCTGGATTACAGCGTGCCCGAAGCGATGCGCGACCGGGTCGCTGTCGGTTCACGCGTGCGCGTGCCCTTTCGCGACAAATCACTGCTCGCCACTGTCGTCGCCACACTCGAGGAAAGCCCGGCCGCAGGGAGTCAAGTCGATCGAAGCATTGTTAGGCGAAAAACCAGTCGTGAGCCCGGCTCTGATCGAGCTCGGCGCGCTGGATGGCGAATTACTATTGCTGTCCGATCGAAACCGTGATGCGAAGCGTCCTCCCGCAGGTCATCCGGCGGGCCGAGGTCGGCTGGAAGAAAGCAGCTTTTCGTCAGTCTGATCCGTCCCGCTACGGCGGAGGAAATGGAAAAGCTGCGCAAACGCGCGCCCGCGCCAGGCGGAATTGCTCGAGAGTGATCGCGCAACTCACCACGCCGATTCCCGCGGCGGACCTTCTGCGCCAGACGTCGCTCGATAATTCCACTCTTCGCGCGCTCGTTAGGCGCGGCTTCGCCGAGCTTGCGCGAGCAGGCGGTGGCACGCGATCCGCATGGCACGGAGCAGTTCGTCGCCGATGCGGAGCTTTCCCTGAATGAAGAACAAACCGCCGCGTTGAAACTGATCGAAACCGCGCTCGAAAATCCGGAAACACACCCGCCCATTCTCCTCCACGGCGTGACCGGAAGCGGCAAGACGGAGATCTATCTCCAGGCGATCCGCGCCACGCTCGCCCGCGGCAAGACGGCGATCGTGCTCGTCCCGGAAATTTCGCTTACTCCGCAGACGGTCGAGCGTTTCAAGAGCCGCTTCGCCGCCGAGCCGGACACAGTCGCGGTCTTGCATAGCCATTTGTCAGAAGGCGAGCGTCACGACGAATGGCACAAGCTTCACGCCGGCCGCGCCCGAGATCGTGATCGGCGCGCGCAGCGCCGTCTTCGCTCCGCTCGAAAATCTCGGCCTCATCGTGGTCGATGAGGAACACGAAAATTCCTACAAACAGGAAGAAGCGCCGCGCTACCACGCGCGCGATGTCGCGGTCGTTAGGGCGAAAGCTCGAGAAATGCGCGGTGTTGCTCGGCACCGCCACGCCTTCGCTCGAGAGTTACGCCAACGCGAAGCGCGGGCAAGTACATCGCTCAGCCAGCTCACCCAGCGGGTCGACCAATGCCAGATGCCGTTCATTCGCATCGTCGATCTGCGCCAGGAGCGCCGGAAAGAAAAAGCCGCTGCCATCCTCTCCGGAGAAACTGCGCAGCGCGATCGACGATCGTCTGGCGAAAAAGGAGCAGACGATCCTCTTTCTCAACCGTCGCGGTTTCTCCACGTCGCTCCTTTGCCGCAACTGCGGCAAGGCGCGCGATTGCCCGAATTGCAGCGTCGCGCTCACTTTTCATCGCAGCAACGCGCGACTCAGCTGCCATCTCTGTGCGGACACAGCGCGGCCGTCCCGAAACGCTGCCCGGAATGCGGACAGGACGCGCTCATCTACGCCGGCTTCGGCACCGAAAAAGTGGAGGCGAACGTGTCGGCGAATTTTTCCAAAAGCAGTCGTCAGGCGCATGGACGCCGACTCGATGACACGCAAGGATGCCTATCGCGAGACTCTGCACGCCTTTCGCGCCGGCAAGATCGACATCCTCGTCGGCACGCAAATGATCGCGAAGGGTCTGCACTTTCCCAACGTCACTCTGGTCGGCATCATCAATGCCGATCTCGCTCTGCATCTGCCCGATTTCCGCGCCGGCGAACGCACCTTCCAGCTCCTCACCCAGGTCGCGGGCCGCGCCGGGCGCGGCGAAGCGCCGGGCGAAGTCTTCGTGCAGACCTACACGCCGTTTTCACCCTCGATCCAGTTCGCGCGCCACCACGATTTCGCCGGCTACTTCGAGCAGGAACTCGAGTTCCGCGAACGCTGCGACTTCCCGCCATTCAAGCACGCCGTCCTCATCACCGTCCGCTCCGAGCACGAAACTCATGCCAACTTTTCCGCCGAGACGCTCGCCCGCCGCCTGGGAGAAGCGTTGCCTGACGAGTTCCTGATCGGCGCGCCCGCTCCCGCGCCTCTGGAAAAGCTGCAGGGTCACTATCGTTTTCACATTCTCCTGCGCGGCGAAGCGATTGTCAGGTTAAGTCGTCTTGTCCGCGAGACGCTTGACAAACTCCCCTTCCCCGAAGACGTCACCGTCGCGGTCGACGTCGATCCGTATCAGCTTCTCTAGACCGGCGGCAGGCGTGGTGCGCGTGCGAAAGACGCTGCATCAGCTTGATGCAGTGCGGCGAGGAGCCGGTCGAGGAATGGGGCTTGCGGTAGGTTTAATTTTTTTGCGCGCGCGTTGTTCGGCAAAGAATTCGGCGCGATCAATTTCCGGGAACACATGCATCCGGCGGGAGCGCGGCGGCCATTCCAACTCGAAAACGTTGGAACGCTGAACAAAACCCGCCGGCAAATCACCTTCCACGGCCCAGGCATGGACGACCTTGCCGCCTTTTTGTTGGATCGTGCCGAGCGGCAGATAGGGACCCTTCGCCTCCAGGCCAACCTCCTCGGCAAATTCGATCCGGGCCCGTGTCAGCAGGTCTTCGCCCGGAGCCGCTTCGCCTTTGGGGATTGTCCAGTGCCCTTGTCCTTGTGAACAAAGAGTGGTCCCCCGGGATGGGCGAGGAGAAATTCGATTTCATCGTCGCGGCGGCGAAACATGAGGAGACCGGCGCTGATGCGGGAGCGCTGTGCCATGAGACCAAACTTCGTTGAAACTTTTTGTTAGGCGCTCAATCGACCACGACGCTCTTCCAGAACGCAACCCGGCCCTTGATACTGGCGGCCGCTTCCTTCGGCTCCGGATAATACCAGGCCGCGCCTTCGTTGAGCACGCCGTCGACCGCAATATCGTAGTAATTGGCTTCGCCTTTCCACGGGCAATGCGTGTGCCGGTTACTCTGGCGAAAGAATTCCTTCCGGATCGAGTCCGCCGGGAAGTAATGGTTCCCTTCCACGACGACCGTGTCGTCGCTCTCCGCAATGGTGGTACCGTGCCAGGCTGCTTTCATTGTTTGCCTCTTATTCTCTACAGCAAAATCACTCTTGGGCAATCACTCGCACTCCGTCAATTAAGCGCTCGACTTCTTCCTCGGTCGTGTAGCACGCGCATCCAGCCCGAACCAGCCCGTCATCTCCAAGTCCCAATCGTTCGACCACGGTGGTCGCATAGAAGTCACCGTTGGAAACAAAAACCGCATCATCCGCCAGGCGTCGCGCGACCTCAGCCGACAAAACGCCGGCGACGGTGAATCCAACCGTCGGAGTGCGCACCTCGCCCGGCGGCGGACCAAACAACTTTACGCTCTCGATCTCGTCCAGGCCATTCCAGAGTTGCCTAACGAGCTGGTTGCTGCGCTCGTCTAGCGCGGCGAACGCGGTCGCAAGCCGTTCGCGTCGCGTGGCACCCCGGAGGCGAGAGAGGCGAGAAAATCGATCGCGGCGCCCGCGCCCGCGATTCCCTCGTGGTTCTGCGTGCCGGTCTCGGCGCGCTCCGGCGCGGAATCAGGCGCCGGCGCCAGTTTCGGGAAATCGAGCGCGTCGAGAAGGTCGTGCCGGCCATAGAGAATTCCGACGTGAGGCCCGTAAAACTTGTAGGCCGAGCAGCTGAGGAAATCGCAGTCCATCTCGCGCACATTCACCAGTTGGTGCGGTGCGTAGTGCACGGCATCAACGAAAATCTGCGCTCCCGCCGCATGCGCCATCGCCGCGGCGCGGCGGACGTCGTTAATGGTTCCAAGCGCGTTGGACGCCGCGCCGATTGCAACCAGGCGGGTTTGCGGGACTTAATTGCCGGACGAAGTGATCCCAGTCAAGCTGGCCGTTTTCCGGAATCATCTTCACCGTCCGTATCGTTAGGCCACGCTCCTTTCCCAGCGCCTGCCAGGGAGCGATGTTGGCATGGTGGTCGAGTTCGGTGATGACGATCTCGTCGCCCGGCCCAAAGGCGCGACCCAAGGCACGGGCGAGATGGAAAGTGAGCGTCGTCATGTTGGCCCCGAAGACGATTTCGTTAGGCGCAGCATTGAGAAAATCAGCCAGCGCGGCGCGCGCGACGGCGACAATGGCGTCGGTCTCGATGCTGGTCGGGAAGGCCCAGTGCGTATTGGCGTTGTGGTGGAGGAGATAGTCAGTCACGGCGGCGACCACCGCGATCGGGACCTGGGTCCCGCCAGGGCCATCAAAGTACGCGACCGGATTCTTGCCCTGGATTCGCTGCAGCGCCGGAAAGTGCCGTCTAATTTCCTCGACGCTGATTAACGGTCTGGTCGAAATCGTATTTGAGTCCATGACTTCCTCTTTCGCGAAAGCACGCGCGCATCCGGATACCACGCTGGAGCAGACAACGCTTGCCGAGAAGTTCCGAAGCTTCTTGCAAGATTAAAAGGTTAGCGACCCTAAAGCGATGAATTGTGGATTTCTTTGACAGTTTGCCCCGGGGGACGAAAAAGGCGCGCGGCGGAAGCCGCGCGCCTTTTCTGAAACAATCGAAGGTTACGGCACGTGATAAACCTCGACCAGCGCCACTCCGGTCGCGCCGTTTACTCCGCTGACAATTGCCGTATAAGCGCCTGCCCTGAGATTCGCCAGGATTGCTGACTCGCTCGGATCGGTCGGCGCAATGCCTGTGGCCGAAATTTCGCCTTCAGCGGTGTCGGCCCAGTTATCGTTTGACTTAAGGAGATTGCCGCTACTGTCATAAAGGTCGAGCATCGGATCGAGCAAAGCCGAAGCTACTCCAGCATCGGTCAGTTCCGGACCGATCGCGCGCACCAAGATGCGGTCGGCTTCGTCTTCTGGTCCCAGGATGAAACCGCCGATCAAGACGTCGTCACCTCCGCTGACATAGCCGCGCGTACTCATGTTGCCAAATTCACCGGGATCGGTGGGGTTCGTGTCATAAGCTTCCACCATCCCGACACCCGTAGAGCCACCAACGCCACTCAGGATCGCGGTGTAAGCACCGGGCGCAAGTGTCGTGACCAGGACTGACTCGGCGGGATTCGTGGGAACGAGGGCGCCTCCATCGATACCTTCGAGTGTGGCGATGTCCTGCGCGCTATTATCCATCCAGTTATCATTAGATACAACGGTCCCATCCGGATAATGCAGCTCCAAGAACGGATCAGCCAATGCTCCAGTTACTGGCGGCGTGGCGTCCGCTAGGGAGGGTCCTAAGCCGCGCAATACCACAGTCACCTCCGTGCCAGCGTCGCCGGTCACAATAAATCCCACAATGAGAACGTTTTCTCCAGTTAGAACCTGTCCCCGAGTCGAGATGTTCTCTGGCTTGCCGGCAAGTACAGTTTCGAAGGCGAGATAGTTTGGCTGACCACCTGTTACAAAAACCGTCTGGGTTTTGTTTGGTGGCGGGGTAATTTGCCAAATCTGACCATTACTGGTGTCGGCCGCAAAGAGCGTGCCGATACCCACCGGATCAAAGAGCATCCGCCGAAACGCCATTCCGTGCGGATCTCCCAGATCAGTCGCAAATAGATCAACCGTATTTGTCAAATTACCGTTGCTATCGGCCGTCGTGCCGATGGCATAGATACTGCCCATGCCGTCCCCGGCCATGTCGTCCCCGGTGCTAACATACGCGCTGGCGTAATCCGTTTCGACAGGATTAGCCGTAAACGTAATCGCGCGCGGATCCAGCATTTCCAGGAAAGTATTAATCCCACTTCCGTCGATCCTTTCCTGGACAAAGCTGTCGAGCCGGATCCGAATTGCTAACGGCCCAAGTCGTGTTGACCGCTGGAATGCTTGCATCTTTCGACAGATTGCGAATGGCGATACCAAGCGGGGAAGCAATCGGAAATGTGGTATCAAGAGTGCCATCCGCATTGAGTGATGTGACCTGATTTGCGCCGTTTTCCGCCACCACTAAATCGTTGCTGAGACTGGAGTAAGCCAGCCCGACCGGACTGTTCAGTCCAGTAGCAAAAGTGGTTCGAGTCGCATCGGCTGTATATTTGTAGATGTTGCCGCTTCCTCCGTCGGCAACATATAGATTGCCGAGCGGGTCGAAAGCCAAGCCTTGAGGACTGTCGAGACCGCTAGCGAAAACACGCTGCGTTCCATCGGTGGAATAAACCACTATGGAATTCGTCTCGAGGTCAGTTACGAAAAGATCGCCTTCCGCAGCATGAGCCCGGCGTGAGAATATGAGCGGAATGGATAGCGCAAGAGCGACCAATCCGAGCTTTACTGCTACAGTGCATTTAGCTCTTTGTTTTGTCTTAATCATACGTTGTCTTTCTTATTTCTTCGCGGTTTCAAAGTATTGTTCTGAGGTGTTCCTGCAATCTCGGCGAATTCCAGAAAACATGTCCCTTACCGCTAATTTGAATCGCCGCGATATTGATCAATTTTGCTAGTTCTGTCTACAACAATTTCACGCCGGCTGCTGGTTGCGGCCTAAGGACGCGTTGAAAAGATCAAACTTGCCAGCGCATTTGCCTGTTGTCAGCTGGGCGCTCGCGGCGCATTCTGTCGAATGAATCCGCAGGTTTCAGTTGAGTCGGCGACACAACTCTCGGTTTTTCTTGGCAACCGCCCCGGCGCGCTTTCGCGCGTTTGCACGGAACTGGCGGCCGCGCAGATCCACATTTACGCCCTCGCCACCTCTGATACGATTGATCATGCCGTCGTGCGCATGGTGGTGAGCGATCCGACGAAGGCGCTGATGATCCTCGGCGAACGCGGCGTCCTTGCGCTGGAGAACGACGTCCTGATGATCGAGAGCAACAACGAGCCGGGCACTCTGGCCATCATCGCCGAGCGCCTGGCCAAAGCGGGCGTCAACATCGAATACGCCTACCTCGCCCTGAGCCCGAAGTCGCAGCAGGGACTCATGATTCTGCGACCTTCAAACGTGGAAAAAGCGGAGCGCGCGCTTCGCGGTCTCTAGGCAAAGAGCGATCGTCAGGCGACGACTGCCTAACGAGCAGTTCGCGGACGGAATACTTTTCAGCGCGACCAGGCCGGAGAGGGTCCCGAAGATTCCGCAAAAGAATGCGTTCACCAGCACCCGAACGAGAAAGAGGTACCACTGAAAAGGCTTCACTTCCTGAATGCGCGAAGGCATCGCGCATCGCATCGAGCTGTCACCGGGCCGGCGAACGACCGAAAGATGGCCAGCACCAGCTGCGAATTCTCGCGCTGCCAGGGATGATAATCGAAGAACAGCCAGATCAAATCCACCAGCACGACCGCGACTAGCGATCCAAAAAACGTGCTCAGGAATCCGAACTTCGCTCCGTCCTTGAATTGCAGCGACTGCCCTCGCACCGCCGCCGCGTGTCAGACGGCGACCAGCGCGCCAATGACATAGGCCGGCAGGATAAGGATGTTCACAATATGGCAGAAGACCGATCACAACGTTGCGATCGCGCCCGCCTAAAGCGAAGTTTCGGTTTCAGCCTTCGCAGTAATTTGAGGCTCGGGCATCCGCGTCCTTAGACCAAAAACCAGCCCTCGCGGCCAGAAAAAGTTGACTCGAAATCGCATCTCCTGACTAACGATTCATCTTTACCGCAGATTTTGTCGGCTCAAGTTGCATTTTATTGTAGATAATTGGCCAGCCAGATGAGCAACATCGCGATCCCCGAGATCTTTCATGAAGCTTGATGCCCTGCGATCGGTACCACTCTTTCGAGCGCTCGACGAAGAAGCCGCCCAGGAATTGTGCGATCTGCTGACGATGCGCGAGGTCGCAGCCGGGGCTCCTCTTTTTCACCGCGGCGATAGCGGCGATTCCATGTACTTGATCGAGCGCGGCCGTGTGCGGATCAGCGTGAAAGACGCAGACGGCCACGACACCACCCTTGCTGAGTTGGGCAACGGAGAATTTTTCGGGGAGATGTCGCTCCTCGACGGTCATGCCCGCTCGGCCGACGCGACGGCAAGCGCCGACTCGCGCGTGGCGGTTTTGCCGCGCACCGAGTTTCGCTCTTTCCTGCGCAAGAATCCCGACGTGGCGCTTGGTATCCTCACCGCGCTGACGCATCGGCTGCGGCGGACCGACGATCTCCTGCGCCACCGCGTTTCGCGCAACGCGAATGAAGAAGAAGCCGCCCACCTCACGATGGCCGATCGGGCCGCCGATCTGATCGCGGAATTTGGCGGCAGTTGGAAGTTTATCGGGTTTTCGGTCGGGTTTTTCCTTGTCTGGGTAGCGCTAAACACGTGGCTGCTTCACGACAAAGGGTTCGACCCCTTTCCGTATGTGCTTTTGAACCTCGTTCTGGGAATGATTGTCGGCCTCCAGGCGCCAATCATTATCATGTCGCAGAATCGCCAGGGCGAAAAGGACCGGCTCCGTGCCGACCTCGATTACCGGGTTAATTTGAAGAACGAGCTGCTGCTTTCCGAGGTCCTGCGCCGTCTGGAGGCGCTCGAAACGCAGGGCGGTGTCCGGCCTAACGCTGACAACCTCGACTTTCGAGAAACCGATTAGGCTGGAAAGGAACCGGCTGGCGGAAGGGGTGGGATTCGAACCCACGGTGAGTTTAACCCCACGCTCGATTTCGAGTCGAGTGCCTTAAACCGGACTCAGCCACCCTTCCCAAGGCGAGCGCTACTATGAAAGCTGGCACCGGATTTGCAATCGGGAAGAAACCGGCCCGCTTCCGTTTGCCCAACGAAAAAGAAATCCGCCGGATGGGGCAGCATCCTTTCCAGACTAACGATCCATTTCTGCACGGCACCAATCCCGGAATGTCGAGCCATTTTTTGTTATCAACTCGAACTCCAGAGCGGCGCAGCTCTGGCAAAACCGGGGTCAGCCAAGTCCTGGTCGGAGGTCAAAAAAAATGTTACAATAAAAGTCTTGATTCGCCCTCCAAAGTGGCCGCATATGGTGGTCGCACCGATCGCCGCCCCTATATCCTGTTGTTGGAGCTTATCCGCAGGATATTCACCGGGTGGCTCCGAGGCTAATTCACCTTTATTCACTGCAACCCGAACCGCCTAAACCAAAATGATCCAGCTCAAACCCGGCCTTCAGCCCACCACGCTCGCTAAAAATCGCAAGTCGCTTTCCCGCCAACGGAAAACTACCCGCAAGAAAAGTCGCGGTTTGCGTTTCGAGCGTGTCTTCAGCGACCCGGCGATCTCGCCCTTCGATGAAGTGGAGTGGGAAGGCCGCACGGCGGAGATCACCGACGACTGCGGCAAGGTGATCTTCAAGCAGGAAAACGTCGAGGTGCCGAAGAGCTGGAGCGCCGCTCGCGACCAAGATCGCGGTTTCGAAATATTTCTACGGCGACATCGCGAACGGCACCGATCCGCATCAAGGGCGGCCGCGAGACATCCGT
Source organism: uncultured Verrucomicrobiae bacterium (assembly GCA_963776615.1). Taxonomy (GTDB): domain Bacteria; phylum Verrucomicrobiota; class Verrucomicrobiia; order Chthoniobacterales; family UBA10450; genus Palsa-1392. The sequence continues at coordinate 43,930 of CAVZNJ010000008.1, forward strand.
CAGGCAACTGATCCATCGCGTCACCCGCACGATCACCGATTGCGGCATCGCGGACGGCTATTTCGCCGACGCGAAGAGCGGCGGAGATTTTCTACAACGATCTGACCTGGCTCTGCGTGAACCAGCACGGCGCCTTCAACTCGCCCGGTCTGGTTCAACGTCGGCCTCTATCACCAGTACGGCATCGGGAAGGGCGCGGGCGAGGGCAATTATTTTTACAATCGCACGACCGGCGAGGCGCGAGCGCGCGCGCGACGCAGTACGAATATCCGCAGGGCAGCGCCTGCTTCATCCAGTCGGTCGACGACACGATGGAAGACATCATGCGCCTCGCGATGAGCGAGGCGATGCTCTTCAAGTACGGCAGCGGCACCGGCAGCGATCTCTCGTCGCTTGCGCTCGCACGCGCGAGAAGCTGAGCGGCGGCGGCAAACCGAGCGGCCCGCTCTCCTTCCTCAAGGTCTACGACCAGGTCGCGAACGTGGTGAAGAGCGGCGGCAAGACGCGACGCGCCGCGAAGATGAACACGCTCAAGGACTGGCATCCCGACATCGAGGAATTCATCGACGCCAAGACAGAAGGAAGAGAAGAAAGCCTGGGCGCTGATCGAGCAGGGCTACGACGGCAGCTACAACGGCGACGCCTACGGCTCGGTCATGTACCAGAACGAAAATCTCAGCGTGCGCGTGAGCGACGAATTCATGAACGCGGCGGTCGAAGGACCGCGAATGGTGGACGCAAGCGGGTGCGCGACGGCACAGCCCTGCGAGAAGAAGGAAGCGCGCACGCCTGCTGCGCAAGATCGCCGAGGGAACGCACATCTGCGGCGATCCCGGGATGCAGTTCGATACCACCATCCACAAGTGGCACACCTGCAAGGGCACCGGCCGGCAGAATTCCACCAATCCCTGCTCGCGAATATCTCTTCCTCGACAACACCGCCTGCAATCTCGCCTCGCTCAACCTGATGAAGTTCAAGGCGAGCCGACGGCGCCTTCGACGTCGAGCGCTTCAAGGCGGCCGTGCGCGTCTTCATCACCGCGCAGGAAATCATCGTCGATAACGCCAGCTACCCGATCAAGGAGATCGCCGAGAATTCACACATCTTCCGCACCCTCGGCCTCGGCTACGCCAATCTCGGCTCGCTCATCATGAGCTACGGCTACGGTTACGACAGCGACGAAGGCCGCGCGCTCTGCTGGCGCGATCACCGCGATCATGACCGGCGAAGCCTACGCGCAGAGCGCGCGCATGGCCGCAGCCATGGGACCGTTCCCCGGTTATCACGACGCGCGCGCCAGCGGCGTGACCCAAGCCAGTCGCAAAGGACAACGTCGCTTCGATGCTCGAAGTGATCGAGCAGCATCGCTGCGCTGTCGAACGAGATCCCGGACAACGAGGCGCTTCGCCTATCTTGAAAGAAGAGGCGCAGGAAAGTCTGGGACAGCGCGCTGGCGAGCTCGGCAAGGAAGCACGGTTATCGCAACGCACAGGTCACCGTCCTCGCCCCGACCGGCACGATCGGCTTCCTGATGGATTGCGACACGACCGGGATCGAGCCCGATATCGCGCTGGTGAAATACAAGCTGCTCGCCGGCGGCGGCATGCTGAAGATCGTCAACCAGACGGTCCGTCCGGCGCTGGAGAAGCTCGGCTACAGCTCCGAGGAGATCGAGCGCATCATCGCGCACATCGACACCTTCGACACGATCGAAGATGTCACCGACAGTCGACGGCTCGACGATCACTTCCGGGCTAAAGCCGGAACATCTCTCGATCTTTGATTGCGCCTTTCAAGCCGCTATCGCGGCGAGCGTTCGCTCGGCTACATGGCGCATCTGCGCATGATGGCGGCGGCGCAGCCGTTCCTGAGCGGCGCGATTTCCAAGACGGTCAACCTGCCGGAGACGGCCACGGTCGACGAAATCATGAACACCTACATCGAGGGCTGGCGGCTCGGCCTGAAGGCGATCGCCATTTATCGCGACGGTTCGAAGCGCTCCGCGCCCTTGAACACGCGGAAGACCAAAGACATGGGCGGTCACGCGGACGACGGCAGCCACCGCCGCAAGTGACCCGGACGCCGCCGACCGCCGGATCCTCGAGCTGGAAGAGGAAGTGCGACAGTTGCGCTGTCAGGTGGACCAGCCGGTGCGGCATCGCATGCCGGACACGCGCATGTCGATCACGCACAAATTCGAGATCGCCGGTCACGAAGGCTACATCACCGTCGGCCTCTTCGAAGACGGCCAGCCGGGTGAGCTCTTCATCCAGATGTCGAAGGAAGGCAGCACCATTGGCGGCCTGATGGACACGGTCGCGACCCTCACCTCGATGGCCCTGCAGTACGGCGTGCCGCTCGAGAGCCTGGTGAAGAAATTCGCCTATCAGCGCTTCGAGCCGAGCGGGTTCACGAAGAATCCCGATATCCGCAACGCCAGCAGCATCACCGATTACGTCTTCCGCTGGCTCGGCTGCCAGTTCATCAAGGGCTACAAGGAAGCGACCTCGCCCAGCCGCAGCCAGCCCGAGTTGCCGATGAAGAGAGATTCCCGAGATGGAAAAAAAGGCGGTCAACCGCCCGGTCTCCGATCTTGCCGCGCACCGCGGAGAGGGAATTGATCGACGTGATCACGAACCACGCACCTAACGAGGGGAATCCGCAGTAGCCTGACCAACGGCCGTACCCACGCCGAGCGCGTGACAGGAAGCGCTGGGCAACATGTTCATGGACATCACCTGCTCGCATTGCGGCAGCAACAAAGTGATCCGCGCCGGCGCCTGCGGCGTCTGCACCGAGTGCGGCACGAGCCAAGGCTGTAGCTGAGCCAAAATCAGGCCCCTATTTGCTGGCGCGGATCCCTCGCCTCGCGCCTGACAAGTTTCAACTGACCAAGCCTCCGAGTAGACAACCGGACGCGCTTGGCTACAGTGCGTCACCCGTTGGCGTTCGCCAGCGTTTGACCTCTTACCTATGGCACTCAGCGAAACCGACATTCAACGACAGAAGGAAATTCAACAGGCCGAGGAGCTGCTCTTCAGCGGCCGCCAGGAACTTGGCTTCGCCAAGGGATTGTTCCTCGGCGACTTCGTGGCCGACTGGGCCATGCCCTATCCGCGCTTTTCCGACGCGCAACAGGCGGAGGTCGATCGCGCTGTCACCGAGCTTCGCCAATTTTTGGATGAACACCTCGACCCCGAGGCGATCGATCGCAAGGCGGATATCCCCCGGGAAGTGATCGACGGCCTTGGCCGGGTCGGCGTTCTCGGCATGACCGCACCGAAGGAAGTCGGTGGCCACGGCTTTACCCAGATGCAGTATTGCAAGGTTCTCGAGGAGATCGGCGCGCGCTGCGCCTCGACCTCGGTTTTCACCAACGCGCATCACTCGATCGGCATTCGCGCCTTGCTCCTTTTTGGGACGCACGAGCAACAGGAAAAATGGCTGCCGAAGCTTGATGCACGGCGAGCAACTGGCCGCTTTCGCCCTGACCGAACAAGAAGCCGGTTCCGACGCGGCCAACGTGCAGATGCGCGCTACGCCGAGCGAAGACGGCATCGCATTACATTCTCAACGGCGAAAAGCGCTACATCACGAACGCCGCCATTGCGCAGGTCCTGACCGTGATGGCGCGCACCCCGGTCCCGGGCAAGCGACAAGGACGCGATCACCGCATTTCTCGTCACGCCCGACATGCCGGGTTTCGAGATGATCGAGCCGCGCATGCCGAAGCTTGGAATCCGCGGCACGGCGACGGGCCGGTTCCGGCATGAACAACGTGCGGGTGCCGAAGGAAAATATTCTCGGCCCGTTAGGCAAAGGCCTGCGCGTCGCGCTCACCGTGCTGGATTTCGGCCGGACCACTTTCGGCGCCTGCTGCACCGGCGCGGCCAAGACCTGCCTGCGGATGGCGGTCGAACACGCCAATACGCGAAAACAATTCAACAAAACGTTAGGCAACTTCGACCTGGTGAAGAAGAAAATCGCGCGCATGGCGGCCGACGTTTACGCGATGGAAGCGATGACCCAGGTGACGGCCTCGCTGATCGATCGCGGCCTCGAGGATTACATGGTCGAGACCGCCATGCTCAAGGTCTTCACGACCGAGCGGCTCTGGGATGCGGTCAACGACTGCTTCCAGATCCACGGCGGCTCCGCCTATTTCGACGACTCGCCGCTCGACCGAATGTTGCGCGACGCGCGCATCAACCAGATCGGCGAAGGCAGCAACGAAGTGCTCACCTCCTTCATCGCCCTGGTCGGGATGCGCGGACCGGGCATGGAGTTCAAGGAAATCTACGACACGATGCTGAAGCCGTGGCGGGAAGGCCGCGGCAAAGCCTGGGATGCCGGTCTGAAGCGACTTAGCCGCTGTGGTCAAAGTTCCGGACGTGCCGGTTCGCAACATCAGCTTGAGAAACTATGCCAGTCAGCTCGCGCGCCTGATCTGGCGTTTCAACTTCGCGGTCGACAAAGCACTGATCGCCTATCGCGAGCCGGTCATGGACATGCAGTTGGTCCAGGAACGAATCGCAAACGCGGCGATGGAATTGTTTGCCGCAACCTGCGCCCTGAGCCGTTGGGATTCGGAATTATCGAGCCTGAGCGGAAATGGACGCGAGGCGGCCGATCACATCGCGGCGGACCTTTTCGTCAGGCGCGCGTTGCGTAAGACGCGGGGGTTTCTCCGTGGCCTCGGCGACAACGACGACCGGGCGATCCTCGCCACGGCCGATGCCGTTCTCGGCGCGAGCGACACGGCGAACCGAAACGGCACCGCCTAGAGCCCCGCAATCCTCCCGGCAAGTGGCCCGTTTTTAGCTTCAAAAACGGGGCATGAGTCCCGTTGCGCCGCTTGATCTGCGCGGGAAGCGCGTCCTGATCTTCATCGTCGCCTACAACGCCGAGGCGACGATCGAGAAAGTGCTGAGCCGCATCCCGGCTTCGTTACACCAGAAAGGAATCGAGGTTTTGATCATCGACGACTCCTCGAACGACGAAACCTTCCTCAACGGCCTACGCTATCAACGAGCCCATTCCGCTTTCAAGATCACTGTCCTGCGCACGCCGGAAAATCAGGGCTACGGCGGCAACCAAAAACTCGGCTATCGCTACGCGATCGACAATAACTTCGACATCGTCGCCCTTCTGCACGGCGATGGCCAGTACGCGCCGGAAAAGCTTCCCGATCTGCTCGAGCCGCTTATCGCCGGGGACACGGACGCCGTTCTCGGATCGCGGATGATCGACAAACGAGCCGCGCGCACCGGCGGGATGCCGCTCTACAAATGGCTCGGCAACCAGATCCTGACCAGCTTTCAAAACTGGATGCTCGGCACCAGTTTTTCCGAGTTCCATTCCGGCTACCGGCTCTACTCCACCGCTACGCTAGCGCAGATCCCGTTTGAAAGGAACACGAACGATTTCCATTTCGATACGGAGATCATCGTCCAGTTCGTACTGAAGAAGATACGGTTTATTGAACTGCCGATCCCTACTTATTACGGCGACGAAATCTGCCACGTGAACGGTCTCAAGTACGCGGGCGACGTCTGCCTCACGATGTTGCGGGTACGTCTGCAGGGAATGAATCTGTTCTTCGACCGGAAGTTCGACGTCGATCGACCGGCGGAAACCTACGATCTGAAGCTGGGTTTCGAATCCTCGCACACCCTCGCAATTCAGGCCGCGCGACCGGGCGGCCATGTGCTCGATGTCGGCTGCGGCCGCGGTCTCGTCGCCGCCGAGGTGGCGCGGAAAGGTTGCCGCGTGACTGGGATGGATCGCTACGTCCCGGAGCTGCCTGACGTTCCCGAGGCCGTGCAGTTCATTCGCTGGGACCTCGATCGGAAAGAATTTCCGGTCCACGTTTCGCAGTTCGACCAAATCTTGCTGCTCGACATCATCGAGCACCTCAGGGCGCCAGAAGAGTTCATGGAGGAGCTCCGCTTCGCCACCGGCCGCAAACGCCCGGAACTCATCCTCACGACGGCTAACATCGGTTTTTTCCTGACGCGCCTGCTGCTCCTGTGCGGACAATTCAACTACGGAAAAAAAGGCATCCTCGACGCCACGCACACGCGGCTTTTCACCTTCGGGTCGCTGCGCGAATTACTGAGACAATCGGACTACCAGATCATCGAGACCCGCGGGATTCCGGCCCCATTTCCGAAGGCGCTGGGCGATCATTGGTTCTCGCGTCTTCTCGTTAGGCTAAACGCCGCATTGATCCGGCTGAACCGCAGCCTGTTTTCTTACCAGATTTTCATTCGCGCGCAGGCGCGACCGGCCATTCACCACCTATTGCACGAGACGATCGACCGTACAGTCGACTTTCAGCGCGCGGTTCTGGTCCCCTGACGATCCTTCTGGCGGCAGAACGAGCCGCGGAATTCTACCGCTTGGCTACTTCAGAATCTTGACGGCTTCGAGCAGCTCTTTGGGGATCAGTTCGTAGAGGCTGTTCTGCACGAAAAAGATGTTGTACTGTCGCAGCTCAAGCACGCAGAGCGCGGCGACGCAAAAACTTAACCACACCGTCCGCGCGCTTTTTCGCGGGATAATTTGCCCGAGGCAGAAGACGGCCAGGTAGCGCAGGGGAAAGTCCCACATGTTGGCGTAACGCAAGTTCATCCCATAACGGATATTTGCCATCACCATGAAACTCCCGAGCACAAAGAGCAGCAGATAGCGGCCAGCCTGATCGGATCTCCTAAGTTGAAAACCCCCCCCGATAGCCAGGATCAAGGTCACCGGGTTGACCACCATCAAATCAACCAAGTAACGGTACCACGGCCCGTCGCCCGTCTGGATCGCATACTCGAGGACGGATGCTTTGGCGACCAGCAAGCGATAAATCTCCACGGTTGTGCCGAGGCCACCGCAAAGGAAAACCAGAGTAATTACTCCCAGAAGCGGGCCGAAGAGCGTGGTCAGGCAAAGCGCCGGCGTGATCCGGCCGAACCGCAGCCAGTGGTTCGCCGCCAACGGAGCCAGCAGTCCCACGTAGGCAAACATCGCATTCTCTTTCGTCACGACCATGACAGCGAGGGAAATGGAGTAGCCGATCAGCCAGGGTAAGCGATTGGGGCGTTGGAGATTTTCCCACAACAACCAGAGAGAAAGAGTCGCCCAAAAAGCAAACACCCCATCGATCAAGGCGTGTTGCGACATGTGAATTTGCGTCGGCGCGAAGGCCATGAGCGCGGTGACGCACAACGTTGTCGTCTGGCCGCCAAGCCGCCAGGCAAAGAGTGCAACAAGGGCCAGCAAGAGCATGCTGAAGAGACTCGAGATCGCTTTGAGCGACGTCATCGAATCCGTGCCCCAAAGCAGGTGCCAGCCGTGGGCCAACACAATGTATGAAAAGCGGGTCGGCGGCAGTATGGCCGTAGTTAGATTCGACTGCTCACGCACGTAGTGCTCGGCCAGGGCCGGATAGCATTCCAGTCCCCCTTTACTGAGGACGCGAACGTAAGCGCGATAAAGTCCCTCGTCGAAGCCGATTTGTTGAAACTTCGGTTTGGGATGAGCTGGCGAAAGCCAATGCAGCGCTGAATGAGCAGGCTCAAAGACGGACTGTGGAAGACGCAGAAAGCAGCCCGCGAAGAGAAGCAAGACGAGGACAACGAAGGTCGCCCGCTGGTGGCGCCGAGTCGGATGGGCGGCAGGCGCAGCCGGTTCGACCGTCGCGGTGGACACGGGATCACTCAGGAGAAGCATTGATGAAAGTTGAGTCGGGCTACCTCTCAGGAGCAGCAAACATTCCACTGGCGCAAATCTGGCAACGCACGGCATGAAACATGGTTCCTAGAGAGGAATGCCGGTTCGCGATTTTCGCCTGCCTTCTCTCACCATTCTCATGCCGTGCTTGAACGAAGCCCTCGGGATCGGAGACGTGGTGCGTGAGTATGCCGCGGCTTTCCCGCACGCGTGCGTCCTGGTGGTCGATAACGGCTCCGATGACGGAACCGCTCTCGCCGCCCGCTCAGCTGGTGCGGATGTGATCACCGAACGACGCCGCGGCAAAGCGACCGCCGTCGCCACCGCTCTCGCTGCGATCGACACCGATCTCGTCCTGATGGTCGATGGCGATGGCAGCTATCCGGCGGACGGCGCCCGTTTGCTCGTGGAGCAGTATTTGCGCGAACCGGTCGACATGATCACGGGCATCCGGAGCGCCCAAAAAGCCACTCAGACCTTCCGCCCCCTCCATCAATGGGGCATGTCCATTTTCGCCGCGGTGCTTAACTCCGTTTTCCATTTCAAACCGCTCGATCTTTTCTCGGGGATGCGCCTTTTCTCGCGCCGCTTTTACAAGCACGTGCCGGTCCTTTCGCGCGGCTTCGAATTGGAGATCGAGCTTACGATCCAGGCGGTGGACAAGGATTTTGCTCAAGCCGAAATCCCAGTGCCATTCCGCGGTCGGACCCAAGGTTCGGAGTCAAAGCTCAGAACGATCCGTGACGGGGTGCGCATCTTCCGTTTGCTCGTGGTGCTCTTTCGCGACTATCGGCCTTTCGTCTTCTTTGGAAATATCGCCGGCCTGGCAGCGCTTCTGGGATTGTCCGCCGGGTGCATTCCGATCACCGAATATTTCCGCACCGGACTCGTCAACCGCCTCCCGCTGGCCGTCCTCGCCGCGAGCCTGGTTACCCTCTCGATCATCATTGGACTGGTGGGGTTGCTTCTCGAGGCAAACCTTCGTTATCACCGCGAGGCCTATCACGTTCAGTTGCGGAAATACGGTGCTCCCACCGCGCAGCCGTCCATCGCCAAAGTGCCGCACGTCATCGCCGGCTAAGCTCGCACGGGATGGCAACCGTCCACCTTCTCACCCAATACATCTGGCCGGACGCCGCGCCGACCGGCCTTTACGCCGAGCAACTCGCAGCGCGCATCGAACAGAGAGGCGACAAGGTCAGATTGGTCGGCGGCCGAGGTGGCTACCGCACCCTGCCACGCCCGCAGCCGGTCGCCGGCATTATCCACCTCGACCATTACAAGGGCCGCCGCGGCAATCTGAGTCAGACCTTCGCCGAATACGCCTCGGTCACGCGCGCCTTCCGCGATTACATCGAACGATTCGTCAGGCGTGACGACCTCGTGATCGTGACCAGCGCCCCGCCCAACACGGTCACGCTGGCCTCCGCGATCCGTCGCTGTGGGGGACGCTGCATTTATTGGTTGCAGGATTATTATCCGGAACTCGTTAGGGGTTTGTACGAATACCCGGCTCCGTTTCGGCGCGTTTTCCGCCGGTTTTGGGATCATCATCTGGCGCGCTGGGACAAAGTGGTGAAGATCGGCGCCAACCTTGGCGGTCCGACGCGCAATTCGGTTGTGATCCGCAATTGGCCGACGCTTTCGTTCGACCGCTCGCGTGCACCCGAGCCCCGCACCGCGATTTATTCTGGCAATCTTGGATTCGGACAGGATGTCGGGCTCCTGATCGCGGCCTGCGAAGAACTGCGGACGAAAGGGTATCGCATCACGATGCGCTCCGACGGACGCGGAGCCGCGCTTCTCCCGCACTGGCTCAAGCCGGAGCCATTGGAGGATGATTCGGCGCGGCTGCGGGACGATCTGCTGCGTCACGAAGTGCACCTGATCGCGGCGAATCCGAAAATTACGCAGGCGATTTTTCCCTCGAAGATTTGGAACTCGATCGCGGCGCGGCGCCGCCTTGTCTGCACCGGATTCGCCGGCGAGATGGCGATCGAGCTGGAAGCGGCACAACGCGCTCCGTTTGCGCAACACCTCGAGCAATGGGCGGATCTCGTCCTCCGGGGGCAGGGCTGCCCGGAACCTGCCGGCGTGCCACACCTGGAAACCGCACTGGCGTGAGCACGGCGCGGCGGACGCTTTTTTCGAACGGTTCTTGGTCACTCGCGAACCAAATCGTGCGGGTCGGCACGCTCGCGCTCGTTACGATCGTGCTCAGCCGTCATTTTGGACCGCAGGCGTTTGGCGCGCTCGCCGTCGGCCTAGCGCTGGTGCGGATTTTTGCCGTCATCGGCACCTTTGGACTCGATCGCGTCGTCGTCCGGCGCGTGGCCGAGAACGAAGGCGAAGCCGAGGCAATTCTCTGGACGGCGTTTCGCCTCAAGCTGCTGATCGCGCTGGCGAGCTACGGCGTCCTGCTCGCGCTGATCGCCTGCGTGGATGCAAAAAACACGCTTCTGCTCGGGATCGCGCTACTCGCGGGGGGCGGGCTGCTTTTTCAATCGTGCGATGTTTTCGATTATTATTTTCAAGCTCACAATCGTTTTCGCCTGACGTTTATTGGGCGCACGCTTCCGACTCTATTCGCGACCGCGCTCAAGCTCGGCGCGATCATTCTCGGGGCACCGTTGCTTGCCTTTGCCGCGCTCGAAGGCATCGAGATGGCGTTGGTGGGCGCGGTTCTTTTCCTAGTCTATCGCCGCTGCGCAGATCCGAAAGCGAAAGTGGCGCCCATAAAACGGGTCGATTCGCTTCCCCTCCTGCTGGAAGGCCTGCCGCTCCTGCTCGGCATGCTCGCGGCCATGATTTACATGCGCTCGGATGTCCTGCTCCTGGGGAAGCTGGCCGGCTATCGCGCTGCCGGGCTCTATGCCGCGGCGGCGCAGATCGCGGAGGGGTGCGCGCTTTTCCCGATGGCCTTCCTGCCTGCGCTTCTCCCGATCCTCGTGCAATGGCGGCGCCTCGGCGAAAAATCCTATCGCCGGCAGTTTGAAAATCTCTTTCTCGGCACCTTTCTCGCCGGCGCTCTTGTGACCGTTTGCCTAACGACGACGGCGCCATTCGTTATCCGGGCGCTCTACGGGGCCGCTTATGCCTCTGCCGCCCCTGTGCTCGCGATTCACGCGTGTTCGGCCGTGTTTCTTTTCTTCAGCATCATCCAGATCGGCTACGAAGTGACAAATGGGCTGGCCTGGTTGACGGCGGCGAGGACGGCGGCGGGTGCGATCCTCAACGTCGCCCTGAATTGCGCGCTCATCCCCCGCTACGGCGCAGTCGGCTCGGCGCTCGCAACGGTCGTTTCTCTGGCTGGCTCCGGGTTCTTTTTTAATCTGCTCCACCCGGCGAGCCGGACGATTTTCCGTCTGCAGTTGAAAGCGCTTTTGCTTATCCCGCTTCTTCGTTTGATCATCCCCCGCGGACGCGCCGACAGGCGTCCGGAAATGCCGGCGGCGCTGATGATCGAGCAGTGAACGAAAAAATCTATCAACTGGGAACAACCTGCCTGCGCGGACTGCATGCGACCGGCTTTGTCGCGCGCGGGCTCGATCATTTCTCGAAAGTCTGGCTGCGCCATCGCAAAGTCCGCGTCCACCTGCGCCACGGGAATTTCGATGGCGTGATCGATGGCGGCGCGAACGTGGGGGAGTTTGCCCAGATCGTGCGCGCGGTTTTGCCGAGTGTCGACCTGGTCTGCGTCGAGCCGCACCCCGCTTCCGCCGCCATTTTGCGCAAGCAGGGCTTTTGCGTCGTCGAGGCCGCGCTGTGGAAAAATGCCGAGCGCCTGCGCCTGACCCAACCGACCCCGGAATCGACTTCGTGCACGGTAATTTCGCCGCGCGGAGCGGAAGGGCCGGCCTGGGAAGTGGACGCCGTGCGCCTCGACAGTTTGCCGATTTCCGGTTCGCGCCTGCTCATCAAGTTGGATTTGCAGGGGGCGGAATTTGAAGCGCTCGAGGGCATGGGTGAACTCTGGGATCGCTGCGCCGGGTTATTGCTCGAAGTCTCGATCGGCAATGGCGGCAATTACGAAAGGATGCGCGCATTACTCTCCGCCCGCGGCTTCCGGGAGTATTCCACGACCAACGAACTCGAAGTGGCCGGTCGCGTGACAGAAGCGGACAAGCTCTGGCTGCGAGTCTTCCCTCAGGAGCGCGATCCCGCCCTCAATCATGATTAACATTTCCAAGATCGAGTATCTGCTCAGACCCACCGCAATCTATCCATTGCTTCGCGGATCGTTCCGGCGCGCCGCGCTGCGTCAGTGGCAAAGGACGGCAAAGCCGCCCGCTCCACTCGAAGTGAAAGCCAAAATCATTCGCCAATGCGCCGCGAGATACGGGCTCAGAAGTTTTATCGAAACGGGCACCTTTTTCGGCGACATGCTGGCGGCATTGCGCGACGATTTCGATGCTCTTACCACGATCGAGTTGGACGTCGCCCTGGCCGCCCGGGCGACCCAGCGTTTCGCAGAGGAACCAAAAATAACCGTCGTCCAAGGCGACAGTGCCTGCGTGCTCCCCACCCTGCTCGCGACACTCGAGCAACCGGCGCTTTTTTGGCTCGATGGGCATTTCTCCGGCGGAGTGACCGCAAAAGGCGAAACCGATACGCCTATCATCGCGGAATTAAATCACCTCTTCGCCGCTGCCCGGCGCGACCATGTAGTTCTGATTGACGATGCCCGGTTATTCGGTACGGCCGCCGCGTATCCCTCTCTGGATGCAATTGAAACACTCGTCCGGACCCATCGCCCGGAATGGGCGATGACGGTGGAAACCGATCTCATCCGGCTGGGAGCAAACATCGGGCAGGTGCCGCGCGCCAGCGGACCGGGTTTGGTCTTAGGCTAGCTAGGCGCAAGCTACTTCCCGCGGCCGAGTCGGAAAGGGTCGCGCCGAAAATTCTGACGGACCGTTGTGCGAAGGCCGAATGCTGCCAGTTCCTCGCGCGAGAGGAAACGCGCCCTCCCGCCTTGAGCGAGCGCGGCGACTTCCCGCGGCGACAAGTTTACGAGCGCGACGACCACCGGCCGGTCTTCGAGGAAAGGGTCGTTGCGGATCAAGTCGGCCGAATACCAGGCCAAATGCGGGTCGATCCCGACGACCATGGCGCTCATCGAGTGCACGGCCTCCGCGGCATGCGCGTATGGCCGGACGAAGCTCTCCGCTTGATAGCAACGGAATGGCAGCGCGATGAAAAATGACGCCGCCGTCGCGACGAGAAGAAAGTTGCGCGCCCTGCATTCGCCGGTTTTCTCGATGAGCGTCATCCAACCGGCCACTGCGACGAGAATGAGGCAGGAAAGCGTTCCATGAAAATACCGGTAACCCCAGCCGTGTCCCTGGTCGAGATAGAAGAAATAATAAAACCCAAAGGTGAGCAGACAACTCAGGGTCGCATCGCGGATGATCGGCCGCTCGCGGAAAATGCGCGCGAAACCTAGCACGGCAAGGAGCGGCGTTGCCAGCGCGCTCCAACCGATGACGAGCAGTAGATCCATCGGCTGAATGACAAGCATCTTGGGGTTCCAGAGGCGAAAGAAGGTGGCGACACCATCGGCCGCGGGCGGCGAGAATTTTGTCCGCCAGACATACCAACCGGCGCAGCCTAACAAGTAAATAAAGCCGAAGATCAAGATGGCGCGCAACTTCCGCTGCAGTACGAGCCGGAAAAGAAATGGCGTCACGAAAAGCGCATGCACGATCGGTTGGTGTAGGCCAATGGCGAGCACGCCAACGACCGGCGCGAGATAAAAGCAGCGACGGTCCGGTCGCGAATAAAGCCAGAGCCAGACGGTGTTGAGTGCGAGATGCGCGGGCATCGAGTAGGCCGTCATGGACATGACCAGAAACTGCGCCGAGGCCGCAAGGAGGAGGATCGCGACGAGTGCGTTTTGCTTGTCGTTAGGCCAAATATTTCGAGCCGCTCCGTAAAGCGCGAGCACGGTCACGGCGGCGAGACAAGGATTCAAAAATGATTGAAGATAGACGCTCTGGAAGGCCGCACGCATGGCCGCGTAGACCGGCAAATAGGCGGCTTTCCAAGAATGCGTTTCGGGAAAGTAGTCTACATAAGTCGGCTTGATCACGCGCACCGCGTCGATCCATTGAGGCGGAACTTCGGCAGTGACTTGTCCGCGCAAAAAGATCTGGGCTTGGAAATCCGCCATGAATTCATCCGCGCTTAGCGCGTAATCGTGGCAGACGAAGTTCGTGCCGAGCGCCGTGATTGCGAAGACGCCGGCGGCGATCAGCGTCACGCGGAGATACTCGCCTGGAAGGGCTTGGGAAATTACCTCGACCGGTCCGGCGTGATTTCTCCTTCCAAAAAAAAGAAGGGCCGCGGCGATGCCAAACGCGGCGACCAAGGCCAGGCCGAGAATTTCATCGCGGGCGAAAATAACGTAGAACACGCTGTAGGTGCTGCGCGGATCCGGGTGACCAGCAAAGGTGCCGCTGAGCCACCACGCCAGTCCGACTCCGCTCAGCGCCAGGCCACTGAGAATGAAGAGAATCCGGCGCGCGCCAATCGCAGATGCATGCATGTTGGGAGAAGAAACCCGTTCTTCTGAGCAACCGGTGAGCCATCGCGGCTGAAGAATCTCGCCGTGCTTTCTAGCACGGGACTTGCGGCAGGAGGGGGAATGGAACTCTCCGTCGCCGAGGCGACCTCGGCTCCTTCGAGGCTTGATTCGCATGGAGGCACTAAAAGTCGCTTGCAACATTTGAGCCTGCGCAAGGTGGGCATCATTCTCACGATGGCGGCTCTGCTCGGGTTCGGCGTTTTCGTCCGGCTCTATCCCTCACCGGGATATCACTATCTCGGCGTCGACGAGCATGGCTACATGGTGTTTGTGAAACAGATCCAGAAGGCTGGCGTCTGGAATTACGATGCCGTCGTGCGGGTTTATGTGGAGCGACAATACAAGTTGCGAGAAGCCGTCGTGCCTGCAACACGCCTTGGTTTTCTCCTGCCCGCAGCGCTCTGCGCGGATTGGTTCGATATGGGGGCCTTTACCGCGCTTCGCCTCGTGGCTGCGACGGCCGGTGTGCTCCTGTTGTTCCTCTGCGCGCTTTTCGCCTACCGCATGGGTGGAACTGTTCCGATGATGGGCATGACAGCTCTGATCGCGACCGCGCCGCTCGAGATTTACCTCTGCCAGCGCGCCATGATCGACGGCTATTTCGCTTTCTGGGCAGTCGCGGCGCTCTGGCTGACCTGGGAAAATCTGCGGCACCCAAAACATCTCGGTTGGCTGATTTCCTACACGCTTTGCTTGTCGATCCTGGTGCTGACGAAAGAGAATGCAGCCTTTGTGGTCTTCGCGATCTTCGCCATGCTCCTGCTCAATCGCTTCCTGCGGATCGGAACCGTGACACCTCAGCTTCTCGCGGCGACGGTCATTGGCCCTGCCCTCGCGGTTTTGCTCCTGGTCGTCCTGGTTGGCGGCATATCCGAATGGATCCGCTTCTACCTGATGTTTGTGGCGAAGTCTCGGACGAACTTCTATTCGATCGTCGCTCAAGACGGCCCCTGGTACCGTTATGCGGTGGACTTTGTGCTTATCTCTCCCGCGCTCGTCGCATTTGCCGGCGGCTGGATCTTCCAACTCAAAAGGTCCAACCGTGCGGATGTCTTCATGGCGGTTTTCCTCGCCTTTACGCTGATCCCTATGTCAAGCGTCACCTATGGAATGAGTCTGCGTTACGCAGCGTTCTGCGATATCGCACTCTCCTGGCTGGCGATTCGACAGATTCTTGCCACCAGTCAGCGTTTTCGTTCGATTCGATTCGCGCTCCTCGCAACAGTCCTGTTCCTGACTCTATCCATAATCGGCGTAAGCCAATACATCAGATTCTTCGTCGCCGGAGAGGTCTACGATCCAAACACGGCGGCTTTGATTTGGACGTCCGGGATGGAGAAAGATCCAGGCCCGCTCAGAAACGCCTTGCAACCCTAACGGCGATTTTCGATCTCCTGCGCAAGGGCAAGAAACTCGGGCCGGTTGGGCGAAATTTTCAAAGCGGCGGCGATCTGGGCGCGGGCCGGCGGCAAGTCGTTCGTTTCCAGAAAAGCGCTGGCCAGCAGATAATGAATCTTAGCGTCGTTAGGCGAACCAGTCAGTGCGTGCTGGAGAAAATTGAGCGCCAGACTCCAGCGGTTCTCTCGCAGGGCGAGAACTCCCAGATTGTTAAGCGCACCGCCATGCTGTGGGTCGAGGCGAAGGCTTGCAAAATAATAAGCTTTGGCGGCCGCGATATCGCCCAGGGCCAGATGCAAATTTCCTTCCGCGAAATTGATCTCGGCATTCTCCGGTGAATAGGCATAGGCCAAATCCAGTCTCTCGCGTGCGAGGGGAAGTTGGTACGCATCGAGCGCCTCTAGCCCGGAATTGTAGGTATCCAGAGCCCACAGCGTCGGATCCTTTTGCGGCATTGAAACAAACGCCGTGCATCCGAAAAGCAGAACGAGAAATAAGGCCGCAGGTCCATAACGCGCGGTGGCAAGGCACTGCCATAATTCCCAAATAGCAAAGGAAGCAAAGAGCAGAAGACCGGGAACCGCCGCGAGGCGATAACGTTCAGTCACGAAGACCGTCAGCAGTGACATCATGTGGAGGAAGATCGCCGCCGCGATCCACCGGGATGAAGGAAACCGCCAGCATGCGATCAGCAGCCCGGGAAGCCCAAGGGCTGCGACCAGGCCAAAGCCTTCGCCTGGAAGGACGATCGACTGGTCGCGCAAGGCCGTGATTACGCTAATATCGTCATAGCTAAACGCGCTCCAAAAATTCCGGATCTTTGTGCCCAAAAGAACCATCCAATCTCCTGGATGCTGGCTAATCCAAGCGCCCGCTTTCTTCGACCAGTAGGCGGAAACTTCCGAACGCTTTAGCGGGCGCCCGGCCGCCGCCTCGGCGGACTTGATCGAATCCTTGAGCATCGCTTCCTGACTGGCGTGCAGACCAGGCGGGAACTTCGGGTAGCCGGTCGCGACCGGATTGTTGCCGATCCAAAAGTTCACCCCGCTATGGGCCGAGAGAAAAACCGGGTCGCGCGCGACAAAGTAATTGTGCACCCAGGCTGGCGCTGCGCCAAGCAGCACGCCAGCCAAAATCATCGCCGCCCCAATGAATCGGACGCGAAAGAGAGCCTTCCAGCGGAAAAAGAGCGCCCCGATGACGAGCGGGACAAGGAACAAGATCGTCGCGATCCCCATCGCGGTGAATCCCATCAAAGTGCCCAGGAGGAAAAGCTCCCACCATGCCGGCGCCTGCTTCCGTTTCACAACCCGCCAGACCACAAACCAGAAAACAAAGACGAGCCACGTAGTCGGCATGACGATGATCGAGTATCCCTGGGCCGGCTGAAAGAAGGCCCATCCAACCGCGGCAAGGATTCCAATCACCTCGCCTCGCCGAAGGCCGCCGAGCGCTTTTTCTTTGCCGGAATCTCCGGACCCGGCAAAAACGAGCGTGCTCAGCTTATACAAAAGAACGGCCGTTCCACCCTCCAGCCCGGCCTGCAGCAGTCCCGGCATGAACGGGCTATAGCCACAGACCTTGTAGATTCCAGCGAGCAAATAGGCGTAGAGAGGCAAACCGTAGAAGGCGGTGTGCTCGGTCCAGTTTCCGTACAGGATTCGCAGCGCCCAGTCGTTATAAAACTGCATGTCTCCGGCGTTAGGCAGCAAAAATTGACTGCCGGTCAGCTTTGTCAGAGCAAAGAGCCGAAACACGAAGACTCCCACGAACAGACAAAGGGCAACGATAACCGAGTGTCGCGTTGCGGGTTCGGCAGGCGTAAGCTTCATCGCGGGAGCAAAGTCAAATTGCAGAGGACGATGCTCGCACATCGCTGCAGAAACCGCGCCACTGGCCAAAAAGTTTTCGGATGATTGCGGTGAATGGCACTGACACTGCTTTCTTGGACGCGAACTGCTGCGCTCCGAGAGGAGCGCCTAATACAAACCAAAGGGAAGAAACTCTTCTCATGAAAAAAAACACAAACCCGAGCCAAGGAGGCTTTACCCTGATTGAAATCATGGTCGTCGTCGCGATCATCGCCTTGCTGGCGGCGATTGCGGTCCCCGGATTCCTCCGGGCTCGGAAGCGCTCCCAGGCAAGTCGTGTCATCAACGATCTGCGCTTGATCGACGCTGCGGTCGATCAGTACGCGCTCGAGTGCAGCAAATTGAGTGGCGCGGTCGTTGGCACAGCGGACTGGACTGCCTGGTTGAAGGGCGGCACCCGTCTCTACAGTACCGGTGCCGATATCTTCGGCGAGGGTTATGGTCCACAGACCGTCGACTTTCTGCCAAAGGTTCCGCAGGCAACGTGGAACGCGCTCTCGGATGTCGCGGGCGACGCCTACTTCTCGCCCTACGGTCATTACTGAAACCGCTCGAATACCTCGCCCAGAGGCTCTACCTCGGCTACGCATCGCAACAGCGCTCTCGGTTTGGGAAAATCAAATTTCAACCCGATTGGCATCAACGCTGCTCTAAAAGAACCAATCCGCGATGGAACGGCGGACGCAATCAAACAAACAAAGAAGGAGAAAGTAAGATAGTTATGCTTAACAAACTCAACAAAAGACGCGGGGGCTTTACCCTCGTGGAAATCATGATCGTGGTCGCGATCATCGCCTTGCTGGCAGCCATTGCGGTCCCCGGATTCCTCCGGGCTCGGAAGCGCTCCCAGGCAAGTCGCGTGATCAACGACCTCCGTTTGATCGACTCCGCGGTTGATCAATACGCGATTGAGAACAACAAGTCCACCGGTGACGTCGTATCCACAGATGCCTGGACCCAATACATGAAAAGGGGCTCTGCGCTTTACAACACAGGCCAGGATCTCTTCGGAGATGCTTACGGTTCCCAGACGGTGGACTCACTCCCGAAGGTGCCGCTAGGCGCTTGGAATACCTTGTCGGACGTAGCTGGCACGGCATTCTTCTCACCCTACGGCCCCTAAGCTGCCGATTCATATCCCTGCCATCGCCCTCACGGTGGCAGGTAATGAGTCGAGCGGTCGACGGCGAAGAAGTTCGCGTTGTAGCTCCCAAAGGTGAACTCACTCCTGCCGATTAGCAATCCTGACGAACCGCGTGGCAGCCCCAAGTTCCTACCACAAATCTTCCGCGCACTCGGGACCAACTGGCTACGTGCGCTTTTGCTCCTGGTCATCTCCGTCGCCGCGCGGGTGCCTTCGCTTCCGGGCGAGTTCCTCTGGGACGACAAATTTCTCGCTCACGACAGCCCTTTCATCAAGAGCCCCCTTCTCGCACTGGAGGTCTTCCGACAATACCTCTTCCCAGATTCTTTCTCCGCGCACTACCGGCCGGTGCAAAACCTTTCCTACATGGCAGATTACTTTTTCTGGAACACCAACACCTTTGGCTTTCATCTCACCAATCTCCTGTTCCACGCGCTTAGCGCGGTCGCCTTGTATTTTCTGCTCCGGCGGCTGCTTCGGTCGATCGGCAGGGTCGAATGGTTGCAGACGAACGAGAAGTTAGTTTCAAGCCTGAGTTTTTTTGTCGCACTCATCTGGGCCGTGCATCCCGTGCACAGCGCCGCGATCGATTACATCTCCGGACGTGCTGACAGCCTCGCTTTCGTCTTTGCGGCCAGCGGTTGGTTGCTCGTCCTTCGGGGTCGCGAGACGAAGAACCCAGCGATCCGCTGCCTCCTCTTCGTCCTGGCCGCTGTCCTCGGTTTACTCGCCCTTTGCTCCCGTGAAACAGCTGCTCTCTGGTGCATTTTCTTCCTTCTGCATACGCTCCTTTTCGATCGTCAGATTACACGTCGTGGGAAGGCGCTTTCTGCCACCATATGTCTCGCGATTTTCGCGGCGTACCTGGGGTTGCGGCACTTGCCGCCACCGCGGTCGGAAGCAGGTCCGTCTGAAGGCTGGGGTGCGCCGGTGCGCGCAGTGCTGATGCTCAGAGCGCTCGGCGATTACGGCCGCTTGATGATCTTTCCATCCAACCTGCACATGGAACGCACTGTGATGGATGGAAACGACTATCGTAGCTCGGCGACCTGGCAGAATTCGGTCGCGGACGAATATCTCTCGATCGCCGGGTTGATCTTTGGCGCTTTGCTCTTCGCGGGGTGCCGCTGGCCCGGGGATGGCCGGCCTTGGCGGATCTTCGGTATTGTCTGGTTCGCGATCGGCTATCTGCCCACCTCGAATATCGTAGAACTGAACGCAACTTGCGCGGAACACTGGCTCTATCTGCCAAGCGTTGGCCTGCTCGTCTTTCTCGCCGGCTGCGTGCTCGATTTGCCGCCGCGCTGGCGAAAGCCTCTGCCCGCGTTTGCCTGCATTGCGGTGCTGCTGCTCGGCGCTCGGAGTGCGATACGGAGCAGCGATTGGGTCACGCCTGAAATCTTCTACGAACGGACCCTTGCAGCCGGTGGCACCAGCATTCGAGTCGCGACGAATCTCGCCGAGATCTACACCAGCCAGGGCAACTACCCCAAAGCGGAGACGATGCTGCGCCGCGTGCTCGCGATCATGCCGGATTATCCCACGGCCCGAAATAACCTGGCACATGCACTGTCTTTGGAGGGTAAAACCAGTGAAGCTGAGGCGCTTTTCGCCCAGGCCGACAAGGCTGCAAAAGAGACGCGCAAGAGTTATCCACGCACCTGGCTGGCAGCGGTCAATCTCGCCCACTTGCGTCATGCCGCAGGTCGCGATCCCGATAGCTCTCGTCATTCTGGAGAAGGCGCGCGCCGAGTATCCGGAAATCTGGGAAATTGTTAGTCTCGAATCCGAGCTGCTCCGTCAGACCAAAGGCCCCGCTCCGGCGCTTCGTCTCGTCTCGGATTTTGCCCGGAACCACTGGTGGAATTACGGCGCAGCCCTGGCCCTGGGCCGGCTTTATGCGGAAGCAGGCGATGCGAACCGGGCGGCAGAGGAACTCCGCCGCGCGAGCTGGCTCGATCTGCATGAGGTCGAAGCGCTGAACTTGATCGCCCGGATGCGGCTTCGCCAGCATCGCCTCGCGGAAGCCTATCGCGCACAGAAGCGAGCGATCGCGCGCCAGCCGGACGCGCCCCGACAATACGTTCTGCTCTCAGACATCCTGGAAAGAATGGGGCAAACGGCCGAGGCCAGGAATGCCATCGCCGAGGTGGCCCGTCTCGAAGCCATCGGCCGGGCGGAAAAAACGGCCGCAAATTAGGACGACCGTCCAAGTCGCGGCATTGACAGTCTAGCTCGCGCCGTTACGATCGGCGGCGCCAGCCGCGGCTTATGCTAGCGAAAATTTTTACTGATAAGGACGTTCAACTCGGGCCGCTCCTCGACAAGACCTGCGCGGTACTTGGCTACGGTGCGCAGGGCCGGGCGCACGCCCTGAACCTGCGCGACAGCGGCATTCCGGTAATTGTGGGTCTGCTGCCAGGAAGCCAGTCGCGCACGCTGGCGCGACGAGACAGCCTTCGCCTAACGACAACGTCTGCGGCCGTTCGCCGAGCCGACGTTGTCTTTTTTGCTCTGCCGGACACGAAAATGGCCGGAATCTATGAAGCGGAGATCGCGCCCCAGCTCCGACCGGGTCAGACGCTGCTCTTCGCCCACGGTTTGCCATTCATTATCGGACGATTGTTCCGCCTAATGACGTTGATGTGGTCATGGTCGCGCCAAAAGGGCTCGGCCCGATGGTCCGAAGCCAGTTGTGGAAGGCAAAGGCGTGCCCTGCGCGATCGCGATCGGACAGGACGCTACCGGTCATGCCCGTCCGCTTGCCTTCGCCTACGCCAAGGCGATCGGCGGAACGCGCGCCGGAGTCTTTGAGACAACATTCCGCGAAGAAACCGAGGCTGATCTCTTCGCCGAACAAGCGGTCTCCTGCGGCGGCATCAATGCGCTCGTCCGAGCCGGATTCGAGACCCTGGTCGAAGCAGGTTACCAGCCGGAGACCGCGTATTTTGAGTGTCTGCACGAGTTAAAGTTCCTCGTCGACCTCATGCATCGCGCCGGCATTCGCGGCATGCGCGCGCGGATGTCGGAGACCGCGAAGTGGGGCGATCATCTCGGTCGGGCCAAAGATCATCGACCAAACCGTGAAAGCGCGGATGAAAGAAGCGCTCATGAAAATCCAGCGCGGAAAATTTGCACGGGAATGGCTACGCGAAACAAAAACCGGAAAGAAGCGTTACAGCGAAACTGCTGGCCCAAGGGGAACACGACCCGATTGAAACGTGCAGGCGAACGTCTGCGAGCCCTCATGCCATGGCTCGGCGAAAAACCATAGTCCCCGCAAGTGCCGTGGTCGACGACACCAGGCCCCTCGCAAACTAAGAGCGGGCGCTTACTCGGGGAAGCTCTCGGCGCGGCCGATAATCACAATCGGTATGGCGGTCGTTATCACGCCCCCGATGATGTAGCTGATTGGCTTCGGGATCGCCGAGGATGAGGTCATGATGTAGATCTTGATTTGCTTTTTCACCGGCACGTCCTGCGCCGTGTGCGGACGGTTCGTCGCCGTTTCTCGATAGATGGCCGGGCCCGCAAACGCTGATGCACACAGCATGCCGCCAAGGACGAATCCCACCGAGAGCCGAATCAAGCCGCGCAGATGGACCCATCTGTTGTTGTTTTCATGCCCAAGCTTGCGCCCGTTAATACCTTCTGCGCAAGCAAATTCGTCGGACTTTAAACCGACGATTTCGGCTATTCTTCCCAGAGAAAATGCTCGAGCCGCAGCTGCGTCAGGCGAGCCTTGGCCTCATCGCTTCGCGTGCCTCCGACCGCCGCCAATTTTCGATATACCGCAACTGCGGATTTCCAATCGTTCGCTTCTTCGAGTAAATGCGCGGCGTTGAACCCGGCCTTGTAAAACCAGAAAAACTCATGCTGCACATCCGGTCGCGCGCCTTCCTCGATCACGCTATAGTAGGTCGCGAGGGCGCCCTCCTTGTCGTTCAACTGTTCGAGCGCTTTTCCTTTCTTGAATTCCGCCTGGTTGCGCCAGTGCGCGGGTAACCCTGGCTCATTCGCAAGCTGCTCGATAGACGTCGATCGCCTGTTTGTAGTCTTGCGGATCAGCCGCGCCCATTTCGTAATAAATATCTCCCTTCCCGCAGAGCGCTTCACGGCGTTCGGGTGGCTTCGCGTCGTTCTTCAAGACTTCATCGTAAAGGGCAAGCGCTTCTGGATTTTTCCCCAGCCGCCGTTCGATCGCCGCTTCTTCGTTGCGCGCCGCCCACTTCATCTCGCCGCCAAGTTTCACGACCTGATCGAGCAGGGCGAGCGCATGATCGAGCGAGTCGGCGCCCATGCTCGACATCGCGGAGCGCGCGGCAAAGAAGAGCGCTTTCCCGGCCAGCGGCCCATCCGGTTTTTGCTGCGCAAGCAATTCGAATTGCGTTTGCGCGTTCGCGAAATCGCCGCGACGAAAATACGCTTCGGCCAGTTTCATCCGTACCTTTGCGGCAAAGTTGGAATCGCGATGCTGCTCGAGGAACTTGCTGGCCGCCGCGATGACCGCGCCTTCGTTGGCCGAAGACGTTGCGTCTTCAATCCAGATTTGCAGATAATCCGCACGCTCCAGCGCCGTCGGCGTCGGTGTTCCCTGGCGCGCCTGGGCCAAATCTTTGCGCGCGCTCGCGAGATCCGGTTTCGGTTCGTGAAAGGCAAGCTCGGCTAGCGCCACCCATGCTTCGGAAACCCGTTGGCTCTGCGGAAAATTGCGAATGAATTTCTCAAAAGTCTCCGTCGCTTCCGGTTTTCCCTGTGCCGCCTGCACGGCGCCTTCCTCGAGCAACAGTTCACCCTCCACGCCTTGCGGCGCCGGATCGTTCGTGATCTTGCGATAGTCGGCGGCAAACTGCTCTGCGCGGTCGAGCCGCAGCCAACAAAGCGCAGCGTTGAAGAGGGCGCTGCCGGAAAGTGCGGGCGTCTGCTGCGCTAGCCGTTCGTAGATCGACGCGGCCTCTGCCAGATGACCGCGGCGGTAATTTGCCTCCGCGATCAACCAGTCGACCCGTTCCTGAAACGCCGGAGCGGAGTTTTGCGCACGAGCGACTTCGGCCGCCGCGATCGCTGCCTCCCATTCCTCTTTCGCGAGGTAAAGGCGCGCCAGTTGCAAATCGGCCTCGCCTAACGATGGGAGGTGCACGTTCAGTCTGGCTCAATTGTGCCAGCAGCTCGACCGCCTTTTCGTCGGTTGCCCGAGCGCAGCTCGCTCCGGGCAAAGTACCATTGCGCGAGTGCCTGCCGTGGTTGGGCAGGATCGCGCATCCAGCGCTCGAGCTCGCGCGTCGATGGCTTGCGCTCCATTCGGTAGAGCTCGTCGAGCCGGGCAAAGATCTCGGGCAACGCGATATCGTTAGGGTGATGATCGATGAATTCCTCGAGTGCGTCGTCGCCTGTCTCTGGCGTGTGTGTTTGGGCGTGTGCATCGGCCAGACCGAAGAGGGTCGCGACCAGGAGCGGATGCGAAACGCCCTCCGGATTTTTCAAAATGACCGCGAGGGTTTCAATCGCCCTTTCCGGATGACCCTGCGCCAGGTTGAGCCGGCCAAAGAGAAAACGCCGCTCAGCTCGCTCCGTCGAAAGCTGCGGTTTGGTGGCGCGCAGAAGGTGATCGGCCGCTTTCAGGTCGCTGAGCTCGATCAACAACTGGGCCAGGCCTAACCTGGCCCGCGTGCTCCAGCGCGGCGTGTTTTCCAGCGACGAAAACAGGCGCATGGCTTCCTCCCTGCGGTCGAGGCGCGCGGAGGGCTTCCGCCTCACCGAAAACCGCCTCAGGGCGCTGCGGCGATTGCGCATCCGCTGCGACTTTTTCGTAAAGAGGCAGTGCCTCAGTCCAGCGTTTGAGTGCGGCCAACGCTTGCGCACGCCAGAAAGTCGCTTCCATGTCATTCGTTAGGCCAGGATCATCGGAAAAAAGTTCAAGCGCCTCGGATGGCTGTCCGACTCGAACCAGCGCCTCGACCAACTTGCGCCGTGCGACGGCTCGCTCGGCCGCGGGCGGATTCTGAGCCAGGAACGCCTGGAGGCGCGTCACAGCGACTTGCGGAACCCCATTGGCAAGCGGCGCCGTCGCCTCCCTGAGTGACGGGTTGTCAGTTTGCGCGCCCCGCAAAGAGCCTAATGAAAAGCAAACCGCGACCAAAAAAAGGAATCCGATTTTCATTTGCCTAACAATGGTCGCAGATGCGCGCCGGTATGGCTCCCCTTCACCTCCACAATTTCTTCCGGCGTTCCAGCTGCGACGATTTCACCGCCGCCCTCGCCTCCTTCCGGGCCGAGGTCGATCACCCAGTCGGCGCATTTGATCATCTCGAGGTTGTGCTCGATCACGACCAGCGTGTTGCCCGCGTCGCGCAGTTTCATCAGCACCTGGAGCAGTTTCTCGATGTCGGCAAAATGCAGTCCGGTGGTCGGTTCGTCGAGGATGTAGACGCGTGCGGCCGGTCGCCTTTTTTGCCAGTTCGGTCGCGAGCTTCACCCGTTGCGCTTCGCCACCGGAAAGTGTCGTGGCCGCCTGGCCGAGTCGCAAATATCCCAGACCGACATCCTGGAGCGCGCCCAGCTTGTCCGCCACGGTCGGCACGTTGCGGAAGAAACGTGACGCTTCGTCGACCGTCATCGTCGAGCACGTCGGCGATGTTTTTCCCCTTGTAAGTGATCTCGAGCGTCTCGCGATTGTAGCGCTTGCCCTGGCAGACTTCGCAGACCACGTAGACATCGGCGAGAAAATGCATCTCGATCTTGATCAAGCCCTCGCCCTGGCAGTTTTCGCAGCGGCCGCCTTTGACATTGAAGCTGAAACGACCCGCGTCATAGCCGCGGATGCGCGAGGCCGGCAGTTGGCTGAACAACTCGCGGATGGGCGTAAACGCGCCGGTGTAAGTGACGGGATTGGAACGCGGCGTGCGGCCGATGGCGCTTTGATCGATGACGATCGCCTTGTCGATCTGATCGAGCCCGCGCAGCGCGCGATGCTCGCCCGGTTTATCCTTCGAATTGTAAAAATGCCGGAAGAGCGCGCGGCGCAGGATGTCGTCGACGAGGGTCGATTTTCCGCTCCCGGAAACACCGGTCACACAGGTGAGGCAGCCTAACGGAAAGGCAACGGTGACGTTCTTAAGATTGTTTTCCGTCGCGCCCACGATCGTGAGCCAGCCATCGGATGATTGGTTGCCGCCACGCGGCGCAGTGCGGTGGCGCGGGATGGCAATCCGCGAGCGGCCGGTCAGGTAAGCTGCGGTCGGCGAATTCTTCGCCTCCAGAATTTCCTCGAGCGTCCCTGGCGCAACGATCTCGCCGCCCCGCGGACCCGCCCCCGGGCCGAGATCGAGAACATGATCGGCCGACCGAATCGTTTCTTCGTCGTGCTCGACCACGATGACAGAATTCCCGAGGTCGCGCAGCCGACGCAAGGTGCCGATGAGCCGCGCGTTGTCGCGCTGGTGCAACCCGATGCTCGGCTCGTCGAGCACGTAGAGCACTCCAGCGAGCCCGGAACCGATCTGCGTCGCGAGCCGGATGCGCTGCGCTTCGCCACCGGAAAGCGTGCCGCTCTCGCGATTGAGGGTGAGATAATCGAGCCCGACTTCGAGGAGAAATTCGAGACGCGAAGCGATCTCGTGCACGACTTCCGAAACAATCGCGCGCTGCTGCTCCGAAAGATCGAGTTGCCTGACGAACTGGGCGGCGGCGGCGATCGTTTGCTCGCAGAATTGATGGATGTTGAGCTCGCAGCTGCCCTTCTGCTTGATCGTGACCGCGAGGATTTCCGGCTTCAGCCGCGCTCCGTGGCAGACAGAGCAGGATGCGCGGTTCATGAAGGCGCGAATCCGGCTGCGAGTGAATTCGCTCTCCGTCTCTTCGTAGAGCCGCTGCATCTGCGGAAGCAATCCCTCAAAGGGACGCGCCGTCTTTGTCGCCGCGCGGCCATTCCCGCCCGAAGCTCATTGCGATCGGCTCATCGCCGGTCCCGAAATAGAGCGCTTCCTTGAACTTCTCCGGCAGATCCTCGAATGGAATATTGTCCGCGACATCGAAGTGCCTGACGAGCGCCGTCTGCAACCCGCGATAGTAGGCCTGCATCCGTTTCGTCCCGCGTCGCCAGGGCACGACCGCACCTTCCACGAGCGACTTCGACGGATCGGTCACCATCAGTTCCGGATCGCAAACCAGTTGCGTGCCCAGCCCATGGCAGGCCGGGCAGGCACCGAGGTGGCTGTTAAAGGAAAAGTGTTTCGGGGTGAGTTGGCCTAACGAAAAGTCAGTCTCCGGGTTTCCGTAGTCGGTGGAATAACGGATCTCCTCCCATTGTAGGTTTGCTTCGGGGCGGCGGGGCGCCCGTCCTGACAATTTCCCGCAACACCACAATCCGGTTGTTCCCCCATTTCAGCGCCGTCTCGACTGAATCGGCCAACCGGGTGCGCATGCCGTCGCGAATGACCAACCGATCAACCACCGCCTCGATCGTGTGGCGCTCGCCTCTCTTCAGCCGGATCGGTTCCGGGCAGCCCAGCTCGACGATTTCGCCATCGACTCGAACCCTGACGAAGCCTTCTCGTTTCGTCTTTTCGATCACGTCGCGAAATTCGCCCGTTCTCGTTGCGCACCAGCGGCGCGAGCAGGATGATTTTCGTCTCCGCCGGGTAGGCGAGAATCTGATCAACGATTTGTTGCGCCGTTTGCCGAAAAATCGGCTCGCCTGTCAACGGGTCGTGCGGCTGGCCGACGGCAGAAAAAAGCACCCGCAGATAATCGTAAATCTCCGTCGTGGTCGCGATGATCGAGCGCGGATTCGTGCCTGCGCTACGCTGCTCGATCGCGATCGCCGGCGAGAGGCCTTCGATGAAATCGACGTCCGGTTTTTCCATCTGGTCGAGAAATTGCCGGGCGTAGGCGGAGAGGCTTTCGACGTAGCGGCGCTGACCCTCGGCATAGAGGGTGTCGAAGGCGAGTGACGACTTGCCCGAGCCGCTCATGCCAGTGATAACGACCAGTTTCTCCCTCGGAATCTCGACGTGGAGATTCTTGAGATTGTGCTGGCGTGCCCCAGTGATCTTGATACTTTTTGCAGGCATCGGACGGAACTTCTCGAACCTATCAGTCAAGCACACACGTCCGATTTCTCCAGCGAATTGAACGATCATGACCGAACCTGGCAGCACACTTTCAGTGGAAGAGATCACCCAGTTGCAGAAGAAATTCAGCGAGATCAAGCATTCGATTAACAATGCGCTCGCGGTCATGATGGCACTTTCGGAGATGTCGCAGCGCCGGCCGGATTACGCGGAGAAACTGGCCAGCACGGTGCTCTCAAAGGCGCCGCAGATCGTGACCAGCCTGCAGGAATTCACCCAGGTCTTGAACGAGAAGGCGGGCCAGCCCCCGCCTGCGAAATCCTGACGGAGGATCTGCTTCCGGGTTTCCTGAATGCGGCGGAGCGCGTCGCTCCGCTCAAAGCGCGAGCAACAACTCCGCGATCTCAAGCGAGGCCCGTGGCCGGCTCAAACGGCTAATGTTCGCCGACCACTCGCGCCAGAGCCGCGTGTGATCTGCAAACGCCTGCTCCACTGCGACGACGATTGCCTCCGGCGTCGTTGCTACCACGCCCGAACGCGTCTCGACGATCAGGCGCGCATTCCCTTCCTCCTGACCCGGCACGACCTGGTTGATAATCATCGGGCATTTCGCCGCAATGGTTTCCTGCACCGTCGCGCCGCCCGCCTTGCTGATCAGGAGATGGCTCTCGAGCATGAGCCGCGGCAGCTGATCGGTCCAGCCGACGATCTCAAACTCGCGCCCCAACTTCGCGCGCAACGCCTCGACCTCCTGGCGCAGGCGCTTATCGCGCCCGAGCGTGACCGTTAGCCTGAGGTCGGCGATTTTCGATAGGCCACGAATCACGTCGGGCGCGGCGTGGCCGCCGGCGTTGATCACGTAAAGAATCCGTGCACCGTCGCCCGCCTCCGGCGGCTGCCGCAGTTCACCGAGTTCGACAAACTTCGGTGAAACCGGAAACCCGCTCACCCGCACCTTCTCGTCCGGCACGCCCGCCGCGGCGAGGGTCGCAGCCGACTGTTCGTTAGGCACAAGAAAAAGATCGCTCCCGCAGCGATACCAGATGGCGTTCACCGTGATGGAATCCGTCACGCAAACGACCTGCCGAAAAGGCGGTTTCACTCCGCCGAAGATCGTCTCCAAAAGATGCGGGTAGGCCGGGAAAACCGAGACCACCGCCGTCGGCTGGAAGCGCAACAACAACTGGCTCAGGCGCGCCTTGACCGTGAAAAGACAGCGCATGTGCGAGCGGTATTCCTCCTGCCGATCGAGCCACTTGTAAAAGCGCGACCAAGGCCGCGGCGCGCGGTTGATCAGGATAAGATAACCTTTCCGCACCCAATCGTTCGCGAAACCGAAGGTTTCGACGAAAAGGTCGTGCATCTCGACCGCGGCCGTGCCGCTCGAGACCATGGCCAACCCGTCGCGTATCCCGCGCGCCGCCGCGTTGTGGCCTTCACCGTAGCCGGCGGTCAGGATCAGGATTTTCTTCTCCATTCGTTAGGCCAGGGCGTCGCCGGAGAGTTTAATGGCAATCCGAGGGCGGCAAAGTAAACTTTCGTTCGACCATGAAATTCCTTCGCTTACTCGGCCGCGTCATACGCCGGCTCGTCTGGGAAACCGCAACCGACGAAACGATGGGTCTCTCGGCCCAGATGGCCTACCAATTTCTTTTGACTCTGGTCCCGGGCCTTCTCTTTCTCTGGCACCTCCTGAGCCTCTTCGGCACCGACCCGGCGAAGCTGCACAAGATGCTGGGCGTGGTACGCGCCTTCCTTCCGCCCGATCCAAAAATCCAGGAGATCCTCGACGTCATCGTCGCCAACGTTATCGTCACGCCCACTAACAGCGCCCTTACCACCGCCGGCGTCATCTTCGGCATTTATCTCGGCACGATGTTCATTTCGACCATCTCACGCGCGCTCAGCCACACTCACGGCGTGACCGCGGACCACAATCGCTGGTCGAAATATGTCATCTCGCTCCTCCTGCTTTTCTGGTTCGGGATCACCATTCTCTTCGCCTTTAACCTCGTCGTCTTCGGGGAAACGCTGGCCGGAATCGCAGAGGTGAACCTCCAGCTCGGCATCCCGCTCCAGAGCTGGGTGGCCGCCCTCAATCTTCCCTTTACCGCGGTCGCGCTCGTCGTCCTCGCTCTTGCCCTTTACCTCTTGACACCGGAAAATTACCTGACGATCCGGCAGGCGCTGCCCGGTGCCATTTTCTTCTCTGCCGGCTGGATGACGGTGACGAAACTCTTTCAGTTCTACGTCGCGCGCTACGATCGCTACAACCCGACTTACCTCGCGCTTGCTTCCATTATCATGCTCCTTACCTGGATGTATCTCACCTGTCTCCTCTTGCTGCTCGGGGGAAAACTAAACGCCATCCTGCGACGGGAGAGCGAGCGTGCGGACGCCCACGAGCAACCCGAAGCGGAGGCGGCAGCGCAACCAGCCTAACGATTTTCCGCGCCTTGCTCCGTCCGCGATTCAACATGCGTTGGCTACTCGGGTCTTGGGGCCTGCTCCTGATCGTGCTGCTCGCCGGCACACTTACTCACGCCGAATTGACCGAAGAAGAAAAGAAGGAGCTTTTTCTCAGGGCCCGCGAAAAAATGCGCACCGTCGAGACGCCGACTCCGGAACCTTCCGCCACTCCACGTCGCAAGCCGAAGCCGGCCCAACATCCGCCGACGAAAAAGAAAAAATCCACGCCAACTCCCGAGCCGGAGGAAAAGCCGGCCCGCACGCCGCGGGCGGTGAGCGAAGAGACGCCCACGCGCCCGCCTCAACCGGAAGAAACGCCGAGCAGCCGACCCACACCTAACGAAACCACACCGGCACCTCGGAGGGCGGCTACGTCCTCAGGTTCCTCCCAGCCCGCCCAAGTCGTCGTGAAAAAATCAGGCTACCAAAAGCCGCGCGGATTTTCACTCCTGCCTTTTCACCTTTTCGGGAAGCGATATACCTATCTTACTCGCTCGGTCCGCAACGAAATTGATCGCGCTCCGGTCCTGCGCGAACGCTGGCGTTTTATCATCGTGCACAATAGCGGGACCCGGCAGGGCAACGCCCGCATTTTCGACTATTATCACCGCCACGTCCGCCGGATGCGCAACGGCCTCGCCTATCACTTTGTGATCGGCAACGGCACCTCCTCCGGCAACGGAGAAATCGAAGTCGGCGATCGCTGGCGGCGGCAGATCAACGGCGGCCACGTGCACAGCGATTATCTGAACAATATTTCGTTAGGCATCTGCCTCGTTGGTGATTTCAACCGCGACAAGCCAACCCGCGCCCAGCTTGATTCCTGCGAGGAGCTGATTCGCTATCTTCGCGCCCGTTGTGGCAAGGTCGACGGACACGACATTCCGGTTCGCCCCCACCGCGAGATGAATCCGCCGCGTTGGCCGACCGACTGTCCAGGCGATGATTTCCCTTATCGCTGGTTCGGGCAGTTCCGCTGAATTACCGCTACGATTCAAGCATCTGGCGCGCGCGTTCCAGCGCCGCGTCGATGTTCGCGCAGATATTTTCCAACCCAATCGTGTCCACGAAGCCATCTTCGAACAGGACCTTCATCGGCTGCGGTTGCAATCCGCTAAATATGATCCGCGTCTCGCGACGCGTGAAGCGTTCCCGCACCAGGTTGAGCGCGCGCAAGGCCGTTCCATCAATCGCCGGCACATTGCGCATCCGGAAAATTACCACCCGCGGCATGGCGGTCGATCGTTCGAGCGCGGCCTCAAGTTTCTCGGCCACGCCGAAAAAGAGCGGACCCTCGAAGCGATAAACAACCACGCCTTGGGGCACGATCTTTTCCCGCACCGAATCGACGCCTGTGTCCAGGTCACTCTCCGGCGTCACAATCTGGATCTGCGTGACGGCCTCCATTTGCCTAACGAAAAGCGCCGCGGCTATAAGCAACCCGATTCCCACCGCCACCGTCAGGCCGAAGGCCACCGTAAGTGCAAACGTCACCAGTAAAACCCAAAAATCCCCCTGCGGCCCGCGCGCCATGGCTGCGAAGTTATGCCACTCGCCCATCCGCCACGCGACCACAATGAGCACACCGCTGAAGGTCGCCAGCGGGATAAGACGCGCGAGCGGGGCTGCCACCAGGACGATGGCGAGCAAGGCCAGCGCGTGCACCATCCCGGCTACCGGCGTGCGCCCGCCGGAGCGGACATTGGTCGCGGTACGCGCGATGGCACCGGTCGCGGCAATCCCGCCGAACCACGGGCTAACGAAGTTTGCCAACCCCTGCCCAATCAACTCCTGATTGGAATCGTGCCGGCTTGCGATCATTCCATCGGCCACCATGGCCGAGAGGAGCGATTCGATCGCGCCCAACATTGCAATCGTAAAGGCGGGCAAGATCAACGCCTGGGTGCGTGAGAAACTCAATGCCGGGAGATGAAGCGCCGGAAACCCCTGCGGGACGCCGCCAAAGCGCGATCCGATGGTTTCGATCGGGAAATGGAGCGCGGCGGCGATGATCGTTAGGCCAATCAGCGCGATGATCGCTGATGGCACGGCGCGGAGGCGTTGCGGCCAGAGAGCCATTGTTGCGATCGTCCCCAGGCCGATCACCAGTGGCCGCCAGTCTGTCTCGTGCAGATGCCTCATGATTGTGCCGATCTGCTGAAGCGCATTCACCGGCAGTGCGGTATGCAGGCCGAGCAATTCGCGCATTTGTCCCACCAAAATAATCACAGCGATTCCGCTCGTGAATCCGGCGATGACAGGAAAGGGAATGTATTTGATCAGCGCGCCGAGCCGCAACAGGCCCATCGTAATCAGCATCACGCCGGCTAGGATGGTCGCAAGTGCGAGTCCGCTATAACCTTGCGTCGCGACAATCCCGGCGATGATCGGCACAAATGCGCCGGTCGGCCCGCCGATCTGCACCCGGCTGCCGCCAAAGGCCGAGATCAAAAAACCACCGATGATCGCGGTCCAAATTCCTTGTGCGGGCGTGACGCCCGAAGCAATCGCAAACCCGATCGCGAGCGGCAGCGCGACGATCGCGACCGTGATCCCCGCCAGCAGATCGCGCAGGAACGCTCGGCCGCCATAACTTTGCAGAGAATCAAGAAGCCGCGGCCGCATTTGGCTGGCATTGTGACTGAGAGACACTGCGAAAGACAGGGGATTTCGCCCAAGCGCGGGAAGGAATTCTTGCAATTGCGAAGCCGAATGGTCTAGCTCGCGTCTGTAATTTCAATCGAGTTTTCCTCTTCGCATCGACTCGAAATACCGCTATCGAAATAGAGTCGTGAATTCTATTCAACTGACCGAACTTGCTCAGAGTTACGCACAGGCGTGGTGCAGCCATGTTCCCGAGGAAGTGGCGAGTTTCTACGCCGAGGACGGCTCCCTCGCGGTCAACGATGATCCACCGGCCGTGGGGCGATCGGCGATCGCGCAGGTGGCGCACGGTTTCATGAGCGCATTTCCAGACATGACGGTGACGATGGATAAGGTGGCCGGCACACCGGAAGGGGTCAGGTTCCACTGGACCCTTGCCGGAACGAACAACGGCCCCGGAGGAACTGGGAACCGGGTTCGAATCAGTGGATACGAGTTGTGGCAACTCGATCGCGACGGATTAATCAGCCAATCCAAGGGACATTTCGACAGCGCCGACTATGAGCGCCAGTTGAAGTGTGGCAACGCCAAATGAATATTCTGGGTATTTCACTTCCTTAGTCCGAACCTCCGAAGGCGTTCGCTCGAAAAAATTCTGTAACCGTGAGGCCATTCCTACCGTCTTTACCCTGGTTCAATGGCGACCGGCGAAAAGCGGTCGCCTCAACAAGAAGATAATTCCATGGATGAATTGCTTTTTCGCTCGCGACGGGGCGATCTTGGGATCGTGCAATCGAATTCTCCGCTCGGCGTCCTTCGCGAAGGAGCTTGTACAAGGTTCTTCCGTAAGCTGCCACTGATCCTGCTTCTCTTCGGTTGCGTGCTGTTCGTGTGTGGTTGCAGTGAGGCGTTTCTCCCGCCGCCGGAGAACCCTCCGTATGGACAATCGGGGCCTGGCGAGGAGTCGACTCCACCACCGCCGCCACCCGATCTTTAGACTGCCGCGGTAAAAGAACGAATACGTCGCAACCCTCAGGACTTCAGAGAGGGCATCTGGCTGTTGGCCGAGGCCACGCAAGGCCAACGGCCGTCCCGCTCCAACCAGGTATTGACGTTGTCGGCTTTGCCTCCGCGCGGGGCAATTCGCGGGACAATTTTTCGAATCGACAGCGCAGCGCGATCCATTTCCAATCGCCCAATGGATCGCTCTTTTCTTTGGCTCGCGCTCTTCAGTTCGATCGTGCTTCCCGGCCTTCGCGCCAAGGCTGCTCCAGCAGCCGCAGCACAGGACTTCGACGTCGTCATCAAAAACGGCACGGTCTACGACGGCAGCGGTGGTGACGGGCGCCTGGCCGACGTGGCGCTGCGGGGCGATCGCATCGCGGGAGTCGGCGATTTCAAGGATGCGCGGGCCAGGATAGTGATCGATGCCCGTGGGCTGGCGGTTGCCCCTGGGTTTATCAACATGCTTTCCTGGTCGACAGAATCGCTTATCGCGGATGGCCGCTCGCAGAGCGAGATCCGCCAGGGCGTGACGACTGAGATCATGGGCGAAGGGGAGTCGATGGGTCCGGTGAATGACCGAGTACGCGGAAAGATGCTGCGTGACCAAAAGGACATCCGCTACGAGATCACGTGGACGACGCTGGCCGATTACCTCCGCTTTCTCGAAGCACGCGGCATCTCTTGTAATGTCGCCTCCTTTATCGGTGCGACCACCATTCGCGAGAACGTAATCGGCTTCGATGACAAAGCGCCCACGCCGCAGCAGCTCGACGAAATGCGCGCGCTCGTTCGCCGAGAAATGGAGGCAGGCGCACTCGGAATCGGCACATCGTTGATTTATCCACCCGCCTTTTACGCGAAGACGCCGGAGTTAATCGAGCTCTGCAAGGTCGCCGCGCAATACCAGGGCAAATACATCTCGCATATGCGAAGCGAAGGGAACCAGCTCCTCGAAGCGCTTGACGAATTGATCCGGATCAGCCGCGAAGCGAAGATCCCGGGCGAAGTTTATCACATCAAAGCAGCTGGGAAAGCGAACTGGCCGAAGCTCGATAGGTTGCTCGCACGGATCGAGGCCGCGCAAAAGGAAGGTCTCAAGATCACGGCCGACATGTATACCTACACCGCCGCGGGCACGGGTCTCGATGCCTGTCTCCCGCCCTGGACAGAAGACGGCGGTTATCCCGCCCTCTTCAAGCGCCTGCGCGATCCCGCGACCAGGGAGAAGATCGCAGCGGAAGTGAAGAAGCCGAGCGACGCGTGGGAGAACCTCTATCTCGCGACCGGGTCACCGGACAAGATTCTGCTCGTCGGC
This sequence comes from uncultured Verrucomicrobiae bacterium, assembly GCA_963776615.1. Classification (GTDB taxonomy): domain Bacteria; phylum Verrucomicrobiota; class Verrucomicrobiia; order Chthoniobacterales; family UBA10450; genus Palsa-1392. The sequence continues at coordinate 79,116 of CAVZNJ010000008.1, forward strand.
TTCAAATCGGAGAAGCTGAAACCGCTGACCGGAAAATCGCTCGCCGAGGTCGCGAAGATGCGGGGCAAAGATCCGATCGAAACGATCATGGACCTGATCGAGGAAGACGAATCGCGCATCGACTCGATCTACTTCCTGATGTCGGAAGATAACGTGCGCAAGGAAATGGCAAAGCCGTGGATTTCCTTCGGCTCGGATGAGGCCTCGCAGGCACCCGAAGGCGTTTTCCTGAAGTCGAATCCCCACCCGCGTGCCTACGGAAATTTTGCCCGAGTTCTCGGCAAATATGTGCGGGAAGAGAAGGTGATTTCGTTAGGCGAAGCGATTCGCCGTCTGAGCGCACTGCCGGCGACCAACCTGGAGCTCGATCATCGCGGCTTTCTGAAGGAAGGCATGTTTGCCGACGTCGTCGTTTTCGACCCGGCGACGATTGCCGATCGGGCGACTTTTGCGCAGCCGCACCAATACGCGGTCGGAATGAAGCATGTGTTCGTAAACGGCGTGCCGGTGATAAAGGACGGCCAGCATACCGGAGCAACCCCAGGCCGCGCGCTCTGGGGACCGGGCAAAGTTCGTTAGGCCGCGGTTCCAATTCCGGTGGGCCAACCTTGGTAGGGCGAGACTCCGTCGAACGCCGGGGAGGAAAAGAGTGCAGCCCGAGATCACTCCCCGGCACTCGAGGGTTTCGTCCCACCAGGCTTTCAAGCCTTTACCAACCGCACGGGCGAGTTCGGCACCGGTCGTCATCCGCACCGAAACCAACGCAGAGCACTGTCCGTTGGGAGGATCCTGCAGTCAGTTCAAGGCGTAGACCTCGACCAGCGCGACACCGGTGGTGTCATTCGCGCCGTGGACGACTGACGAATAGGCGCCGGGCGGGAGGGTGGCGACGATGGCCGCCTCCCGATCATCGGTTGGCGCAACCGTGGTGGCGATGATCTCCGACTCCTGGGTGGTGCGCCAGTTATCGTTAAAACCGAGGAGATTGCCGTTACTGTCGTACAGCTCCAGGGTTGGATCGAGCAAAGCATCGCTCACTCCACGCGCCAGGAGCGACGGACCGATGGCACGCACAATGACTTGGTTGGGCGTCGTGCCCATGAGGATAAAGCCGCCGATCATGACGTTGTCGCCCGTTTCCACTCGGCTGCGAGTCGAGATATTCGCGACCCGGCCCTTATCGGCGTCGAGATCATAGAGTTCAAACAGGCCCACACCGGAAGCCCCCTTACCACTGACGATGGCACTGTAGCTGCCCGGAACGAGGGTCGCGACGAGAGCCGCTTCCCGCGGATCCGTCGGCGCGAGGCCATACGATTCGATTTCCTGTCCGGGCACATTCCAGCTGTCATTGGAAGCGAGGACGGTGCCGGTCGAATCGACAAGCTGCAGGAAGGGATCCGCCAATGCTCCAACCACGCCCGCCGCCGTCAACGACGGACCGATCGCGCGTAGCGCGACCTTCTTCCCAACAACGCCATCGATGATAAAACCGCCGATCATGACGTTCTCACCCGTTTGAACAGAGGTGCGACTGGAAATATTGGCGAGGATTGCGGGCGGGATAACCCTTGAAGAACCAACCGTGTAGGACAGGGGCGCTGAATACTCGCTCTCCGCTCCGGCCGTGTTGTAGGCAGTGCCGACAAAGGTGTAAGTGACGCCATTCTCGAGATCCGGGATTGCGGCCGTCGGGGTGGCGACGTCGAGATATTTGTAAGGCGCCGACGCGGTTCCGTAATATATCCGGTAGCCAGCGATATCGGGATCGGAGTTAGCGTTCCAAGCCAGAACGACCGTGGCGGCGGTCGCCGGGGTGACGAGAAAAGGGGCGCAGCAGACGAGGCAGAGGGCAAAGAAACGTTTAAAATTCAAAACAATCACCATAATTACCATAGCATCCCCCATGCCGTGTTCCCGACGTTTTGGCCCTTTCTGCGGAGAACAAGCGCAGCTTCCCTCCCGGCAAAAGAAGCGATCGAATCCCTTCCAGAGTGCAAAGGCGCCGAACAGATCGCAGCTCAAGAATTGGTGCCCCGGTGCGGCCTGCGTCTTGCTGATTTGAAGAGCGGACATGAGAGAACCTCTGCAGATACTAGCAGTCGAAGATGAAAAAGCCGTCGCCCAAATCCTCGCGGTGGTGCTGGGCGGCCCAATGTCAAAAGTGACTCGGGCCGGCGACGGTTGGGAAGCCCTGATCAAGATCGCGGCGTCCCTCCGGCCCTTCGACGTCGTCATCACCGATCACCGCATGCCGCGCATGTCCGGTTTCGAACTCGTCCGCCGGCTGCGGGCGAGAAAGTTCCCCGGCAAGATTCTCGTTCTGTCAGCCCACCTTTGTGACGAGGACATCCGGGCCTACGAAGCGTTGCATGTCGACATGATGATGTCCAAGCCGTTCGATTTTGAAGAGATTCAACGCGCGGTCGCGGTTTTGACCAAGGGCGCCTCGGTGGCGGTCGCTGCCTAACGACCGCCGGTTTGATCGTTAATCTCCCGTGCGGGATTGGCGAGTGCGCCCGCTAATCCGAAATACGCTCGGTCCGGTCGAAGCCCTTACTTTGCACTCAAAGCTGTCGACGAATGTTCCCCCGTCGCCGGGCCGCCAACCGCCAAACCGGTATGGTAGCGGTGGCAGAGCACGGCACGACCGGTATTAGTCTAGCAGAAGTTTATGACTTGGAATAGCTTTCAGAACGCTCCGGTCCGGCGAACGGGAGACTGGTCGGCATCCTGCCGCCGTGGTCAGTTCGCCGCCAAAAGGAAAAACTTCGCAGCATGAAACACCTAATTGTGAAAACACCACCAGAGTCACGCTTTGGAGCGGCTGTAGCCGTGGTGGCGGGAATGGTCTTCTATTTTTCGACCAGGTCAGTGCAGGACCATTTCGACTATACCTATCGCATTGCGGTGGCTTTCCTGCACGGACATGTGGGATTAACCGGTCCGACGCCGTCCTGGTTGAACGAGTTGGTGCCGGTGAGCGGGAGACATTACTCGGTCTTTCCGCTGGGCGCGGTGTTGGTAAACATTCCTGTTGCGCTCTTGCAGAGGATTGGGATGGTTCGCAAGTGGCCGGCGCACGAGCTAGCCGCAGTCCTGGCGGCGGGATGCGCCTATTTTTTTTACCGCCTTTCCTATGTGGCGGAAATGTCGCAGACGCGCCGCTTCATCGTGGCGTTATTTCCAATCTTTGCCACCTGGACCTGGTGTAATCTCGGGCTGGCCGGTGCCTGGCAGATCGCTCTTGGTTTCGCGATCCTAGGCCAGGCTGCCAGTCTTTTTTACACCCTGGTACGCCGGAATCCGCTGCTGGCAGGCATATGGTTTGCGGTCGCGTTAGGCAATCGGACAGAGGTGCTCCTGACGGCACCAATTTATCTCTACTATTTCTGGCAGTCTCAGCCGTCTGAAAAAACCGGCGGCCGGGTCACGGCGAAACCGGATCCGTATGGGATCTGGATGGATCTCGCGCGATTTGTTACCGCTCCAGCTTTGCTTCTGCTTTGCACTGCGGTTTACAACTGGGTCCGCTTCGGCGGGTTCGCAGATTTCGGGTACGCGCGCATCCCGGGCGTGTTGCAAGAGCCATGGTATCGGCATGGCCTCTTCTCCCTGCACGCCATTCGTTGGAACGTCTACGAAATGTTGTTTCGCGGGATGGGCGATCTGCAGGATTTCCCTTACCTTCAGCCACCGGCCTTCGGTTGTTCAATCTTTCTTGCCAGCCCATTTCTTTTTCTCCTTTTCCGCGAAGGCGGAAAGCACAAGACCGCCTGCTGGATCGCGATCGGTGTCCTGACGCTCTTTCTCTGGTGTCACGGAAACACCGGGGGCTGGCAGTTCTCGTACCGATATGGAATTGTTCTTATACCTTGGATGTTTCTGCTCATCGTTGAGAACGGCGGTCGCAAGGTAGCGACAGCGGAGGCGGCCCTCTTCGTCGTCTCCGTCGCCATAAACGCCATCGCAACGTACGAATTTCTCTGGACGAACATGATTCATCCGTAGTCAATCAGGCAAACACTAAGTCCGGTCGCGCAGGAACTTCGGACGGAGAAGAATTCCGAACGCGTCTTCGCTGGTCCACACTTTTCGCTGGCGCTCGGCGGTTGCTGCGCGAATGAGCTAGTTGCCCATCCGACACTCTTCTATCAGCGACGGTCGTGGTGTCCTTCCCGCGGATGACGTCCGTGGAGCTTACCGTGATCAGAGTCGCGAGGATTGCTGACTCCCGATCATCGCAGGGCAAAATGCCCGCGACCTCGATTTCATCCCCTCGCGCATCTTTCCAGGTCATCGGTACGAGCTAAACAGCGAACCGCCTTTGTGCAGTGCAGTCTTTCCCTATAAGATCTGGCCGCGTGTTTGCATGGAGTAATTGCCACGATTGTTGCTCTCCAAAAACGGCCAGGTGAAGTCCAAAATATGTTGCCGACGAACGCAGCACCCCCTATGAGTCCACGGCGCTGCCAAGGCCCCGCGCGCATCATTCCGAGTCCCTTCAGGCCGAGCTAGATAGCGATACCGGCGACGGCAGTTGAGTAAATGTCTTGAAGCAGTATCAGCAGAATCTGAACAGGATCAGGAAACGTCGCATCGTTTCCCCCAGCGGCGAAAACCGGAGAGTTGAAAGCGGACAGATGGAATCTTTCCCGACAAAACCGTGACGCATCTTCAGTTTCCTCCGGGGCTGGCAGAAGGCCGCGGTTGGCTCTGCTGCGACCTTAACACGGCACTCTTGTCGAAAAGCTTCACGTTGACTGTCGGACGTACGCCGGACGCACTGATCGCGCCAACTGTGCCCAACCCGCCGAGTCCAGTGGCGCTTTCTTTCGCTGCAACTTGCGGCTTCGTCGCCTTGGTCAGGTCGATAAATTGCTGGGTTGTGATAAAAAGTGCGCGGGTCTGCGAATCGTAAATGGCGACGCGAGATTGTTGATTGCTGGTCCGCCATTCCTGCACACCAGCCGTCTGCGGATCTGCCAGTTGCTCTGCATTCCAGGCCGAACCGCCAGCGTTCGCCTTGAGCGCGGTCTGGATCTCCGCCTCGGTAATCTTGGACTTGTTCCCTTTAGTCAGGATTTCGCGGACACTGTGTCCCTTGACGTAGGTTACGGAGATAATGAAGCCTACTGATGAATAGCACTTCGTCAGGCTGGCGTCGCCTGCATGGGCTGGCAGGACCCCGATTGCCTCGCCGTAACGCGCTCGGATTTGCGCTTCCGTATCGCCGATCCCTCCTTGGGCACTCGCAATGAGAGCGAATGCCGCTAGAAGTGTCGTGAGTGATCGTCGCATGCTGGACCGCCTTTCTCGACCGGGGACGCTCGGAACCTGCCTCGTCACTCTCGCAGAATCAATGCGCATTTCCTGGTGCGGGCTGAGAAACCAATGGCGGTGTTTGATTGAAATGAATCGCGCCCCGCCGATTGAACAATCCCGCGCCCAAGTCGCACCGAGCAGAGTTCCTCGCAGCCAGGCGCAACAACAGGAAACGGATGCGAGGTTCTCAATCTTTGGCGATGGTGATCGGCAGCGGTCCAACAAAATTCCCCGGCGATTTCGCCGAACCGAAGAACCTATTGCTGAGGTCGGACCTGCGGGCCGACACCAAGCTGCTCCAGTTTGCGCTGATCTCCCTTTTGCCGCTCCGCAGAGTTGGAATAGGAGCTGGCCGTCAAGTCGGCAGCGTTACGCGTCGTCTGGGTCACGCTGGCAATGTTCACACCGTTCGAGGACGCGAGAGCCGTCCAGCTTCGGCCTTTGGATCTCAGGGTCGCAATTTCCTGCACCTTGTTGCTGTTGCCGCGGGCGATAGCATTGATCGCACAAAGTTCGCCGAAGCGCAGTCGCAAAACATCCTGCTGGGCCTGCAATTCTCGCTGGCTCACTCCGGTGACCTTGGAGACCGCGCTCACCACATAGGGACGTTCGTCCTTCGCCCCGGCCGCGGCATTAAGGCGACGGATGTTGCCGAGAAGTGCATTCTCATCGTTTCCCGAATACGTCTTCGGGACCCGCACCGAACCGCCGCCCAGCAGGCTGCCAGTTGGGGGCGGAACGAAAACGGTTTCGTATTCCTGGCTATCTGCGGCTGGAGCAGTGTTGACCGCAGCGGTGGACGCGGATTGACCAGAGGTGGACGTGGATTGACCAGGGGCAGCCTGCGAATTGGCAGCGGGCTGAGGAGTGGAGCAGCCCGCAACCGTCAAGAGGGCTAAGAGCAAACCAAGAAGTGATTTAGGCATGGCCGTTTCTATCGCTCACCGCAAAAGCGTCAAGCTTTATTTCAAGAGATACCGCTACAGTGGCGCGACGATTGGCGCGCTCGCCTGACAACAAGTCGACGAAACAGTTCCGGGGTAATGTACCAACTTTCGAAGTGTCGTGTCGTTTAGCACCTTGGCTTTTGGAGGTCGGCTCCCCGGAAATCGTCGGGAAGCAAATGTGTCATCATAATATTTTTCGGCCTGGCGAGCGAGGCCTCGCGATTGGGTTACGATCTGCGCCACCAGCTTAAAGTCAGCCAGGGGGCTTCAGCGGCTGTTTTTGGCCCGGCTGCGAAATTGAGCCACTTACAATGGTTGCGACTGTGGTCGTCAGGACCGTTGCGATCTGGGTTGCCTTGATGCGGGGCTGGCTGAACCAGCAATAAGAAACGTGAGGGCAGCCAGATATTTCTACACGGATTAGAAGCCATTCTCGCCTGACCCCACGCTTTATCCTCCTAAGGAAGCGGCCGGCAGAGGGGTCGAATATCTGAACGGATATGCGCCGCGGCTGCTCTTGCCTGGCCCTCGCGTTTGTTCTCCGGCACATAGATGCAGATCGGTCGCGATCTCTAAGGCGTTGGGCTGGCTTCCGGTACGGACCTGCCAGCGCGCTCAAATCGCGCGGCTCGCCGCTCCGCGGCATTGGCATCAGGGCTGGCCGACGGATGTGCCCTTTCTTCCTGGCGCCGTTCCCGACGCGCGGTCCGGTCGCGCGATCGCGATGGACTCGGGGAAGGCGGGACCGAGGCGGCCTGGTGCGGCTTATCGCCGGGATTGGACATGGGTGTCGCACTTGCGACGGCGTCGTGGGGGACGTCGCTGGGTGCAGGATTCTCGTCGGGTCGATTCATCATGTCATTGCGACCGCGATGCAGGAGCATGTCGTTGTTGCGGGCCGGATGATGCTGCTCGGAAGCGACGCCGCTCTCTATCTTGGTCTGTTCACGCATGCGCTGGGGCAGCTCACCTTGGGCGCCGAAACCGGCGTGCACATTCAGGCGGGCCCCGGGCTGCGCTCCGTAATAGCTATAAACATGGCTCACCCACTCGGGACGGCTGTACTCATCGATCCGGGAGCTATCCCAAACCGGAGCGCTCTCCAGTTTTTGACGATCGACCGTCACCAGATAGGTGTGCTCGTCCAAACCGGGAGCAAAGATCGACCAAGGGACTGCGACGGACCGAGCGGCTCCGCCGCTTTCGGTCGTGCTGAGGACGACATAGGCCATGCAGCCGGTTTCTCGATCGAGCACGACGTTGCTAATCTGCCCTATCTCATCCCCTTCGGGTTCAGTAACTCGCGAGCCGACAATCGTGGTCGTGGGGAGGTAGGTCGTTGTAGTGGTGGTCGTGGATTGCGCCTGTCCCTCTGCCGTAATTAGACCAACAAGCAGGAAGGCACTGAGGCAAAAAGCGAGAGTACTGATTGTTTTCATATTAGCCAATTCAAGAGCCAGGTCCGCCAATGTTACGGTCTAAAATTGGAATCGCGGTGGGCTATGCACCCGGTTGTATACAACAGCAGCTGCGGCCAGTCCCGAATCTGTATCTTCTTTGGCACAAGGTGCACTAAAGGGCGCTACATCCACTTGACGTGCGAGACGCGAATCTACAGCTAAGAGCAATAATGCATGGAAAGGATTTATGACGATGAAAAAGACACTCCTGATTCTGGCTTGCGCAGCGGTGGCGCCTCTGGCCTTTGCGCAGACCGTGACGACCGATACCACGAAAATAACCACGACGGAACCGGCGACCGCGACGACCGAAACCAGGACCACCACCCACAGGAACGGAACGGTTACCAACATTGAGCCGGGCAAGGTTATCGTGGTGCGTGAAGAAGGCGTAGTCCATCCAGTCAGGTATGTGCTGGGCAAGACGGTGAATTACGTAAACCTAGCCGGGGAATCGATCGAAGCGAACGTGATTCGTCCGGGGACACGGGTGCATGTCTATTACGATCGCGATGGCGATACGCAAGTCGTAACCCGGGTCATGGTGGACCAGGATTGATCGAAACAGAACCCTACCCTGAGTGAAGCCGCGGGACTTCTGGTCAACCTGCGGTTTCTTATGGCCAGGGAAGACATTCTGAGGCGTTGCGAGTGAACCCAGCGGGGCTCGTCATACACAAATGGTTGCCTTTGAGATTAGTTGTAGCGTGGGCCACGATTGCACTGCTTGTTAACGGCGCCACCCCAGTAGAAGCAAATCCATTCGCGAGGTTTCTGTATTCCATAAGGCACCCACATCATCAGCCCGTCGCGTCGCACCGGCGTAAGCGCGCCGGCAAAGCCGCGTCCGCGGCTGGCCGAGAAACCGCCTCCGTTCGATCTGACGCTACGCAACAGAACTCGGCCGAACCGCAACGGGCTGCCACCTCGGGAACAACCGCATTTTCCCAGGCAACGAATGAGACCAACCCACGGCTGCCTGCTGGCATTTCGGTGCCGCACAAACCGGGCTTCGTGAGAAGTCCCTACACTCAGAATCAGGCTTTGATCGATGTTCGCGGGTTTCCCAGCGGCACCCGAGTGAAAGATCCCTATACAGGCAAGACTTTCGTGACGCCGTAAGGAATCCTACCTCGTATTCTCTGCAAGCCCGACCTCGCGCTTCGCTACACAACAGTAACTACTGTCTGTGTTGGCCATTGGCTATCTTTGATTGCTCGTCAACCAGGCAGAAAGTCCGGTGGTTTCCGCTGAGGGAGAACAAGTGCGTCTAAGTCGGCCAAGAGTCATGCCTTCCTCGCGCCCGATGCCCGGACCCATGGATGATTGGAATCGCTTGGGGTCCCCCCGCCCTTCCCGTGGGGCCAGAGAGGAGAGGCCCCCGAGGCCGCCTCTTCCACCTCGGGCCGACGATTACGCCCTGCAGTCCGCCGCCGCGTGGCACCGCCCTCCGAGCTCGATTTTTTTTGGCGATTTTCTCCCTTTTGATCGAAGCCGCCACTTCGGAATGGCGCCCCGATTTCGGAGATCGCTTGACTTTTCCTCGGCGAGCGAATCATCTTTCCTTCAGGCTGCCTGGCAGCCGCAAATCACACCGGAGGTAGTTTATGAACAGCGGCCCAACTCTCAGCGTCGGTTCTACCGGTCGCGACGTGCGGAGATTGCAGAGAATCTTCGTCATGACCAAAGCGATGGCTCCGTCCGGCATCACCGGCACCTTCGACGCGGCTACAGAGCAGGTGGTGAAGGATTTTCAAGGGGACGCAGGCCTCACGGTGGATGGAATTGTAGGTCCGGCCACATGGGGTGCGCTTCCGGCCGATCCCAACACGCCGCTCTTGTCCCGCGGATCCACCGGGACGGTGGTGGCTGCGTTGCAGCAAGGGTTGAAGACTTATTCCACTCCCGCGACCGATCCGGGACCGGTCGACGGCGACTTCGGGCCGATGACCGAGGCGGCTGTGCGGGCCTATCAGCTGGACCGCGCCGTGACCGTAGACGGAATCGTGGGCGACATGACCTGGTGGGTGCCCGCCGGTGCCGCTGGCGCCACCCTTGCCTCGCTCTCCGGCCTAACGACAGCGTGACCCAGGGAACCTCTAGGGCGCGAGAGCGATCGCGCGGTGGGTGTCGACTGACACCCAAAAGCTCAGGGTCTTAAAGGGCGCGTGCGAATAGTCGGTCGTCTCCAGCCTGATTCTGCGTCCGTGAATTCTTTCCACGCGCAGAAACTCCTTCGCATCGCTCCTCCACGGCTGCAGGAGCAAGTTTGCGACGGATCCGTTCACGTCACTCACCGGGGATGAGAAGTATCTTCATTAGGCGATTTAGTTAGGAATGGTTTGAGTCTGCCGCGGCCGATCCGAAAGGAGATCTTGTCAGACTTTGATCGGTTCAACCGGAAATTCTGAACTCATAGGGAGAATCAGTTTTCGCCAGCCGCTTTCAACAGGGCATCCCAGGAAGGGCTGCCGGGTCCGATAAGCCCGTCGGCGGGTATGTTGCTGCGAGTTTGGAAAGCTAGGATCGCACTCACCGTGTTCGATTTTCCGGGCGGCTTTGAAATCAAGCCATCAATTCCCCTCGGATCAATTTCAGGAGCTTGCAATTTCTGCGCAGCGGCAGTCAACAGGCGTTGCACCGTCTTCACATCCGCCTGCAGATTGTTCGCCCCACCTGTCCAACTGCCTACCGAACCCGAGATCTGCGAACTCCCAGCTGGGATGGGAGTGGTGGATGAAGCGAAATAATCATCGAGATCGAGGTCGAGGCGGAGCGCGCCGCTTTCCTTGTGACTGCGTAGCGTGAACGCGGCATTGAGCAGGTATTTTTCAAAGCGCGCAAGCTGGCTTTGGCTGAAGGTGCACTCGCGGTGGAAGAATTGCTTGACCGTCGGGTCTGCACTCCAATTTTGCGCGAGTGTTTGCAGGCAATCGTACGTGTTCGGATGCAGGTGGCGGATCTGCGATAGGTATCCCTTTTGCTCGAACACATTGCTGTTCAGCAATCCGGCGTCCGTGTCTTTGAGGGTGAGTTTCTTCACGAGGACTGTCGGGGCCCCGGGTGGGATGCTGGACGCCTTGGATCCCTTGGTGGATTTTACTTTTCCGCCCTCGAGATAATAGGCGAAGCCGTAGTCGCTAATGTTGCCGCCGGTCAGGCGGTCGGACTGGGCTAGAAGGTAGTCGAGCAGGATCATCTCGCTCATGTCGCGCATGGCCACGAGCGCCTGGACATTGCCCTGGGTAAAGTCTCTCGACCCCACGATCTCGGCAGCGGGTCTGGAATCAGCCATGTGCTGGAAGGCGCGCGTCGAACTCAGGCTCGAACCGGCACTGAGCCATTCCGCGTAGTTCTCCTCTCCTGTGGTGTTTTCGAGCAGCGCGCCGTAGATCTGGGTGAAGTCGGAGGTAAAGAGCTCACTGGCCACGCCCGAACCCTGCGGGTTGGCGTAATACTGGTTAAAGAGGCTCCAGCTCTTCGCGATCGTGCCGTGAACTCCCATCTCGGAGGCAAGACGCACAACTTTCTTGTGCTGCTCTGTGTCCATGGTGCGCAGGACCGCGGGCTTGATCTCGCAGATGTCCCCCAGCGCCCGCGCCGCGTGGTAGTAGCCGAGGATCGCCGCCGTGCTCGTCGTGGTGAATTTGTTGTCAGTCTGCTTGAACTTGGCCACGCACTTCCCGCTTTTCTCCACGCCTGCGCAGTAACTCGCGGTCAAGTCGTCCGGCCTCGTGGTGCCCGCGGGAATTTCATAGACATCGACTGCGGCGCTGGTGCTGGAGCGCTTGGGAAGTGGTGCGATCACGCCCAACTCGGCGGCACCGCTCTTATAGAAGTCGTAACCGGCAAGTTTTTCCTCATCCGCGATGTCCCCGGCTCCGGCTTTGCCCCGGTAGTTCACAAAGGGAAGGTGCTGCGGGATCACGCAGATCTCATCCGGCCGGCCTCCCGGAACCTTGAAAGCGACTGTCTTGACACCCCGCTCAGCTTCGCGGTGAAGCGAGCCCTCGTAGATATCCGGATCCGCAGTGGGCATGCACTAAAACTGGTCCCCCGGGCGCGGATGTCCAGATCTTTAATGGATTGTCAGGAGACGGAGGATACTTTACAAGCAGGCCTTGCTTATGGACCACTTGTGGCACTTGACTTTTCACGGCGGGACGGGGCGCAGCGATCTCAACAGCATTCATGTCCATTCGGCCGATGGCCGCCACCAGGGAAAAGCGCTGGATCGCTCCAGCCTCCCCCCGACTCTGGAATTGCGCGAGTTGCGCGGCCACACCTTCGGTCCCGACGGGGATCTCTATGTCGCCAATGCTTTTCAGGATTACAGTCAAATCATTCGCTTTAAGGGCAACCCCGATTCGCGCGGGAAGCACGCCTTTCGAGCTGTCTTCGTAGAGAATGACCCGGCCCAAAATCCGGGCCTGAGCCATCCTTTCAGCGTCGTCTTCGACAACCGTGGCGATCTGTATGTGACCAGTCAGAACACGAGTTTGACCTTGCGATATTACGGTCCTGCCTCCGCCGCGGGCCAGCCGGGGAGCCCCATGCGGCTGCCGTCTTCGCTCGAACTACTGAAGGATCAGAAGTTCCGCCCCGGGACATTTTGCGCGTCAGCACAGGAAGTCAAACATGGCTTGAAGGTCGTTCGCGAGGCGGTCTTCGCGAGGGGCTTTCTTTGGGTTGCGGACCGCGACGCGAATCGCATCCGAAAATTCGATCCCCAAACCGGCGGATATCTCGGCGCGATCTCCGCCCAGGACCTGATCGACAAGCCAATCCACCTCGCTCTGAACGGCGATGCGCTCTATATCGGCAACCGCGGCAACGAGTCCGTGGCGAAATGCGATCTGGCCAGTGAGAAAGTGACATCCTTCATTCAACCGCAGGCCGGCGGCCTGAAGAATCCGTCCGGAATGGCCTTCGGAGACGACGGCTACATCTACGTGGGGAGCCGAGGTTCGCGCCAAATCCTTCGCTACCGGCTGTCCGACGGTCTGCCGGATCGGCAGCCTTTTATCGATAATCTGGACGATGAGCCCGAATTCATCGCACGAGTCGATCGACAATGAGTTCTGGCCCCTGATTGCACAGGCGAAGATCCGCCCTCGGACACCACGCACGGTCTCTAACGATCCGCGTTTACATTCGCACCCGCGACGTGCAATATTGCACGCACGATGAAGAAGGCCCATTCCGCAGGCAAGACCCGCAACACTTCCAAGGCGGGAAAAGCTACTTCCGTCAAGAAACTGGCCGCGAAGAAGCGGTTGGCTAAGAAATCGTCGCCGAAGAAGAGCGCGAAGCGTATCGAGCAAGAGGCCAACTATTCCCCCTAGCGGTTCGTTGGCACAGCGCATGGCGGCAGCGAAGAAAATCGAGGCTATGGATCGCCCCAAATCCTCCAGGGCCGATCAGGTAAAGGCTCCACTGTCTGGCAGGATGGCAGCCGCGGGCTTGCCTTCCCAACGCAACAGCGACTTTCCAAATACCTACATCGCGCAAATATCCGTGCGACTCGAAGACCCGGATCACCCGGTTACACTTGCGTGGGCGGGACCGAACGCCGACTCCCAGGAGACAGGACCTTTTCACAGCTCACCGGGAGCAGGTCTGCGCGGATTGAATTGCGACGACCCGGCAACAAGCCGCCGTTCCGGCAGCACGTGCACGCCGAAAGGCACATACATGGTGACCGGCTTCGCCTCGCAGCTCAACAGCCATCCCGAGGCCACGGATGTGACTTGGTTTGTGCCGGCGCGCGGCATCGCTTTGCATTATTATCCGTCAGTGCCCGATTACGCCGCTTCGCACGGTTGCGTCCGTCTGGAGTCGAGGCGCGTCGCACGGCTTATTCGGAACAATTCGCTCGCAAACATTACCCAAGTGATCGTGGACGGGACTTGGACCCAGCCGTCGCATCAATGGTAAAAAACCTTTTCGCCTAAACAAATGCCCCAACCTCACCGGACAAGTCGGCATTCCGATCGGGCACGAAGAACACCTTTTCGCGGGTTTTTCTGATTGGGGCGATGGCCGCTTCAGCGCACGCCCAGCAAGCTGAAGCCTTCAATTCAGCGTGCGCGTTTCCGCCTAGGAAACCCTAGCGCTGGGCGGCCAAGATGGACCCAGAGAAGGATCCGGGAGGTCCAGCAAAGTATCGCCTCGTCCCCTCGCCGCTTTACAGATGGGAGGGCGGTGGGGCGAAAATCACTTCGCCTCCGCCACGGCAGGGCCGGGAAAAGCGGCGGGTCGAAATCACTGGGAAAGTGGCTTGGATCAAGATCGAAGACGATGGGAGAACAGAGAAGCCTTCCTCAAGGAGGTGATGGGTTGCCTCGCCAGAGATTGAGATTCGAGGTGGGGTCCAGCAAATCCTTCCGCCGCATAAAGGGGATGCCATTCTTCGAGACAGACTCCTGGCGCGCTCCGACGGTAAGTGGTCCGGAGCGGCTTTTATCGTAGAGTTCGAAGTGGAGCATGTCGCTTGGTACCTGGATTCCGACCAGGTGTCCGACTTTGGCAATCCTTCGGCCAGCAAGCACCTTCTGGCCGGCGCACACTTCAGTTGTCCCTTGGATTTCCCCGTAACGGGCGAGGATGGAACCATGGTCGATTTCCAGGGCGAAGGTTTCGCAATAGAACGCATAGGGACCGCGCGTTACCACGCCATCGGCAACCGCGTGGATAGGGGTGCCAACGGGAAAATAGAGATCGCAACCGGCGTGCAGCCGGCTGCCCCCGGCACGCGGCGAAGCAAACGCGCGCGGCCGTTCTTCCCAACTGAAGGAGGGGATGACTGGAAAAGGAAAAAACCACTGTCCAGCGGTTACCGTCAGCGGGGCAGGGGGAGGTGCAACAGCCGTGCTCAACAGGGTGTCCCAAGTCTGGCTGCCGGGCTCGATGATCCCATCGACTGCGCTGGTGAAACGACTTTGGAAGGCTTCGAGCGCATTGATCGTCGCCGAGTCCGCGGGGGGGTGGCCGATCGTTCCGTCCACTCCTTTGGGATCGAGCTCCGGAGCCTGGAGGACGGAGGCCGCAGTTTGCAAGAGCCGCTGCACGGTCTTGACGTCAGCTTTCAAGTTACGCGCGCCCTTCTCCCAGCGCCCGACTGACTTGGAGATTTGTGGAGTCATATTCGTTTTAGTTTCTTCTTTGTAAATGGAAAACGGTCCCGCGGGAATGCTAAAATGCGAAGCGACAACCGGCTGCAGATTGCGATCCTCGCCTCGTCCTACGCGAGTCGCTCGCCGGGACAACGCTCTTCAAAGGCATCAGTTCAACCCGTCGCCAGAGAGCCGACTCAGCTTTTCTGGCGGCCTTCTGTCTCGGAACGTTCCGCCTATCTGCGCGGTCGGTCGCGCAAAGGCGCCAGGATTATTTAATAAGAGGCAATTTCCCGCTTGCCTTCCGGGCTCGGCCCGCTCTAGATTTTGGACGACAGAAGTTGCATATGTCGTGCAACTTGAATCGAGGAGGCTGCCCATGAAATCTACGATCGATTTATAACTGATCGATCTCACCGTTCATGGCAGTTAGGTTTCACTATGAAAATTGAAAGCTATCCCATTCTGGACAAACTGGAGTCTCTGGGTCACGAAGTCTCAGCCGTGACCAAGGACTGGATGCAGAAGTGGCATGGGATGGATCTGGATAGCGATGAGTACGCATTCAAGGAGCTTTCCGGGTCCACCTCGATCAACATGAAGATTCGCAAGCTCGACCCCACGAACCCACAGGGCTATAAGTCACGCGGGTCGTTCGTCCCGAACAATGGAGCGGCTAATCCCGACACCGAGATCGCTTACTTTAACCTGGCGGCGATCCTGGGTTACGACAGCGCTTTCCGCCCGACTGCGCGCTATGAGCTGGGACCCAGGGCGAGCTCAGCACTCAAGTCACTTATCGAGAACGCGTCGATCCACGGTTCCGATCGACTCGAAAATAAGGCTAATATCTTGCGGGAGATCGCCGGCGGTCAGCCATTGAAGGGATGTGTGAAGGCCAAGAAACTCGACTCGTCGAGAGCCTACGATGAAATAGCGAACCCGAGCGCGGCGGGCAACGGCGCCCCTCGGAGCAGCAACCCGGTAATAGCGTTTCTCCAAGTAGGTGATCCTCAGTCGAAAAGCGGAGCCACGCTTGACCTGGGCCACGGTTACAAGGGCGATGCTCTCCAACTGGCGCGGGAATATTCTGTCATCATGACTTTCGACGTCATCTTTCGACAATGGGATCGCTATAGCGGAGGAAACGTCGTCATCGCCAAGGACGACGCGGGAATCGCGCATTTTTATGCCACCGACAACGGAGGAGCAGACGTTTCGAACCGGTTAGATCGCAACATCGGATTGTTTAGCCGTTATGACCACAAGGTGATCGACAGTCTCAGGGAACTGGACGCCTTTCTGAAGAATCCCGCGAGCGGATTTCTTGGTTATACCGACGCAGAAGCGTTTGTCGTCGATCTCGGCCTCTACCGCATGCATTCGCCCTCTGATTACGTTGCGCGGCTGAGAAACAATCTCGACTACTTCCTCGCCCATGTCAGTTCCGTGGAGAGCAGACACGGAGCGGATACCTACCTCGCGAACTAGGTCGCGTTAGCGCGGTGGTGGATGTCTGGCATCGCCGGGAGTCATGCTCTTATTATAAACGTGCGCGAGAGAGGTTTCCTGCCCGATCGTATTGCAGTACAACCAACCAGCCGAAAACGTCGTCCGGCCACTTGCCTGCCGGCAGCAAAGTTTTCGGGTCAGCGACGAAGGCCGTTAAGAGATCGGGAATGGCTCCGTGATGCCAGCAGATCCGCACCGTTTCCCCGCTGTAGGCTTGGAATTCCAGTGCTTCACTCCCCAGGCACCCGATAGCGATCCCGCCATAAATTGACGCCGCTTGCTGGCACGACGATCGAGTTTTCTGCCCGGACGAAATAAGGGCCAAACTTACCAGCCCGAATATCTCGAAGCACGGCGCGCTTATTCAGGCCGGAGCGGGCGGCAATCTCCGAGGGTTTAAAGAGCTGTTCTACGGTAACCAGCGAAAAAATCCGATCGAGAAGTTCCGCCCGCGATTCGTTTGCCAGCAAGGGCTCGATTTGCTCGCGTGTCCTTCCTCTTAGGTTCATGCCCTCAATTCTATCAATCACCAATCTCCCTCGAACGCCAGACCGAAAAAACACAGCCACGGAGGGAGACCTTGCACACTCGTATCCTGCGAGACGCTCTAGCCCGTTTCTACCTGGTAAATCGGTGGTAATTCGGAGGTTTTTGTCCACTACTTTGTACACTCATTGGCTTTCGGGTTTACCGCTCGTTCGCAATGAGATTTGGGCAAATATTCCCATTTCGTCCCAAACGATCTCACCTGCTTTCACCTATGAAAACGCGTGAACGCGGTGTTTCTCCAATTCGTCCCAAATACGCCCAAAAAGATATGCCGAGTGTAATAAAATAGTGGATAAAGCGACTCCGCGTTTTCGGACTCTTTGGTCGGCGACTTCCTTCGGCGAACCTGCAGTCGGACAGGAAGTGACGCCGCCTTGAATGCACTGCAGCGAACCCCAACCATCGCGACCTGGTTGCAATCCCCGCGTCGTGCGATTAGTCCCTATCGCCGTACCAGAGCAACGCGCTACGAGCCTCCGCTGACTGGGCTGAGGAGTGCTCGAGTTGGCTCGGTTACTTCGACTGTGACTCCGGCTTCTCAAAATCCGTCCTCTCTAGGTTGCCGAGTGCTTGCTCAAACTCCGCAAGCCCTAGTTGCTCATCGCTGGCCGTGAAACGGGCGTAGTCGCCGATATCTGCTCAGTCTCTGGCTTGCGCGTAAGCAACACGCACTCGCTCTGGCTCAGCGCCGGGAAATCCCGGAAGTCGCGGTTACGACCACTTGACGAAAACGCCGAGGAGCGGACGGCGCGACGGCGTTTTCGAACGGAAATCGCTCACGAAACCGTCTTTCGTCCGAATCTCCACGTGCCCGGCTGCGCAATTTGCATTGTAAACGAGGACTGAGCCAATCGGTGCCTGATACGGATCACTCACCGCCAATTTTTTGAAACCGAAATTATTGACCAATTCCTGGCCAGCTTGCTTCGCGTAAGCAGTTGTCGGGCGGGACCTGATTACTCCCGATGCGAGCAGCGCCTCTTTCACGTAGTGCCAGCATTGCCGGCGCGAATGGGCGTGGGCGCGTTCCTCAGCGATAGTGGCCGCACGCATTAATTTGGGATCGACCTGGGGATCGATTTTGGCAAAAGGCCGTACGATCTTTTTCGGCTGATACGTTTCGATGACATCGACAGAGATCGCTTTGCCGGAAGCGTCTCTAAAAACAAACTTGGATGGCTGTTGTGAAAAGCGCGCATGAAAACCAAGGGCCGTATTGCCCGGACCCGTCGTAAGGCTTTGGGGAGCTCCGTCGCCTTCAGCGGTGTTGCCGTTGGGATAGCCGCCGTCGGGTGGCGGATCAACCGCTCGCGCCGTCGGCGAAAGTGCAAAGCAGACGAGCACCAAGGGGATGAGAAGGAGACCGAGCCGAAAAGGCGACCGGCTAATCGAAATTGCTACGGGCTGGATTTTGCAGGTTTCCTCTAATTTGAACAACCTTTCCCAGGCGCCCACGAGAAGCGCACAGAGCCCAATCGCCGCGAGTGGGAGAAGCCAAAAGATGAGCGCGACGCCCGCCAGTAGGTAATGCGCGATTATTTCTTGTTGAGATACGGTCGGCTCGATAATCATGTTGCAGCCGCCTATTATACGTATCTAGGGCGTATATCAAGCAACAATTTGGACGATCGCCGTTTTTAGCGTATAGAATTATTGCTTTCAGCCTGCGTGATCGCCTGTGAAGATCGAGGTGTAAAAAAACTGCGAATGGCAAAATCAAAAAAGAGCAAGGACAAAGCGAAGCTCAACCTGACGGTTCGTGGGGAGCAACGAAACAAACTGGAACAAATGGCCTCTTTAGAGAAGCGTTCCGTCTCCAATCTCGTCGAGATTATGGCCGATGAACGTTGGGAGCGGTTGGTTGAGCAGCAGGGCGTTGCTTACGCTCAAACCATCGCGGGGGCGATGAACCTTAAACTCGACGCGGACAATCCAGCAGACCGCGAGAAATTGCGCCGAGCAATTCTCGATCTGGTCGCCGGAAGAAAAATGCCAAAGCAAAAAGGGCGTGGTTGAAATGCTCTTGTTCTCTTTCTGAATCCGTTCAGTGCTGTAGAACGGCTCGGAGGGGGCGCTTGAGGGTCGGGGCAGCGGGCCGGGACTGCAGGTTCACGGCCTCAATTTGGCTTTCGGGCTTACCGCTCGTTCGCTATGAGAATTGGCGTCATATTCCCACCTTCTCCCATTTGATCTGACGCGACTTTACCAGGGAAAAACGACGAAATCGGTATTTCCCACTTTGTCCCAAATACTCTCAAAAAATTTGGCCAGAGTGGACAAAATAGTGGATAAAAGAAATCCACTCATTGCTGCCCCTCTTCGCCCCGTTGGAGGGCGGCAAGTCTTTCTTCAGCACGGGCCACGTCGGATTTTCGCGCGCTGCCGGCCGGCAAGAGTTGCTTCTGCCGGCGAAGATTGAGCGCCGCGGCATCGAGTCGTGCCTGTTGATAATTTGCATTGGCCGTCTGCGCCGCGGCACTGGCGCGGGCAAGAGAACCTTCAGATGCCTCGAGATCGCCTTTGTCGATCTCACCCACTTCGAGACGTTTCTTTTGTGCTGCGACCTGTTCCTTCGCTCCCGCCAGCTCCGCATTCGCCACGTCTGCCTCTAAGCGCACCGCACGCAACGCACATTGTTCCGCTTCAGTCTTTGCCAATACGCGTCTGGCGCGGGAAAGACGAGCAGGACCGGAGCGACCTCGTCGTCAACGTCCCGCCGCTTTTCCCCACCGACCGTGCGGGGTCCCGCCTTCGGTCGAGATTATTGCAAATTGTACGCTTCGACCAACGCGACGCCCGTGCGGTTCTGGGAATCATGCACGATGGCGGTGTAGTTTCCGGGCTGCAGGGTCGCAATAATCGCGGATTCCAAGTTATTCGTCGGTGCCAGCCCGGTCGCGATGATCTGCTGCTCCTGACTGGAACGCCAGTTGTCATTCACGGAGAGCAGATTGCCGTTTCCGTCGTACAATTCGACAACTGGATCCGGCAACGGATTCGAGACTCCGAACGCCGCCAAGGAAGGCCCAATCGCGCGCACAATCTCCTGAGTGGGATCAGGTTCGCCAATGATAATGCCGCCGATAAGAAGGTCAGCCGCACCCGCGATATTTCCGCGGGTCGAGAGGTTAGCGACGGTGGCACTGCTTGGCTCCACGTCATACAGCTCGAATAAAGCGTTGCCCGTGCCGGAATTTACACCCTGCAGCACAGCCGTATACGTCCCGGCCGGCAAGTTCGCGGCCAGATATGATTCCGATGGATTCGCCGGCAACAGGGGATTCGGAATACCGGGAAGAACTTGGCGGTTATCATTCGATTCAACCAGGACTCCGGTCGAATCATAGAGAGAGATCATGGGATCGGCCAATACTCCGCTTACCCCAAATTGAGTAAGGGACGGCCCAAGTGCGCGCAGCACGACTCGCTTATCGGTATTTCCGCTCAAGATGAAACCCCCGATCTCGACATTGTCGCCAAGGCCCACATCTGCACGGGTCGAGACATTAAGTAGCTTATGAGAGGTATCTCCGGGCGACGGCGACGGCAAAGGAGGAGGAGGAGGCACACCCGCAAAGCCATTCGCGAGAAAGGTCAGAGCCTGGGATTTAACCGATTCCCAGTTATCGAAGGAATGACCTTCCCCGGTCAAAGTGATGGTCTGATAATTGGTTACGCCCAAAGCATCAAGATGCGAGACCATGTCCGCCAGCTGTGAGTAAGGCATGGGATCCTCGAGCGTGTTGACCATGAGCAGGGGTGATATCGTTATATCTGCCAGCCACGCGGGAGAAGCAGCTTGCAAAGCCGCGGTGTTGGTCTGGGCCACCCCGACGTAACTGAGAACGTATGAGGTGTACGAATTTAGATTTGGATTCGGGCTGAAATCGGAAAAATCGTAGCCACCCGAAAGACTAACGCCGACGTCGATCCGGTCTTCGCCCGCGGTTCCCGTCGCCGCGACAAAGGCGGTATGCGTACCGCCCGCCGAACCTCCGACCGCTCCGACCTGACCATTGCACCGCGAATCAGAACGCGCGGCGCGCACCGCCACTTTTACATCATCGGACTGATCGGGAAAACGCCCGCTCGAATTCTGCCCGAACAATGCACCCGGAGGAGCGAGGCGATATTCGATTGAAAAAGCGATGTAACCGGCAGCCGCCAAGTCTTGGGCGCACTCCACCAAACTGGGGGGACTATCAGGAGTACCCGAATAAAAACCGCCACCATGAATCACTAAAACAGCTGGCCAGGGTCCGGGAGTCGTAGGGGTGTAAACGTCCCAGTGGAGGACGGTGCCGTCGGCGGCCCTGCCATACACCTCTGTTTGCGGGGTCACCGCAGTCGAGGCCTCCCCATGAGATCCGGCGCGAGTCGTTTGTGAGGGCGCGCTCGCTGCACCGAAAACAATGAACGCGCTCAAGACCAGAAAACGTGTCACGTATCGACCAAGAAAATCCCTGTTGTCCTTCATTGTAGCGCGCACAGTACGAAGAAAACGCAGCCGCGCGAGCAAGAAGCTGGGTCGTTCCTCGACTGTAATCTCCTTGACGGCTTAACGTCAACAACGAAGTTTTCCGAAGCACTAATGTTACGGCGGCGGGTCGCTTTGTGCCCGTTTGGCGCGAAAAAAAGCCTGAAGCAGGCTGGTGCATTCTTCGCGCAGAACCCCGGCCGTAATGTCGCACTGGTGATTGAGCGACGGATTTTGCAACAAGTTCAATAAGCCACCCGCCGCGCCACCTCGGGGATCGGCGCAGCCAAAAATCACCCTTCGCATCCGCACGTGGACGAGCGCTCCGGCACACATCGGGCACGGCTCTTTGGTAACGAAGAGGTCGCAGTCATTCAACCGCCAATCGCCTGCGGCCGCTTCCGCCTGAGTCATCGCCAGCATCTCGGCGTGAGCGGTTGCGTCCTTCAGTAGTTCGACCTGGTTAAACGCGCGCGCGATGATCCGACCCGCGCGCACCACCACCGCGCCAATTGGGACCTCATCTGCTTCGTAAGCCCGCGCGGCCATGCGCAACGCCTCGCTCATGAAATAGGCGTCGCCTTGCAGATTAATAATCGTCTCCATGATGAGGCCTTTTTGAAAAACCCCGCAGCTTCCACTAGGGAACTCTGCAATGCCGCAGGAAAAAGAAAAATTTCATCTCGGCCCGAGCCCCAAGCTACTGCCAGCGTCACAATACAATGGGCGCGGAAGTGTTTACATACGACCGCAAATCCTTTAGATAGCGAGAGTATCATTGCGATGAAGAAACTTGTTTCCACCTTGCTCCATTTGCTGCCTGACGTTGGCGACGGCGCGCGCCGCGACAGAACAGGAACTGGTCGATCAGTCGGTCAAAATCCTGCGAGATTTTCGGCAAATACCCGAGAGAAGGATCCCGGCCCGTATCCTAAGTAACGCACGCGGCCTGGCGATCATTCGAGTGTTGAAAATCGGCTTCGCGTTCAGCGGCAAAGGGGGCGAAGGCGTGCTGGTGGCCCGAACCGCTCATGGATGGTCGGGTCCTTCTTTTATTGGCCTGGGCGGCGCGGGATGGGGCCTGCAAATCGGTGCACAAGTCACCGATTTCATTTTTGTCCTGAACAATGACGCCGCCGTTCGCGCCTTCTCGCGCGACGGAAATTTGAAGCTGGGTGCCGATGTGAGCGCGGCAGCGGGACCGGTCGGACGCGACCTGCAAGGGGCGGTCACGACGACCGCCGCCGTCTACACCTATAGCCGGAGCAAAGGATTGTTCGCCGGCGTCTCGCTCGAGGGCGCCATCATTGCAACGCAAAAGACGGCGAACAACCGCTACTACGGACGCGTCGTGAGCGCGCGTTCGATTCTCAGCGGCCAGGTAGCTCCGACGAGCGGGGCTGAACGCCTGCTCGCCATTCTCAACAGTTACTAGAGCGAAAGCGCTTTTCCCTTTACAGCGAAGAGACCCTTGCGGCAGGGTCGCGGCGTGCGCTGGCTTTTCCTTCTTTCTTGCCTGGCAACCTGCGTTGGATTCGCCCATGCACAGCAACCGGAAGGCAAGTTTGTTGACCGGCTCCTGCGACCTGACATGTCACTCGTCAATTCGGCGCAGAACAAGAAGTTCGTCGCCGCAGAAGGAACGGCGGTGGACAAGAAATTCGAGGCGAAATCATTCTATTCCGGGAATGAACGATCGGTGAAAAGCTTCTGCGGCGTCCGGAATTTTTTCGCGAAAGGATTCGGCACGAAAAAGTTCTCCCGCAGCGAGACAGGAGCGCGTGCTGTAGCCAGCGCTGAACTTGCCCATACGAATTCGCAGGCCCTCGCGAAAGCGAGTTTGCTCATCCGCGCCGCATCCGAAGAGGGAAAGGTTGCAGCGACGCAAGGGTATGCGGACAACCGCCCGTTTCTCGGCAAAGGAACGCGGCAGGAAATTCTCAGCCAGCAAGACCGGCCGCTCACGATCGATGAAGTCCGTGAGCTCTTGAACAGGAACAAATGACCGCTCGTGCGAGCGACGGTTCCAGCGCCGGTTGAAGCCCGTCGAGACTGACGCAACTTGCGGGATGGATCCGGCGGAATCACTCGCGCTTCTGAAGAGCGGCGCAGCGCAGATCATCAGCGAGGCAGAGCTGCGCGCCAAGCTTTCGTTAGGCCGGCCTCTCCGGGTCAAGCTGGGGGTCGATCCAACGAGTCCCGATCTGCATCTCGGTCACACCATGGTCCTGCGGAAGTTGCGGCAATTTCAGGATCTCGGTCACGAAGCAATCCTCATCATCGGGGATTTCACGGCTATGATCGGCGACCCGAGCGGGCGTTCCATTACGCGACCGCAGCTCACGCACGAGCAGGTCCTCGCCCACGCCGAAAGCTATCGCACCCAGGCCTTCAAAGTGCTCGACCCGGCCCGAACCCGCACCGTCTTCAATGGCGATTGGTTCAAGAAGATGTCGTTCGCCGAGGTCATCCGGCTCAACAGCCGGGTCACGCTCCAGCAGATGTTGCAACGGGAGGATTTCAGGGAGCGCGTCGAAAAGGGCCAACCGATCGGAGCGCACGAGATCCAATACCCCATCATGCAGGGCTGGGATTCGGTGCAGGTGCAGGCCGATGTCGAACTCGGCGGAACCGACCAGCTTTTCAACATCCTCGTCGGTCGCGACCTCCAAAAAGAGGAGGGCCAGCCGCAACAGGTCGTCCTGCTGCTTCCCATTCTGGAAGGTCTCGACGGGACGCAGAAGATGAGTAAGAGCGTCGGCAACTATGTCGGTGTGGCCGATTCGCCTAACGAAATGTTTGGCAAGCTGATGAGCATCTCGGACGAATTGATGGCGCGTTATTACCCGCTGCTCCTCGCACGCGCGCAGCCGTCTGAACTCCACCCAATGGAGGCGAAGAAGCAGCTGGCGCGCGAAATTGTCGCCGTCTACCACTCGCTGGCCGAAAGTCAGTGCGCCGCGCAGGAGTGGGATCGCCGCTTCAGCGAAAAGCGTCTCGACCAGGCGGATCTGCCGGAATTTTCTCCACCGGCGAGCGAGCGAAACATTATTTCCCTCGTCGTTGCGGCTTACGCAGCGGCGTTTGGCCTAACGAAATCCCGTGGAGAAGTTCGGCGCCTGATCGAACAGGGAAGCGTGCAATTCCGCGGCGAAAAATTTCGCGATCTCCAGGCCGAAGTGGCCCTTCAACCGGGCGACATCCTGCGTCTCGATAAGACGCGTGCCGTGCGCGTACGCTAAAAGAGCGCGGCCCAGCCGGCTGGCTCCGCGCCCCCTCAATGGAGAAAATAGCGTCGTTAGGCCGAAGCCGGTTCGAGCATGCCGTAGCCCGGCGCGCGTGCTTTCACTGGGGCCGCGATCCCCTCGAAATGCGCCCGCAGTCTGCGCAGCTCCGAGGTGAGGAAGGCGTCCACAAACCCGAACTTCCGGTCGAGCCAGGCGTAGAGACGGTTCCTGATCTCGTAATGCACCGCGATGTTTACCTCGGTGCAATCGGGCCGCACCTCCTCGAACTCGACCAGGCCCATCAGGTCGATGTTCCCGCCCCAAGATTCAAAGATAAACTGGTTCGGCGTATCACCCTCCATCGCCGCCACCACCGTGTGCCCTTCGAACCCAAGCGGGCCGCGAAAGCCAAAATCGAGCGTCTTGGACGAGGTGACCGTTGCTTTCGTTACCATCCCAAGCTGACGGCGATAGGACTGAATGCTGGCGAGACGTTTTTTGCACTCATCCAGCAACTGACTCATGTGAAGAGTTTTTTGTAGAAGCATAGAATTGATGAGGTTGGATGACTTCGGGAGCAAAGCATGTACCGATGCCTTCTTCCCTAGGGAACCCCCCTGGCAGCGAGCGATTTCGTGTTAATTTTCGCAACACAACTGTCGCAATCCCATCGTAAAAACCGTGACAGGGAACTGCTGATTTCGGGCAGCGTTTGTCGCAATTCCAGTGAGCGCGAGGCTTCGGGAACCGGCCAACTCGTCAGCAGAACATGATTCAAACACCCGAGCCGGTAATCCGTGCAACGCCTCCCGCGCGCGCGAAAACGCAGAAGCCAAACCGTGAAACAGTCGTGCCGGTGGCGAAGACGTTCAGGCGGCGGCGCGATCGCTCGCGAGAGCCTCGCGCATCGACTCGAAAATGCGCGCGCCATCATTGCTGCCCAGGCGTTCTTCGCAGGCGCGATCGGGATGCGGCATCAAGCCGAAAACGTTGCGCGCTCGATTGCAGATGCCGGCGATATTCTCGACCGAGCCGTTGGGATTAGCCGCGGGCGTGATTTTCCCTTTCGCATCGCAATACCGCAGCAGGACCTGCTGCCGCTCGTCCAATTCGCGCAGGGTCGCGTCATCGGCGTAATAGCAGCCTTCGCCGTGCGCAATCGGCAGGCGCAGCAAGGTGCCGATCGACATCCCGCGCATGAAGGGCGAGTCCAGCGCCTCAACCCGCGTCGTCACCATCTCGCAGACAAAATGGAGTGAGCGGTTGCGCACCAACGCACCCGGCAACAGGCCCGCTTCACAGAGAATTTGGAAACCATTGCAGATCCCAATCACCAGCTTGCCCGCATGCGCGTCGTCCACCACCGCGCGCATGATCGGCGAGAAGCGCGCGATCGCACCGCAGCGCAAATAGTCGCCGTAGGAGAATCCCCCCGGCAGCACGATGGCGTCCCAACCACGCAGCGACGTCTCCTTGTGCCAGACGTAATCCGCTTCGATCCCGGCGACGCGTCGCAACCCTGCGAGACAATCCTGATCGCAATTCGAGCCCGGGAACTGGATGACGGCAAACTTCATTTCAATGGCACTTATTCGTTAGGCGAAGACCATCGCTCTCTTTTCCTTATCGCCGAGCAGAGGGAATTTTTCAATTTACAGTCGCCGGCGGCTGGAAATAGCATCAGCCAAGATCATGCCGGAGGCCGGATCATCCAAACCGGAAGGTGTCCTGACGAAAATCATCGTCGGGGTCGCGACGCCGGTCCTCACCGCGCTCGCGCTTTATTACTTTGGCATCGGCGGAGGCGGCGAAAAGAAAACCGTCCAAACCGCCTCTGTCCCGATGGCAGTACCAGAGCGTGCAACCCGTGAACGATGCGGATCTTCGCGCGAAGCAGGCCGAACTCGAGCGCAAGATCGAAGAACTTTCCGAGACCAAAAAGGAAACGGTCCAGACCGGCATCGCCGCGATCGAGAGCCGGCGCCAGGAGGCGCAACGTTCGTCCCCGCCGCCGGAATCCGACGTTCCCGACATCAATGGCTATTGGTATGATCCATCGACCGGCTCCGCCTACAACATTCATGTCGATGGCGACCTGGTCACGTTGCAGGAATATACTTTCCAGGTCATCACCGCCTACGGGCAGGGAATGCTGCATGACCGACGGGTGGATTTTGAATTTTACTCCGTCTCGTTAGGCATCCGCGGTCGCGGTTCTCTCGAAATCGCACCCGACGGTCATCGAATCGCGCTCACGGTGGTCAATCCTATTAACGGCCAGCGGGTCACCAGCGATCTGCAACGGACGAACTAGTTCACGCCGCCTCGTTAGGCATTTCCAACCGGAAATCTTCGATCACCGGATTGGAAAGCAGATCGCGGCAGAGCTCGCGCAGCTTCGGCTCCGTCGCCGACGGGTCGCCTTCGAGCTCAATTTCGAGGTAACGCCCGATGCGCACGTCGCGCGCCGCGGTAAAACCCAGATGTTGCATCGCCTCGCGCACCGCCGCGCCTTGCGGATCGAGCACGGTTTCCTTCGGCATCACGACCACTTTCGCTTTCATGCGCTCACTATTAGCTGAGCGGGACAAGACCGGAAACGAAAAGAATGGCTGAAGGATTCGTGGCGACGCCGCACTTTCCCCGCCACACAAAGCCGCTAAAGTCCCATCGTTATGGCAGAACAAATTCTCACGGGCAAAACCGGCGTCGTCTTTGGCGTCGCCAACAAACGGAGCATTGCCTGGGCAATCGCCAAGGCCTGGGCCGCGGCCGGTGCGCGCCTGATTTTCAATTACCAGGGCGAGCGCTTGAAGGAAAATGTCGAAGAACTCGTGGGCGAGTTTGGCCCGGATACACCGCTTTATCCCTGTGACGTCTCGAAGGACGAGGAAATCGATTCGTTTTTTGAAAAAGTTCGCGGCCAGACCCGGCGGCTCGACCTGCTGCTGCACTCAGTCGCATTCGCGCCCAAGGAAGCGCTCGAAGGCGATTTCCTCGGCACAACACGCGACGCGTTTCGGACCGCGCACGACATCAGCGCCTATTCGTTAGTCGCGCTCAGCCGCGCCGCGGTCCCCCTCATGACGGAAGGCGGCAGCATTCTCGCCATGACTTATTACGGCGCTGAAAAAGTGGTGCCGCACTACAATGTGATGGGTGTGGCGAAGGCGAGTCTCGAGGCCAGCGCCCGCTATCTCGCCTACGATCTTGGGAAGAAAAAGATCCGTGTGAACTGCATTTCCGCCGGGCCGGTCAACACGCTGGCCGCGCGCGGGATCAGCGGTTTCTCTTCCATGCTCAAGCACTACCAGGAGCGCGCGCCGCTCAAGCGCAGCTGCGATCCGGCCGAGCTTGGGCAGACCGGTTTGTTTCTCGCCAGCGCCGGCGCGGCGGCGATCACCGGACAGGTAATTTACGTCGACGGCGGCTACCAGATTATGGGGATGTGAGGAGCGAAGCCGTCTTGGCGGGGCGCTTTGTAAGCGTCGAAATTTTCGCCCCGGAGCCGTGCACCGATCGGCGGTCGCAGACCGCCGCTACAAATATCTCGATCAGCCGGGCGGCCAGGCAAGGGCGCGTTTGCCTAACAAGTGGACATGCAGATGCGGCACGCTCTCACCGGCGTCCGGGCCGCTGTTAATCACGACCCGGTAGCCGCTCTCGCTCACGCCGAGATCGCGCGCCACTTTCGCTGCGGTCAGAATCAGTTTCCCGAGCAGCGCTTGATCGGATTCGCTGCGCCACAGCCAACCGCGGGATGACCCGCTTCGGCACGATCAGGACGTGCACCGGCGCCTGCGGATTGACGTCGTGAAATGCAATCACGTCGTCGTCTTCGAAAATGATCTTCGCCGGAATTTCGCGCGCAGCGATTTTCTCGAAGATCGTCATCGAATCGAGCAATTCAGTTCTGCGGCGCCCGCGCCGCTGCAAATCTTCTCGCGAATGAAACAGGTGACTTCCTCGCGCAAGGCGTCGCAGGAGCGCGTCCAGGCTTTCGCGCCGCGGAGATGTTTGATCGAAGGCTGCAAACCAAAAAAGTGCAGTTCCCGCGCGCCGGTCTCGAGGATGGCTGCGACGCGTTTTTCGAGCAGATCGAAAAACGCCAGCTCGTAACCTGCGCCCGCGGCTTCCGCGATTTCGTAAAGCGAAACCGAAATCGGCGGCGGCGCCGGTTTGAAGTGCGGTACGATTTCCTTGTAGCCGATCACTTTCAGGACATAGCGCACGGTCTGGTTGAGCTGGCTGAAGGCGACGACGGATTCGTCGGTCCGGAGCCGCAGGTAAAACGCGATGCTTTCGGTGACATGCTCGGTCAGCCACCAGCTCGGATAACCGGCGCGATCGGCGGCCTGCGTAATCGCGCGTGCAACCAATCGCGATTGAACTCGAAGAGTTGCCCGGATTCGGAGCGGAGGTAGGGAAATTCTTCTTTAAACGCGACCATTATTTATCGGTTCGTTAAACAACTCGGGCTGCAAAGCGTTCGGCTTGATCCGACGACCGAGCGCCTGGATTTCATCGACGAATTGATCGACGTCCTCGAAGTGCCGATGGACCGAGGCATAGCGCAGATAGGCCACCTCATCGAGCTCGCGCAATTTCTCCAGCACCTTCTCGCCGATCGCGGCGGAGGAGATTTCGCGACCGCTCGTTTCGATCTCATGCACGATGTCGTCGACTGTCTGCTCGAGCGTCATGCAGGCTGATCGATCGTTTTTCGCAGGCCTTCGCGACGCTGTTCGCCAGCTTGCGCCGATCGAAAGATTTCATGACGCCGATCGCGTTTGATCACGCGCAGATCGGTGCGCTCGATTTCTTCGTAAGTGGTGAAGCGGAAAGCAACAGGCGAGACAAACGCGCCGTCGCCGAATGCTGGAACTATCGCGCGATTGTCTCGAATCGATGACCTTGTCATCGCGATTTCCGCACTTTGGACAGCGCATAGTGTGGTCGGAAGGAACCAAGTCCACTACACGTTGTAGCGCGAAAGAGCGCAAGAAATTTCGATGCGCTTCGGGAAAAAAATTTGTGCGCCGCGAAAACTCGCGCGCCGATTTAGCGCGGCGGAAATTCGAACTCCGCTTTCTTCTTGTCCTTCGAAAGCGTGAGGTAGGCGCTGAAGGATCGAACCGCGTTTTGAGACGAAACCTTCAATCAATCCGGTCTTGCCGAACTCCACCAAACGCTCCGCTTCTTCCGCGGAAATTTCCTTGCCGCAGAGATTGCGTTTCAATTGGAAAACGACATGCGGCGAACCGTTCGGCTGCGGTTTCGCGACGACGAAAGCGTCTTCGGTTTGGTAAAGATCGCCGTCGTGAATTTTGCTTTCGCTCAGCTTGACGGCCTTTGTCAGGTCGACCGGCGGCTTTGCTTTGCGCGGCGCGCTCTTACCGTTCTTCGCGGTGGTCTCGCGCGGGTTTGCGCGGCGGAAATTCCCAGGCGATGCGATTGCCGCCTTGCCTAACGAGATAGGCATCGAAGGGCCGGCCTTTCTTCGAAGTGAATTTTTCGATCAGATCGGTCTTCCCGCGGGTCACGAGCTGGATCGCCTGTTCGCGTGTGATCTCACTTCTGGCACATCAGCCGGCCGACCTTGAAACGTCTCCTTCCAGCCATCGCCATCACGCTCGCGCAGGATGATAATTGGTCGCGCTTCGCACAAGTTCCGCGCCGGTTTTCGGATCGGTCCAGAAGGGAACGAGCGCGTTCGACATCGATCTTGTTGCCAAAATCCAGTTCCGCTTTCTTGCGGCCGGGATTCTTTTCGTCCGCAACGAGCTCTAATTTTGGAAGGAAAACGATTGCCGGTCTTGGCGGAAACGAATCCGTCGAGCGGACCGATCTCACCCTTCGCGACCAGCTCGCGCGACTTCGTCTTCCTCGATCTTGCGCCCGCTCATCACCTTGTAGATCACGAGCACGCCGTCCTGCGATTTGAAGGTGCGCAGGGTTTCGATCATCGGCTGTCTGATCGGTCGGCGAAATGATCTCGGTGACGCGCGAGTTGCATTCGTCCTCCTCGAAATTCTTCGTCCGCTCGACGAGGCGTTTCGTCACGTCGACGATCTCGGACATGAAAACGCGGCGCGGAAATTTGCCATGCTCCATCTGGCGGAGCTTGAATTCCCATTCGCCGGTCATGTCCGGCTTCGTCAGGGCATCGGCGTGCACCGCGGAAAGAAACTGGAGCAGCGATTCCGCTTTGGTCGTCGGGACGAGTTCGCGCTGCGTGGCGCTCGAGATATTTCTGATTGATCAGGCCGTCGATCGTGTCGGCGCGAGTCGCGGGCGTGCCGAGGCCGCGCTCTTTCATCGCCTCCGCGAGTCTCTTCGTCGTCGACCATTCTGCCGGCGCGTTCCATCGCCGAGAGCAGGGTCGCTTCGGTGTAACGCGGCGGCGGTTTCGTCGTTTCGGCATGCAGCTCGGCGGAAATGGTCTTGGCCTGCCGAGTTGTCTGCGCTCGTTAGGGCGGGCAGGGCTTTCGCGTCGGCGGAATCGTCGACCGTCGTCTTGCCATAAACCGCAAGCCAGCCGGGCACAGTCAGGACTTTGCCTTCGGTCTTGAAATCGATGCGTCGCCCGCCACCGTGCTGATACGGGTCGTGACATCGAATTCCGCCGCCGGGAAAAACGCCGCGACGAAACGGCGCGCGATCATGTCGTAGACCTTCGCCTTCCATCTCATCGAGATGCTTCGGCTCCGTGCCGGTCGGA
Organism: uncultured Verrucomicrobiae bacterium; assembly: GCA_963776615.1. Classification (GTDB taxonomy): domain Bacteria; phylum Verrucomicrobiota; class Verrucomicrobiia; order Chthoniobacterales; family UBA10450; genus Palsa-1392. Next base: position 110,449 of record CAVZNJ010000008.1, read on the forward strand.
ATAATCGCGAAGTGATCGGAGATCTGCGCGTTGTTGAAGATGCGCTTGTTCGGCCGCACCCAGCCGTTCTCGAGCACCGTCTGGCCGTGCTTTGCGAGGTCACCGGGAAGTTTGCCTAACGTTTGCTTGCAGGTGGCGATGTAATCCTCCGGCAACGCGCGCGAATCGGTGCGCGGATAAGTGATCATCTTGTGCCGCTCGTAAAGCGCCTGCGCGATCTGCAGGGTGCGCCGCGCGGAGAGGCCGAAGCGATTGTTCGCCTCGCGTTGCAGCGTCGTCAGGTCGTAGAGCCGCGGCGATGCCTGGCTGGAGGATTTTTTCTCCTCCGAAACTTTGGCGAGCGGCTGGCCCTGGCAGGCGGCGAGCGCGGCTTCCGCCATCGCTTTGTCCCAGACCCGATCGATCCGATCGTGTTCGTTTTCTTCGTCCTTCTTGAAATTCGGCCGCTGATAAACGCCTTCGTAGGTGCCCTTCGCGATCTCGAACTTCGCGATCACGCGCCAGTAGTCGCGTGGCTTGAAATTGCGAATCTCCAGCTCGCGGTTGAAGACGATCGCGAGCGTCGGCGTTTGCACGCGACCGACGCTGGCGACGTTGCCGCCGCGCGAACCGAACATGCGCTTCGTGATGGCGCGCGTGCCGTTGATGCCGATGAGCCAGTCGCTTTCGCTCCGGGAACGCGCGGCATCGGCGAGGCCGGCCATCTGCTCGCCGTCGCGCAGGGTGCGAAACGCCTCGCGAATTCCCTCCGGCCGTCATCGTCTGCATCCAGGCGCGCTTCACCGGGAGCTTTGATTTCGAGAGCTGGTAAAGATTTTGAAAGATCAGCTCGCCTTCGCGCCCGGCGTCGCAGGCGTTGATCAACGGATGTCGATGTCTTTGCGATGAAGAAGTTTCTTGAGCTGATTGTAGCGATCTTTCGAATCCGCGATCGGCTTCAGCCCGAACTTTTCCGGAATGATCGGGAGCGTCTCGAGGCGCCAGAAACCGTATTTCTTTCTTGTCGATGTCCTCCGGCATTTCCAGCTCGACGACGTGGCCGACTGCCGACGAGATGACGTACTCGTCGTTCTCGAAGTGGTCGCCTTTCTTGGGGATCTTGCCGAGGGCGCGGGCAAGGTCCTGCGCGACGCTGGGCTTCTCGGCGATGATGAGGGTTTTGGCCATGAAGGGATGCCAAGTAGACCTCGTTGGCGAGGTTTGCAAGTTAGATCGATGTTCGGCGTCTTAATCCACAGCACGGATCGAGCCTGCTGCGCGCCGGCAGCAAGCGCGCAAGGCTACGACAGCTTGACGAAATATTTGCCGGGCAGCTGTTTGACGAGGCGCTTCAATTCAAGGCGGAGCAGGACGGACGAAACGGTGGCGCTGGGCAGCTCGCTGGCAGTGGTGATCTGTCGATCGGCGTTTCGGTCGGCATGGATCGCGTCGTAAACGCGGCGTTCGTCTTCGCTCAGCTCCGGCAGCGAGCGCGCCGACGCTTCCGGCAGTTTTTGCTTTTCCGGAAGAAGAATTTGCAGGTCGTCGAGAATGTCGCTCGCGTCCATCACGAGTTTCGCGCCCTGCTGGATGAGACGATTCGAGCCGTGCGCGGTCGGAGCGTTGATGTGGCCGGGCACGGCGTAAACCGACCGGCCCTGCTCGATCGCCTGTGAGGCGGTGATGAGCGCGCCGCTGTTCAGCCCGGCTTCGACGACCAGAATGCCGTGACTCCAGCCACTGATGATGCGGTTGCGCATCGGGAAGGTCTGGCGGTCCGGTTCGACCGCCATCGAGAACTCGGAGACGATCGCGCCGTTGCCGCTGCGAATTTTGTCCGCCAGAGCGGCATTTTCCGGCGGATAAAGCTTCGTTAGGCCCGAACCGATGACGGCGATCGTCCGGCCTTTCGCGGCGAGCGCGCCCTGATGCGCGGCGGTATCGATCCCGCGTGCGAGCCCGCTGATGATGGTGAGTCCGGCGTAGGCGAGCTGGTAGGAGAGTTTCTTCGCGCATTCCGCCCCGTAATGACTCGTGCGCCGCGAGCCGATCACGCCGATCGCGTGCTGATCGCGCTCCGTCAGTTCGCCCCAAACGTAGAGCACGATCGGCGGCGCATGAATCTCGCGCAGTTGGCGCGGATACGTCGGCGATTCCGCGGTGATGACCTCGGCGCCGAATTCGCGAATGCGCTCAAGTTCGGCGGAGAGATCGACCGTGCTTTCCCAGTTCGCGATTTGCTCGGCAACTTCATTGCCGATTCCGTCGATCGCGCGCAACGCGCTCCGTTTCGCCGACAAGAATCGCGCTCCGGCGTTTCAAAGACTTCGAGCAACTTGCGCAAGCGCACCGGTCCCATCGTCGGGAGCATGTTGAGCGCGATGCAGGCTTCGGTGCTGTTCATGGAGCGCAGCCGAAGATCCGGGGATATTTCGTTAGGCGCGGAGTCGCGCGGCGAAGCCTAAAACGGAATCTCGTCGTCGTCCGGCTCGGCCGGGGCGGCGCCTTTGGGAGGAGCGGCGCTGCGTGCGCTGCCGCTCGCGCGGCCACGTGGCGCTTCCTCCGGTTCGTCGCCGCCACTGCTCCCGCCGGGCCGGCCACCGAGCATCTGCATCGCCTCGCCGATGACCTTGAGCTTGCTCCGCTTTTGCCCGGATTGCTTGTCGTCCCAGGTATCGAGCTGGAGCCGGCCTTCGATGAAAACCGAGCGGCCCTTTTTCAAATACTCGCCGGCCACTTCTGCGGTGCGCCCCCAGAAGGTGACGTCGACGAAGGTGACTTCTTCGCGTTTCTCGCCCGTGTCGAGCGTGTATTGGCGGTTGACGGCAATCCCGAGATCCGCGACCGCGCTGCCTTTCGGCGTGTAGCGAACTTCCGGATCGCGCGTCAGGTTGCCGAGGAGGAAAACTTTGTTGTAACTGGCCATGCGACTCTTTTAGCGAAGCTATTTCGCGTCGGCCATCTTCTTTTTCGCCGGCTGCTCATTTTTCTCCCGCAGCTTCTGGTAATGCTGGCGGTAGACTTCCGGGTCGAGCTTGAACTTCGAGCGCAACTTGGTGATCAGCTGCGGGTCGGCGTGAAAGACAAAATTGACGTAGTAACCGGCGTCGAGTTCGCCCGCGACATAGGAAAACTGCCGCTTGTCCATTTTCTGGACCTGCTCGATCTGCGCGCCTTCTTTTTGAAATTCGGATTCGAGGCGATCGACGATGTCCTTCAGGTTGTCATCCTTGCCCTGCGTGTTGAGCACGAGCAACGCTTCATAACGATTCTTCATATATTTCTTCAGGTGGTTGGTTGAAAAGATTCATCGCAGCAAACAGCCCTTTGTCGATGGCACACTTCACCGCTTCCGCCGCGCGGCGGATTGTCGGCGTCGAGCATCGGTTGTTCTTCGTCAAAAAATCGGCCGAGCACGTAATCGACCGCGCCCTCCGATGGCGCGGCGCCGATCCCGACTGCGCAATCTCGGGATCGCTTCGGTCCCGAAATGTTCGAAGATCGATTCCAGTCCGTTGTGACCGCCGGAGCTGCCTTGCGCGCGCAGGCGCAGGCGCCCGAGCGGAAGCGCGAAATCGTCGAGCACGACGAGGATTTCCTCCGCCGCGATCTTGTAGAAATTCGCGATCGCCGACAGCGGCTGGCCGCTCCGATTCATGAAAGTTGCCGGTTTGACCAAGAATCACGTTCGCTTTTCGCCCAGGCCGCGCCCCATTTTTCCGAATAATCCCACGGCAGTTGCGCGTCGGCGGCCAGCCGGTCGAGCACCATGAAACCGACATTGTGTCGCGTGCGCTGATACTCGCGTCCGGGATTGCCGAGACCCGCGACCAGGCGAATCGGAGTTTCGTTCACGTCCGCTCCGGAGCCGGGCGCGGAAGACTACTTCTTCGCTTCCTTCTCTTCGCAGGCGCACCCTTCGCGGCTGCGGCTGGCGCGGCGCCACCTTCCGGCGCTTCCTTCTTCTCCGTGATCACTTCCGGACCGGCAGCTGCTTCCGCAGCCGCTGCCACCGGTTCTTCCTCCACCGTCGGCGCGAGGACCGAGAAGACGGTCAGATCGGCCGACATGCGGGTTGTCACGCCGTTCGGGCAGCGGAATTTCGCGCACGTGAATCGCGTCCCCGATATTGAGATGGGAAACGTCGACCGTGATCACATCGGGCAAGATCGCGCGGCAGACATTCGATCTCGAGCGAACGAAGCTTCTGCTCGAGCAGATCCGCCGAAACGTCTTCACGCCCTCGGGTGTTCCGGTCGGTTCGAGCGGCACGTCGGCTTCGATCATTTCGTCCATCGAGACCGCGTGAAAATCGACATGCAACACTATCACCGCCGAGCGGGGAATGCTGAACTTCCTGGACGAGCGCGAGACGGCTGGCCTTTTCGCCGTCGATTTCCAGCTCAACGAGAATGTTTTCGCCCGAAGCGTGGCTGAGCATGAGAGAAATGTCGCGCTTCGAGACCTGGAGAGGTTCGGGCTTGCTGTTTGCCGCCGTAGATGACTGCGGGCACTGCGCCTTGCGCCTTGATTTTGCGCACTGCCGAACGGCCCGTCCCGGTACGCCGGCTAGCCGAAAGTTTTACTTGTTTTGCCATGGTATCGTTTGTTATTGCGCGCCATTGTCGATCTTGAAGAGCGAGGAAACGGATTCGTCTTTATGAATCCGTTTGATGCTTTCCCCGAGCAGCTCAGAGACGCAAAGCACCGTGATGGTAAAACCCTCCACGGTGCGAACGGGCGTGCTGTTGGTCGTTATTAATTCCTTAATTTGGGATTTTTGCAACCGCTCGATCGCGACATCGGCCAGAACGGCGTGAGCAACGCCGGCATAAATATCGAGCGCGCCATTCTTTTTCAGTAACGTCTGCGGCCGAAGTCAGGGTGCCCGCGGTTTCGGTCAGATCATCCACCAGGAGCACATCGCAGCCTTCCACTTCACCGATCAGATAAAGCGCTTCGGTTTCGGTCGCGCTCTTGCGCTGCTTGGCCACGATCGCCAGGCTCGCCCCGAGCGCCTGCGAGTAGGCACTCGCCATTTTCAACCCGCCCACATCCGGCGACACGACCACGGTCTTGCGTGTCAATTTCTCGCGCAGGTAGGGAATCAAGACCGGCAGCGAATAGAGGTGGTCGACCGGAATATCGAAAAATCCCTGCACCTGCTGCGCGTGCAGATCCATCGTCAGCACCCGATTCACGCCCGCGGCGCAGAGCAGATTGGCGACCAGTTTGGCGGTGATCGGGACGCGCGGCTTATCCTTGCGATCCTGCCGGGCATAACCAAAAAACGGAATCACCGCCGTGATCCGATCGGCGCTCGCCCGGCGCGCGGCGTCGACCATGATCAGCAATTCCATCAGATGCTCATTGGTCGGCGGGCAGGTCGGCTGGACGATGAAGACGTCGCGGCCGCGAATGTTCTCCTCGATCTTGACGTAGGTCTCGCCGTCCGGAAACGAGCTGAGCGTCGCGGCGCCTAAGCGGAACCCCGATCCCGTCGCAGATCCGTTGCGCAAGGTCGCGGTTGGCGGAACCGGAGAAAACTTTTAGCTCGGGCTGAAGAGCAAACATTTTTCGAGGGCCGCTACCTTAGGCGGGAACCAGAGCGCTTGGCAAAGAGAATCTGGACATGCAAGAGCAGGCCTGTCGCCTAAAAAGTTTGAACACCCATGGGGCTGGGTAGAGCGGAGGTGGAAGAGGGAGGTTGACTCAAAACGGATGACACCGACAACCGGAGAGGATGCCGATGACTCAAAGAGTTCGAGAAGAGATGCTGCCACGTTTGCGGCAACGCTATGGGGGCCGTGGCCGGTCGGGCACAAGCAGGATGATCGATGAGTTGGGCGAGGAATTTGGTTACGTTCGCAAACACGCGATCAAGCTACTGGGAGCCTGGGGCGGGATGGGATCGTGATCCGCAGCCGCCATCTCACCCACGGCTAACGTGGACCGCAGTGTCAGTGACGCTTTTTTTGGGCGCTACCGCAAGCCCTTCCGGAGTCGAGACGCTGCTTTCTTTTTGTCGCACCGCGCGGCAGAGGGTAGAAAATGGGCGAGCAGAGCACGAACGCCGTCCTTATGATCAGGCCAAGCCGGTTTTATACAAATCCGGAGACGGCGCTCGACGACGCATTTCAAAAGGGGGGTCGACGCCGCCGTTTCCCCTCAGGTGGTAAAGAACGCGCGAGCCGAATTCGATCGAGCGGTGGCAGCGTTGTCCGCCGCGGGAGTGACCGTGCACGTCTTCGATGATATCGCTCGACGGCACCTCGTAGCGCGGATCGCCGGCTGCGCGGCTTTGCGGCAGAGGAACGCGACTTTGCCCGGCGTGTCCTTCCCATCCAGTGTGGTCAGGCGCGGTCGAGTCGGCGTTTCCATGATGATGAGGCTGCAACTGGTGTGCCCGATTAATACCGTGACCGTCCCGGATCGCAAGCCACTGGCCGGAACCGCTGGCGCTACCTCGTGCGTGATTTCGTGGGTGCCTTTGCCGCTGGTCGAGACGGGAAATTCGCGGAGTGAAACGCATCGCGGCGGCCACGCCGACGTCTAGGATGCTTTGCGCTTGTCCGAAGATTCCGAAGTCGGAAGAGCGCGATCCTCCAGCCGGCGCAGGGTGTGCAGAATGAAAAGACCGAACAGAGTAACGCCGATCGCAACGATGTAGCGATTGAGCGCGATTGCGATCCCGATCGGAGCCGTGGCGAGGAGCGATGCCGCGGTCGTCAGGCCGCGCTTCCGCGTATCATTTGAATCGCGAAAGATGGTACCGGCACCGATGAAGGAAATGCCGACCGCGATGGCTTCGATCAGGCGGGTCGGATCGGTCCGCAGATAGGCACCGGGAAAGCGCGCCGCCGAATCAGCAATCAGTAACTGTCCCAGCCTAACGAAAAGCAAAGCCGCCAGGCAAACCAGCATGTGGGTACGGAACCGGCCCATTTCCCGGCCGCTTCCCGTTCCCAGCCCAGTATCCCACCCAGCACCATCGCGACCACGGCCTAGAGCAAAATTTGGCATTCTTCCGTAAGGTGATCCGGCACGCCGCGAGTATGCCATGCGCACCGCGCCCGGCGCAAACCTTCCGCAGCCAATCTGCAGCTTGCTTTTCGTCGAGCCGCGCGGCAGAGGGAATGAAATGGTCGAACAAAGCACAGACGTTGTCGTCATGATTCGGCCGAGCCGGTTCTATCCAAATCCGGAGACGGCGCTCGATAACGCGTTTCAACAGGAGATCGATGCCGCCGTATCCCCGAATGTGGAGAAGGAGGCGCAGATAGAATTCGATCGCGCGGTGGCAGCATTGTCGGCCGCGGGAGTGACCGCGCACGTCTTCGATGACACGCCCAGTCCTCCGAAGCCGGATGCGGTTTTCCCGAACAATTGGTTTTCGACCCATGAAGATGGCCGGGTCGTTCTTTACCCGATGTATAGCCCGTCGCGACGCGCTGAACGCCGCCTCGACCTCATCGAACGTCTGCGCCAGCTCTACCGGGTGACCGAGATTGTTGATTACTCGCCTTACGAAAAGCGCGGCCTTTACCTCGAAGGCACGGGCAGCCTGGTACTCGATTACGTCCAGCGCATCGCCTATGTCTCGCTCTCCCGCCGTGCCGATCGCGAGCCTCTGGAAAAATTTTGCGCCGATTTCGGCTATGAGCCGCTGACCTTCGAGAGCACGGGAGCCGATGGCCGTCCGATCTATCACACCAACGTCATAATGTGTCTTGGGACGCAGTTCGCCCTCGTGGGATCGAGCTGATCAACGACCACACGGAGCGGGCCAGGGTCCGCGCGCGATTGGAGGCGACCGGCAAGACGATCATCAAACTTAGCCGCGACCAGATTGAAAACTTCGCTGGCAACGCACTCGAACTGCATAACGAAAAAGGCAAGTTGCTGGTCCTCTCGGCCCGCGCGGCTGCTCATTTCACCGCCGAGCAGCGGGCCACGGTCGAGAGCTTCGCTCGCCTCCTTCCTCTGTCCCTTCCCACGATCGAACTGGCCGGCGGGAGCGCACGCTGCATGATGGCGACGATCCACTTGCCGCCTCGTTAGGCAGGATCGGCAATCTCTGCCGCATCCAGTTGGAACCAGCATCGGCGGCCTTGGCCCGAGAGCTGCTAAAGCCAGTTGACCGAAGATGCCGAAACTGAATCCAGGCTGCAACGGCTCCAGGCCGAGGAAGAAGAAGTCTGCGCCCAAGCGCCGCACCAGGGCGCCGCGCAAACGTCCATCTTCCGCGGAGAAGGAGATCCCTGTCCCGGAAGAGACACCTTTTACTGAAACGGTCGGCCGGCTGGAACGGACCCGGCGCTTGCTCCTCGCGGCATTGCGTGTCTGGGAATTAAAGCGGCGCGTGCGCGACTAGTTGGTCGGACGTCCTTCCTTCCTTTCGCCTTCCTGTCCGGTGGGTAAATTTGCCCGATGTCGCGAGGGCCAATGGCGCAAACAAGGAGAGTGCGATCGGAACACGAACCATTGCCAGGCGGGATTGTTCTGATTAATCAGGAACCGTTGCGCTCAAGAACGGCAGCAGATTGCTCGGAAGCGATCGCGCGCCTGAATCGTGCCCGTGCCGGGTGGCACCATTTCGAGCACAAGGATAAACCGGCCTTCGTGCGCTGGCGGGCGCGCGAATTTGGCGCGCTCCTGAGCCGGGCGCGCGAAGTGGAGACGCAAATCCACGACCACCAGGCGCTGGTTCACGAGGTGGAAATGGAAATGCGGCGCGGTTTTCAGGACGCGCACCGCGCCTATCAACGCGTGATGTTTCGGCGCGCCAACCCTGCCGTAGCCGGTGACGAGGAAGAGCCGGCGGCGACTCGCGGAACGCACGGCGCAGCTCGCAAATTAAGCGATTTCGAAAAAGAAGCGCTTTTCCAAGAATGGGTGAAGCAAGCGCTCGGCACCAATCCCGACAAGATGGATGACGAGGCTTACTCGAACAGTTTCGAAGCCTTCAAGTCGCACATGTTTCGCGCCGCGCCGGAAGAATCGGCCTCGCCCAGGGTGCCACGTTCGCGGTCCGAGCGGCGGTTGCCTGCAGACGAGAACAAGGACGAGAACGACGAGGAAATCATCGCGGTCGACGCGCGTGTAAAGGAGCTTTATCGCCGACTCGTCCGGCGATTGCATCCGGATCTGCGGGCCGACGGAAGCGCGACTGTTTCCGCGCTTTGGCACGAAGTGCAGGAGGCCTATGTCGCGAGCGACGTGGCGCGGATGGAAATCCTGCTCGCGCTCAGCGACATCGAGGCGAACCGGGCGGCCGACCAAACTATTTCCCAGATGCGTGGCGTTCTGGCAGAATTGGAGCGTTCTTTGCGAGCGTTGGAGAAGAGCCTGCGCGAGGCCGAGGACGAAGAGGCGTGGGATTTTGCGCGGATCGGTCCGAGCGCAGATCTGCACCTGCGCGTGGAACGGCAACTGAAAACCGACCTTGCCGCGCGTACCCGGCGTCTCGACCTTCTCACGCGCACCATCGCGGAGTGGGCCAGGGGCCCGGTCGCGAATCGCAGGTTCCAAGTGGTGTAGCGGCAGCCGCGTCGGCTGCATTCGAGAAGCTGGGTCTATCGCAACGGCTCCGGGACGCCGCTCTGCACGTAGGCCGGCCCAAAGTAGCCAAGCCGTTCGAGCACAGAGGCAAAAATTTTGTCGAGCTGCCGGATCGTTTCCGCCTGGAGCTTCTCGCGATGATCGCCGGGTGTCACCTTGCGCTTGTGCGACCAGACATCCTCCTCGCCTTCCGCCGCAACGCTATTGGCGTGACGCGCCGTAACGACCGCACGCGTTTCGTCCGGATCGGGCAAATCAAAGCCGCTCACAATTTTTTCCAGCCAGGAGGGAAAAGCCAGGACCATCTCCTCATAGGAAACGACAATCGTATTGGGCCGGTCCAACAGCTCTTCGAGATAACGCTGGTAGCGATCGAGCACGTTGCCGACGTGTTTCTTGTAGCGCGAACCAATCCCGTAGTCGCCACGGTAGCCGTAAAACGGCTCGCCCACCATATCGAGCACGAAACCATCAATCCCCGCCTCCGCCACCGCCTTGCGATAACCGGTGTGCCGCTCGATCTCGCCCTCATGCATGTAGCAGTAGGAGTAAAACATCGAGACCAGCACATCGCGCGGATCCCGCAGATGCAGGATGATGCTCGCCGTGTCGAGCGCCCGCGTCGGCACGAAAAAGCGGATCGGACCAAAGCAGCCGCGCTTTTTCGCGATGTAAGTCATGTCCGGCAAACATCCGCTCGAAGGGGAGCTGTGACCTGGCTTCGTTAGGCGAGTAATAGCGAATGCGGTTCAGTTCGCAGATGTCTTTCAGGACGCGATGGAGGACCATCGAACCCGCCTTGTGCGTGGTGTAGGCGATGATGTTGCGGCTCGGGTTGCGCCATTTGTTTCGGAGAAGCATCGGACCGCCGTCGCAGCGGCGACCTCAAGTTTGTTATTACCGGAGGCTTTGTCCATTGTTTCAGATGAACCGGCGTCCGCTTGTTTTCTTTATCATCGCTGCCGCCTGGGTCGGGCCACTCCATAGCGCCCCGCCCAGCGACGCGACGGTAGCCACGCTCTATGCCCGCGGGCTGGCTGGGAATGCGCAGGCGGTGATCGATTGCATCGCCGCGCTGGAGAAACGACTGGCCGATGCGCCTAACGACCAACTGGACCGGGTCTATCTCGGGAGTGCCTGGACCTTGCGCAGCCGCGACCTCCGTCTGGGCAAGGCGAAACTCGATACCCTGCGCAAGGGACTTACCCTGATGGACGAGGCCGTCGCGGCCGCACCCGGGGAGGCCGACGTCGCGCTGACCCGCGCGGTCACGAACGAAGCGCTGCCCATTTTTCTCGGTCGGCGCAAAGTAGCACGCGCGCAGTTGAACGAACTCCTCGCCTTGGTGGGGAAAGATCCGGCGAAGCTGGGACCTGCCGACCGGCAGTTACTTTACCTGAACGCCGGCGAAGCAGCCCGGCATGCGGGCGACAAGGAACGAGCGCGGGATCTCTGGGAGCGCGGCCTAACGATTACGGCTGATGCAAAACTAAACGCGGAAATCCGGGAGGCGCTGGCGCAGCTGGAGTGAATGGAGCATATGCCGGAGGGGCCTTTTTGGGCCCGGATCGAGCGTAGCTTGCGCGCTCCAACTGCACGCGACCGATCGGCCCCCACAAAGGCGGCTCCCACGTTGAAAACCTTCCTGCTTCCTGCTTTCCTGCTTAAGTAATTCCGATGCAGGAAGACCTCGACCGCGTTCTCTTTGACGAGCCCACGATCCTGGGCCGGCTCGACGAACTGGCCGCGGAGATCTCGGCCGAATATCGTGATCGCGAGCTGACCGTGATTGCAATCCTGAACGGCAGCATCATCCTCATGGCCGACCTGCTCCGGCGGATCCCGTTGCCGCTAAAACTGGATTGCCTCGGCGTGGCCAGCTATCACGGCACCCCCACGTCCACAGGCGAGATCGTTTTCAAGCAGATTGCGCTTCCCGACGTGGCGGGCCGGCACATCCTCATCCTCGACGACATTCTCGACAGTGGGGTTACTCTGGCCGCGATTCGCGACAAGCTGGTGACGCAGCAGCCGTTGAGCGTGAAAATTTGTGTTCTCCTGCGCAAACTGAAACCGCGCCTCCGCCCAGTGGAAGCGGATTACGTCGGCTTCAATATCGGGGACGAATTCGTGGTCGGTTACGGTCTCGATTACATGGAGCATTATCGGAACCTGCCTTGCATCGGCGTGCTGCGGAAAGAGAATGTCCTTCCGCTTGATCAGACCTGACTGACCGGAAGAAAACGATGCGCATCACGGCACAATTCTTTTCCCAGCTAAAGGAAATCGCCGACACAGACGAGCTAGCGCTCGATCTTCCCGACGGCTCGACTGCCGCCGACCTGCTTGCGCACCTTTACGAGCGCTTCCCCAAGCTTGAGAAATGGGACGCCAGCATTCTTGTCGGCATCGGAATGGATTTTGTCGGGCGCGACCAAGTCATTCGGCCTAACGATCGGATTGCAATCATGCCGCCCGTTCAGGGCGGCTAGCGGCGGGACGCGCTTTCAGTCCAGGACATGCGGAAGCATCTCCTTCCGGGGGAGAACGGCCCGCCCAGCCAATTCAGTCGCGGAAATTCTTGAAATTGGTCGCGACGCCAAAGTCCTTGCTCTTCACAAAGGCGATCACTTCCTGCAGCTCATCGCGCTTTTTCCCGGTCACGCGGATCTGCCGGTCCTGGAGTTGGTTCTGCACCTTGAAGCCGCCGCTCTTGATCGAGAGGATGATTTCCTTCGCTTTGTCGCCTTCCAGTCCCTGCCGAATCTTCAACTCCTGCCGGGCGTGACCGATCGAGGAAATCGCCGGTTCCTGTTGATCGATGTTCCGCAGATCGACCCCGCGTTTCGACAGTTTGTTGATGACAATTTCCCGCAGCCCGCGCAGGCGCGACGCGTCCTCGGCTGTCAAGGTGATCTTGTCCTTCTCGTATTCGATCTCGGCCACGCTACCCTTGAAATCGAAGCGGGTGGCGAGCTCTTTACGCGCCTGGTTGAGTGCGTTGTCGATCTCCTGGGTGTCGACTTCGGAAACAATATCGAAGGAAGGCATAGGGAATTTTCGAGCGTCGATCTTCAAATCAGCAGCTCTAGCAGCGCATTTTACTATCTCGCTGCCGCCCAGTTAGGCGAACAAATTCTTCGCCTCGCTCTTTCTCCTGCTCGAGCGCCGCCAAATGGCGCGATCACTGCTCTTCTCAGAGGGTATGAAGATGTTTCTTGTCCTAGTGCTGACGGTGACCGCGCTCTTCGTCTGGCAGCGCAGCGGCAACAACGATGCCGCAACCGGCGCGCCGCCGGCGACGAAGGTCGCTGGGTCGGCCACGCCGCGACCGGTCTATGAGCATGATTGGGCGAAGCACTCGCTCGATCGTGCGCACGACGTCGCGGATCAGGTGCGGAAATCGCGTCAACAGAACGAGCAGCCGTAAAGGGTGCAACGCTTCAACGGATAACACCACCCGCGCTGGCGGGAGGCCCCGCTCGCTTCGAAGTTGTAGGCTTCGACGAGGGCGACGCCGCTGGCATCGCCCAAGCGAGCGGCTTCGATCTCGGCTTGCTGGGCGTCTTTCCAATTGTCGTTGAGTGCGATGATCGCCCCGGTGGAATCATGCAACTCGAGGACCGTATCGGCCAACGGCCCTTCCACCTAACGACGGCTCGATCGCGCGGATGGTGACTTTCTTGGCCGAGTGGCCAGGCACGGCGCGCTGTTTTGCGACCGGATTCCCGGTGATGATATAGCCGAGGATGAGGACGTTATTAGCCGGTCTGCACGGTGGACCTGGTCGAGATGTTGAGAAACGGCACCGAAAAGCTGACGGCGGACGTAGTGAGATAAGGCCGCGCTCGCGTTATCGGTGAAGTAGGCGGTGAAACCGAATACAGATCCATCCAAGGCGCCGGGCTGGTCGCCGAAGGTACGCACTCATTCCCGTCGATGATGTCGCCAACCCGCGAGATCGTCTTGATTTCGTTGGTCTCAATCACGCAGGCGAACAGGCCGCGAAACGGAAAGTCCGGACGAGCAAGAGCAATGAGAACCTCATGAGCCTGACGCTATGCGCCGGTTGCGGAAGATCAAAGGCAAGGTCGAGTTTTTCGACTCGGAACACGTGAGTTCGAAAGAGAATATTGGTTCGCCCAGCGGTTGCGATTTCCCGGATCGCGGAAGAGCTTCGCGCATGAATTCACTCCTCTTCCGGGTTGCGGCGGGGTTTTGTTTTCTGGCGGTTGCGCTGGGCGCTTTCGGAGCGCACGCACTCAAGGGCACGCTCGCGGCTCACGCCATGACCGATGTCTGGAACAAGGCTGTGCTCTATCAATTTGTGCATGCGCTCGCGCTCCTTGTCCTAGCGGTGTTGCCAGCCACGAGTCGGGCGACTTCGACGCTGTTCGTCAGCGGGATTGCACTCTTCAGCGGCAGCCTTTACCTGCTCGCCCTAACGAATGTGAAATGGCTTGGCGCCATCACGCCGCTAGGCGGGCTTTGTTTTTTGGCGGGCTGGGTTTCGCTCGCCGTCTGGCCGCCGCGCTGAGCGGCGCGCTTGTCGCCCTGCGTCCCGCTCTGCTACTCTGCCTCCTCGGATATGTTCGCCATGGTCAACACGGAACGAGCGGTCGAAACGGTTGCGGTCTTCATCCTGATCTTCCTCATCACGCTCGCGATCGGGCGGCTGCTCAAACGCCGGGCTGGCGTTCCCTTTGGGATTTTCTTCCAACTCTTCGCCCTCACCCTCAGCTGCTACGCCGCAGCCCGGATCTACGGGCTCGAGTCGCATTGGCGCAATGATCTCGGGGCCATCCTCGTCCTCCTCAGCACGACGATCCTCCTCGCCTTCATCGACCGCTACATCTGGAACGCCTACTTCGAGCAGCGCGGGATCGCGGTCCCGAAGTTACTCCGCGATCTCGTTGCGACCCTGATCTTTCTCATCGCCCTCATGATCGTGCTCAGCGTGGGTTATCACGCCGAGACGCAACTGAAAGGACTGCTCGCAGGGTCGGGCGTGCTCGCAATCATTCTTGGCTTCGCCGCCCAGAACCTCCTGAGCAGCGTCATCGCCGGTCTCTCGCTGCAAATTCAACGACCGTACAAAGTCGGCGACTGGCTTAAGGTGGGCGACAACTATGGCGAAGTGATGGAAATCCGCTGGGGCGCGACCCGCCTGCGCACGAATGACGCGATCACCCTGCACATTCCGAACAACGAGATGGTCAAGCAGACGATCGTGAATCTCAGCTACCCGACCCGCAACCATTACATGCGTTTGCACATCGGCGCGGAGTATGGAGCGCCGCCCAACCGCGTCAAGGAGGCCATCCTCCGCGCCACGATTCAGGCACCGGGGGTGGAAAAAAATCCCCCGCCGCAGGTTTTCGTGAGCGAGTACGGCGAGTCGGCCATCATTTACCAGATTAAGTTCACGATGTCGACGCACCGTGGCTATTTCGAAACGCGCGACGCCATTTACACCAACATCTGGTACATCTTCCACCGGCGGAAGATCACCATCCCGTTCCCCATTCGAACCCTCGAGATCAACCGTCGCAAAACGAGCACGCCGCAGCAGGAGCACCAACAGACCAAGGCGATTCTGGAGGGTGACGCGCTCTTTAATTGCCTGACGAGCGAACAGCTCGACCATCTAATTGCCGGTTCGCACCGGTCGCACTTCGGGCGCGGGGAACGAATCATCGAGCAGGGGGCGGAAGGCGCCTCGATGTTTGTTCTGCTCCAGGGCGCGGCGGCGGTTTCCATCTCACAGAACGGGGCCATGGTTCAGGTCGGCTCACTGCGAATGGGCGACTGCTTTGGCGAAATGTCGCTCCTGACCGGGGAGAAAAGGACCGCTACCGTGCGCGCCGAAGAAGACTGCGAAGTGATCGAGATCTCCAAGCCGGCGATGGCCGCGGTCCTGCATGAGGCGCCGGAGTGTGTCAACCAATTGAGCGAGCTGCTCGCGACGCGGAAGATGGAAACCGAAGGCGTGCTGAAAGATGCGGCCCAGGGGTTCGCGCAGGAAAACAAGGAGCGGGAATATCGGGCGACCTTCCTCCAGCGGCTTCGCTCGGTTTTTGAGTTGTAATCGTTTTCCTCGTGCTCCTGCTCCTGATTCGTGCTCGTGCTCGATTTCTTAAGACGACGATTCTGAGCACGAGCGGGAAAACACAGGGGCATTTGCGGTTGCCACAGGGGCAAATCCCTCTAATGTCCTGCCTTCCTGATTCCTGGACGTATATATGACTGTTTTCGCTCTATCTTTGCTCACTTCCGGCGTCCCAATTTCCATGGTCTGCGCGGCGATTGGCCTCGTCTTTGCCTTCTTTCTTATCCTCTCGGTGATCAGGGCCTCCGCTGGTAATGAGCGCATGCGGGAAATCGCCGGCGCTATTCAGGAAGGCGCGAAGGCTTATCTCAACCGGCAGGTCATGACGATCAGCTCGATTGCGGTCGTTATCTTCATCCTTCTCTTCATTTTCAAAGATCACGCCACGGGGTTTGGTTTCCTGATTGGAGCGGCCTGCTCATTGGCCGCGGGCTTTATCGGAATGCGCATCGCGGTTTTGGCGAACGTTCGCACCACTCAGGCAGCGACCAAGTCGCGGACAGCAGCGCTTCGGATTGCTTTTAACGGCGGCGCGGTGACAGGTCTGCTCGTCGTTGGCCTGGCGCTACTCGCAGTCGGGATTTTCTATACCGTCGCCGACAAAATGATTGGCCACGAGGCCGCGGTAAGGAGTCTTATCGGCCTGGCGCTCGGCGCGAGCTTGATCAGCGTCTTTGCGCGACTCGGCGGCGGCATTTACACCAAAGCTGCCGACGTCGGGGCGGATCTCGTTGGAAAGATCGAGAGTGGCCTCGAGGAAGACGATCCGCGCAACCCGGCAACGATCGCCGATAACGTGGGCGACAATGTCGGCGATTGTGCCGGAATGGCGGCGGACGTTTTCGAAACCTATGCGGTCAGTTTGATCGGAGCGATCCTCGTCGGCGCGCTCACCCTGGCGAACACGCCTGCGGCCATCGTTTATCCTTTCGTGCTCGGCGGCATTTCCGTTCTCGGGGCGATCTGCGGGATCGTTTTTGTGAACCTGAGCGGTGGCAAACCGGGCAATACCCTCATGGGTGGAGTGATGGCGAGCGGGGTCGTTTCAGCCATCTTCTTCTGGCCGGCGACCCATACCCTTTTCCCAGACGGAATCATGATCGCCGACGTGCATCGTACGCCTAACGATCTTTATTTCGCCTCGCTCGTCGGCCTGTTTATGACTGGGATCGTGGTCGTGATCACGAATTACTACACCTCCATGAGTTACAGCCCGGTGCGCAAGATCGCCAAAGCCTCCGAAACCGGTCACGCGACCAACATCATTGCCGGGCTCGCCATCGGCCAGCATGCGACTGCGCTGCCGGTTGGTTTCATCGGTCTCGCCATCCTGTTCAGTTTCCACTTCGCCGGTCTTTACGGGATCGCGATCGCGGTCATGAGCATGCTCTCGATGGCGGGAATCATTATTTCACTCGACGCCTTCGGCCCGATCACGGACAACGCCGGCGGCATCGCGGTCATGAGTAATCTGCCCAAAGAGGTGCGGGGCGTGACAGACGAACTCGACGCGGTGGGCAACACGATGAAAGCAGTCACGAAAGGCTACGCAATTGCCTCCGCCGGGCTGGCCGCGCTGGTGCTTTTCGGTTCCTATGTCGAGGAATTGCGCGCTCATGTCACGGCAGCGGGCCGCACCTTCAACTTCCAGTTTTCGCTCAATGAACCGAAGGTCATCATCGGTCTGTTCATTGGGGGCTTGTTGCCCTTCATCTTCACCGCCTTCAGTATGGATGCGGTCGGCAAGGCTGCTGGCGCGGTGGTGCGTGAGGTGCGCCGGCAGTTGGCCGCCAAACCGGGAATCCTGCGGGGCGAAGACAAACCGGATTACGGCACCTGTGTCGATATCGTGACGAAGGCGGCCTTGCGCGAGATGATCGTTCCGGCTCTTCTGCCGGTGGCGTTCGTGGTCGCGGTCGCGGTTATCAAGCCGCTTGGGCCCGGTCGTCCTCGGCGGCTTGCTCGTCGGGACGATCGTGACCGGATTGTTCGTCGCGATCGCCATGACCTCGAGCGGCGGTGCCTGGGATAACGCAAAGAAATTCATCGAGGAAGGCAATCTCGGCGGCAAAGGCTCGGCCACCCACGCCGCCTCGGTCACCGGCGATACAGTGGGCGATCCTTACAAGGATACGGCCGGCCCGGCGATCAATCCGATGATCAAGGTGGTCAACATCGTTGCCATTCTGATCATTCCGATTTTCTTCTAGCGCGGACTCCGGAAGTGAAGTTGACTGTGGCTGTGCCACACCTCCCGAATTAGCCTAACGAATAAAGCAAATGGATGCGCCGGATTTTCAGCTTGGTTCCTAATCCACGGCGAGAGGCGCCGGCGAACGCCGACGCTGGCGCGAGCCCCTTCAAGATCGTGGTCGATCCGCAGATGCGCGCTCAGCTGCGCCGCGCCCTGATCGAGCTGATCGACAACCACGACGAAGCGCTCGCTGCGCATTATTCCGACGGCAAATTGGCGCTCGAATCCTACAAGGAATACATCGAGGTCTTCGCCCGGAGTTTGAAGGAGACGATGGAGAGCCGGGAAGGCGTTTCCTATCTGTTGCGCGCGGTTGGCTTCGAGGTTTCTCCGGAGCAGGTCAACCTGCGTCCGGAGTTGCGCTGGAAAGCACCGCCCCCAGCCTGAGGAATCAGGTGTAAAGGCGGGAGTGTCGGCCGCAGAAGCGCATTGCTTGAGAGCCATATTGCTTCTCCCAACCGCCAGGCCAGATCCTGCCGGCCAGAATTCCCGCTTGTCTAGCGGCGTTTCCTCTGAGAAGAATCGGCGCCACCACTGATGCCTACCGTCTTGTTAATCGAGGACGACGCCGAAAGCCGGCGCGCGACTGCGGAACTTTTCCTGCGAGAAAATTGGAAGACGTTGGAAGCCGGGGATGGCGAGGCTGGCATCCGCCAGGCCTTGGAGCACAAACCTGAGCTGATCCTTTGTGACCTCCTGATGCCCAAGGCCAATGGTTTCCAGGTCTGCCGGAGCCTCCGGCAACTTTTGCAGCGCGCGAAAATCGTTATCGTTTCCGGACGCGACTACGGCGTGGATCGCACCAGCGCGATGGAAGCCGGGCGCCGATGAATACCTTGTCAAACCAATCAGCTGGGAGAATCTGCGCGAAATCATCGACCGCGCACTGCCTCCCTCGGCGACGGGGCTCACCCGGGGCCGCAGCCCCGATTTCGTGCCGCCTTCGACGCCGGGTAAAGTTTTGGGGTGTGCGCGGCTCGATTCCGGTGCCGGGTTCCTCCACCGTCGGCTACGGCGGCAACACCAGTTGCGTAGAAGTGCGCGCCGATGGCGAAATAATCATCCTCGATGCCGGCTCCGGAATGCGGGAGCTGGGCATCGCCTTGGAAGAAGAGTCTGGCGCTCAGCCGATCCGGTGCACGCTGCTCATTTCCCACACCCATTGGGACCACATCCAGGGGCTGCCGTTTTTTCTCCCCGCCTATCACCGAAAGAATTCCCTGCGCGTTCTTGGATACGAGGGAGCGCGGGCCAGTCTCGCGGCAGTTTTGGCCGGGCAAATGGAAACCTCATTCTTTCCCGTCAGCCTGCGCGACATGCCGAGCTCGATCTCGATCGAGGAGTTAAAGGAGATGGAGTTCACCATCGGGAAGGTCAAAGTGCAGGCTCGCTTTGTGAACCATCCGGGGATCTGTGTCGGCTATCGCCTCACCACGACGAACGGCACGATCGCCTACTTCCCCGATAACGAGCCCTATGAGATCCTGAAACTCAGCCAGGGAAAGTCTGACTCCGAAGCGCGCGCCTTCGCAGCCGATGCCCGCACCAAGTTGGTGGAGTTTCTTCATCGCACCGACATCCTCATCATCGATGCGCAGTACACCGACGACGAATATGCCGCGAAAGTCGGATGGGGACACGGCTCGCTCAGCAGCGCTGTGTCCCTCGCCGTCGATGCCGAGGTCCGCAAACTCTTCCTCTTTCATCATGACCCAAATCACGACGACAAGATGGTCGAGAACATGGTCGAGGCCGCGCATATGCTAGTCATGGAAAGCGGCCGGCCGCTCGAAGTGGAAGCAGCCCGGGAAGGCGCCGAGATCTGGCTGGGCGCGAAGGTCGCGTCCTCAACCTGACGAACCCTCCGGCTCTCTAACCGCGCAAAGCCCTTGTAAAGCGGACAAGCTCGGACGCGACCCGCTCAATTCGCGCCACGAGTTTTTTGTCTGTCACCTTGTCGTTGTCGAAGACGTCGCCGGTCGCGTAAACAAAACGCGGAATGATCACGCAGCGAAAATCCAGCATCAGACTGTTGGCGTAGGCCATGACCGACATGTAGCTGCTCATGCCGCCCGCCGCGCAGAGAAAACCGACCACTCTTGTCTTCCCATGAGCTGCCGGTCAGCTCGATCATGTTCTTGGCGGATGCACTGACGTCATAGTTGTAGACCGGCGCCGCCACGAGACACCCCGTCCGCCGCTTTCACAGCGGTATCGAGCTTTCGCGCGGCCGGATGTGCATAACAGGCATCGGCATCACACAAGCGGAAGATCCATTCCCGCGAGATCGACCCATTCGCAATCGACCTGCGCCTTCAGGAGAAACTCAAACGCCACCTGCCCCATCTTCCGGCTGTTGCTGGAAGGATTGCCGCTTGTGCTGACCACCAGGTATTTCGGCATGGCCGGGGAAGATGGCACAACGCTGGCGCCGATGCATCCACCCCAGCGCCAGTCTTAAAGCCAGCGTCTCTTCTTGAAATAAAGAATCTGCCCGACGGCCACGCTCAACATGAGGAGGAGACAGGCAAAATAACCATAAGGCTGCGCCAGCTCCGGCATGTGAGTGAAGTTCATCCCATACACTCCGGCGATAAAAGTAAGTGGAATGAAAATGACGGTTATCACCGTGAGCACGCGCATGATCTCGTTCGTCCGAAGCCCGATGCTCGAAATGTGAACTTCGGTCAGACCTGAAAGGACGTCACGATAACTCTCCACCAGGTCCATTAACTGCACGCTATGGTCATAACAGTCGCGCAGATAGACCTTGGTTTCCGGCCGAATCAGACCCGGCTCCTCATGCAAGAGAAGGCTTGTGACATCGCGCAGAGGCCAGACCATCCTTCGAATCTGGGTCAACGTCCGCTTGTGCTCGTGTAGGCTACCCACCGGGCGCGCCAATGGATTTTCGATCAGCTCGTCCTCGATCGCGTCAATCTCTGTCCCGATTGACTCAAGGACTGGATAGTAATGATCGATGATCGAATCGAGCAGGGCATAAGCCAAGTAATCGGAACCCGCATGGCGGATCCGGCCTTTCCCGCTGCGAATCCGGCCGCGCACCGGTCCAAAGACATCTCGCTCCGGTTCCTCCTGCAAGGTGATGAGGAAAGTCTTGCCCAGAAACATGCTGACTTGTTCTCCACCGATCTCGCGCTCCGGATCGAGATACAACATCTTCACCACGATGAAGAGATAGTCATCAAACTGCTCTACCTTGGGTCGCTGCCCCGTATCGAGAACGTCTTCCAGGGCCAGCGGATGGAGGTTAAAGCGCTTCCCCAGGATACGCAGGATGTTGAGGTCCCCCAGGCCATCAATGTTGATCCAGGTGACAAGTTCATTATTGAGATGCGGTAGAAGCTCGTCCGAGTCGACATCCTTGCGTTCTTCGAGATAATCGGGCCCGTACTCGATCAGAGTGATCAAAGGCGGCTTGGCAGGCGAGTCGCCTGAAAGCTTGAGTAAACCGGGCGCTTCCCCCGGCACGATATGGCGACGGCGTTTGAACATGGCTCCATCGTGCCTCCATCGACTGCCAGAGGGCAAGTGCGAAGCGGGCCAGCTACTTCAGCTTGCGCTCGAGGATTTCACCGACGAGCCCGGGATTGGCCTTGCCTTGCGACCGCTTCATCACCTGGCCCTTGAGGAAGTTGAGCGAAGCCGCGTGGCCGGCCCGAAAATCAGCCGCTGGCTTGGGATACGCCGCGATTACCTCATCGCAAAGCGCCTCGAGGCGAGGCGTAATCGCTCAATTGCGTAATCCCGTTCTCCTCCACAATCGCTCCCGCGCCCTTGCCGCCGGCAAACATCTCGGAAAACACTTCCTTCCCCTGTTTCCCGCTGATCTTGCCGGCGTCGATCAGGTTGACCAACTCATCGAGTGTGTCGGGCGCGATCGGGCAATGCGTGATCGTCAGGCCAGCATTCGTTAGGGCATTTTGCAGATCATTCAGGATCCAGTTAGCGATCTGCTTCGGCTTGTGCGCGCCTTGCGCCGCCCTTTCGAAGTAGGCTGCGAGATCAAGATCAGCTGCTAGCACGCCGGCATCGTAGGCGCTTACCTCATACTGCGCGATGAAACGCGCGCGCTTTGCCGACGGCAGCTCCGGCACGCGGCCCAGCACCTCCTTGATCAGGTTTTCGCTTCGCACCGGGAGCAAATCGGGATCGGGAAAATAGCGATAATCATGCGCCATCTCCTTGCTCCGCATCACGAACGTCTGGCCTGCGTCCTCGTCCCAGCGCCGAGTTTCTTGGGCGAGAGTCTCGCCGCGCGCCAGTGCCGCGGTTTGTCGTTCCACTTCGTAAACCAGTGCCCGCCGCACGCCGCTGATCGAGTTCATGTTCTTGATCTCGATCTTCGTCCCAAAATCAGTCCGCCCTTCCGGCCGCACCGACACGTTGCAATCGCAGCGCAATTGCCCTTTCTCCATGTCAGCGTCGCTCACCCCGCCGTAGATCAGGATTTGTTTCAGGGCGGTGAGAAAAGCGAAGGCCTCCTCCGGGGAATGGATCTCCGGTTGCGTCACGATCTCCATCAGGGGAGTGCCGGCGCGATTGAAATCGATCCCGGTGCTGCTCTCGAAATGAAAACTCTTCGCCACATCTTCTTCGAGATGAATTCGCACGAGGCGCACTTCCTTTTCCGGCGTTACGACGTTCTTCCGTGCATCCTTGGGATAAGCAGAATCGGGTAACGGAACGCGACCGTTGGCACAAAGCGGCAGTTCATATTGCGAGATCTGATAGTTCTTCGGCATGTCGGGATAGAAATAATTCTTCCGGTCGAACTTGCAGACAGGTGCGATCTCGCAGTCGAGCATCAGGCCGGTCAGCGCCGTCAGTCGGAGCGCCTCATGATTCATGACCGGCAATGCGCCGGGCAACCCGAGGCAGGTCGGGCAGGTCAGGGAATTCGGTGGCGCACCAAACTCCACCGCGCAGCCACAAAACATTTTCGAGCGCGTCTTGAGCTGCACATGCACCTCGAGCCCGATCGTCGTTAGGTAGTTCATGTTGACCGGAAATTTCGCACGGCCGGTGCCAAGGTCACAAAGAAGATCACCGCTCGGCGGTCATTTTGCCTCGTCTAGGGTCGTGTCCTGATTCCCATGCGCTCATTTCTTCAGCGCGTAATCGAGCGCCCTTTGGAAATCAAAGCTCCTAATCTGTGCCGACAGCGCGGGGTCGTTCAGCGCCTCGATCAGCTTAGGATTTTGCAGCAGCTTCATAAAACGCTGTTCCTGGATCAGTTCGATGATCTCACGGTCGTCGCGCAAGGCGATGATCTTTGGATTTTCCATCAATTCCTTCGCTCCGGGATAGGAGAGGAGACGCTCTGCGCTACGTGGGTTTGAAACCAGCGTCCCAACCTTTCCCAGTATTTGGTAGGTTTGTGTCGGCACGACGTCAACTGCCTCGATCGCTTCGCCTAACGAACCAAGTTCGATCGAATTCTTCAACCGAGCCAGAGTATCGAGCATCGGCTGCGTCTCGTTAGGCGAGGAAGCCGGGCTCGCCGTCAGTGCAGCGACGCGATCCAGCGCCGCCGTTTGCGAATGCAATTCCCCGCTCGCGATTGCGCCCGTGGAACGAATCGCGACCACGACCAGCCAGACGATGAAAAATCCAAAGAAAATACCCAGCGCCGCGCCGCAAACGCCATAGAGCAGGCGTACCATTCCGACCGCCTGCTGTCCCGTGCGCTTGAAGAGAATTGCGCCCAGCGCGTTGACTGCAGCATAGATGGCGAGGGCGAGGATGACCCCGGCAGCCACCGAGATAAATAAATCAGGGGCGCGCAGCACCGGACGGAGAATTGGCGCGAGCCAACGGCCACCCAACAATGCCGCCGTGTAGGCCGCTAGGACCGCGAAGAGGCGAACCACTTGCCTGACAATCCCGAGCCGCCATCCGCGCACGACTTCAAAGAGAATCACGAGCAGGGCGAACGAGATGAAAATGGTCTGCCAGAGTGGCGAGCCGTTATTCATGGAATCCCAAATCTCAAATTGAAGACTTCAGATTGCCCGGCAAAGAAATCTCAACCGGCGAATTAGGACCTGAAATCCGAAATGCTCTTCTGGCGCAGAGCGTGATCACAGAGGACCAGCATCGCCATTGCCTCGACCATCGGCACAGCGCGCGGCAGGACACAGGGATCGTGACGCCCGCGCGCTGCGAGCGTTGCTTCCTCCTTGGCAACAGTAACAGTTTTTTGCGCACGGGCGATGGTGGCCGTTGGCTTAAAGGCGACGCGGAAGACAATGTTCTCGCCATTGCTGATCCCGCCTTGCACGCCACCAGAGCGGTTCGTTGTCGTCCGGATCTTGCCTTCCCGGACCTCAAAGGGATCGTTGTGCTGCGAGCCCTTCATCGCAGCGGACGCGAAACCGGAACCGATCTCGAAGCCTTTCGTTGCTGGCAGGCTGAGCATCGCCTTGCCAAGATCAGCCTCGAGCTTGTCGAAGACCGGTTCGCCCAAGCCTGCGGGCACGCCCCGGATAACGCACTCGATTATCCCGCCTAACGAATCGCCATCAGCCCGCGCCTGCTCGATTGACTGAATCATTTTCCTCGCCGCAACTTCATCCGGGCATCGCACGGCATTTGCCTCGACCTCGGCGCAAGTCACCGCCTGGGAATCGACCGTGGCGGCAATGTCGTATAGTCGAACCACGTATGTCACGACTTCGAGCGCCGGGTGCAGAGTCTCCAGCACCTGGTGCGCAACGGCACCGGCGGCGACGCGGCCGATTGTTTCGCGCGCCGAAGCGCGTCCCCCACCCTGCCAGTTGCGGATGCCATACTTCGCCTGATAGGTGAAATCAGCGTGGGAGGGGCGGAACGCTTCCTTCATCTCGCGATAGGCTTCCGGTTGCGCGTCTTCGTTTCGCACCAGGATGGCAATCGGCGTCCCCAATGTCTTGCCTTCAAAAACGCCGGAGAGAATTTCGCAGCGGTCGGCTTCCTGGCGAGGTGAGACGATCGCGCTCTGGCCCGGCCGGCGGCGATCGAGCGCGCGCTGAATGTCGGTTTCGCCTAACGAAATGCGCGGCGGGCAGCCTTCTATCACCACGCCCACGCCGCCGCCATGCGATTCGCCGAAGGTGGTGATGCGAAAGAGTCGGCCAAAGCTGCTGCCCATGGCGCGCAGCTTAACGGGGCGATGAAAAAATCACAACGCAAGGCCGCCGCTCGCTTGTCATCCCGATCCGGCGCAGCACGGAGAGGGATCTCACCCATGTAAGTGAACGGTTTCGCGTTCTCCCAGGACGTGGATTGCAATTGGGAGGTCCCTCACCGTTTGAAAGTCCGGCCTCGCCCTGTCGGGCTGCATTACGGCCACGGCTCGGGATGACAAGCCTGAGATGACGCCTCAGATCGCCGCGAGCGCGGTCTTCAGGTCGTCGCGCAGGTCTTCGACGTCTTCCACCCCGACCGAGAGCCTAACGAGCGATTCGGTGATGCCGAGAGCGATGCGTTGCGCTTCGGGGATCGCGCCGTGGGTCATGATCGGCGGGTAATTTACCAGGCTCTCGACTCCGCCCAGACTTTCCGCGAGGGAGAAAAGGTGCGTGTTTTCGAGGAAGCGTCGCGTCCCGGCGAGATCGGTGTCGAGGATCACCGTGACCATCCCGCCAAATCGGTCGCCCATCTGACGGGTGGCCAGATCATGCTGCGGATGACTCGTTAGGCCGGGATAATTGACCTTTCGCACCTTCGGTTCCTTCTCGAGCCAACCGGCCAGCTCCTGCGCGTTTTGGCAATGACGCTCCATCCGCAAGGCGAGCGTCTTCAAGCCACGCATGGCGAGAAAACTGTCGAACGGACCGGCGATTGCGCCGACCGAGTTTTGCAAAAACTGCATCTGGTCTCCGAGATCCTTGCTTTCTCCTACGACCGCAACGCCCCCTACCATGTCGGAGTGGCCGTTGAGATATTTGGTCGCGGAGTGAATCACCATATCGAAGCCGAGTTCGATCGGCCGCTGGATCCACGGGCTGGCGAAGGTATTATCAGAAACCGAAATCGCCTTGTGCTTGCGCGCAATCTTCGCTACCGCTTCGAGGTCGATCAGCTTGAGCAGCGGATTGCTCGGCGTCTCGACCCAGACCATTCGCGTGTTGGGCTTGAACGCCGTCTCGATCTTCGAGGCGTCGGTCATGTCGATAAACGTGAAATCGAGATTCGCGGAGCGCCGGCGCACCTTTTCGAAGAGCCGATAAGTGCCACCGTAAAGATCGTCGCTCACCAGGACATGCGAGCCGCTGTCAATCGTTTCGAGGGCGGTCGACATGGCGGCGAGACCGGAAGCGAAGGCCCAGCCGCGCGTGCCGCTTTCGAGATCGGCGACGCAGCGTTCGTAGGCGCTCCGCGTCGGGTTGATCGAGCGCGCGTAATCGTAGCCTTTGTGCCGACCCGGGCTTTCCTGCACGTAGGTTGAGGTGGCGTAGATGGGCGTCATGACTGCGCCGGTGGACGGATCAGGTGATTGGCCAGCGTGAATGACGCGGGTGGCGAGAGCGTGTTTTTTCTTCATAAGAGATGAATCAGGAAAGAAGGAAAGGAACGTAACTGCTTCAAGCTCGGAGGCACAGTCTACAGCTTCCTGCTTCCCCGACTCATCAGCCTTCCTCACTTCGGCATGTGCAGCCGGAGGTAGGAGAGCAAATCGACCCGCGTGATCAGGCCAAGGAATTTGTCGCCGTCCATCACGATCGCGACCCGGCCGCGGTCGAACACGCCCAACAAATCCCCGATGTTGGCCGCCGGCGAGAGCGTCTCGAGCCGGTCGGTCATGGCCGAGATTACCAGCTCGTTAAACTTCGCCGAATCACGCGTGACCTTCACGAGCAGATCGGATTCATCGATAATGCCTATAGCGCGACCTTCTCCGTTCAAGACCGGTAATTGTGAGACCTCGCCGGTGCGCATGCGCTTGAAGGCGGTGAGCAGAGTGTCGTTAGGCCCGACGGAAATCACTTCTCCCTTTTCCGGGCGGTGAGAAATGAGATCGCTCAGGTCCCCGTGCGTCGGACGCTGGACAAAGCCCTGCTCGGCCATCCAGAAATCGTTGAACATCTTCGAGAGATATTTGTTGCCCGTGTCGCAAATGAAGGTGACGACCCGCTTCTTTTTCGTCTGTTGCCGGCAATAGTGAAGCGCACCGGCGAGGAGCGTGCCGGTCGAGGAGCCGCCCAGAATTCCCTCTTGGCGCAGGAGCTCGCGCGCGACCGCGAAGCTTTCACTGTCGTCGATCTCAAAGGCGTCGCTGACAAGCGACATGTCGGCGATGTCGGGAATGAAATCCTCGCCGATGCCTTCCACCGCCCAACTCCCGGCTTTCTCCAGTTTGCCGGTCTTGACCCATTCGTATAAAATCGAGCCGGTCGGATCGGCCAAGATCATCTCGAGATTCGGCTGCACCTTTTTGAAGAAACGCCCGAGCCCGGTGAGCGTGCCGCCGGAACCGACGCCAACCACGACCGCGTCGACGTCGTGGTTCATCTGCTCCCAGATTTCCGGGCCGGTGGTGGTCTCATGGGCGAGCGGATTGGCCGGGTTGCCAAACTGGTTGAC
Source organism: uncultured Verrucomicrobiae bacterium (assembly GCA_963776615.1). Taxonomy (GTDB): domain Bacteria; phylum Verrucomicrobiota; class Verrucomicrobiia; order Chthoniobacterales; family UBA10450; genus Palsa-1392. The sequence continues at coordinate 137,940 of CAVZNJ010000008.1, forward strand.
GTAAAACGCGCCCGGAATTTCGGCCGTCAGTTTCGCGGCCACGTCCTGATAATATTCTGGGTGGCCGCGGGTCACGTCGCTTCTCGTCAGGCGAACTTCGGCGCCGAGCGCGCGGACGTGGGCGATTTTTTCCTGCGACATCTTGTCGGGGATGACAAGGATGATGCGATAACCCTTCGCGCCGGCGATGAGGGCGAGACCGAGGCCGGTATTTCCCGCGGTCGCCTCGATAATCGTGCCACCCGGCTTGCAGCTTCCCGTCGCGCTCCGCCGCTTCGATCATGGTAAGCGCGACGCGGTCCTTGATCGAGCCCGTCGGGTTCTGGTTCTCCAGCTTGACGAAAAGCTGGCACGGCCCGGTATCCATCCGGGTAATCTCGAGCAGCGGCGTATTGCCGATGAGCGAAAGGATCGCGGGCGGTTTGTTAGGCGAAGTTGGCAGGACGGTAGGCAAACTGGTCATCGGGCAAAAGCGGGGTCACCGGCGGTATGCCGGTGACCCCGCTATGCAACACTGTGGCGAGCAATCGTCAAGCTAACTGCAATGCCATCGACATTCCATAGTGCCCGGATAGACTGAACGGTCCGGCGTCGTGACGAAATTTTTCCAAAGACTGGGGTTCCGTCGCTGGGCCGTGAGCGGCGCGCATGAAAAGCGCATCGTGTCCATCGAACTTGAGAAAGGGAAACGGTTGAAAGATCGGAACCGCATCCCGATCAATCAACCGTCCCGGAATCTTCACCGGAGGGCCTGCTCAAGTCGCCGTGGTTGACTTGCGCGGCCCGGCCGGAGGCGCATTCAGTGCAGCACGACCTTGAACATCTCGATCATACCGTCCGGGTTAATGCCCCAGCCGTAGACGATGTTGCCATCAGCCGAGATGATCGATGCGCTGTTCAAGCTCCAACCGGCCGGCACCATCACGCGCTGTTTGGTGAGATAATTATCCAGGTATACGGAACCCATTCCAGGCCTCCAGATGAAGGCGCGCGTGCTGAATGCTTTTTGGGCGTAGCCGACGACGACTCGGCCCTCGTCGCTGACGTCCGTCGCGGTAAAGTCCCCCTTGAGTCCATCGATCGGCATAACGCCCGTGTCAGGGCGCCAGAGCCAGGCTTCTTTTCCCCCCCAGTTGTAGTTAGTACCAACAATTGATTTACCATCCCCGCTAACGGCCAACGCCTCGCCATTGAATCCGCCAGCCGGGGTGAGGATTATCTCTTCAACGCCGTTGACCCATTTCGCGGCCACTCGTTCCCCGGTCTGTTGATCCTGCCAGCCAACAATCACGCTGCCATCAGCGTTGACGGCGTTGGCGCGCGAGTAGGTAGTGTTGCCGAACTCGGCAGGCAGAACGGTCGCACCGCCATTGACCAGGTCCCACGTGCCCGCATTGGCTTTGCAAAGCTGCGGTAAATAAAGCAGACCGACGGCGAGCGAACCATCCTGATTCACCCCGTAGGCTCCACTTAGAAAAGCGTCGCAGGAAACCCCACCGTCTACCGTGCCCAGATCCAGCCAGCTCGTGCCACCGAGCCATTTGGCAGCGTTCCATTTGCCATTAGCGTCAACATGGCAACCGACAACGGTCGTTCCGTCACCCGAAATTGCGGGCAGACCGCTGTCGCACCCATCACCGATGACAACGGCACCGCCAGCTTCCGTATAATAGAGATTCGGCGTGCCGTAGACGCCGACTCCGACGACAATCGAAGCGTCGTCCGACATGGAGGTCGGTAACATGTCGATGACGCCGGTCGCGGTGAAGCTGGTCCCGGAAAAGGCCGGGACCGATCCAGCCAGAGTCAAGAGTGTGAGAAGAGCGAAATGTTTTATTTTCATGGATATGTTTGGATATTTAATGGTGGCGTAGCCGAGATTTTTGGGCCGGCGCAGCCCCGATGATGACCGGCAAATCCCGAACTGGCAAGGCGTTTTTTACGGAAATAATTTTGCCCGACGAATTTGCAAACGTCGTGGCAACGCCGGTCCTAGGGCTTCGCGATGAACGGCCAAAAGCGAGGAATGAGCAGACTGGCCGTAACCCAAAGGATCAGATTGAGCGGCGCACCCACCCTCGGGAAATCCATGAAGCGGTAGCCACCGGGCGCCGAAGACATAGGTGTTTGTCTGGTAACCGATCGGCGTGGCGAAGCTCGCGCTGCAACCGAACATGACCGCGACCGCAAACGGGCGCGCATCGACTCCCATGGTCGCGGCGATTTCAAACGCGAGCGGAGTGAGAAGCACGGCGACCGCGTTGTTGCTGATCAATTCAGTGAGGATCATCGCCACCAGATACATGACCGACAGAGTCGCAAACGGCCCGAATCGTCCGACCGCGCCGGTCACTCCACTGGCCAGAAGATGCGCTGCGCCTCGTCGTCTCCTCGCGGAGCCGAGAGCGAGCATGCCGAAGATGATGAAAAGCAATTTCCACTCGATCGCTTCGTAGGCTTCCTCAATGTCGAGACACCCAGCGACGACAACGAAAATTGCCGCAATCAGCGCGAGGGCCGCGATCGGCAGGATATCGAAGGCGGCCACCAGCATCACGACGGTAATCGTGCCGGTCGCGAGCGGCGCGAGGTGCGGACGGAAGGCGCGCTGTTTGGGTTCGGTCAGGTTCAGGAAATCGCGCTCCTGCATCAGCCGTTGAATTCCCTGCGCCGGTCCCTGGACGAGCAGGGTGTCGCCGAAGGCGAGGCGCACATCCTCGAAGTTCTCGCGCAGATTTTCGCCCTGCCGGTGCACCGCCAGGATCAGGACGCCGTAGCGCTGCCGGAAATTGAGTTCGCGCAGTGTCTTGCCGACGAAGGTCGATCGGCTTCCTATGATGCCTTCCATCAGGACGGCTTCCCGGGCTCCGCTGGTTTCATCTCCCAATTCCGCTTCAGGTTGGAAAACCACCCCCGGCATTTCCTTGATTCCTTTCACTCCGGCCACCGGCGTCTCGAGGAGCAGCAAATCGCCCGCGGCAAAGCGCAATTTGTCCAGCGGCGTCTCGAGCCGCTGGGTAAAAACCGCCAGCACGACCAGGGCCCGCAACTCACTCGCACCCGCCAGGCGCAGAAAGACGCGAGCCACCGCATCGAGCGCGCCGGTCCGCTCCAGCGCGGCGCTCAGGACAAACATGCAGCCGATCGTGATCGGTGCGCTGTTGCTGAAGACTTTCATCGTCTCATCGCTACTCAAAATCCCCGTAAAGAGGAGCGCGCCGAGCGCGATTAAGGCGACGACATCGGGTGAGAGCCATTCCCGCACGAAGGCAATGAAGACACCCACCACGAGTGCGAAGACGATGACCAGATGAGCGGTCTGAAGATTCATTGCCTGCTCAATTCAAGAGGGGCATTTCTCGCTGACAATGGTGCGAATCACAACCGCGAAATCGCGCTTCGCTTCGTTGCGCTGCAGCTTTTTCCGTGATCTTTAGTTAGATTGATGCGACGGCATCCTCAACGTATCGCCACTCTTAACTGAGGAGGGAATAATCGATGAAAACTAGCAGCTTTCTCATCGGCAGCGGGAAAGGAATCTCCCTCATCCTCGCGCTCCTGCTGCTGGCCGATTGCGGGAATTACCAGGACCGGGCACGCACTCCGCTCAAACCAATGGTGTCGGTCGTGCATGCCAAGTCGGATGCGTTTGATGTCCCGCCCAGAGTCCTGAAGGGATATCGGCCCAGATATCCCCAACCGGAAGCCGACGATCGGGAGAAAGGGTTCGTCAGCGTCATCTGCACGGTTGGCGTCGATGGAAAGGCAACCGAGTTCGAGATCGAGCAGATGACGGATCCGGCTTTTGCCTACGAGGCGATGCGCGCGATCGCGAAATGGCAGTGGGCCCCGGCGATGAAAAATGGTCATCCCGTGACCGCGCAGGTGCGCGTGCCGATGCACTTCAACGTGTTTTAGGAAACTTCTGCGCCTAACGAATCGAGCCCGCGCCGGTACGATTTCTTGTCGGCGAGGAGGACTGGCTGATCGCTACCAACATGCGCGACGACGCCAACATTTGGGAGGATGTGGATGGCGACGCCAACGGCCTCGAGTCGTTGACCTTTTGGGGGGACGAACGCAGCTGGACTCAAGACGTCTTCGACCTTCCGCTCGGCGGATGGGAAACCTGCTTTTCCTGGGGCGAAATCGATTGCATGCGCCACGCGCAGAACGCGGTCAAGGCCGGCGGGGTCGCCTTTTTTCTCATCGACACCAACCTGCTGCATAACGGCGGGAGTGACCGCGAAGAAAACATGTGGTGGCGCAAATCCGTTCCTGCCGCGCGCAAGAAACCAACCAGCCACGGGAGCAAGATCCACAGCGAAGACGACGCCATTCCACCCGACCACTGGGTGGCTTATCGCGGCGGCTTCGACCTGGGTGGCAACCCCGGCGACAACGATCCGATTGCGATCCGACTCTGGTCCTGGGGCAGCGTCTTCAAAGTCACCGGCACAGTCGATGCCTTCTCGGAGTATCTCTACGCCGTCGTCTACGGGCGCAGCTAATAGCCCGCTTGGAGCGGCGATCAGCCGGCAAGGTCTTTGACAAACTCCTGCCTGACGCCGCGCCGACCAGCAGGAGAAAATCGCGCCTAACGAGTGCGCGTGCTCCTCACGGAATTGACGCGCCGCCGGAAATGCGGTTCATCGTTATGCCGTGAGCCGTATCCTGATCGCTGACGACCAGCCCGATGTCCTCGAGGCTCTCCGCATCTTGCTCAAGAGCGAAGGTCATCAAACCGACGCGGTCACGTCGTTAGGCGTGGTTTTGAATGCGCTCGAGAAGAAAAGCTATGCCCTTCTTATGATGGATCTCAATTACACCCGGGACACGACTTCCGGACAGGAAGGTCTCGAGGTTATCCCGCGCGTCCAGGCGCTCGACGATACGCTGCCGATCGTCGTCATGACGGCATGGGCGACGGTCGATCTCGCGGTCGAGGCGATGAAACTTGGGGCACGCGATTTCGTCACCAAACCGTGGGATAACGATCGCCTTCTCGCGATCGTCCGCACCCAGATCGCGCTCGGGAACGCGCTCCGCAAAAGCCAGCAGCTCGAGGCGAAGAACGAACTGCTCCGGGGCAAGATGCCGAATATCATTTCCGACTCGCCCCGGATGCGGCCGGTGATCGAGCTGGTCACGCGCGTTGCGCCCTCGGATGCGAACGTCTTGATCACGGGCGAAAACGGCACGGGCAAGGGATTGATCGCGCAAGCGCTGCATTCGCTCTCGCCACGGGCGAACAAGTTGATGATCACGGTCAATATGGGCGGCCTCTCGGAGGGCGTTTTTGAGAGCGAGCTTTTTGGTCATGTCAAAGGCGCCTTCACCGACGCCAAGGCGGATCGGGCGGGCCGCTTCGAGCTGGCCGATGAGAGCACGCTTTTTCTCGACGAGATCGCCAACCTGCCGATGAGTCAGCAGGCGAAGCTGCTGCGCGTGATCGAGACGGGCGAGTTTGAGCGGGTCGGCTCCTCGCGTACCTTGCACGCGAACGTGCGGATCATTTCCGCGACTAATTCCAACCTGCACGAAGAAGTCGCGGGCGGACGGTTCCGGCAGGATCTGCTCTTCCGCCTGAACACAATCGAGATCGCGCTTCCGCCGCTCCGCGAACGACGCGAAGATATCGCGCCGCTCGCCGCCCACTTCCTGCGCCAGCACGCCGAGCGTTACCGAAAAAAGCTCACCGGCTTCGAACCGTCCGCACACGAAGCGCTCATGCGTCATGAATTTCCCGGTAACGTGCGCGAGCTGGATCACGTGATCGAGCGCGCGGTTCTCATGTCGCAGGGCGCGCAGATCAAGGCGAACGATCTTGGCCTAACGAATGCGTCGGACGGTTCTCCAAGGCTGGAGGAGATGAGCCTGGACGAAGTGGAGGCGCTTTTGATCAAGAAGGCGCTCGCCCGGAATGATGGCAACGCGCGCAAAGCCGCCGAGGCATTGGGCCTAAGCCGGAGCGCGTTCTACCGGCGCCTCCAGCACCATGGGCTTTGAGATCTCTGATTGCTAATTTCTGAGGGCTGATTGGGAGAAACCGTGGCCAACCCGACAAATCAGAAATCCGGAATCGGCCATCGAAAATTCCACCGCCGCCTCTCCCACGAAGGGCGCCTGACATGGCTCACGATCGCCGCGGGCGCGCCGGCCGCGATCATTGCTTTCGCGCTGCTCTGGTTCGGCGATTTCAGCCCGAAGGTCGATTGGACGTTGACTCTGATCATCGTGGGTTGCGCGCTCAGTTTTCTTGCCAGTGCGCGCGAACACGTCGTGCGTCCGCTTCAGACGATGAGCAACCTCCTCGCGGCTCTGCGCGAGGGCGATTATTCGATTCGCGCCCGCGGCGCGCGCACTGATGACGCTCTCGGCGAGGTCCTGCTCGAAATCAATCAGCTCGGCGAAACCTTGCGCGTCCAGCGACTCGGCGCGTTCGAAGCGACCGCGCTCCTGCGAACCATCATGGCGGAGATCGATGTCGCGGTCTTCACGTTCGATCCCGACCGGCGGCTCCGTTTGGTCAATCGCGCAGGAGAAAATCTGCTCCGCCGGCCAATCGACAAGTTGCTCGGGCGCCGCGCGAGCGATCTCGGTCTGGCCGTCTGTCTCGATGCCGATGAAGACGCGCCGCTGACCCTGACCTTTCCCGGCGCCACCGGCCGCTGGGGCGTGCGCAAGAGTAATTTTCGCGAGCACGGTTTGCCACATGAACTGCTCGTCCTGACCGATCTGAGCCGAACCCTGCGCGAGGAAGAACGTCAGGCCTGGCAGCGACTCGTCAGGGTGCTTGGCCATGAAATGAACAACTCGCTCGCACCGATCAAATCGATCGCGGGTAGCCTCGAGAGTCTGCTCCGGCGCGAGCCTCTGCCACCCGATTGGCGCGACGATGCGCGGAGCGGCTTGACCGTAATCGCGACCCGTGCGGAATCGCTCAGCCGTTTCATGCAGGCCTACGCCCGCCTCGCCCGACTCCCACCGCCGCAGAAAGAGCAGATCGACCTGGGCGAACTCGTCAGGCGAGTGGTCGGCTTGGAAACCCGCATGGCAGTGCGACTAGTCGAAGGCCCCGCGGTTACGCTGGGAGCGGACGCGGCGCAAATAGAACAGCTGCTGATCAACATCCTGCACAACGCAGTCGACGCCTCGCTCGAAACTGGTGGCAACGTGACTGCGGGTTGGCGCGTCCAGGCTGATCGGGCGGAGGTTTTCGTGCGCGACGAAGGACCCGGAATCATGAATCCAAGCAACTTGTTCGTTCCGTTTTTCACGACCAAGCCAGGTGGCTCGGGAATTGGATTGACTCTCAGCCGGCAAATCGCCGAGGCCCACGGTGGATCGCTTAACCTGACGAACCGCATTGACCATTCCGGTTGCGAGGCCCTGCTGTGCCTGCCGCTTGTAGCCTAACGACAAGCAGACGCGGCGCTCTTATGCGTGCGTCCCACAATCGGGACACCTTCAGTCCCAACGTCGAGGCAAAATCACCGGCTTCCAAATCTTAGAGTGAACACAATAAACTGTGGCACAATCATTTATGAAAATGGAAACGACATGGCACGGGCATTGCGATAGGAGCGCTCACTTCGGGAAAAATTCCTGAATCCAAATGTGAGACCGAATGCATCTCACAAGTAACAGCCAGCAAGAACATGAATACTACACATCAAATCCAAGACCTGAGTCAGCGGTATGACGCGAACCCGCGCGCTGAGCGCAGCGGCCAAAGCTTCCCGCAGATCAACCAAAACTATCAGAGCGCGACCTTGCACGGAACCTGCGGGACGCCGGCGAAATTCCGCGGCGGGATTCCATTCTTCCGGATCAGCAACCAGTATTTCGCTGAAGAAGCGCAGCGCAGCTTTGCCGGGGAAACCGGCGTCTTCGCGGCCCTCATACTGACCGCGCTTTTGCCGATCGTGAACAGCCTCCAGGCGGTCGCGACCCTCATCCATCATCTCGGCGTGCTTTAGACGCCGGAATACGCCATCATGCAAAGAAGCTTCGAAGTGATCGGCGGTGCCGAGCCCGCGCGCGCTCCGGGCTTCACACCGGTCACTTCGTCCATGGATGTCCCGCGCCCGCATGTCGCCCGACAAAAACGGAAGCGACGGCTGATTATTGCCGCTGCTTCGGTGCTCGGCCTCATCTTCATCACAGTGGTGGTTTCGCGGTTGAAACCGGCCGCCGTGAGCGTGGATCGAGCGTCGGTCTGGATCGACACAGTGAAGCGCGGCCCGATGCTTCGCCAGGTGCGCGGGCTCGGCACGCTCGTGCCAGAGGACATTCGCTGGATCGCGGCGACCAAGGATGGCCGGGTCGAAAAGATTGTCGTTAGGCCAGGCGCGCACGTCGAGCCCGACACGCTGATCGTAGAACTCTCCAGCCCGGACCTCCAGCAGGCCGCACTGGATGCCGAACTTAAGGCGAAGGGCGCGGAGGCCGAACTGACTACGCTTCGGGCAACGCTCCAGCGCGAGTTGCTCAACCAGGAATCGACCACCGCCCAGGTGCACTCGGAATATCTGCAGGCCAAGATGGAAGCCGAAACAAACGACAGTCTAATCAAGAACGGCCTCATTGCCGAGCTCGCCTACAAGACCTCGATTATAAAACGGGATGAACTCGCCAATCGCGATACGATTGAGGCCAAGCGGCTCTCCTTTGCCCGTAGTTCGATCGACCCGCAACTGGCCGCCAAGCAGGCCGAGGTCGAACAATTGAAAGCATCCGCCGAGTTGCGCGAGAACGAAGTCAAAAACTTGCACGTCCGCGCCGGCATGACGGGCGTGCTGCAACAGTTGCCGGTCGAAGTCGGCCAGCGCGTCACCCCGGGGACGAACATCGCCCGCGTCGCCGATCCGACAAAATTGAAGGCGCAAGTCAAAATCGCCGAGACCCAGGCAAAGGACATCCAGATTAACCAGCCCGCTACAATTGATACACGCAACGGAATCATTCCCGGCCACGTCACCCGCGTCGATCCTGCGGTCGAACAGGGCACGGTCACGGTCGATGTGGCACTCGATGGGGCGCTGCCAAAGGGCGCACGTCCCGATCTTAGCGTCGACGGCACGATCGAGCTCGAGCGGCTCAACAATGTGCTCTACGTCGGCCGGCCAGCCTTTGCGCAGGATGGTGCGACCGTCGGCGTCTTTAAGCTGGCCTCCAACGGCGAAGCGGTCCGCACCCCGGTGCATTTCGGCCGCAGCTCGGTCAACACTATCGAAATCCTGAGCGGTCTGAAGGAAGGCGATCAGGTCATCCTGTCCGACACCAGCGCCTATGATTCACACGATCGTATTCGCCTCAACTAACCGAAAATCCTAACGAACTCGAACCACCTCACGACCTAACCAACATCAAATGAATAACGGAAACCACACCCTGATCCACCTCGACAGCGTCACCAAAGTCTTCCTTACTGATGAAGTCGAAACGCATGCGCTTTCGGGCATTCACCTCGACATTCGCACCGGCGAATATGTCTCCATCGCCGGGCCGTCCGGCTGCGGAAAATCGACTCTGCTCTCGATCCTCGGGCCTGCTCGATACGCCCTTCCGGCGGCAGCTATTCGCTCAAGGGCGGCGAGGTCGCGAATCTCTCCTTTCCCGAGCGCGCGCGAATCCGCAATCGCGAGATCGGCTTCATTTTCCAGAGCTTCAACCTCATCGGCGACCTGACGGTTTATGAAAACGTCGAGCTGCCGCTGACCTATCGCGGAATGGCCGCGAGCGAGCGCAAAGCGTTCGTCACCGAAGCGCTTGAACGGGTCGGCATGGGCCATCGCGCGAAACATCTCCCGAGCCAGCTCTCCGGCGGTCAGCAGCAGCGCGTGGCGGTCGCCCGCGCCCTCGCCGGCAAGCCGGCCATCCTTCTGGCCGACGAACCGACCGGTAACCTCGACTCGCGCAATGGCGAAGCGGTCATGGATCTCTTGAAGGAACTGCACGCTGGCGGCGCGACCATCTGCATGGTGACGCACGACGCGCGCTTCGCGCAGCACGCCGATCGCACCATCCACTTGTTCGACGGCCGCGTCGTCGAGGACAAAATCGCTGCCTAACGAAGGAACGGAACGATGCGTTTGAACGATCTTCGCGACGGATCGATCAAAACGCTCCTCATCCTCGGCCTGCTCTTCGCCAACATCGCGGTTGCCTTGCTGCTCACCGCCACAACAGATGCGCCGCCTCCGGTTTCGAGCGAACGTGCGCTCGCGTCCTGGTTTCCGGCGCCCTGACCGAAACGATACTTCCCTTGCCGATTCGCAGGCTTTTGAAAAATCCGCGACGGCGAAGATGCCATTTGCGCCCCGAGACACCTCGGCTCCGCGCGCGATCCCGCCACGAAATGACGATGCGCAAATGACGAAATCCGAAGGCGGAAACAGTCCGTTCACTTCGTCATTCGTTATCTGCTCATTCCTTCGAGCTTCGTCATTAACTTTATGTTCCAGGAAATTCGGCACGCCTTCCGCTTACTAGTTAAAAACCCGCTCTTCGCTCTCGTCGGCATCGTGACGCTGGCGCTCGGTATCGGCGCGACAGCCGCGGTTTTCACCCTCGTCAACGCCCTTCTCATCAAGCCGCTGCCTTACAACGATCCGGCGCGCCTCGTCCTCCTCTTCGAGCACTTCAAGGATCAGCATCTCGAAACCATTCCAGTTTCGCCGCCCGAATTTCTTGATTACAAGACGCAGCTCAAGAGCTTCGAGAAACTCGGCGCCTTCGATACCGCGACCTTCAACCTCACCGAAGGCGAGCTGCCGGAGCGCGTCTTCGGAGCAAAGGTCTCGGCCGACCTTTTTCCATTGTTAGGTGTCCAGCCGATCCGCGGCCGCACTTTTCGCCCGGAAGAAAACGCCGTCGGCCGCGACGATGTCGTCGTGATCAGCGAACGACTCTGGCGGCGCAAATTCGATCGCGATCCACGCGTCCTCGGGAGCAAGCTAATGGCCGACGGCCGGGCCTTCACCGTTGTCGGCATCATGCCGGCCAGCTTCGAATTCCCACTACCGCTCTTCAACATCACCGGCGCGCAGTTCGGAGAACGGGCCGACATCTGGCAGCCGCTCGGCTTTACCGATGCAGGAAATGAAACACCGCGCCTCGCGCAGCTACGGCGTGATCGGCCGGCTCGCGCCTGGCGTTTCGTCGACGCAGGCGCAGGCCGAGATCGAAACAGTCGTTCGGGGAATGCGCCAGCGTTATCCCGATAATTATCCGAAAGGCGACAGCTTTGGCGCGACGATCTATCCGCTCAAGGAACAGGTGATCGGCCCGGTGAAACCGCTGCTTCTGATTTTGCTCAGGTGCGGTCGCGCTCGTCCTGCTCATCGCCTGCGCCAATCTCGCCACCATGCTGCTCGCGCGCGCCACGGCGCGCGAGCGTGAGATGGCCATTCGGGTCGCGGTCGGCGCCAGTCGCGCGCCGCTTGCTGCGTCTTGCGCCTGACGGAAAGTGTGGTGCTCTCGATCTTCGGCGCCGCGGTAGGCGTGCTCTTCGCGATCTGGACGATCGATCTCGTGAAAACGATCGGCACTCAGACCATTCCGCGCCTCAGCGAAGTGCACGTCGACGTCACCGTCCTGCTCGTCACCCTCGCCGTCGCGATCGGGACCGGACTGATCTTCGGCACTCGTCCCCGGTCTCGCCAGCGGCAAACCTCGACCTGACCGAGTCGCTCAAGGAAGGCGGCCGCGGCTCCACTTCGGGCCGGCGCCACAACCGGCTGCGCAACGTCTCGGTCGTCGCGGAAGTCGCCCTCGCGCTCGTTCTTCTCACCGGGGCCGGCTTGCTCCTCAAGAGCTTCGTTAGGCTGGAAAACGTCAATCCGGGCTTCAATCCCGATCATGTTCTGACCGCGGAAATTTCGCTTCCCAAACTGCGCTATCCCGACAAGCAGTCGCAGATCAATTTTCTTAACGAACTGGAGCGGCGCGTCCGCAATCTGCCCGGGATAAAATACGCTGGCTTCACTTGGATTCTTCCGATGAGCGGGATTAACAGCGATTCCTCCTTTGAGATCGAGGGTCGGCCAATGGATGCGGCGCATCCCGGGCCCGACGAAGAGCTTCGTCTTGTCTCGGCGGATTATTTCCGCACCCTCGAAATGCCACTCCGAAAGGGCCGGTTCTTCAACGGCGCCGACAAGCTCGACGCGCCGGGGGTGGTGATGATCAACCAGTCCCTCGCGCACAAGTATTGGCCTAACGATAATCCGATTGGCAAACGGATCCGTGTCCCGACCCGTGAGGGGCCGGTCTGGGCGACCATTATCGGGATTGTCGGCGACGTTCATCATCGCGGGCTCGACCAACCGGTGCAGCCGGAATGGTACGTCGCCGCTCACCCAGGGTCCGTATCCTTCCATGATTCTTGCCGTGCGCAGCTCTCAGGATCCCACCAGCCTAACAAGCGCCATCCGGCGAGAAGTGCAGGCGATCGATCCGGCGCAGCCGATTGCGCACGTCCGCACCCTCGAGCAGGTGATCGCAGATTCGATCGCGCCACGTCGACTTTCGGTCGCGCTCCTGACCGTCTTCGCGCTGGTCGCCCTTGTCCTCGCCTCCGTTGGAATTTATGGCGTGATGTCGTTCCTTGTTGTGCAACGCACGCACGAGATCGGCGTCCGCATGGCGCTCGGTGCGCAACGGTCGGATGTTCTCCGCCTGATCATTGCGCATGCCGGAGCGTTGATCGGCGCCGGCACGATTCTCGGCTTGATCGTCGCCCTGCTGAGTACCTCGGCATTGCGCTCGATCCTTTACGAAGTGAGCGCGCTCGATCTCTCCACGTTCCTCTTTGTCACCCTGATCCTCACGCTCGTGGCGCTGATCGCGAGTTACATCCCGGCTCGTCGCGCCACACGGGCTGACCCGATGATCGCCCTTGGGAGAGGTTGATATGATAACTGGCCCACTCATCCGTCTCGCTCATATCGAGCGCTGCTATCCGTTAGGCAAACAGCAGTTTTTCTATGTCCTGCGCGACATCAATCTCGAGGTCGAGGAAGGCGATTTCGTTTCCGTGATGGGGCCTTCCGGCGCCGGCAAGTCCACCCTCCTGCATTTGTTAGGCATGCACGATTTCGGCTGGACCGGCGAGTATTACCTCGATGAAACCGCCATCCATCGCCTCAAACCGAAAGAGCGCACCATCCTGCGCAACGAGCAGATCGGCTTCGTTTTTCAGAATTACAACCTGCTGGACGACCTGACCGTTTACGAAAATCTCGACATCCCCCTCTCCTACCGGCGTTACAGCAAATCGGAACGGACCGCGCTCGTCGCCGACACGCTCGATCGTTTCTCGATCGTCGGAAAAAAGGATCTTTATCCGCGCCAACTCTCGGGCGGGCAGCAACAACTTGTCAGCATCGCCCGCGCGATCATCGCGAAGCCGAAGCTCATCCTTGCCGACGAGCCCACCGGCAATCTCCATTCCAGCCAGGCGGAGGAAATCATGCAGCTCTTCAAAAAGCTGAATGCCGACGGCACCACCATCATCCAGGTCACCCATTCGGAAACCAACGCCGCCTATGGCAACCGAATCATCCAGTTGCGCGACGGCTGGATCGTGGACGGCAACCGAAGTAAATCCTCATGATTCTCGAATCGTTTCGGCAGGACGTCCGTGTCGGACTTCGCGTCCTCTTGAAGGACAAAGTCTTTTGTCTTCTCTCGATTCTCGTCTTCGCGCTCGGCATCGGCGGCGCGATGACGCAGTTCACGGTGGTCAACGCCATCGTGCTCCGCGGGTTTTCGTTTCCGCATCCGGAACAACTGGTCAGCGTGGGGTTGATCGATCCGAAGGCGAGCGACCAGAACAACAATTTCGGCAACGGCAACATCCCGGCTGCGCAGGATTACGAGGACATCAAGGCAGCGCAGCATTCGTTCTCGATGATGGCCGGCTACCTCAACGGCTCGACCATCAACGTCACCTACAAGAACAATCCGCAGCGTTACACCGGCGCCTACGTCACCGAAGACATGTTCAAAATCATCGGCGTTTCGCCGGTGCTCGGTCGCGATTTCAATGCCGGAGGATAACAAGCCTGGCTCACCGAAGACCGCGATTCTCGGCGACGAAATCTGGCGCCGCGATTTCAATGCCGACCCAAACATTGTCGGACAGAACGTCACGATTAACGGCAAGGCGGCGACGATCATCGGCGTAATGCCGCCGGGGTTTAAGTTTCCGATTTCGGAGGAACTTTGGACACCGCTCTACAATGAATGGCCGCCTACGCCGCGCGGTGAGCTTTTCCTCGGCGCCAATAATCGCGCGCCTGCGGTGATGGGTCGTCTCAAGCCGGGCGTCACACTCGACCAGGCAAACGCGGAGATGATCACGATCGCACGCAACATCGCGAAGGACAATCCGAAGACGAACCAGAATTTCACGTCGGCCAGCGTGACCCCTCTGCTCAACGCCTTCACCGGCGTGCAGCTGCGTCAGATCGTCTGGGCGATGCTCGGCGCGGTCATCCTTGTCTTGCTCATCGCCTGTGTGAACGTGATGAACATGCAGTTCGGCCGCGCGGCCCTGCGCGCCAAAGAACTGGCCATCCGCGGTGCGCTCGGTGCGACCCGCTGGCGACTCGTTAGGCAAATGCTTACCGAAAGCCTCGTCGTCGCCGTCTTCGGCGCGATCGCCGGCTCGATCGTTGCCTATTGGGGCGTGGATCTGTTCGACAAGGTGGTCAAGGCCGCGCCGTTTCCGCCGCCCTATTGGTGGCGATTTACGATCGACCAGCGCGTTCTCATCTTCGCTCTCCTGATCACGCTGCTTGCGACCGTCGTTTCCGGTTTGCTTCCCGCATTCCTGAGCTCGCGAGGCAACGTCGCTGAAGTGATGAAGGAAGGTGGGCGCGGCAACAGCAGTCGTCTCGTGAATGTCATTACGCGCGCGCTGGTGGTCGGACAAATTGCGCTCACCGCCGCGCTCCTCATCGCCGCCACGTTGCAGATCAAATCGATCCGCAACCAGACCAAGCTCGATTACGGCTACGACGAGAACGGGCTTTATGCCGCGCGCCTCGCCTTGATGGAAGGCACCTATCCGACCGAAGATTCACGCCGCCAATTCTTCACCCGCGCTGTCCGCGAGCTGCGCAGCGATCCGCAGTTCGAAGCCGCGGCCATGACCGATCGCTTCCGCATGACCTTCGCGTCCGCCGGGCAATATGAGGTCGATGGCCAGAAATATCTGACCGATCGTGATCGACCGCGCTGCAATTTCGAGTCAGTCTCGGACGGCTACTTCAATACGCTTGGCCTGAAGATTCTCGAAGGCCGCGATTTTACGATCGACGACACCGACTCGAAGCAACCGGTCGCGATCGTGAATGCGAACTTCGCGCGGAAACATTGGCCCGGCCAAAGTGCGCTCGGACATCAGGTGCGCATCTTCAATCCCGGCAAAGAGCAGCCGTGGCGCAGGATCGTCGGCGTCGTCCCCGACACGTTGATGCAGGGTCCGTTCGACCAGCAAACCGAAGCCGCCGGTTTCTACATGCCGCTGCTCGGCGCGTCGCCGGCAACCCAGTTTGCAACCGTGGTCGTTAGGCCGCGCGCCGGGATCCATGCCGATACCCTCGGACCCATGCTGAGCAAAGCGGTCGCTGCCCTCGATTCAAATCTCCCGATCTATTTCCCCGGAACGCCCGCGCAGTTTCACAACGATGTCCTCTCCGGCAGTCGCGTGATTGCGACGCTCTTCACCATCTTCGGCCTCGTTGCCTTCATCCTTTCCGGCGTCGGTCTCTACGGCGTGATGAGCTTTTCGGTCAATCAGCGCACCCAGGAGTTCGGGATTCGCATGGCGCTCGGCGCGGATGCAGCTCGTATCTTGCGCATGGTCATGAGTCAGGGCGCGTGGCAGCTCGCGATTGGTCTGGTGCTCGGGGCCGGCGGTGTTGCGCTCCTCCTCGGCGTTGTCGCCGCCGCCGCGCTCAAGAACATTCTCTTCAAGGTCAATCCGCTCGACCCGACGATCTACTTCGCGGTCGCGGGATTGCTCGCCCTCGTCGCCGCATTGTCGTGTTTCCTGCCCGCGCGTCGCGCCACCCGCATTGACCCGATGATCGCCCTGCGCTGCGAATGAAAAGATTCCAGATCGTCTCAAGCTCCAAATCGCAAAGCTGAATTCCCTTTATGAAAACACCATTCACAGTCCTGACACTCTTTAGTCTCACCACCCTCACCGCCTTCGCGACGATCGAGGAAAACAAACACGAAACACGACCGGCTAAACCTGGCGGCACACTGGTTGTCGACGTCGATTTCGGCTCGATCGACGTCGCCCCCGGCGAGAACGACAAGGTCGTGATCGACGCGCATCGCAAAGTCGAGGCCTCCTCCAAGGAGACAGAGGAAGAATACCTGAAAGCGGCTCCGCTCACGATCACAACCGAGGGCGACAAGGTCGTTGTGCACGCCATTCAAAAGCACGAATCGTTAGGCAGACAGCTCTGGCGGATGATCGGACACACCCGCACGGAGGGGCATTACGCGATCAAAGTGCCGGCGAATTTCAACGTCGACCTCGACACCTCGGGCGGCGACGTCTCGGCCAATGGTCTGACCGGTAATATCAAAGTCGACACCAGCGGCGGCGATCTGACTTTCGGGCAAATCCACGGAGACATTCACGGCGATACGAGCGGCGGTAATATCACGGCGAAGGATTGCGACGGCGCGACCAACCTCGACACCAGCGGTGGCCGAATCGAGGTCACCGGTGGCCGCGGCAAATTGAGCGTCGATACCTCGGGTGGCAACGTCACGGTGCTGAACCGCGTCGGCGACACGAAAGTAGAGAGCAGCGGCGGGAAACTGCGGCTCGGCAACATCAGCGGAAAACTGAGCGGCGAAACCTCGGGCGGATCGGTTTCCGCCATTCTGCCCTCGCCCGTGGCCGGCGATGTGAGACTGGAAACCTCCGGCGGCAGCATTACGGTGCTTACGCCGGCGAATGCCGCCCTAACGATCGACGCCGAGACCAGTGCCGGCAGCGTGCGGAGCGATCTGCCCATTTCTCGGAGCAACTCCGAGAGCGATTCGCTGAAGGGAACTTTGAACGGCGGCGGCACGAAACTCGTTCTGCGGAGCAGCGCCGGCTCGATCAATATTGTCTCCGCCGACAGGCAGACCGCACAGCAGTGACAGGTACAGCGATGAAGTGGCACGCCGCGCATCAGAGTAGCGCGAGCTTCCAGTGTGCGAGATGCTTCCGACTTCTCGTTAGGCTGGGAACCGACGCGGCGGCCCTGGCCTTCTGGCAACCTCGCAAGCTGGAAGTTTGCGCTACTTTATGAACGATCTCCGCTTTGCCCTCCGCCAGCTCTTTAAGGAGCCACGCTTCACCGCCGTCGCCGTTCTCGCCCTTGCCATCGGCATTGGTGCGAACACGGCAATTTTCAGTGTCGTTAACGCGGTCCTCCTCAAACCGCTGCCCTTCTCACAGCCCCAGCAACTCGTGGCCTGGGGCTCGACCGAGAACCGGTCTCCAGGCGAGACCGGATTTGGCTCGGTCAGCTATCCGGATTTTTTCGACTTCCGGGCGCAGAGCAAAAGTTTCGCCGACCTCGCCGTCTATCGCCTCGGAAGCCTCGCCCTCGTCGGTGAGGGGCCGGCGGAAAGTCTGCGCACCGAAAAAGTCTCGAGCGAATTTTTCGACGTCCTGGGAGTTCACCCATTGTTAGGCCGACCCTTCCGGCGCGACGAAGAAAAGGCGGGCGGCGGTCCCGACGGCTTCACCGTCGTTCTCAGTCACGCCTTTTGGGAGAGTCATTTCAAAGGCGACCGGTCGATCCTTGGAAAATCGATCACGCTCGATCGCCGACCCTTCACCGTCATCGGGATCATGCCGCCCAATTTTGTGTTCCCGATTGATTCCGATCCGGCCGATATTTTCGTCACCATTGCCCTGGACGCGACAACCGTCGATGGGAACAAACCGCAGACGGAGGAGCGCGGCAATCACAGCCTGCAAGGCATCGGTCGTTTGCGACCAGGTGTTCCGGTTGAGCGGGCCGATGCCGACCTACGCACGATCGCCGCCGCGCTTGCAAAACAGTATCCGGATTCGAATACCAAATTCAGCGCGGACGCAGCGCCGCTACGCGAGGATCTGGTCGGCGATGTCGCGCGCGGCCTTTACGTTCTCTTCGGCGCGGTCGGCTGCGTCCTCCTGATCGCGAGTGCCAATGTCGCCAATCTCCTCCTGGCCCGCGCCACCGTCCGGCAAAAGGAGATCGCGCTCCGCTCCGCTCTCGGCGCGAGCCGCGGCCGGATCGTTAGGCAACTGCTCACGGAAAGCGTCCTCCTCGCCGCCATTGGCGGTTTTTGCGGATTGATCCTCGCTGTTTGGGGCACCGATTTTCTGGTTTCGCTCGTCCCGGAAAATATTCCGCGCGCAAAAGAGATCCATCTCGACGGCGTGGTCCTCACCTTCACTTTCCTGGCGTCGTTAGGCACGGGCGTTCTCTTTGGGCTTGCTCCCGCTTTGCAAAGTTCGCGCCTCGATCTGCGCAGCGCGCTCAACGACAGCTCACGCGGCTCGAGCAGCGGCAGTCATCATCGCCTGCGGAGCGCGCTCGTCGTCCTCGAGGTCGCGCTCGCGCTCCTTCTTCTCACCGGTGCCGGATTGCTCCTCCAGAGTTTCGCGCGCCTCAGCCGGGTCAATCCAGGTGTGCAACCGGAGCGTCTCTTCACCGCCGCCATCACCCTCCCCGACGCGGCTTATCCGAAACCGGAAAAGGTCGCGGTCTTTCAGGATCAACTCCTGACCCGCGTCCGAGCTCTGCCGGGGGTCCGTGACGCGAGCACTGTTTTTCCGCTCCCGCTCAGCGGCAGCGGTGTCGCGACTTCGTTCGACGTGCAGGAGCGTCCGAAACCGGAAGGCAAGCGGGACACGAGCCCGCTCCGCGTCGCGGGGAGTGACTACTTCCAGACCATGGGGATTTCGTTAGTCCGCGGGCGGCTCTTCGATCGTTCCGATCGCCTCGATTCTAAACCGGTCATGATCATCAACCAGCGTTTCGCGGAGAAATTTTTCCCTGGCGAGAACCCGATCGGCAAACGCGTTCAGCCCGGTATTTCCCTGACCGACGCCGACGGTCCGATGCGGGAAATCATCGGGATCGTGACGAACGTGAAACATCAGTCGCTCCGGCTCGATGACACGCCTGAGGTGTACATTTCGGGCGCGCAATTCCCGCTCGGAATTTTCTCCCTCATTGTCCGCACCAAAACCTCGCAGCCGGCCGCGCTCACCGGCTCGATTCGTAGCGTGCTCGGGCAAATCGATCCCGGCGTTCCGCTCACCCGGGTGAAGATGTTTGAGGACTACATCGCACGCTCGCTCGCCCGTCCGCGCTTTAACGCGCTTCTCCTTTCCATCTTTGCCGGCGTCGCACTCCTCCTGACCGCGATCGGCATTTACGGCGTGATGGCTTACTCAGTCGCGCAACGCCGCCAGGAAATTGGCATCCGGATGGCGCTCGGCGCGCAGAAGGGCGACGTCTTGCGACTGGTCGTCGGCGGGGGAATGCGGCTGACGGCGCTCGGCGTGCTGATCGGAGTAAGCGGCGCTTTTGCCCTAACGAGACTGCTCGGAAACTTGCTCTACGGTGTCGGCTCGTTCGACCCAATCACGCTCGGCGGCGTCGCGATCTTGTTAGGCACGATCGCTCTACTCGCCTGCTGGCTCCCGGCCCAGCGCGCCGCCGGCGTCAATCCACTTACCGCCCTCCGTGAATCATGAAGCCGCCTAACGACCCAGAAAAACGGAGCCATGACTGATCTCCGTTACGCCCTCCGCCAGCTGCGCCAATCGCCGGCCTTTACCTTCGTCGTTGTGCTAACCCTTGCGCTCGCCATCGGCGCCAACACCGCCATCTTCAGCGTGGTTAACGCCGTCCTGCTTCGTCCACTGCCGTTTCCGGAGCCTAACGAGTTGGCCATGGTCTGGAATAAGACCACGCAGCAAGGCGAATCGGCCGTGTCGCTGTCGTATCCCGATGCGGTCGATATCCGTGAGCGCAGCAAAAGTATTGCCCATGCCGCCGTCATCTCTCGCAGCGAGACCGTGCTCGAAGCGGCGGATCAATCGCAACTCTTGCAAGGACTCGCCGCTTCCTCAGAAATCTTTCCCACGCTCGATCTGGTTCCTTTTCGCGGGACCGCCTACGGACCGGAGCGCGACCAGCCGGACGCGAATGCGGCGCGCGTCGTTCTCATCAGCCACGCACTGTGGCAAAGCGCCTTCGGCGCCGATCCGAAAATCGTCGGCCGGCAAATCCGGCTCGCCTCACGCTCCGTCACCATCATCGGCGTCCTTCCGCCTCATTGGGTTTTTCCTGTGCAGGACGGCCGCACCGATTACGTCATGCCGCTCGGTCCCACGATCGCCGCCGACGCGCAGGACCGCGGCGGCCGCTCCCTCGCCATGATCGCCCGTCTGCGGGCCGGGGTGACCCTGCCAGGCGCCCAAGCGGAATTGAACGCCATCGCCGCACAGCTGGCGAAGGAATATCCAGACACCGACAGCAACCGCAGTGTTGTTTTCGTCCCGCTGGCGGATGAGGTAGTTGGCAACGTCCGCCCAGCCTTGCTCATCATGTTCGGCGCGGTCGCTCTGCTTCTGCTCATTGCCTGCGCAAATGTGGCGAATCTCCTGCTCGCCCGCGCTGCGGCGCGCAGCCGCGAGATGGCGATTCGGTCGGCTCTCGGGGCCAGCCGCGTTCGCATCATTCGGCAATTGTTGGCCGAGAGTTTCCTGCTCGCTCTTGCGGGGGCGCTCGGCGGTTTGCTGATCGCGTGGTGGGGCCTCGACCTGCTGCTCGCTCTTGCCCCGGGCCAACTGCCACGCGCGGCCGGAATCGCGGTCGATCCCGCGGTTGGCCTTTTCACTTTTGGCGTCGCCGTGTTGAGCACGTTGCTCTTCGGCTTGTTGCCCGCGTTGCAGCTTTCGCGACGGAACATCAGCGCTGCGCTGCAACAAGGCGGCCGGGGAGCGAGTGCCGGCGTTTCGGCGCATCGCTTGCGCGGGTTGCTCGTGATTTCACAGGTGGCGCTTTCACTTCTGCTCTTAATCGGAGCCGGCTTGTTGCTTCGCAGTTTTGCCAATCTGCGCGTGACCCAGCCGGGATTCGATCCGACTCGCGTGATGACGGCCGACTTCGTCCTCAACGGCGCCGCCTATCCGGAACCCGACCGGCAGCGGAATTTTTACGCGCAGTTTCTTGAGAAGATCCGTGCCATTCCCGGCGTCGCGGCAGTCGGTGCGGGCATCCCGCTGCCCTTCAGTGGCTTTCGCAGCCGGACGACTTTCACTGTCGCCGGCGGGGTCCCGATCGCGTGGGCCGATCATCCGCTCGCCGCCTATGCAACCACGGCAGGCGATTATTTTTCCGCGCTCAAGATTCCCATCCGCCGGGGCCGTGACTTCCAGGCGAGCGACCACGAGAAAGCCGAGATGGTGGCGATCGTGAACAAGGCATTTGCGCGCAAATATTTCCCCGGAAAAGACGCGGTGGGCGAGACTGTCCTGATCGATATCGCCGACCACCAGAGCAGAGCGCGCCGAATCGTCGGGGTCGCCGGTGACTCGCGGCTTGAGTCGTTAGGCCGGGAAGCGGAACCGCAAATTTACGTTCCATTCGCGCAGGATCCAGGCCGCGTCCTGAGCCTCGCGGTTCGGACCCGGGCCGAGAACCTAACCGGCCTGAACGCGGCCATTCGCGCCGCCGTCCAACAACTCGATCGCGGCGTTTTCGTGCCGCAATTGCATCCGATGAATTCGTTGCTTTCCGCATCTCTCGCGTGGCCGCGTTTCAACAGCACACTGCTCGGACTTTTCGCGGCGGTCGCCATGGTTTTGGCGGCGATCGGGATCTACGGCGTGATCGCCTACAACGTCGCGCAGCGGACCAAGGAAATCGGCATTCGCATGGCCTTGGGCGCGCGGCGCAGGGGTATGCTGACCATGATTTTGCGACAAAGCCTCAGCTTGGTCGGCGTTGGCATGGTCATTGGTTTGGCGGCGGCAGCAGCCACCTCGCGCCTGCTTTCCACCATGCTCTACGGAGTCGGGTCCACCGATCTGTTCACCTATGCGGGAGTGGTGGTCCTGCTGGGCGGCGCAGCCTTTCTGGCCAGCCTCATCCCGGCGCGTCGCGCCATGAAAGTCGATCCCATGGTCGCGTTGCGGACGGAATAGCCTAACGAACCATGACTGATCTCCGCTACGCTCTCCGCCAACTGCGCAAGTCGCCCGGCTTCACTTTCGTCGCCGTTCTTACCCTGGCGCTTGGCATCGGGGCGAACGCTTCCATCTTCAGCGTGGTCAACGCCCTCCTCCTTCGGCCGCCTCCCTGTCCCGATCCCGACCCGCTCATGGTCCTCACGCAATCGGATGCGAGCAAGAGCCCAATGATCAATTTATGCTGACCGATCTTCGCTACGCCATTCGCATGCTGATCAAGTCGCCCGCTTTCAGCGTCATCGCGATCGTCGCGCTGGCGCTCGGGATCGGCGCCAACACCGCCATCTTCAGCGTGGTCGATGCGGTCCTTTTGCGCCCGCTGCCGTATCCGGAACCCGACCGGCTTGTTCTCCGTCCGTGAGCGGATGCCGATCGGCGATTTCGGGCTCGGTCAGTTATCCGAACTACCTCGATTGGCGGGCGGCCCAGCGCAGTTTCACCGTCTCGCGCTTTATCGGCCTGACTCGATGAACCTTTCGAGCCGCGGCGCCGAAACGCCGCCGGAACGAATCGACGGCGCGGCCATGACGTCGAACATGATGCGGATAGTTGGCCTCAAGCCGATCCTTGGCCGCGATTTCGACGGAAGCGGAGGACATGTCCGGTGGGCCGAAGGTGGCGCTCATTAGTGAAGGGCTTTGGAAACGGCGCTTGGCCGGTCGCCCAAGGTCATCGGTCAACAGTTGATAGTCGACGCGATCCGCGTGAAATTGTAGGCGTTTTGCCTGACGAAATGCGGGTAATACGCGAGGGCCAGATTTACCTGCCGCTCGGTGATTTGCGCGCCGACAAGAACGTCTTGCAACGGGACAACCATCCCGGTTTCTCCGCCCTCGGCCGGCTCAAATCCGGTGTGACCCTGCAGCAGGCACGCGCCGACCTTGATCATGTGGCCCGTGACCTGACCCGGCATTACCCGGGAACGAATACGGGGCGCACGATCAATGCCCGCACTCTCCTTGATGCGACGGTCGGCGATTATCGCCAGAATCTTCATCTTCTTCTCGGGGCGGTCGTCTTCGTTTTGTTGATCGCCTGCGCCAACGTGGCCAATTTGCAACTGGCTCGCGCGCTCGCGCGCGGCAAGGAACTGGCCGTGCGCGCGGCGATGGGCGCGAGCCGCTGGCGCCTGATGCGGCTGCTCCTGATCGAAAGCACGGTCCTCGGAGTGGTCGGCGGCGCGGCGGGCATCCTCATCGCCATCTGGAGCCTGGACGCGATTCACATTCTGAGCCCGCCGCGCGTCGTGCGTTTCCAGCAAACGCAGATGGATTTTTGGACACTTGGTTTCGCAAGCGGGATCGCGCTTCTCTGCGGAATCCTCGTCGGTATCTGGCCGGCCTGGCGGGTTTCGCGACTGGTTTCGCTGAGCGGTGTCTTACATGAAGCCGGCACGCGCACCGGAAGCGATAGCGCCGGCCGGCAACGGACGCGCGGCATTCTCGTCGTCACGCAGGTGGCCCTTGCCCTCGTCTTGCTGGCGGGCGCCGGCCTGACCCTGAAAAGCTTCTGGCGTTCGCAGAACGCGCCGCTCGGTTTTGAGCCGAGCGGCATCCTAACGATGACGCTCTCGCTGCCACAGGCGCGCTACGATTCGAATGAGAAGGTGGCCAATTTCTACCAGCAACTAATCACACATGTGGAATCGTTGCCGGGCGTGGTGGCAGCCGCGATCGGCCAGAATGTGCCGTTCGATACCACGGAGTGGGACAGTTCCTTTCATCTTACCGGCACACCGCCTAGCATTCCTGGCCAGGAGCCCTCCGCGGAAGTGAACGTGATTTCGCCGGATTATTTCAAGGTGCTCAAGATGCCGGTGCTCCGCGGGCGGGGCTTTGGTCCGGAGGATCGGCCCAAACAACCGCGTTCCGTGCTGATCGACGACTCGTTCGCCGCCCGCTTTTTCCCCAACCAGAATCCGCTCGGCCAGCATATCGACGACAACCAAACGAACGACGACAAGCCGCCGCCGCTCACCATCATTGGCGTTGTGCCGCGGGTGCGTTCGGATACGCCGGGCGAAGAATTTGATCGCCTGAAACTGCCGCAGATCTACTTCTGCGCTTCCCAGTTCAATGCCTATGAAAACAACCTGCTCGTGCGGGTGGCGAAGGGTGATCCGATGGCGCTCGCTCCGGCCGTCGTGAGGGAAGTACAACGGATCGATCCCGATCAACCCGTCGCTTCGATCTCGACCATGGAGAAGAATATCGGGGAAAGCCTTGCGACCCGTCGCCTAACGATGGCACTGCTAGGCGCCTTCGCTGTCCTCGCCCTCGTCCTCGCGAGTGTCGGACTCTACGGCGTCATGGCCCTGAGCGTAACACAACGAACGCGCGAATTCGGCATTCGCCTCGCGCTCGGCGCGCCACGCGAGGATGTTTTCCGACTCGCTTTCGGTCGCGGTTTGCTCCTTGTCGGTATCGGCCTCGCCCTCGGCTTGTTGGGCGCGCTCGGTGCGGGACGCGCGCTAACGACCGTGCTTTACAACACCGGCGGTCTCGACCCGGCGGCGTTATCCACGGCGATCGCGACCCTGGCATTCGTCGCGCTCCTCGCCTGCTGGTTTCCTGCCCGCCGCGCCACCCGCGTCGATCCAATTGTCGCGCTCCGTTATGAATGACCGCGCCCCGCGAATGACGAAATCCGAATGACGAAGCTCGAAACAATGTCGAAGCCCGAAGT
This sequence comes from uncultured Verrucomicrobiae bacterium, assembly GCA_963776615.1. Lineage (GTDB taxonomy): Bacteria > Verrucomicrobiota > Verrucomicrobiia > Chthoniobacterales > UBA10450 > Palsa-1392. Next base: position 162,913 of record CAVZNJ010000008.1, read on the forward strand.
GCGAAACTCCACGCGCCGCTTTTGTCATTGGTCATTCCTTCGGGCTTCGTCATTCGGATTTCGTCATTCTCACCTATGATCGATCTCCTCAAGACCCTCCGCGCCGAATGATTGCCTAACGAAACTAAAACTTATGTACACCGACATCCGCTTTGCCGTCCGTCAGCTCTGGAAAACACCTGGCTTCACCCTCGCCGCCGTGACCGTGCTGGCCTTCGGGATTGGGGCTAACACCACCATCTTTAGCCTGCTCGATACCCTGCTCTTTGAGCCGCCCGCTTTTACCCAGCCGCAGGAGATCGTGCAGATCTTTTCGCAGGACACGAAAGAGCCGGCGAATTACCGCGGCTTTTCCTATCCGACCTACGTCGATACCCGTGCGCAAAACACGGTCTTCGCCGGCGTCATGGCGCATAACCTCTCGATGGTCGGCATCGGCGATAAGGAAAACACCCGGCGCACTTTTGCCGACATCGTGTCAGCCAACTATTTCTCCGTTCTCGGCGTGCAGCCGATCCAGGGGCGCGGATTTCTGCCTGACGAAGAAAAGCCGGGCCGCAATGCGGCCGTCGCGGTCGTCAGCTACGGCTATTGGAAAAAGCAGGGGCTCAACCCGGGGTTGCTCGGTTCGAGCCTGATGATTAATGGCCGGCCGTTCACGGTCGTCGGGATTATGCCGGAGGGCTTCACCGGGACGATGAACGTCTTCGCGCCGGAAGTATGGGTGCCGCTTGGCGTGCACGACCAGTTGGTCAACGATTTCCAAACGAACCAGCGCACGACGCTCGACGACCGGGCTGGCCGGCAGCTCCTGCTCATCGCGCGTTTGAAACCGGGCCTGACGGCGGCGGCGGCCGCGCCCGCGCTCAAAGCGCTGGCCGCGAACCTGGAGCGAGCCTTTCCCGTCGAACAGAAGAATCAGACATTTGTCACGGCGCCCCTCTCGCGCTTCGCCACCAGCACGAGTCCCTCCGATGACGGCGAGGTGAAGCAGCTCGGGCCGCTCCTCATGGGAATGGCGGGGGTGGTCCTGCTCGTGGCCTGCCTCAATCTGGCTAACATGCTCCTCGCCCGCGGAACGGCGCGGCGGAAAGAAATCGCGATCCGACTTGCGCTCGGGGCCAGTCGCTGGCGAGTCGTTAGGCAATTGCTTTGCGAGGGCTTCACCCTCGCGCTCATCGGCAGCGTTGGCGGCCTGCTCCTCGGTCTCTGGTCGTCCGATCTGCTCGTCGCTTCGCTGCAAAGCAAGATGCCGATCGATATGGTTTGGAAGGGCGGGCCTAACGCCTCGATTATCATTGCCACACTCGGCTTTTGTCTGCTCGGCACGGTTGGTTTCGCCCTCGGCCCGGCGTTGAAACTTTCGCGCTCAACCGTGGTCGGAGATCTGAAAGAGCAGGCCGGCGAAGACGTCGTTAGGCGGCGCTGGAAATTTCTCCCGCGCAATCCGCTCGTCGTCATTCAGATCGCTTTCTCGCTCGCCTTGCTTACGACCGCGGCGCTTTTCGTGCGCGGCGCCGGCAAGGCCGCCCACGTCGATACCGGGCTCGAAACGAGCCGAAACCTCCTCCTCGAAATCGACGCCAGCCTGGCCGGTTACGATCAAACCCGCGCGCAAAACCTCTATCGCACCCTCGAGGAAAGGCTCGCCGCGCTACCCGGCGTCGAGCGCGCCAGCATTTCCTCGACCGTGCCCTTCGGGATGGTGTCGTTAAGCAAAGCCGTCCAGCGCGCCGGGGTCAATCCGGCCCCGGACTCCAAGCCCGCCACCGCCGCCGAAGGTCTTGCTTTCGACGCGCGCTGGAACAGCGTGGGCGCGGATTATTTCTCGACGGTCGGTCTGCGCCTGCTGCGCGGTCGCGTTTTCAACGCCGCCGAAGCGATGCACGGCCATGAGGCAAAAGTCGCGATCATCGACGAAGTGCTCGCGAAAAAGCTCTGGCCGAATGGCGACGCGCTCGGCCAGGAAATCCAGTTTGCGGCCGACAACGCGCCGCGGGCCAAAGGCGACGATCAGGCTACGGTCGGTGCGCAACGCGGCGGGCCCGGCGCGGCGAAGCAGCGAGTTGAGGTGGTGGGGATCGTGCCCTACACGCGGGAAAACCTTTTCGAAAAGAATCCGACCGGTGCGCTTTATCTGCCGTTTGCTGGTGGCTTCCAGGGCGACGTTTTTTTCCACATCAAGTTCGCGCCGAACGCCGCCAGCGATTCGGTGGCGGCGGCCGACTTGATTCGCAAGACGGTGCGGACGGTTGATCCGGGGATGCCGATTTTATCGTTGCGGACTTTTGCGCAACATCTCGAGGCCAATCTCATGCTCTGGATCATCCGCGCGGGCGCGGCCCTCTTCAGCATCTTCGGGCTGACCGCGCTCGGCCTGGCCTTCGTCGGCGTCTACGGCGTCAAAGCGTACACGGTGGCGCGGCGAACGCGCGAGATCGGGATTCGGATGGCCCTCGGTGCACAGCGCGGGACGGTGCAATGGATGTTCCTGCGCGAAGGCCTCGCCATGTTCGTCGGCGGACTCGTCCTCGGCCTATTGCTCGCCCTCGGCGCGGGGAAGGTCGTGGGGAGCATCCTCTTTCAAGTCAGCGCGCTCGATCCGTTTGCGTTCACGATCGCACCGCTCGTCCTGGCGGTGGCCGCGCTCCTCGCCACCTGGCTTCCGACGCGTCGCGCGCTTCGCATCAGTCCGCTAGCCGCGCTCCGAACGGAATGAACTTTCATCCATGCTAAACGATCTCCGCTTCGCCTTTCGTCAATTGCGCAAGGCTCCGACCTTCACCGTGACCGCGCTGGCCACGGTCGCGATCTGTCTCGGGGCGAATCTCGCCATCTTCGCGGTGATCGATTCGGTATTGTTGCGACCGCTGCCGTTTCCTCAATCCGACCGGCTGGTCACGATTTATAACACCTATCCGAAAGCCGGAGTCGAGAACGACGGCTCCTCCCTGACCAATTATTACGAGCGCCGCGGCCACATCGCGGCCTTCTCGAGTCTGTCCATTTTTCGCTATGGCAGCGAAGTCGTCGGTGAAACCGGTTCGACCGAGCAGGAAGAACTGATGCGCGTCTCGCCGGATTTTTTCCAGACGCTGGGCGTCAACCTGGTGATGGGTCGCACCTTTACCGAGCCGGAAACGATCACGCCGGTTGAGGATCACGGAGTGGCTATCCTGACCGACGCCTACTGGCGCCAGCGCTATAATTCCGACCCAAACGTTCTCGGCCGGGAACTCCGCGTGAACGGAGTGCCGAGAAAGATCATCGGTGTCTTGCCTCCGGATTTTCGCTTCCTCTCCTCGGAAGCGCGGTTCTTCCTGCCACTAACCTCCCGAGCGGACATGCGCACACCGAAGCAGCGCCATTCTGGTGGCGGCGACACGCACATGATCGCGCGCTTGAAACCGGGCGCAACGAACGCCCAGGCGCAAGCCCAGATCGACGCGCATAATGCCGCAGTCGAGACAGATGATCCGGAAGCGAAGATGATGGCCGACGCCGGCTTCCGCTCGCTCGTCCTTCCGCTCCACGCCGATTACGTGCGGTCCATCCGCCCGACACTCTTGCTAATGCAGGCCGGAGTATTTTTTCTGCTGCTCATCGGCGCGGTCAATTTGGTGAACCTGCTCCTGATCCGCGCGAGCGGACGCGCGAAAGAAATGGCGATCCGCCGATCGATGGGCGCGGGTCGGCGGCATGTGGTGACGCAAGTGTTGGTTGAAACCGTTTTGCTGACCTTGCTCGGCGGATTACTTGGGCTCGTCGTGGGCGCGTGGGGAATTCGGCTCTTCGAAATCCTGGGCGCGGATCGGTTGCCGCTAGGCGCACACATTGCGTTTGATGGCTGGCTGGCGTCGATCGGTCTCGGTGGTGCTTTTCTTCTCGGAGTCGTCATCGCGCTGCCGATCGCCTGGTTCAACCTGAGCAGCCATCTGGCGCACGCGCTCCAATCGGAATCGCGCACTGGCACGATCAGTCGGGCCGTGCAACGCCTGCGACACGGATTCATCGTCGCGCAGATCGCCCTTGCTTTTGTTTTGCTCGCGGGCGCGGCGCTGCTCGGGCTGAGCCTGAAAAAGGTAATGGCCGTTCCTCCCGGCTTCCGCGCCGATCATGTTCTCACCGGCCAGTTCACGCTTCCGTGGGGAAGTTATGACGGATCCGAACGCGTCGCCGTCCTCGATCGCCTGTTGGAATCAATTGGCCGGCAGCCGGGAGTCGCCGCCGCCGGAACGATCACGAACATCCCGCTGAGCGGAGATAACGGCAAAACCGCCGTCACGCCGAAAGGCGACGTTCCGCAGTCCGGTGAATCAATGCACGGTAACTATTCTTATGGCGTAGACGGCGATTACTTCTCGGCTCTCGGCATCCCGTTGCGCGAAGGTCGCTTCCTGACTTCAGCGGATTCTCATCGCTCGGAAAGGGTCTGTGTCGTGGATGAAGACTTCGCTCGCCGTTATTGGCCTCACGGCGGCGCGCTCGGTCAACAGGTGTTTCATGGCGAAATTGTCTTCACCGGAAAAGGCCACGATACAGACAACGCGAACCTGTTCACCATTGTCGGCGTCGTCGGCGCGGTGAAACAAGCGGAGCTCACGGAACCGCAGGGGCAGGGTGCGGTTTATCTCCCGTTCCGCTATCGAGACTCCGGCAATATCTTCGTCGTCACCCGCACGAGCCAGCGTCCGGACGCGTTTGCCGCCACGCTGCGAAAACTGGTGCGCACGACCGATCCGGATTTGGCGATTGATGATATTCGCTCGATGGATACGCGGATTGCCGACAGCCTGGTTATGCGCCGTTCGCCCGCGTGGCTCGCCGGAATTTTCGCCGGTCTCGCGCTGCTCCTGGCGGCGCTTGGAACGTATGGAGTTCTGAGTTACGCGGTCGCGCAACGCAGACGCGAGATCGGCATTCGCATGGCGCTGGGTGCGCAGCGCGAACAGATCGGGGCGCAATTCCTCTCGTTAGGTCTGCGCCTTCTCGCCGCCGGCACCATCCTCGGTCTGATCGGTGCATGGCTGGCTGGCAGAGCGATGCAGAGCATTCTCTTCGACCTGCCCGCGCTGCCCGTCGCCGCTCTCCTCGGCACCGCGCTGGTCATGACTGCAGTGTCACTCGTGGCCTGCCTCATCCCCGCGCGCCGCGCCACCAAAGTCGATCCCATGATTGCGCTTCGCCATGAGTAACCGCACCCACCAGGACGGCGCGACCCTCTGGCCTGCGCGTTTCGCCGTGAACCGCCGGAGCCATTCTCCACCTAACAAAACAGCCAAATCAACCGACAAGCCAGAAGCTTGCACTAACTTACCATGACCGACCTGCGTTTCGCCTTCCGTCAGCTGCTCAAATCGCCCGCTTTCACCCTCGTCGCGGTCCTCACGCTCGCGCTGGGGATCGCGGCCGGCACCGCCATTTTCAGCGTGGTCGACGCGATGTTGTTGCTTCCGCTTCCGTATCCGCACTCGGAGCAGATCGTGACGGTTTCGCAGACCGCCCGCAGCACCGGTGTTTCGACCGAAGACGCTTCGCCGGCGAACTTCATCGACTGGCAAACACAGAATTCCGTCTTCTCCGCCATGGCCTGCGCCCGAGGCTGGCAGGCCAACCTTTCCGGCGGCGAAGAACCGGAACGCGTCCGGGCGACGATGGTCTCCGCGCAATTCTTTTCGCTCTTCGGCGCGCAGCCGATTCTCGGTCGGACGCTCGGCCCTAACGACGCCAAACCGGGTGACTCACATGTGGTCGTGCTCGGTTATGAGCTTTGGTTGCGCCGCTTCGGCGGCGATCGAAGCATCCTCGGCCGCGACCTGCTGCTCGACGGCGAAAAGTTCACCGTCGTCGGAATCGTGCCGGCCGGCTTTTCGCCGGACGAGTATGGCGAACTTTGGGTCCCGTCGCCTTGGGACGTCCCGGTTCATCCCCTGTCGCCTAACGATAACCCGCGCGAGATGCGCGACCGCAGTTATCTCGATGCCTGGGCACGTTTGAAACCCGGGGTCACGCTCGCCCGGGGCCAGGCGGAGATGAGCGCGATCGCGGCGCGTCTCGAACACCAGTATCCGGATGCCGATCAGGACACGGGCATCGCGCTCGTTCCGCTGCATGAGCAAATGGTCGGAGGAATTCGGCCGATGCTCCTGATGTTGTCAGGCGCGGTTTCACTCGTTCTCCTCATCGCCTGCGCCAACGTGGCGAATCTTCTCCTCGCCCGCGCCGCCGCCCGTTCGCGCGAGATCGCGATCCGCACCGCGCTCGGCGCTTCGCGTCTCCGACTCGTTAGGCAACTCCTGACAGAAAGCTCGCTCCTGGCCGTGCTCGGTGGAGCGCTCGGCGTGCTTCTGGCCCTTTGGGCGCTCCCGGTTCTGCTTTCTTTCAGCCCGCCTGAGATGGGAGACTTCAACCACGTCGGCCTCAATGGTCAGGTGCTGATTTTCAGCCTCATCATCTCCGTCGCAACGGGTGCCCTATTTGGTCTGGCGCCGGCCTTTTTTGCCTCGCGCTCCAATCCAAACGAATCGCTCCGCGAGGGCGAACGCGGCAGCTCGTTAGGCAAGAGTCCCGCCCGCTCGGTGCTGATCGCCGCCGAGATCGCGCTCTCGCTCGTCCTGCTCGTCGGGGCGGGGTTAATGATGAAGAGCTTCGTTAGGCTGACGAAGGTGGATCCAGGCTTCAATCCCGATCATTTGCTCATATTCAACATTGGTCTGCCCGCCTCCGCCGAACCGGCGCGGCAAAACGCGTTTTATGAACAGGTCGCGGAACGACTGCGTGCCGTGCCGGGAGTGGCAGCGGTCGGCACGGTGAGCCGGCTGCCGCTCGCCGGTGGGAACAGTTCACGCAGCTTCAACATTCCCGGTAGCAGCCAATCGTACAACGCCGACATCCGGATCAGTACACCGGATTATTTTCACACCATGGCGATCCCGCTTCTGAAGGGGCGGAACTTTAACGGACACGATCGCGCTGATTCGATGCCGGTCGCGATCATCAACCAGGCGACGGCGGCCAATGTCTTCCCGGGTCAGGATCCGATCGGCAAATACCTGACAAATTTCGGACCGAAGAGCGAGAAGCTACAGATCGTCGGCGTGGTCGGGAATGTGCACCACGTCGGATTGGAAACGGCCGCGCGACCGGAAGTCTACCTCCCACTCGCCCAGAGCCAGTGGCCTTCAATGTATGTCGCGGTGCGTAGCGCGGTCTCGAATCCGTTGACCCTCATTCCATCGGTGCAGGAAGCAGTTTGGAGCATCGATCGCAACGTGCCTCTGGCGAATCCGCGCACGATGCAGGACGTCCTGGCGCATTCCGTTCTGCGGCGAAGATTCGCCATGCTGCTCCTCTCGATTTTCGCCGGCCTCGCAACCCTGCTCGCGGCGATCGGGCTTTACGGTGTGATTTCGTATTCGGTCGCCCAACGAACGAAAGAGATTGGAATTCGGATGGCCCTCGGCGGGCAGCGTAGCGACATGCTGCGAATGGTTTTGCGACAGAGCGGAATGCTGGCGCTGGCCGGAATCATGATCGGCGTGCCGATCGCGTTGGCTGCGACGCGATTCTTAGGCACGATGCTCTACGGCGTGGGTGCACTAGATTTTGTGACCTATGTTCTGGTCGTCGCGATTCTCGCTCTGGCGGCTTTTCTGGCCAGCATCATCCCGGCGTTCCGTGCCACCAAAGTCGATCCCATGGTCGCTCTTCGTTATGAATGAGTGGCGCGAGCTTCCAGTTTGCATCGAAACGGCGGCGCGATTTTTTAGCCTAACGAACCAACCAAACAACCATGCAAGCTGGAAGCTTGCGCTACCTTATGAATGATCTCCGCTACGCCTTTCGGCAACTCATCAAATCTCCCGGCTTTACCCTCGTCGCGGTCATCACCCTCGCCCTCGGGATCGGAGCCAACAGCGCCATCTTCAGCGTGATCGACGCCGTTCTCTTGCGCTCGCTGCCTTTTCCAAATCCCGATCGCCTCGCCATGGTCTGGGCGACGGCGCCGCAGCATCCGGGCGAAGACAAGCAAGTCCAGTCCTATCCCGACTTCCTCGATCTGCGCGCGCAGAATCACACCTTCAGTGCGCTCGCAGCTTTTTCGACGGCGTCCGCGATTTGGGGAACGGGGCAGAATGCCGAGGATGTCCCTGGCCTCGCTGCCACCTCCGACATTTTTGATGTGCTCGGCGTGCGGCCGCAGCTCGGTCGCGGTTTTTCGCCGGAGGACGAGAAACTGGGCGCGACCCGAGTGGTCGTGATCAGCCATGCCTTTTGGAAGCGATATTTCGGCGGCGATCCCAACATCATCGGCCGGCAGGTCACGCTGGCGGACAAGCCCTGCACCATCACGGGAGTGATGCCGCCTGGCTGGAAGTTTCCCGTTCAAGAAGACGCGATCAATTGGATCGCACCGCTCTATCCGATGTTCTCCGGGCCGCCCCCAAACCCGATCGATCGCCGCGGCGCGCATTTTCTTCCGGTGGTCGGTCGAATGAAGCCGGGGATGAGCCTGCAAACCGCCAGCGCGGATTTGCAGACGATCGCGTCTCAATTGTCCAAGCAATACGCCGACACGAATGCCGGGCGAACGGAACGCGCCGTGTCGCTCCAATCCGATATTGTGGGCGACGTGAAACCAGCCTTGCTCGTCCTGCTCGCGGCGGTGGCGCTCGTTCTCCTGATCGCCTGCGCAAATGTGGCGAATCTTTTCCTGGCCCGGGCCGCTACGCGCGAGCGCGAGATCGCGATCCGCACCGCCCTGGGGGCGAGCCGGTTTCAAATTGTCAGGCAACTTCTGATCGAAACCATGTTGCTGGCGCTGCTCGGTGGAGGGGCCGGGTTGCTTCTCGCCTGGTGGAGCACCGATACGCTGGTCGCGTTCGGTCCGGCGGGGTTGCCGCGACTGGGAGAAATCCAGGTCAACGGCGCGGTGGTTGCCTTCACTTTTGCGATCGCCTGCCTGACGAGTTTGATTTTTGGTCTCGTCCCGGCTTTGCAGGCTTCGCGTCCGGAGGTCGAACAATCGCTCAGGGAAACGGCGCGCGGCTCGACCGGGGGAAGGCGCAGCCAGCGTTTGCGCTCCGCTTTTGTCGTCTCGCAGTTTGCGCTCTCGTTAGTCCTGCTCGTCAGCGCGGGATTGCTCATTCGCAGTTTTGCGCAATTGCGCGCCGTCCAGCCCGGCTTCGAAGCGCACGGGGTCGTTACTCTCTGGCAAGATCTACCCAAGGCACGCTACGGCGAGGTCGATCAGCAAACGCAGTTCTTCGACAAGCTTCTCGCGAAATTCAAGTCAGCTCCGGGGATTGAAGAGGCGGGCATCGTTTTGCCGTTGCCTTTCAGCGGCAATAGTCGGAGCCGGACCTTCACGATTGTCGGGAAACCGGCGCCGCCGAAAGGGATGGAGCTGGCGGCATCTCTTCTCACGACTGATGGCGCTTATTTCCGCACGATGCGCATCCCGCTGAAGAGCGGACGACTCTTCACCGCGCGCGACAACAAGAACTCCCAGCCGGTCCTTCTGATTAACGACACCTTCGCGAAGAAATATTTCCCGAATGAAAATCCGATCGGTCAACGAGTGCAGCTCGGCGAAACCGGCGAAGAACCCCCACGCGAGATCATCGGCGTGGTTGGCACGGCCAAGCACGAAAATCTGACCGAATCCGACGCAGCAGAATTCTATTTGGCGTTTGCCCAGAATCCCGATCGTTTCAGCTATATCGTCGTGCGGACGAGTCAGGCTGAGCCGGCCGGTTTGGAGAGCATGCTCAGGCGGGCGGTGCTCGAAATCGACTCGCAGCAATTCGTCCCGAAGCTGAAGCCGCTCCCGGAATTGGTCAGCCAGACGCTTTCGCAGTCGCGTTTCAACACCGGACTGCTCGGGGCGTTCGCCGCGATCGCGGTCCTACTCGCGGCGGTTGGAATTTACGGCGTCATCGCCTACAGCGTGACCCAGCGGACGAAAGAGATTGGCATCCGGATGGCGCTGGGAGCTCAGCGCAAGCAGATGCTCGCGATGATCCTGCGCCAGAGCCTAACGATGGCGGCGATCGGAATTGGCCTCGGGCTGTTCGGCGCGTTCGCGGCCACGCGCTTGTTGAGCGCGCTGCTTTTCGGCGTCGGCACAACCGACCTGCTGACCTATGGCGCGGTCGTCATTCTCCTCGGAGTCGCCGCGCTTCTGGCGGGGTTTTTCCCCGCGCGTAGGGCCATGAAGGTCGATCCCGTCATTGCCCTTCGCTACGAATGAATCCGCGGAGCGCGGGCGCCCGCTGTGTCACGGGCCTCGCGGGACACTTCGGTCGAGGGTGAAGTTCGCGACGGCGGGGCGCCATCGCCAGCGTGCGAGGCGCACGCGCTCCCCGGACTCGTTTCCACACCGCCGGTTAATTTGCTCCTCCTCCTCGAAGGCGAGCGCTAGGGTGCGATGCAAGGCACACCTTCATGAAACGATCCACCTTTCTTGTTCTCTCGTTCCTGCTTGTCAGTCGAAGCTTTTGCCAGACGCCGACTAATTCCGGTGTAAACGAGCTGCAAAAGTTATCTGCGGATTTTTGGACCTGGCGCGCCCAATACGCGCCGTTCACGGGCGACGACGTCAATCGGATGGAGCGGCCCGGTGGGTTGCGCGACTGGTCTGGTGCGGCCATCGAAAAACGCCGCGCTGACCTGGGCGAATTCGAGGCGCGCTGGAAACGCATCGAGGCCAGCGGATGGCCAATTCCGCGGCAGGTCGATTATCGACTGATGGGCTCTGCCCTGGCCCGCCTGCGGTGGGAACTGGGCGTCAATCCGCGCTGGAAACGCGATCCGAATTTTTACCTCGAACAAACGCTCACGGCGGTGGCGGAAGCGCTGACCGTCCCGGCACCGTTTGATGAGTCGCGCAGTCGGGAAATTCTTACCCGGATCGAAAACATTCCGTCGATCCTGAAGCAAGCCACGGAGAATCTGGAGAAACCGCCGGCGCCGTTTGCGACCGTGGCGATTCAGCAACTCGACGGCATACGCGAACGGCTGCAGCGGATGGCGACTGCGCTCGCAGGATCGACCACACTCAAGGAGAACGAGCTGGAGGGCGCGGTCAAATCCGCGGCCGATGCACTCGAGAAATTCCGTGCGCATCTTGAGCAAATCCTGCCCTCGCTGCCTAACGAAACCGCGCTCGGTCGCGATGCCTACCTGTTCTTTCTCAGGAATGTCGCGCTCATGCCGTATTCGCCCGAAGAGCTTCTCGCCATGGGTCGGCAGGAATGGAACCGCTCGGTCGCGTTCGAAGCGTATGAAAAGAACCGGGATAAGGACGTCCCGCCATTGAAGATCGCGGACAATATGGATGATTGGGTCGCGGACACAGCGGCCAGAGAACTGCAGATCCGCAAATTTCTCGGGGCACACGCGATCCTCACCATGCCCGATTGGATTCAGCATTACACGCTTCGGCCAATTCCCGAATACTTGCGCGCGCTCGGATTTACGGAAGAGGATGACTTCACCTCACCGTCCCGCCTGAAAGAGAATTGCATTCGTTACGTCGATGTTCCCTCGCCGAAACTCGGCTATTTCATGCACGCCACCGCGCAGGATCCGCGGCCGCTCATCGTGCACGAAGGAATCCCCGGGCATTATTTCCAGCTTTGTCTCTCCTGGAAACACGAGGATCCGATCCGGCGGCATTACTACGATTCGGGGGCGAACGAAGGCATCGGCTTCTACGCGGAGGAAATGATGCTGCAGGCTGGCCTTTTTGACGACAGCCCGCACACGCGGGAGATCATCTACAACTTCATGCGCCTGCGGGCGCTGCGGGTGGAAGTGGACGTGAAACTCGCGCTCGGGGAATTCACGCTCGAGCAGGCGGCGAAATATCTGGAAGAAAAAGTGCCGATGGATGTGGAGACGGCCCACCAGGAAGCGACCTCCTTCTCCACCGCTCCGGGGCAGGCCATCACTTATCAGATCGGCAAACTCCAGATCACCAAAATGCTGGCTGAGGCGCGTCTGCAGCAGGGAGAGAAGTTCAATCTGCGCGCCTTCCACGATTTCGTCTGGAAGAACGGCAATGTGCCGATTTCGCTGCAGCGCTGGGAGTATCTCGGCAAAGACGACGACGTGCCAAAATAGACGATGCACGGGTTTTTAGCCCGCGCGTCGCGCATGATCCGGGGAGCGCACGCGACCCGCGTGCTGTGGTCGGCGACTCGCCGAGCATATCTTCCGGCGACGCTCTCAGAGTTTCCGGCGAGTCGCCGGAAACGGCACGCGAGTCGCGTGCGCTCCCCAGAATTTCGCGCGAACCCGTGAGCCGCTAATCCGCCTTTTTCTCCGCAAAGCGCGCGAGGAGCCAGCAAAGATCGGAGAGCCGGTTCAGATAACGCAGGATTTCGGCGATGGAATGCTCCGCGCTGTCGAGCGCGGCAACACGCCGCTCGGCCCGGCGGCAGATCGTGCGTGCGAGATCGAGCGTGGCGGCAAGCGGCGTGTTGCCGGGCGTCGCCCAGCCTTTGCCGTAAAGCGTCTTGTCTTTCTCCAAGTCGTCAATCGCCGCGGTCAGGCGATCCACCATCGCAGCAGTCGTCAGGCTGAATCCGTCCTTTTCGTAGCGCTCGAGATCCTGCGGCGCAGTCGCCAGTTCGCCCATCACGGTGACCAGCTCCTTTTGAATCGAGAGAATTTGGTCGGCGATCGACGAGGCGCCAGCGCTGGCACGAACCATTCCCAAAGCCGCGTTGAGTTCGTCGACGCAGCCGTAGGCCTCGACCCGCGCGTCCGTCTTCGGTACCCGACGGCCATACATGAGGGAGGTCTCGCCGGCGTCACCGGTTTTGGTTGCGATTGACATCTTAAAATAATGAGAGCCGCAACAATGTGCGGCTCCCACTTCTACAGCATTGAATCCTGTTTGGTTAGCCGAGCGCGGGTTGCGGCTCCGCTTCTTCCATCAGCGGGGTGCCGACCTGTTCGCCCAGCTCGACGAGTTTGATCTCGCGCACGGCCGGGAAGCCGGTGCCGGCCGGGATGAGGTGACCCATGATCACGTTTTCCTTAAAGCCGCGCAGCTTGTCGACCTTGCCCAGGGTGGCTGCTTCGGTCAGAACGCGGGTCGTGTCCTGGAACGACGCCGCGGAGATGAAGCTGTCGGTTTCGAGCGAGGCCTTGGTGATGCCAAGCAACACTGGAGTCGCCTCGGCCGGCTTGCCGCCCTGTTTCACGACCGCAGCGTTTTCTCGTTCGAAATCGAGCTTGTCGATCTGGTCGCCCCAGAGAAGCGAGGTGTCGCCGGGATCGGTGATCTTCACCTTGCGGAGCATTTGCCTAACGATGATCTCGATGTGCTTGTCGTTGATCTCGACGCCCTGGAGGCGGTAGACTTCCTGCACTTCGTTCACGAGATGCTCCTGCAAGTCCTGCGGACCGCAGACCTCGAGGATTTCGTGCGGCACGACTGGACCTTCGGTGAGCTGCTGTCCCTTCTTCACAAAGTCACCCTTGAAGGCGATAATGTGTTTCGTCAGAGGAATCAGGTGCTCCTCTTCCGAACCGGTTTCAGTGTCCTTGAGAATCAGCTTCCGCTTACCGCGGACCGTGCCGCCGATTTCGACAATGCCGTCGATCTTCGCGATCTCAGCGGCGTCTTTCGGCCGACGCGCCTCGAACAATTCCGCCACCCGCGGCAGACCGCCGGTGATGTCCTTGGTCTTGGCCACCTTGCGCGGCGTCTTGGCGAGCAAGGCACCGGCGCGAATCTTGTGGTTTGCCTCGACGATGACGTGCGCCCCGGCTGGAATCGAATAACTCGCAGCCACTTCTCCGTCGTCGCCCACGATCACGATCTGCGGATGCAAATCTTCCTTGTGCTCGATGATGACCGTGCCCATCAGACCGGTCGCTTCGTCGACCTCGCGCTTAATCGTGACCCCCGCGATCATGTCGCGGAATTCGATCTTGCCGCTCTTGTCGGTCAGGATCGGCACGTTGTACGGATCCCACTGCACGAAGGTTTCGCCTTTTTTCACCTTACCGCCGTCGGCCACCGAGATAACGGAACCAATGACGATATTGTAGCGCTCGATCTCGCGGCCCTCTTCGTTATGCAAGCTGATCGAGCCGTTCTTGTTCAGCGCAATCCAGTTGCCGTCGAGCGATTGCACGGTGCGCAGATCATTGAACTGCACCAGACCGTCATTCTTCGCCTTGATGATCGGCTGCTTGAAGGTCTGGCTCGCCGTGCCGCCGATGTGGAACGTCCGCATCGTTAGCTGCGTGCCGGGTTCGCCGATGGACTGCGCGGCGATGATGCCGACCGCTTCGCCCAGCTTGACGAACTGGCCGGTCGCGAGGTTGCGTCCGTAGCAATGCGCGCAGACGCCGCGCCCGCTTTCGCAGGTGAGAACGGAGCGAATCTTGAGGCTCTCAACGCCGACTTTTTCGATCGCAGCGGCAATTGTTTCGTCGATCAGCTGATTCGCTTTGACGACCTTTTTCTTCGTCACCGGATCGACCACCGTTTCGCAACTGACGCGGCCGATGATGCGCGTGGCGAGATCGACGACTTCTTCGTCGCCTTCGTAGATCGAACGGACAACGATGCCGTTGACCGTTCCGCAATCGATCTCGTTGATGATCACGTCCTGCGAGGCGTCGACCAGCTTTCTCGTCAGGTAACCGGAGTCGGCGGTCTTGAGCGCGGTGTCGGCCAGACCTTTACGCGCACCGTGGGTCGAGATGAAATACTCGAGCACGCTCAGACCTTCACGGAAGTTCGAGGTGATCGGCCGCTCGATGATTTCGCCGGAAGGCTTGGCCATCAAACCGCGCATGCCGGCGAGCTGCTTCACCTGCTGGCGATTGCCTCGGGCGCCGGAATCGACCATGAGGAAGACAGGGTTCAGTTCCTTGCGACCATCGTTATGCTCGAGGGTGCGGAACATGACGTTGGAGATTTCGTCGCCGGCGTGCGTCCAGATGTCGATGATCTTGTTGTAGCGCTCGCCGTCGGTGATGATGCCTTTGCGGTATTGCTGCTCGACCTGCTTGATCTGCTTGTAGGCGTTCGCGAGCTGCAGCTCTTTCTCCTTCGGAATAATCATGTCCGAGATGCCGATGGAGACGCCCGCCTTGGTCGCTTCCGCGAAGCCAAGTTCCTTCAGGCGATCGAGCGTCTCGACGGTGCCCTGCTGGCCGGCGACCTGATAGCAACGCCAGATGATGTCGCTGAGCTGTTTCTTGCCCGCGGCTTTGTTGAAAAACCCGAGACCGTCCGGCCAAATTTCGTTGAAGATGACGCGACCGGCGGTCGTTTCGATGACGCGCGTTTCCTTGTCGCCGTAGATGGTGTCCTTGCCGAAATCCGGATTCCTGAAGCGAATTCGATCGTGCGTTTTCACCGCGCCATCGGCCATCGCGAACTCGACTTCCGAGGCGCGTTGTCGAAGAGCGGGAGCCGCGATTCGACGGCGGCGCCGGCGGCCCGCCGCGGATTTTGCGTGAGGTAGTAACAGCCGAGCGTGATGTCCTGCGACGGAGTCGTGATCGGTTTTCCGCTCGAGGGCGAAAAGATGTTGTTCGGCGCAAGCATGAGCATGCGCGCTTCCATCTGCGCCTCGACCGAAAGCGGCACATGGACCGCCATCTGGTCGCCGTCGAAGTCCGCGTTGTAGGCGGTGCAGACGAGCGGATGAATGCGAATCGCTTCACCTTCGATCAGGAGCGGCTCGAAAGCCTGGATGGAGAGACGATGCAAAGTCGGTGCGCGGTTCAGCAGCACCGGGTGGCCCTTGGTCACTTCCTCGAGAATGTCCCAGACTTCCGGCGTCTGGCGCTCGATCATTTTCTTCGCGCTGCGCACGGTGTGGACGTAGCCGAGATCTTTCAGGCGGCGAATGATGAAGGGCTCGAAAAGAACGAGCGCCATTTTCTTCGGCAGGCCGCACTGATTCAGTTTCAGCTCGGGACCAATGACGATGACGGAGCGGCCCGAATAATCGACGCGTTTGCCTAACAAGTTTTGACGGAAACGTCCGCCCTTGCCCTTGAGCATGTCACTGAGCGATTTGAGCGGACGATTGCCCGCGCCGGTCACCGCGCGGCCGTGACGACCATTGTCGAAGAGCGCATCGACCGCTTCCTGCAACATTCGCTTTTCGTTGCGGATGATGACGTCCGGCGTCTTCAGCTGGAGGAGGTTTTTGAGCCGGTTGTTGCGGTTGATGACGCGACGATAGAGATCGTTCAGGTCCGAGGTCGCGAAACGGCCGCCCTCGAGCGGCACGAGCGGACGCAAATCCGGCGGGATGACCGGGAGGACTTCGAGCACCATCCATTCGGGGCGCGAATGCGAGGAGGCAAAGCCCTGCACAAGTTTCAAACGTTTCGCCAGTTTCTTGCGAATTTGTTTGCTCTTGGTGTTGCCCATCGCTTCCTCGAGCTCCTTGTTCAGCTTGGCGAGGTCGATCTCGCCCAGAAGCACCTTGACCGCCTCGGCGCCCATGCCGGCTTTGAATTCATCGCCGTATTGTTCCTGCGCTTCGCGGTATTCCACTTCGGTCAGGAGCTGAGTTTTTGTGAGGGGCGTATTGCCCGGATCGATCACGATGTAGTCCTCGTAATAGATGACGCGCTCGAGCTGGCGCGCGCTCATGTCGAGCATCAGGCCGAGGCGCGACGGCATGCATTTGTAAAACCAGATGTGCGAAACCGGCACCGCCAGCTCGATGTGGCCCATGCGCTCACGGCGCACGCGCGCGAGCGTCACTTCGACGCCGCAACGATCGCAGATCACGCCCTTGTGCTTGATCCGCTTGTATTTTCCACAGGAGCATTCCCAGTCACGCGTCGGACCGAAAATGCGTTCGCAGAACAAGCCTCCTTTTTCGGGCTTGAACGTCCGGTAGTTGATCGTTTCCGGATTCTTGACTTCGCCCTTGCTCCAGGAACGCATCGTGTCGCTCGAAGCAACGCCGATCGCGACCTGATCGAAACCAACGGTGCGTTCTTCACCCACCAATTCCCGCCAGGAATGTTCGTTCATATTGTGAGAGCTATATTTCCAAGTTTGGTAGATTGTTAGGCAACGTTTTCGAGAAAGCTGGGCGCCTGACCGCCGACTTTGACGTCGAGGCCTAACGACTGCATTTCCTTGATTAACACGTTGAAAGATTCCGGCGTTCCGGCTTCGAGCGAGTTGTCGCCTTTCACGATCGACTCGTAGATACGGGTGCGCCCCTGCACGTCGTCCGACTTAACGGTGAGGAGTTCCTGCAAGGTGTAGGCTGCGCCGTAGGCTTCGAGCGCCCAAACTTCCATCTCGCCGAAACGCTGGCCGCCGTACTGCGCTTTGCCACCGAGCGGCTGCTGCGTGACGAGCGAGTAAGGACCGACCGCGCGCGCGTGGATCTTGTCCGCGACTAGGTGGCCGAGCTTCAGCATGTAGATGTAGCCGACGACGACTTCCTGATCGAACGCGTCGCCGGTGCGACCGTCGAAGAGGCGTGCCTTGCCGTTTTCCTGCACCCAGGTAAAGCCGTCGATCTTCTTCGCGTCGTTCAGATATTCGCGGATTTTCGTTTCCTCGATGCCGTCGAAAACCGGAGTCGCGACCTTGAAGCCGAGCGCCTTGGCCGCCACGCCGAGGTGAGTTTCGAGCACCTGGCCGACGTTCATGCGGCTCGGCACGCCTAACGGATTGAGGACGATCTCAACCGGGGTGCCATCCGCCAGGAACGGCATGTCTTCTTCCGGCACGATGCGCGCAACGACGCCCTTGTTGCCGTGGCGACCCGCCATCTTGTCGCCCACGCTTAGCTTGCGTTTGCTGGCGACGAAAACCTTTACCTGCTTGATGATGCCGGGGTCGATGTCGTCGCCGCTTTCGACGCGATCCATCGAGCGCTCCCGCTCCAGCTCGAGCTCGGCGAACTTGTGTTCGTACTGCGCGATGATCTCGCGGATCTTGTTCCGGATCGGGCTCGGATCGATCTCGATGTGATCGTACGATATCGCCAGTTTGCGGAGGAGCGTCTTGGTGATTTTGCGATTGGCCGGGATGATGATCTCGCCGGTCTGCGCGTTCACGACGTCGAGCGGAATTTTTTCGCCGAACAGCACGTTGGAGAGTGCGTCGGTGAGTTGTTCCGTCAGTTCGTCCTTTTTCTTACGATTCTCTTCGGCGATCGCCTTGAGCTGCCGTTTCGTTTCCGCCGGTGTCAGTTTTTCTCGCGACACTTCATGCCGCGATGAAACCTTCACGTCCATCACGATGCCGTAGGTGCCGGATGGAACGGTCAGCGACGTGTCTTTCACGTCGGCCGCTTTTTCGCCGAAGATCGCGCGGAGCAGACGCTCTTCCGGCGCCAGCTCCGTTTCACTCTTTGGAGTGATTTTGCCGACCAGGATATCGCCCGGCTTCACTTCCGCGCCGACGCGGATCACGCCGTCGGAACCGAGATTGCGGAGCGCTTCTTCGCTGACGTTGGGAATGTCGCGGGTGATTTCTTCCGGACCGAGCTTGGTGTCGCGGGCGCCGATCTCGAACTCGTCAATGTGAATGGAAGTGTAGATGTCTTCCTTCACCACCTTCTCCGAGATCATGATGGCGTCTTCGAAGTTGTAGCCGTTCCACGGCATGAAGGCGACGAGGACATTGCGGCCGAGGGCGAGCTCGCCGTGTTCGGTGTTCGGACCGTCGGCAATGACCTGGCCGCGCTTCACATGCTGGCCTTTCTTCACGATCGGCTTCTGGTTCACGCAGGTGCCGGCATTCGAGCGCATGAACTTACGCAGTTCGTAAACGTGCATGCCGGCTTCAAGGTCGGTCTTGAGCTTCTTGCGGCCTTCCGGCATTTCGCCGTCCTTCGTCACGACGATCTGGTCGGCGGTGACCGAGGCAACGCGGCCGGCCTCGGCCGCGACCACCACTGCGCGCGAATCACGCGCCACTTTGCCTTCGAGCCCGGTGCCGACGAGCGGCGCTTCGGAAACGATCAGCGGCACGCCCTGGCGTTGCATGTTCGAACCCATCAACGCGCGGTTGGCATCGTCATGTTCGAGGAACGGAATCAGGCCGGCCGCGACGGAGACGAGCTGCTTCGGCGAGACATCCATGTAGTGGACTTTCGAGGGTTCGACCTCGAGAAAGTCGCCGCGGTAACGGACGGAAACTTTTTCGCCGGTGAAATGGCCTTTCGCGTCCATCGGCGCATTGGCCTGGGCGACGATGAAGTTCTCCTCGCGATCGCCGGTCAGATAGTCGACCCGATCGGTGACCCGCCCGTTCTCCACTTTTCGGTAGGGCGTTTCGATGAAACCGAATTCGTTGATCCGCGCAAAAGTGCTCATCGAGCTAATGAGACCGATGTTCGGACCTTCCGGGGTTTCGATCGGACAAATACGGCCGTAGTGGGACGGATGAACGTCGCGCACTTCAAATCCGGCCCGATCGCGACTCAGGCCTCCTGGCCCGAGGGCAGACAGACGGCGCTTGTGCGTTAGCTCGGCGAGTGGGTTGGTCTGGTCCATGAACTGCGAGAGCTGTGAACGACCGAAGAAGTCGCGCACCACGGCGCTGAGCGCTTTCGGGTTGATCAGCTTTTGCGGAGTCATGCCATCGATGTTGACGTCGAACAAAGTCATGCGCTCTTTAACCAGACGCTCGGTGCGGGCGAGACCAACGCGGCATTGATTGGCGAGCAATTCGCCGACGGTGCGGACGCGGCGGCTACCGAGGTGATCGATATCGTCGAGCGTGCCTTCGCCACGACGGAGATTGATCAGGTATTTGATCGCGGCGATGAAATCCTTGTCGGTCAGGATGCGCTCGCCGAGATCGACGTCGATGCCCAGCTTCTGGTTGAGCTTGTAGCGTCCGACGCGTCCGAGATCGTATTTTTTCGGGTCAAAGAAGAGCCTCTTGAGAAGGGCGCGCGCGTTCGCAACAGTCGGCGGATCACCGGGACGCAGTTTGCGATAGATGTCCTTGA
The DNA here is from genome assembly GCA_963776615.1 of uncultured Verrucomicrobiae bacterium. Classification (GTDB taxonomy): domain Bacteria; phylum Verrucomicrobiota; class Verrucomicrobiia; order Chthoniobacterales; family UBA10450; genus Palsa-1392. The sequence goes on from CAVZNJ010000008.1 coordinate 182,892, forward strand.
GCGCTTCTTCCTGATCGTGCGCCGGATCCTTCTTCAGCGCCTTAACCACGGTGTCGTCATGGGAAATATCGATCACCTTCACCTCTTTGTGACCGAGGCCCATGATCTGGCGAACGGCCGCGAGAGTGAGCGGTTCGAAGGCCCGCGCCACGGTCACTTCGCCGTCGAGCACATCGGCAGTCAGCACCTTGGTGGCGAGGCTCTCTTCATCGAGCTTCTCGCTCAGTTTCAGGTTTTCGATGTTGTAAAAGAGTTTGATCACTTCTTCGTCCGGGCCGTAACCGAGAGCGCGAAGGAAAGTGGTGGCGAGGAATTTCCTGCGGCGTTTGCGCCGATCGAGATAGATGTAAAGCAGATCGCTGGTATCGAACTGCACTTCGATCCACGAGCCGCGGTCCGGAATAATGCGGAAACTGTAAAGCACTTTGCCGTTGAGATGAATGCTCGATTCAAAGGCGATGCCTGGCGAGCGATGCAACTGGCTGACGACAACACGCTCTGCGCCGTTGATAACGAAGGTACCCGAGGGCGTCATAAGCGGGATCTCGCCCATGTACACTTTTTCTTCCTTGGTGCCCTTCTCTTCCTTGAGCTGGAAGGTAACGTGCAACGGCGCGCTGTAGGTTTGTCCTTCACGCTGCGCCTCAAGCGCGGTTAGCTTCGGTTCGCCAATCTCGTAGTGACTGAAATCGAGCGTCGCTTTTTCGTCGTAGCTTTCGATCGGAAAAACTTCCTTGAAGACCGTCTGGAGTCCGGTGTTCTTTCGCTTGTTAGGCGAAACGTCTTTTTGCAGAAAATCGACGTAAGAGTTGAGCTGAACCTCGATCAGGTTTGGGGGCTCGATCGCTTCCTTGATGGTCCCGAAATGGATACGTTCTGTTGCAGTACGGTCTGACATAACTGGTGCACCAATCTCCAATGGTTCTTAAGACCTGCGGCGACCCTGGATGCAGGTCGCGAGGAATCCGGGGCTACGGCTTCGTCCGGAAATAGCGGGCAAAAAAAGTGGCAGCAAAACGGCGGTCTGTCAAACTGACCTCCACCGTTTTGTTGCCAATCTTGGATGCTGCCTTCGAGAGCGGGTTAAAAATACTTCGGGCGACCTTCTGTGCTCGGAAAAGGGGGGATTCAATATCCACACCCTGCCGGAGGACGCAAGATTTTTTTGGGATCGTTAATGCGATCGAGGGATTGAAGCGCTAAAAAGCGATCTGCGCTTCAATACTTCATCGGTTCAACGCTTCAACGTTCCCCAAATCCCGCGCCTCGTCGGCGGGGTGGACTTTACTTGATTTCGACCTTGGCGCCCGCCGCTTCGACCTTCTTCTTGATCTCTTCGGCTTCCTCCTTGGTCACGCCTTCCTTGAGAGGCTTCGGTGCGCCTTCGACCAAGGCCTTGGCTTCCGCCAGACCGAGTCCAGGGACCGCAGCGCGCACTTCTTTGATCACGCCAATCTTGTTCGCGCCCATTTCCTTGAGAATCACGTCGAAAGTGGTCTTCTCCTCGGCCGCCGGTGCCGCCGCGCCAGCCGCGCCACCAGCCGCAGGCGCTGCCGCCATCGCCACCGGAGCTGCTGCGCTCACGCCCCATTTTTCTTCGAGTTGCTTCACCAATCCAGCAACCTCGAGAACGGTCAGCCCGCTGAGTTGCTCCACCAATGCATTCATATCTGCCATTTTATTTTCCTCCAATTGCCGCTCCCGGAAGCTTCCGGAAAATTAAGCACGATCGCCATCGAGCCGGACAGTGTTTGTTGTTGCTCGTCCCGCGGTTGACAGGACAAAATTCGTTGGTTGTTAAGCTGCAGCCTCCGCCGTTTTGCCTTCCTTCTCGGCCTTGGCGTTCAAAAGCCGCGCCAGTGCCGAGGCGGGTTCGTTCAGGATGCGGACCAGTTTCGTCGCCGGGGCCGAAAGCACCCCAAGCAACTGCGCGAGGAGAATATTGCGCGTCGGCAGGTCGGCGAGCGATTCCAATTCCGCGGTCGACAGCACGTTCTTGTCGACCACGCCGATCTTGAGCGCGGCGAGCTTGAACTCGGCCGCAAAAGTCTTCAGCACCTTGGCCACCGGCGCGACATCCTTGTCGCCGGTCACGACCGCGGTCTGTCCGGTGAGCTGCCCCGCGATGTCCGGCAATTCGCTGGTTGCGATGGCACGCTTCAAAAAGCTGTTCTTCACCACGTGCACTTCGGCCCCGGCCGAGGCGAGCCGGTTCCGCAGTTCGCCGAAGTGGTCGACGTTCATCCGCTGGTAATCGGTCACGAGCAGAAAGGGCGAGCGGTTCAGTTTCTCCGAGAGGTCCGCGACGATGTTGGCTTTTTCAGGTCTCATATTGAGGAAGTATTCTGAAACTCGTTGAAGGATACGGCGACGGATCGATGCGTAGGCCGGGCGACATCGTCGCCGCAAGCGTCATCCCCTCGACGAAGCGACCTTTGGCCGTGGCGGGCCGGGCTTTCACTACCGCCTCGATGATGGCCGTTCCGTTTTCCACCAGCTGATTTTCGGCGAAAGAAAATTTGCCGACCGGGACGGCGACGTTGCCGTTCTTGTCGAGCTTGAACTCCACCCGACCGGCCTTCACTTCCTGCACGGCTTTGGCGGTGTCGTCAGTCACGGTGCCAGTCTTTGGATTCGGCATCAGGCCGCGCGGGCCGAGCACCTTGCCGAGCTTGCGCACTTCGGCCATGGCCGCCGGCGTGGCGATCGCGACATCAAAATCCTGAAAACCTTCCTGGCATTTCTTGATCAAATCCTCGAAGCCGACATGCTCGGCGCCAGCTTCCTTCGCGGCTGCCGCCGCCGCGCCTTCGGCGAAGACGAGCACGCGCACCTGCTTGCCGCTGCCGTGCGGGAGTGGACATGTGCCGCGCACCATCTGGTCGGACTGTTTCGGATCAACCCCGAGCCGAAAGGACATCGTGACCGTCTGATCGAACTTGGTCGGCGGCAACTTCTTCAGCCTACTGACCGCTTCAGAGAAGCTGTATGCCTTGCTGCGGTCCACCTGCTCGGCGGCCGCGCGGTAACGTTTGCTGCGATTTTTTTGCATGATGATTTCAGTTCCAACGAGTCCCGCTCGGCGGGGCTCTCCTGATTTAGTCCGCACTGAATCCAGTGCGATGGGGTGCGTAAGGTATCGGGCCGGTCCGCGCTGTCAAAGGATTATTCGACCGGCCGATTCTTTCCGCATTAACCCTCAACCCCGAACCCCGCTCACCCCCGTCAGTCTGGGAAAATCAACAGGCGCATCAGCGCTCGACCGCTCTCGCTCAGATGCGCACTACTGCCGCGCCCGGCGACCACATCGCGGGTCAGATAACGAGCGTCGACCGGACTCGATTTGAGATAGGAAAGCTCGGGCGCGCTGACCCCGCGGTTAATTGGCGCGAGATGCAACGGCACTCCGCTGCGGGCAAAAGAAACCTCCCAGCTGGCCGGCTTTTCGTTAGGCGCGCCTTCTACCATCCAGGGGTACCGCCGTGGGAGCTCAAAGTCAGGCGAGTTCGGAACGATCACTTTGTAAAAAGTCTCTTCCTTGCTGAGGAAGGCGGGAATGGTAAGCGCCGGGTTGCCGCGCAGAGCGAGGATGAGCCGGGGCAGATCAAGGCCGGCGAGATTGATTCCATTATAAATGCCATGGCGATTGATCTCACTTGAAAACACCGCGGCGTGCCAGCCTTCGAAATGGGTGTTGAGCAACAGGTTGAGCTCGACGTGCACGTGGGCGCGCTCACGATCAATGCCGTTCCCCGTGTGTCCCATGATGGCGAGCTTCTCTCCCTGTCGCACCCGTTGCCCAGCCTCGACCGCGATCGTGTTGAGATGCGCGTAGAGGCTGTAGTAAGCGCAGCCTCCCCAGCGATGCTCGACCACCACATAGCGACCGTAGTTTGAAGCGCCAGCCTGCCGATTCGTATAAACGACCGTGCCGTCCGCCATCGCGCGCACTTCGTCGAGCGGTTCGCCCTGGCCGTCGCGGCGCATCGGGCGAATGTCCATTCCCTCGTGGAAACGGGTGTAAACCGTCTCGCCCGTCAACTGCTTCGGATCGCGTACCAAACCGTATTGTCCGCCCTCCCAGGGGTGGGAAACGACGCCATTCAGATTGCGTTCGATGACCTGATAAAACTCCGCCTTGTCGCCACGGAGCAACGCGGTGTTATCGGTCGGCAGCGCGAGACTCACCGGCGCATCCTCCGCCTGGGCGAGAGCAGTCATGACCAGAATGAGCAGCGCCGCGGCGCGCAACCCGCCGCTCATTTTCGCTCCCGCCCGCGGATCAATTTCCAGTCCTTGTTCATCAGTTCAATGCCGGCATCCGAATCGGCTGGGCAACCACCGAACCGTCCCCCCTCCTTCGCCTCGAGATGGACGCGGAAGATGCAATTCCGTGCATCCGCGTTCACGACTCCGGCGAGCGAGAAAAATGAGTGGGGCGCCGCACACAGTCCTCATGGCGGATTGATAAAGGGTTTGACAGTTTTTGCAACGTTTGACCTTTTTGAGGCGAATGAGACTAACGTTTGTTTTTGCCGCGCTGATCTTGTTCACCGCGACTGGCATCGCGCCCGCGCAGGAGAAGCGGAGTTGGCTCGGACGTGTTCTCCACCCTTTTGGCTCGACCGAAAAAATCCCGGAATATCGCAATCCGAAAATTCGCGGGCTCGTTCTGACCGTGGACCTTCCTTCCGAGGCGGTGAAGCTCACAGAGATGCGCCAGCTGCCGGTTCACGTACTCCTGACCAATCGCGGCGATCACGCCGTCGAGCTCGGTTTTCCAACCGAACAACGAATCGAGATTCTGCTCCGCGACTCGACCGGACGCGTCGTGACCCGCTGGTCCGAGAACCGCGCTTTCGAGGAACAGCCCGGCACGCTTCTGATCAACCCAAACGAGCACGTCGAATACTCCGAGACGATTGCGACTCGCGAGCTCACTCCCGGTAAAGTTTTCACTGTGGAGGTGGTAGTGCCGTCTTATTCAGAGCTTGATGCGAAACGCAAGTCGATGACCGCGCAGTGATGGGGGATCCGTGAATCGAGATTCGGAAGAACGCGCTCCGACGATTCACGAATCTCGAATCTCGAAGCCCATGAAACTTTTCTCCGACTACCATCTGCATCCACAGGGCCACCGTCTTCAACCCTACTCCCAGGAACTGCTCCAGCCATGGGCCGACCACGCGCGCCAGATTGGCCTGCGCGACATCGCCCTGACGGATCACGATCGCTATCATCGCGGTGTCGATTTCGACCAGATCGACCGGCTGCGTGCGGCGAATCCCGATCTCAAGATCCGCGCCGGGATCGAGTTGGATAACGATCCCGTGCACTCCGCCGACGGTCGCGCCTGGGTGGAAAAGAATTGGGACCAGCTCGATTTCGTCCTCGGCTCAGTGCATTTCTTGCGCGGCGATTGGGCCTTCGATCTCGCGGGCGCGGAAGCGGAGTTCAAGCGGCGCGACATCGACGAAGTCTACGCCGATTACTACGCGCGGATTCGTGCGATGGCGACGAGCGGGTTGGTCGATTGCGTGGCGCATCTCGACCTCGTAAAAATCTTCGGCTTTCGACCGACAACCGATCTCGGCGATTTGCTCGAAGCCGTCCTCTCCGAAATTCACAACGCCAATCTCGCAATGGAACTCTCGACCGCCGGCTGGCGCAAACCGGTCGGCGAGCTTTATCCCAGTGACGAAATCATCCGTCGGGTCATGACGAAGGGAATCCCATTCACGACCGCGTCCGACGGACATTCACATGTGCAGCAGGGGGAAAACTTCGACCGTTTAGCGCAAAAAATGATGGAGCTTGGGATCCGCGAAGTCAGCGTTTTCGATCGGCATCGACGCACGGTGGTTACGCTTTGATCGATGCGGCGCTCTCGCGACCCTGATTTGCCGCTCGATCGACCTCCTCTTGGCCGAGGTACCGTGGAATTCTCCCGGGTTCAGGCGGCTCGTCGCCAGCCGAACAATCGCGCCGGGAGAAAGAGCACCGCGCTCACGAGCGCGAGGAGGGCTTCAAAAGTCATCCCGAGCAAGCGGAACGGCAGAGCCACCAGCCAGACTATTGGAAAAAGCACCAACGCGAGCAGGGCCAGTGGCCACGAGAGGGCGAGGAGAATACACCACCCGACAAAAAGAATCAGCGTCTTCACAAAGAAACCTTTCATTCTCCCTTTAAACGTCAACTCGACGTCGCACCCGGCAGGTAGCATCGCCTGCTTGAGTTCCCGCCTACGTGGGAAAAGGCGTTGAAGGCGGCTCCCACAATTCCACCCGATTTCCCTCGCAATCCATCACCCAGCCTAACTTCCCGAATTCCGATTCGTCAGTCTTCGCATCCACCTCGCATCCCTCGCTGCGAAGCTGCGCGAGGAAGGAGTGCAAGTCATCGACCCGGTAATTCACCATGAATGGCGCGCTGCTCGGCGCGAAATAATCGGACGTCCCCGGAAAAACGGTCCAGACCGTCACGCCATCCGGACTAGGACGATCGGGCGAGTGCCAGCGGAAAGTCGCACCGCCCCATTCCTGAACATCGATCCCGAGATGCTCGCGATACCACGCGCGCAACGCGTCCGGATCTTTCGCCTTGATGAAGATGCCACCAATGCCAGTGACTCGATTCATTAATTGCCCCAGGCTCACATCCCCAACCCGCCAAGGCTGCCGAGATTCATCCCGCCGGTGATCTTCGACATCTCGGAGCCGGCCACTTCTTTCCCCTTCGCGATCGCCTGTTGCACCCCGCTCAGGATCAGGTCTTCCAAAATTTCCACGTCCTCAGGGTCAACGATGTCCTTGGCGATCTTGATCGAAAGGACGTCGCCCGCGCCGTTCGCGACCACCGTGACCTTGCCGCCGCCAGAAGTGACTTCGACCGTTTTCTCCTCGAGCTCAGCCTGGGTCTTGGCCATTTGCTCCTGCATTTTCTGCGCTTGTTTCATCAACTTGTTGAGATTCATCGGGTCAGGTGGTTACGGATTTGATTTCGCCTTTGAAAATTTCGAGCGCTTCCTTGATTAACGGATCGTCCCTAAAGGACTCGACCGAGTCGTTAGGCCCGGCTTTGTCTGTCTCGGCGGCGCGCCGAGTTTTTTCCACTGGCGCCAGTCCTTGCACGAGGCTCATTTTCACTCCCCATTTTGAGCCGGTCAGCTCTTGGAGTAGCGCTTCGACGAAGCCGCGGGTCGCTGGACGCTCGAGCGATTCCATGCTGGTTTTTTGTTCGGGCGCGAACCCGAGCAAAACATGGCGATCTTCCGTCCCAAGCAAGTGAGCCGCGTCGATCCAGTTGCGGACCAATGGGCGACGGGCGGAGGCGAACTCGATCACTTTCGGCCAGATCGTCGAAAAGTCAGTCGACTCCGGAGTTGTCGGCGCAGGCGCGCTCTCCGCAACCCTTGGCGCAGCTTTCTCCTCGGAGGCCGCCTTTTTCGGAGTTGACGCCGGTTTGGCAACTATCGGCCTAACGACCGACGCCGCGTTCATTGCCGGCGCGTCGCCCCCGCGCAGGGCGGTGAGATTTTCGATCACTTCGTCGAGCGTGACCTGGCTGAGGGTTTGGATGGCTTTGATGACCGCGACCTCGAAATGCAGTTTCTTGTTCGGCGCCCATTTCATCCGGCCTTCGGCTTCGGCGAATTGTTCGATCAACTCGAGCAAACGATCCGTCTCAATCAGGGCCGCTTCTTCGCCTAACGACGACTGCAACTCCGGCGCCGCCTCCTCGGAGAGCGCATCCGGCCGGACTTTGAAGACGAGCAGATCGCGCAGGTGCGCGATGAGATCGGACATCAATTTCATCATCTCCTTGCCCGCGGCCGCCTGCTCGTCGAGCACCGCGAGCGCCTCCGAAGTTTCGCCGCGCAGAATTTTTCCCGTGAAACCGGCCACGGTTTGTTCGCTCGTAAACCCGAAGACGTTCAGGACGTCGCTCTCCGCGATCGTCTCGCCGCAGAATGCGACCAATTGATCGAGCATTGACTCCGCATCACGCAGGCCGCCATCGGCGCCGCGCGCGATCGCGTGCGCGGCCGTCGGCTCGAGTTTTATCTTTTCCTTCTTCGCGATGAATTGCAGATGTTGCGCGATCAGGTTCGCGGGAATGCGATGGAGATCAAAGCGCTGGCAGCGGCTCAGAATGGTCGGCAACACCTTCTGCGGCTCGGTGGTGGCGAAGATGAATTTTACGTGCTCGGGCGGTTCCTCGAGCGTCTTGAGAAGCGCGTTGAAAGCCTGCGAGCTGAGCATGTGCACTTCGTCAATAATGTAAATCTTGTAGCGATCCTTGGCCGGCGCATAACGAACGTTGTCGCGCAGCTCGCGCACCTGCTCGACGCCGTTATTGCTCGCGCCATCGATCTCGAGCACGTCGAGGCTGTTGCCGGCGGCGATTTCCTTGCAGCTGTCGCAGACCCCACACGGCGTGATGGTCGGCCCGTGAATGCAGTTGAGCGCCTTGGCCAGAATGCGCGCGGTGGAAGTCTTCCCAATCCCGCGCGGGCCGACAAACAAATAGGCATGCGCGAGCCGATTCTGTTCGACCGCGTTCTTGAGCGTCTGGGTCACGTGCGCCTGGCCGACCAGATCGTCGAACGTCTGCGGCCGATATTTTCGCGCGAAAACCTGGTAACTCACGCGCTCAGTCTAGTGCTTCGCCGATGAGGCGAAAACAGAAAATCGGAAACCGCGACAGGATTGCCCTTTTTGGGAGACGATGACGACTTCGTTTTCATCCCGCAAAATCCTGTTAATCCTCTTCAAGAGCGAGAATTCCGGAAACGTTCGTGCGCTCCGCTGATCGAACGATAGGATGGCCGGCCGCCGAAGATAGAAATGGAATCCACCAACCCGCACGCGCAATCTGACGATCAGGTTTCCGAGTTTTTCCTGGTCCAAGGCGAACAATCCGCGGCCGACGTAATGAGGCGGCTGACCAGTTTCCTCGGCCAGGCGCAACGCAACCTCGACCTCGCGGTTTACGACATGCGCCTCGACGAAGCGTTGCGGCTCCAGCTTTTGCGAACATTGCAGGAACGCGCCGCGGCCGGGGTGCGAATTCGCATTTGTTACGATGGCGACAAACCGGAGAAGCCGAACGTCGCAGGCGGCCAGGACCCGGCGCCGCCCGGCACCGGCGCATTTGTGCAAAGCCTTGGATTTGCATGGCGTCGCATCGGCGGGATGAAATTGATGCACGATAAATTCATCGTGCGCGATGGCGCATCAGTCTGGACCGGCTCACTCAACCTGACGAATGACGCGTTCACACTGATGGAGAACAACGTCATCGAGCTGGATTCGCCGGCGCTCGCCAGTTTTTACGAAGAGGATTTCGAGCAGATCTGGGAGAAGGGAAACTTTGAGAACACCGGCCATCTTAAAACCACCAGCGCGACACTCCGTTTCGCGGGCGAGCCCGTGACTGTGCGGGTGATGTTTTCGCCCGGTTGCGGGCTCGAGATCGATGCCGAAGTGGCGCGACGTGTGCGCGGGGCACAGCGGCGGGTGCGGCTTTGCAGTTTGCTCATGAACTCCGGCACGCTCATCTCCGCGCTCGAACATCTATTAAGCGTCGGACAGGTGAAGATCGACGGGATCTTCGACCGCACCCAGATGGAGGAAGTTTTTCGACAATGGCAGGCTGTGCCTTCCAACCAATGGAAGATTCCGGCGGTGCGCCAGATTATCGCGCGTGCTCATCTCGTGGGAAAAAATTCCACACCCTACACGCCAACCAGCCGGCATGATTTCATGCACAACAAGGTGTTGATCATCGATGACACGGTCATCACCGGTTCCTACAATTTCTCGCGCAGCGCGCAGTTCAACGCCGAAAACATCCTCTTCCTCGAAAGCGCCGCGCTCGCCGAACGCTACAGCGTTTACATCGATCATCTTCTGCAGAAATATGACGGCGCGGTTGCTGCGCTCTGAAAAGATGAAAACAAGAATCTTGCTCTGTCTCTTCGTCCTCACGCTCTGCGCGCAGGCGCGTGAGCCGCAGACCTCGCCGCCGTCTTCCACCGCGATTCGCGCCCGCGCCCTCGGCATTCCGTTCGATGGCACACCGGGAAAGTTCAATGCGATCACAGACGTCGCCGGCGTCGAGGTGGGCTACACCACCCTGATCAGCGGCGAGGGAAAGCTCGAAGTCGGGAAAGGCCCGGTCCGCACCGGCGTGACCGCGATCATTCCGCGCGGTCACGATTCACTCAACGATCCGGTTTACGCCGGCATCTTCAGCCTTAACGGCAACGGCGAAATGACCGGCACCGCCTGGGTGGATGAAAGTGGATTTCTCGAAGGCCCGGTCGTCCTGACGAACACGCACAGCGTCGGCGTTGCGCGCGATGCGGTCATCGCCTGGCGACTCGCACACGGCGCGGCGGACAAGACCGGCTATTGGTGGAGCCTGCCGGTCGTCGCCGAGACGTGGGACGGCTGGTTGAACGACATCAATGGCTTTCATGTAAAACCGGAGGATGTCGCGCATGCCCTCGACACCGCGCACGGCGGAGCGATTGAAGAAGGCAGCGTCGGCGGCGGCACCGGCATGATTTGTTACGAGTTCAAAGGCGGCACCGGCACAGCCTCGCGCGTGCTCGACCCGAAAAATGGCGGCTATACCGTCGGCGCGCTCGTCCAGGCCAATTGCGGACGTCGCCCGCAGCTCACGATCGCGGGCGTTCCCGTCGGCAAGGAAATTCCCGGTTCGGTTTATCCGAAAGAGACCGGCTCGATCATCATCGTGGTCGCGACCGACGCACCGTTGTTGCCGGGGCAACTGAAACGTCTCGCCCGCCGCGCCAGTCTGGGCCTCGCGCGGACCGGCAGCATTTCCGGCAATGGCTCCGGCGATTTATTTCTCGCCTTCTCTACCGCCAACCGCGGCGCGGCCAATCCCGACCAGCCGACGCAGACGGTCCAAACCGTGCCTAACGATCGACTCGATCCGGTCTTCGAAGCCACTGTCCAGTCAGTCGAGGAAGCGATTGTCAACGCCCTGGTCGATAATCACGACCTGACCGGCCGCGACAATCACAAGGTTGAAGCGTTGCCCCACGAGCGCCTGCGCGAGGTATTGAAGAAATACAATCGACTGAACGATTGAGCCTTTCGCGAAGCGGATCATCGTTGGAACCGCGGATGGAAAGCCCGACCGTTGCTCTTACCCGCCGCGGCGGGCATCCGTTACGGGCGCGGAGAACGCGGATAAAAAGACAAGAAAGAGCCTCTGCACTTCTTTTTTCTCTTCTTCCAATCCGTTAAGTCCACGTAATCCGCGGTTCCATCAGACTGGCAGACGCATTTCCCCTAACGACCGATATGTTCGTGCACCCGTTTGTTGTGACCAACGGCGAGCAACTCGCCATTGCGCGCGAGCGCGGAGCCGATCGGGATTCCTCTTTCGCTCAGACTCTTCCGGGCTTGCACGATGGCGGACTGCATTAATGCGTCATCAGCCATGCTGATCGTTAGGCATACCTTACATCTTGCGCCTTTCCCGGCAATGCGTTGATGCTGCGGCGTGAGCCGCGCCTTTGAAGATTTTCCGGTCGGGAGCCATTTTCTCTCCCACGAGCAGACAATCTCCGCAGAGGAAATCATCGAGTTCGCGCGCCTTTACGATCCGCAGCCGTTCCACCTCACTTCCGATCCCGGGAAAAATTTGCTCGGCGGCCTGGCCGCGAGCGGCTGGCAGACGGCGGCGATCTCAATGCGCCTCTTCATCGAAACGATGCAGGTCGAAGCCGGCATCATCGGCCGAGCGATCGACGAACTGCGCTGGCCGGTACCGGTGCGCCCGGGCGATCGCATCCGGGTCGAGATCGAAATTCTCGAGGCGCGTCTTTCCCAATCAAAACCCGGCTACGGTCTCGTCCGCTATCGCAGCCTGACCAAAAACCAGGAGGACCAGGTCGTGCAAAGCTTCATCGCACTCGCTATTCTGCCGACGTCTCGCCCGACCAATCAACAATCAAAAATGAATGGGCGGTGAGGGGTTCGAACCCCCGACCAACACGGTGTAAACGTGCCGCTCTACCGCTGAGCTAACCGCCCGTTGGCGCTTCGATCTCTTAGACCACCGGGCCCGCTCTGTCGAGCGAGCGCACTCGTCACTTTACTTTGCAGGTTCGCACGCTGGAAACGTCTGCACATTTCGGACGCGATTCGCTCGACGGGAGAGCTGTGGTTTCCGCTACAGCGCACAAGCCCCGCCGACTACTGTAGCAGAGTATGGACATGCGGAAGCATATCCCTCCGGAGGGACGCGCTTCCGCGCGTCCAGGCTCGCACCCGCAGCCGACAATCTCGGGTCAAGTGATACGCTGCACCAGGGTGACGCCTAAAACCGAACGGTCCCGCAGCCGCGCACGATCCGGCCGATCGGTTTGGCGTGAAGTTGTTTTCCGAGTGCCGCGGCGTCGTTAGGCGAAACAATCGCTACCATCCCGATGCCCATGTTAAAGACCTGATACATTTCGTCGCGTGGGACGCGCCCACGCTCCTGAAGGATTTGGAAAATGGCCGGTACTTTCCAGCCGCCGATTTCGATTACGGCATCGCAGTCGTCAGGCAAAACACGCGGCAGGTTGTCGACCAGGCCGCCACCGGTGATATGAGCGAGGCCCTTCAATTTCCCAGCTGAAACTTGGGCGAGGAGCGGTTGATAGTTCCTGTGCGTCCGAAGGAGTTCTTCGCCTAACGACAGGCGCAGACCTGCGACCCGCGATGATGGTTTGAGCCGCAGTTGCTCGAAGAAAATCTTGCGCGCCAGTGAATAGCCATTGGTATGCAATCCATTGGAAGGCAGGCCGAGGATGACGTCGCCCGGTTTGATGCGCGAGCCGTCGATCATGCGCACGCGATCGACCACCCCGACGATGCACCCAGCGAGATCGTATTCGCCGCTTCGATACATTCCCGGCATCTGCGCCGTTTCGCCGCCGATCAAGGCGCAACCACCGGCGCGGCACGCTTTCGTGAAACCGCGCAGGATTTGATCGAAAACGCGCGGCTCGAGTTTCTCCGCCCCGATGTAATCGAGAAAGAAGAGCGGGCGCGCGCTGAGGACGGCGATGTCGTTGATGCAATGGTTGACCAGATCGGCCCCGACGGTGTCGTGCCGGTCCATGGCAAAGGCGATCTTTAACTTGGTCCCGACGCCATCGATGCTGCTGACCAGGACCGGCTCGCGCATTCCGGCAAAGTTGGGCGCGAATAAGCCGCCGAATCCGCCGATCTTGCCCAGCACTTCCGGCCCGTGCGTTTGCCTGACGAGTCCCTGGATTTTGCGCTTCAGGTGATTACCGAGGTCAACATCGACCCCGGCACGGGCGTAGGCTTTTCTTTGATCCACAGATTTACAAAGAGTTACACAGATTCTTCCGGCCGACCAAACTGCCTTTCTCTGATCTGCGTAAGTCGGCGAAATCTGCGGACGATTTACTTCAGCCCGGAGAAAAGGGTCGGCTGTGTCTCCTCGACGAGAGCCTTGGCCCGCGCCTCGCGTTTTTCCATGATGAACTTGTCCAGCTCGGGATCGACCGGCAGCGGATAGTCGCCGGTAAAACAGGCCAGACAAAAGCTGTTTGGCTCCCGGCCCGTGGCGCGGATCATTCCCTCGACGTCGAGATAGCCGAGGCTGTCGACCCCAAGGTATTCGCAGATTTCCGGCATCGTCTTCTGGTTCGCGATCAATTTTACCGGATCGGGAAAATCGATCCCATAATGGCAGGCAAACCGATGCGGCGGACAGCTCACCCGCATGTGCACTTCCTTCGCGCCCGCCTCACGCAGGGTGACAACCCGGGCGCGCGCGGTCGTTCCCCTAACGATTGAATCATCCACCACCACGACACGTTTCCCGGCTACCGCTTCTTTGATCAGGTTGAGTTTCACCCGCACGTCGAAGTCGCGGATGAGCTGGCTCGGCTGGAGAAAGGTGCGTCCAATATAATGATTGCGCACGAAGGCGTGCTCGTAGGGGATATTCAGCTCGTGGGCGAAGCCAAGCGCCGCGTAGTTGCCCGAGTCGGGCACCGGCACGACGAGGTCGGCTTCGACGGGAAACCTTCGCGCCAGTTCGCGCCCCATCTCGGTCCGCACCTTGGCGACATTCACTCCGCCAATGATGCTGTCGGGCCGCGCGAAGTAGACGTATTCGAACATGCAAAAGGCCGGCTTCTCTTCCTTGAAGGGCCATTCCGAGCGCAGGCCGTCCTCGCTGATGACGAGGACCTCGCCCGGAGCGATTTCGCGGATGAACTCGGCGTGAATGAGATCGAAGGCACAGGTTTCGGAGGCGACCACATAGGCGCCGTCGAGTTTGCCTAACGACAGCGGGCGAAAGCCAAACGGGTCGCGAACCGCGATGATCTCGCGCTCACTCATCAGAACGAACGAAAAGGCGCCCTCGATCCGGCGCAGAGAGGTGAGAATGTTGCCGCCGTTACGCGAAGGCTGGGCGAGCAAATGGAGGATGATCTCGCTGTCAGCGGTCGTTTGGAAGATCGAGCCTTTGCGTTCCAGTTCGTCCCGCAGGATGTCGGCGTTGATCAGGTTGCCGTTGTGCGCGATGGCGAGCTGGCCCCGGTAGCAATCGACCACGAAGGGCTGCGCGTTCTTCACCGTGCTCGAACCGGTGGTGGAGTAGCGGGTGTGCCCGACCGCTCGTGTGCCCTTGAGCCGGGCCAGTTCTTCCTGGCCGAAGACCTGCGAGACGAGCCCCATGTCGCGATGGAGCAAAAACGTAGAGCCCGGGCCGTTGGAAGTGACGATGCCGGCGCTCTCCTGCCCGCGATGTTGCAGGGCAAAGAGACCATAGTACGTAAGGACAGCCGCGTTCGGATGACCGAACACGCCGAAGATGCCGCATTCATGCATCGGATAAGGCGGCAACGGTGGCGGAGAAAGCTCTTCCTGAACCATCGGAGCGGCAAAGATACTCATTCCGTGGCGAACGTCACGTTCGGCACTTCCAAATAAGCAGAGTTCTTCAGATTGGTTCTCCGGGTAGAATCGCCTCGCCGGTCAACGAACTCCATTCGGGGGCGAATCGTGTGCGACCGGTAGTTGCGACCAGCTCCCTGGCGAGCCCGTTAGACCGAATTGAGCGTTGGATTTGACCGCTGTTTCGGCTTGACTCTCGCGCCGAAAATCGCTACCCCGACCGGCGAACGAGTTGAGAAGCCAAACATATATGAAAACGAGGATTCTTTTGTTCGCGTTCCTCGCGAATTTCTTCCTTCACTTTCCCACACTCGATGGGGAGGCCCAGCAACCTCTGGTATCGATTCAGATCCTGGCAACGTTCGATTATCCCGGAGTCGGAAATTCGACCCTCCCGCAAAAGATTAATGATCAGGGCAATGTTGCCGGCTTTTTTATCGATTCCGGCGGCGTTACCCGCGGATTCGCGCGAGCCCGCAACGGCACCTTTAGTTCACCGATAGTCGAGCCGAATGACACCGGAAATCTTACTCAGGTCCGCGGAATTAACGCGGCAAATATTCTCTGCGGCTATTTCTTCGACACCGCCAATCACGGATTTTTTCGGGCGGGCGCCACCTTTACCCAATTCGATGTCCCGGACGCTCTCAGCACCTTCCTACTCGCATTGAATGATGCCGGTAATTTTGCGGGCGACTTTGATCCCCCCACGGGTGGGCGCCTGGCGTTTGTGAGTATCAGCGGGAACATCGTGCCCTTTGGCATTCCGGGGGCGACGATGAACAGTGCCTTCTCAATCAACAATTCGAACGAAATCTCTGGGGACTACCTCGACAGTGGTTCGATCACGCACGGTTTCTTTCGGGATTCCACGGGGAGGCTGAGGTTCCCGATCGACCCACCTGGGGCGACCGCCACCTTTCCGTTTGGTATCAACGACAAGCGGATCATCGTCGGAAGATACACCGACGGTGCCGGAACGGACCACGGGTTCATTCTCAAAATGCCGAATTCGTTTGTCTCTTTCGACTACCCCGGTGCCACTTCCACGAGTCTGAATGGAATCAACAATCAGGGACTGGTCTGCGGCCGCTACGACGACGGTTCGGGTATTCTCCACGGATTCATTGGGCGAATCCGCTAAAGGGTCGCTGTCGCCAGAACAATTCAGGATGTGCCGGCGCGCGCGGTCGCCGGACTCCTTGACGCATTGGCCCGACAGGTCGGACAAATGCTGTGCGTCGAGTGCACGTCGTGCTCGCGTTTGAGGTATTGCTCAAACGAAATCCATTCATCGCCAAGGTTGACCTTCCGGCACCAGGCGCAGACCTGGATGAAGCCCTCGAGCAGGCGCAGGCGCCGGAAAACCCAGAGGGTCGCCACCACCACGACCGTGGCGACGACCAGGACCATGAGCCCTTCCAAATAGAATTCCTGCGGACGCGATGGTGTTTTGGGCGCGCCGAGAAATCGAAAGGGCAGGTCCACGTATTCGTCGAGCCAAAGGACAGCGATAACCGCTCCGAACCCCAGAAGTTCGAGGCCAAGAATCACCTTTTCGTAAGTCCGTTGTTTCTCCATTTTCATCAGGCTGTCAGCTCTTCGCGCAGAGCGTTGGCGATCGCGTTGAACCAATCGTCGTAAATTTGGGCGAGCGGCCAAGCCAGCGTTTCGCCCGCGACCGTGACTGCGAGCGCGTCGCCGCCCACCGTGCCGAGACGATGCGCAGGCAAATTCCGATTCTGCAAAAAATGCAAAACCTTCTCGGCTTTCTCCGGCACGGTAGAAATGACAATCCGCGACTGAGTTTCGTTGAAGAGTATTTGATCGAGCCTTTCTCGTCCGGTCGCGGCCAAATCGATCTGCGCGCCTAACGAACCGCGCGGGATTGAAACAGGATTCGGCGAGCGCGACCGCCAGACCGCCTTCGCTGCAATCGTGCGCGCTCCGCACCTCGCCGGCCCGAATCAAATCGCGGAGCGCATTCTGCACCGCCAGCTCGCGCTCGAAGTCGAGCCGCGGCGGCAGACCCGCTTTCCGTCCATGCACGACCTTCAGATAGTGTGAGCCACCCATCTCGTGGCCGAAATCGCCGAGCAAGATCACGACGTCGCCTGCCGTCTTGAAAAACTGGGTCGTGATCCACTCCTCGCGCTCGATCAGGCCGACCATCGCGACGGTCGGCGTCGGATCGACCACGCCGGCGGGACTCTCATTGTAGAGGGAAACGTTGCCGCCGATCACCGGCGTCTCGAAGGCGCGGCACGCTTCCGCGAGACCTTCGACCGCTTCGCGCAATTGCCAGAAGTTTTCCGGCTTGTAGGGATTGCCGAAGTTCAGGTTGTCGGTCACGGCGAGCGGGACTGCGCCGGAGCAGGTGAGATTGCGCGCCGCTTCCGCGACCGCGATCCGTGCCGCCTTCACGCGGGTCGAGCCGGCAATAGAGCGAATTGCAATCGGTCGTGGCGGCGAGAAACTTGTTCGCCTCGCGGAGATGAAAGACCGCCGCGTCCGATCCCGGCCTAACGACCGTGCCGGTGCGAACCATGTGGTCGTACTGCCGGTAAACCCAGTTCTTGGAGGCGATTGAGCGGATCGCGCAGTAATTGCCGGAGGCTGTCCACCACGAAGGGCACGACCGAAGACGCGGGTGATCTGCTTCCAACAATTCTTCGTGCTCTTCGGTCCTTCGTGCTGGTCAAGGCGCTTTCGCTTCCCGCGAATAGAGCGGCGCTTCATCCGCCAGCGGCTTCGCCGGAATCTCGGCCGCCGTCGAGCCGTTGTTCAGCACGCGCATCATTCCGTCGTCGGTCACCCGTCCGATCTCGGCGCAAGGCACGTCCCATTTCTCAAAAATCCGCCTGACGATATCTTCCTTTCCCTGCCGGGCGATGATCAGCATTCGCTCCTGCGATTCGCTCAGGAGCATTTCGTAGGGCGTCATGCCCGGTTTCGCGTTTCGGCACTTTCGCGAGATCGATCTCCACGCCCGTACCGCCGCGGCTGGCCGTCTCGCAGGTCGAACAGGTCAGCCCGGCCGCGCCCATGTCCTGGATGCCGGCGACCGCATCCGTCGCGAGCAGTTCGAGGCACGCTTCGAGGAGCAGCTTCTCCTTGAATGGATCGCCCACCTGCACCGCTGGCCGATCCTCCTTCGATTCCTCGGTCAGCTCCCGCGAGGCAAAGGCCGCGCCCGCCAGGCCGTCGCGGCCAGTCTCCGCCCCGACATAGAAAACCGGATTGCCCACGCCACTGGCCGCGCCGCGCGCCAGTTGCTCGTGCCGCAGCACGCCAAGGCAGAAAACGTTGACCAGCGGATTGCCCTCGAAGCTTTCGTCGAAATAAATCTCGCCGCCGATGGTCGGAACACCGATGCAGTTGCCGTAATGCGCGATGCCCGCGATCACGCCGGCAAAGAGTCGGCGATTGCGATGCGGTTCGCGACGATTCTGTTCGCCGTCATCCCGCGTGATCGGTCCGAAGCGCAGCGAGTTCAGCAGAAACTCCGGCCGCGCGCCCATCGTAAAGATGTCGCGAATGATCCCGCCGACCCCGTCGCCGCGCCTTGGAACGGCTCGATCGCGCTCGGGTGATTGTGGCTCTCGATCTTGAACGCCACCGCCCAGCCGTCGCCGATATCGACCACGCCCGCGTTTTCCTCCCCCGCCCTGCACGAGAATGTTCGGCCCGGTCGTCGGGAATTTCTTCAGCTCCTTGCGCGAGTTCTTGTAGGAGCAATGCTCGCTCCACATGACGGAGAAGATCCCGAGCTCGGTGAAGTTCGGTTCGCGCCCGAGAATTTTTTTGATCCGCTCGTATTCCTCCGGCGTCAGGCCATGCTTCGCAACGAGTTCAGGAGTGACTCTTGGTTCCACGGCTGACATCGAGAACGCACGTTAAGGGCCGAGGCGCGGAGTGCAATCGGCAAAGAAATTTCATTCTCGTTGCCGCCAAAGTTGCTAGGCTTGGGCGGTGGATTTATCGACGATTGCGAATGTCGCAACGGCGCTGACCGTCCTCACCGGCGTCGGCTTTGGCCTGATCGAAATGCGCCGGGCGCGCCGCGAACGTGAGGAGCGTGCCGCCTTCGCCGCCGTCCAGGCACTCATGACTCCGGAGTGGATGAGTTCGTCCATGATCGTGGCGTCGATTCCCGAAGGGACGACGGCCGCGGAACTGGAAAACAACCCGCGCGTTCTGGAAGCAGCGCTGAAGATCGCGACCATCATGGAAGGCATCGGCTACTCGGTCTTCGCCCGGATTGTGCCGTTGTCCGTGGCGGATGACCTGGTCGGCGGGATGGCGCGAATCGCGTGGCGCAAGTTCCGGCCGTTCGTCCTCGACGAACGTGAGCGCACCGGAACCCAGAAGAGCTGGGAATGGTTCCAATGGCTGGCGGAACAACTCGACCGTCACGGCCAAAGCAAGACCAACCTGAAAGTCGGCGCCTTTGTTGCCCATCGCGACTGGAAACCCTAGGGCCGTACACCAAAAGACACGAAACGACCGCGAAAAACGCGGACATGCTCCGGAGGGACGCGTTTCCGCGCGTCCAATCTCTGGGCAACGAGGTCGTCTCGGTCCGGTTGATACAGTCCGCTGAGTTTGCGTTTCCTCTCTAAATCGCAGAGCATTGCCGATGGCTTTTGATCTGAAGGAGATGGTCGCCGCCCGGCTCGGCGAAAACTACGAACTGCACGAGCGGCATCTCAATCGCACGCTCGTCGCGGCGCAGCGCGTGATCGGCTTCGACAAAGTCTATGCCCGGGCCGAAGGGGCCTATCTCTACGACATGGATAACGCCGCTTATCTCGATTTCCTGAGCGGCTACAGCGTTTTCAACATCGGACGCAATCATCCGGCGGTGCAGAAAGCGATCCGCGACGTGCTCGAGCTCGACCTGCCCAACATGGTGCAGATGGATTGCTCGCTCCTCAGCGGCCTGCTCGCCGAAGCGCTGACGAAACGGACGCCGAAGCATCTCGACGCGGTCTTCTTCTGCAACTCCGGCACGGAAGCGATGGAAGGCGCGCTCAAGTTTGCCCGCGCCGCCACCCAGCGACCGCGCGTCTTTTCGTTAGGCGGCGCCTTTCACGGGCTCAGCCTCGGCTCGCTTTCCCTCATGGGCTGCGAAAGTTTCACCGAAGGCTTCGGTCCGCTCATGCAGGGATTCGATGGCCGCATCGCGCTCGATGATCTCGCCGGCCCTTGAGCGCGAACTGGCGAAACGCGATGTCGCCGCCTTCGTCATCGAGCCGGTACAAGGCAAGGGCGTGAATTATCCGCGCGGCGATTTCTTTAACCGCGCCCAGGAGCTTTGCCGAAAATACGGCACCCTTTTGATTTGCGACGAAATCCAGACCGGCCTCGGACGCACCGGCAAGATGTTTGGCTTCGAGCATTGGAATCTCGAGCCGGACATCATTACCCTGGCCAAGACCCTGAGCGGCGGCTATGTCCCCTGCGGCGCGATCGTGGCGCGACGCGAGATTTACCAGAAGACCTTCAGCCGGATGGATCGTTGCGTGGTCCATTCCACCACTTTCGGCCGCAACAATCTCGCCATGGCCTGCGGCCTCGCCGCGCTCGAAGTGCTCGACGACGAGAAGTTGATCGAGAACTCCGCGCGCATGGGTCAGCTCCTCGTCGAGCGCGTCGACGCGCTCCGCGCCAAACATTCCTTCATCAAGGAAGTGCGCGGCAAGGGTCTCATGATCGCGATCGAGTTCCACGAGCCTAACGAGTTTAAGCTCAAGATGGCGTGGAAGCTTCTGCACAAGGTCGACAAGGTCCTCTTCGCCCAAATGGTCGTGACCCAGATGCTCGCCCAGCATCGCATCCTGACCCAGGTCGCCGGTCACGCCATGGACGTGATTAAAGATTCTGCCGCCGCTCATCATCGGCGAGCGCGAGGTGGACATGTTTGTCAACGCGCTCGACGCGACCCTGACCGAATGCCGGAAATTCCCGGGGCCGATGTGGGAAATCGGCAACAACTTTGTCCGTCACGCTCTGCGTTCGAGGCGTTCTTCCGAATCGTCGCGCTCCGTCTCGGCCTGAAGCTATTGCCCGGGTCGCTGATCCAGGCCGCCCGCGATGAAGCTGCCGAGCGTCAATGTTCTCAGTGCGATTCTGCTCGCATCCGAGCTGGCCCTGGCGCTGACCAAACGCTCAAAATCCCGCATGACAGGCAAAGATCGTTTCACCCTGCCGCTTCTCTGGGCCGTGATCGGCCTCAGCATCTGGGCGGCCTTTTTTCTGCACGCTGCATTTCCGCAGGGAAGACTGCCTCATCCACAAGTCTTTTACATCATCGGTCTGATCTTGTTCGTTCTCGGATTGATCGTGCGCTGGGTCGCCATCATCCATCTCGGTCGCTTCTTCACCGTCAATGTCGCGATCGCGGAAGATCACCAACTCATCACCACCGGCCCGTATCGCTATCTCCGCCATCCCTCCTACACCGGTACGTTCCTCATTTTCCTCGGCTACGGATTATGCATGCTCAACATCTTCTCGCTTGCCGCGGTCTTCCTGCCGGTAGCCGCCGCCTTTCTCTGGCGCATGCACGTCGAGGAACAGGCATTACGGGAAGCCTTTGGAGAACGCTATCTAACCTACGCCGCCTCGATCGCGCGAATCGTCCCCTGGCTATTCTGATGCTGGACGTACCGCGGTCCGGCTGTCTAAATCCTCCATCGACCGCAAAGCGCTCGAATCCGTTGATCACCGCCCTCGAGAAAAATCCGATTGTCCGGCTCCGGCGACGGCCGGGACATTTCATCGCGGAAGGTGACATTCTGGCCGAGGTCGTTCCGCCCACGCCTGACGATTCCCTGCCCGACGAAATATTGCGGCATGTTTTTTTGGGCGTGGCCGCCGCACCTAACGAACGGGACAAGCGCGACATCGAGGGAATGTTTGTTGGCGCGGAAACAGGCGCTGGCGCTCTAAGGAAAACGGTCCAAGATTGGCGTTCTCATGAATCCGAACAAAGCACTTTGGGAAAAAGGCGACTTTACTCGCATTGCCGAGAGTATGAGGGAGAGCGGAGCGGCGGTCGTCGAGAAGCTCGGAATTACGAAGGGGCTCAAGATCCTCGATCTCGGATGCGGCGATGGGACGACGGCATTACCGGCGGCGCGACTGGGAGCGGATGTGCTGGGCGTCGATATCGCGAGAAACCTGGTGGAAGCCGGAAACAAACGGGCCTTGGAAGAGGGACTGACGAACTGCACGTTTCAGGA
Source organism: uncultured Verrucomicrobiae bacterium (assembly GCA_963776615.1). GTDB lineage: Bacteria > Verrucomicrobiota > Verrucomicrobiia > Chthoniobacterales > UBA10450 > Palsa-1392. The sequence continues at coordinate 205,105 of CAVZNJ010000008.1, forward strand.
GGGCGACGCGTCCGATTTGCACGAACTGAAGGATGACACGTTTGACCTCGTCGTGACCATCTTTGGCGCCATGTTCGCGCCCAAACCATTTGAGGTAGCCAAAGAAATGGTGCGGGTGACCCGACCCGGAGGCCGGATCGTGATGGGGAACTGGATTCCAGGTGATCCGACGTTGGTCGCGCAAATCCTGAAGATCAGCTCCGCCTATACGCCGCCACCACCGGAAGGTTTCGTCAGCCCGATGACATGGGGAGTCGAGAGCAGCGTGATCGAGCGATTTGCCGGCGCGGGCGTTCCCGCCGAGAAGGTCTCTTTCGCCCGGGACACATTTACCTTCAACTATCCCAGCCCTCCTTCGACGCTTGTGGATGAATTCCGAAAATATTACGGGCCAACCATGAATGCCTTCGAAGCTGCGGAAAAGAACGGTCGAGCCGCTGATCTGCAGAAGGAGTTGGAAGTTTTGTTCGACACCCAAAACCGGAGCCCAAGCAAGGATACTACCTCAATTCCTGCTACCTTCCTCCGCGTTACAGTTTTGCTGTGAGAGGGATCCGCTGGGCGCGTCCGAACGACTGGCGGGAGTTGGTCTGGAGGTAATCCGCAATCGCGGCAAGAAAGGGGTCGGCAAAATCCTTCAGCTTTTGTTCGCCGACGCCCGGGATGCGGCGGAACGCAACCGGATTCGTGGGATACGTTCGCGCCATTTCGCGCAGCGCTACGTCGGAGAAAATGACGTAGGCCGGCACATTGCGAGCGTCGGCGAGCACCCGGCGGACGCCGCGTAGTTTTTCGAAGAGCGCTTCGTCGCATTCGATTTCGCCGGCGCGCTGTTTCACTTTCACGGCCGGTTTTTCGATCTGCTTCGTGAGGGTGATCGCGGTGCGATCGCGCAGCGCCGCGCGGCCGGCCTCGGTGACCTGGAGCGTGGCAAATTTCCCGGGAGCGACCTCGACCAGGCCGAGGCGCAGCAGCTCGCGCCCGAGCGCCTGCCAGGCGTCGCGTTTCAATTCGCGTCCGATTCCATAGGTCGAGAGTTCGTTATGCCGGCGCTGTCGGATCGGTTCCGTGTCGGCGCCGGTCAGCACTTCGACAATGTGGTTGAGACCGAACGCGAAGCCGCTCTTCTGCTGCACGCGCAGGACGCAGGAAAGAAATTTCTGCGCCGCGACGGTGCCGTCGAAAGTCTCGCGCGGGTTGAGGCAGTTGTCGCAGCCGTTGCATGATTCGTCAGTCCGTTCCTCCGCGAAATAACGCAGGAGGGTGGTGCGGCGGCATTCCCGGGTCTCGGCGTAATGCACCATTTGGCGCAGTTGCTCGCGCGCGATCCGCGCTTCGCTTTCGCTTTTCTCCTCGATGAAACGCGTTTGCTTGACCACGTCGCTCGCGCTGAAAAGGAGAACGCATTCGCTCGGCAACCCGTCGCGTCCGGCTCGCCCGGTCTCCTGATAATAGCTCTCGATGTTCTTCGGGCAGGTCGTAATGCACGACGAAACGGACGTTCGGTTTGTTGATTCCCATCCCGAAGGCGATCGTCGCGCTTACCACCCGCACGTCGTCGCGCAGGAACATTTCCTGGTTCTGCGCGCGCTCTTTCGCTTCCAGTCCGGCGTGATACGGCTTCGCCACGATGCCGTCTGCGTTCAGCTTTGCGGCCACGGAATCGGCCATCTTGCGGCTCGCGCAATAGACGATCCCGCTGTCGTTAGGCCGGTTCTCCAGGAACTCGAGCAACTGATCGTAGGGCGACGACTTCGGCACGACCCGGTAAGTCAGGTTCGGCCGGTCGAAACTGGCGACGTAGCACCGCGGGTCGTGCAGTTTCAGTTGCTGCAGGATATCGTGCCGCACCCGCTCGGTCGCGGTCGCGGTCAGGGCCATGATCGGAACGTCTGGCAATATCTCCCGCAGCCGGGCCAGCTCGCGATATTCCGGCCGGAAATCGTGGCCCCATTCGCTGATGCAATGCGCTTCGTCGATCGCGATCTGCGCGATTTTCCACTCTTTCACCTTCTCGATGAACGACTCGAGCATGAGTCGCTCCGGCGCGACGTAGAGGAGGCGGAACTCGCCGTTGTACAAGTCCGCGCAGCCGCGAGCGCGCCTGCGTGCCATCGAGCGCGGAATTCAAAAACGTCGCCGCCACCCCGCTCGCCTGGAGCCCATCGACCTGGTCTTTCATGAGCGAGATGAGCGGCGAAATCACAATCGTCAGGCCGTCGCGCAGGAGCGCGGGCAATTGAAAACAAAGCGACTTCCCGCCGCCCGTCGGCATGAGCGCAAAAACATCGCGTCCCGCGAGCGCGTCGCGCACGATCTCCTCCTGCAACGGCCGAAAGGCCGTGTAGCCGAAGTGTTTCTTGAGGGCGTTTGGGAGGGAGATGCTATTCATCCCGGGGAGCCCGTCTCATCTGTTCCAGTTCTTTCCTAAGCGGTTGCCAACAGGCGCGGTCGCGCTCGCGCTCCGCTCGCTCTTCTTCCATCAGAGCTGTTTCCAAGCCGGCAGAATCGTGTGCCGTGGCGAAGGTTCCGCGTCCGGTTCCAGGATTGACTGAGATTGAGGCAATCGCATGCGAGAATGGGTAACGCGTCGGATTATAGTTCACCGCGCACTGGCTTCCAAGTCTGCGCGGATCAATCCAGCGTCTGCCGGTAGCGCTTGACGCCGATGGTGAGCGCGATGACGGCGAAGAGCGCAATCGGCCAGAGCTGCAGGATGACATCGTCGAAGCCGTTTCCCTTGAGCAAGATGCCGCGCACGATGCGCAGAAAATGGGTGAGCGGGAAGAATTCGCCGATCGCCTGCGCCCAGCCCGGCATGCCGCGAAAGGGGAACATGAAGCCGGAGAGCAGGATCGACGGCAGGAAGACGAAGAAGGTCATCTGCATCGCCTGCAGCTGGTTCTTCGCGATGGTGGAGAAGGTGATGCCCATGGCGAGATTGGCGGCGATGAAGACGAGCGCGACCAGGAGCAGGAGCGGAATGCTGCCGTGCATCGGCACGTGAAAAAGAAATGCGCCGCGACCAGAATGACCGTGACCTGGATGTAGCCGACCATGATGTAGGGCATGATTTTTCCGATCAGCACTTCGCTCGGGCGCGTCGGCATGGAGAGCAGGTTTTCCATCGTGCCGCGCTCGCGCTCGCGCGTGATGGCCAGGCCGGTGATCATGATCATCGTCATGGTCAGGATCACGCCCATGAGGCCGGGCACGATGTTGTATTGGGTGATGATCTCGGGGTTGTAGAGCGCGTGGATCCGCAGATCGATCGGGCCGTCGGTGGCGTTGAGCGAAGCGAGCGGTCCCTTGAGGTCGTTGTTGCAGCGCAGTGTTGATGACGTTGCCGAACGAACCGAGGGCGTTGCCGGTGGCCGCCGGATCGGTCGCGTCCGCTTCGACCAGCATGGCCGGCCGGTCGCCGCGCAGCAGATCGCGCGAGAAATTCTCCGGAATGTTGATGACGAACTGCACCTCGCCGCGCGCCAGCAGATCGTGCGCTTCCTCTTCGGTGTGCGACCTGCTGCACGAAATCGAAGTAAGTGCTGTTCTTCATCGCGTAGAGCAGCGTTCGCCCGTACGGGCCGCGATCGGCGAGGACCACGGCGGCCGGCAGATGCCGCGGGTCGGAGTTGATGGCGAAACCGAAAAGCATGAGCTGGATCAGCGGGATGCCGAGCATCATCGCGAAGGTCAGCCGGTCGCGCCGCATCTGGGTGAACTCCTTCACGATGATCCCGCGCAGGCGTCCGAAGGAAAATTTCGGATGCCGCTTCATGGTGCGAAATTGTCCTTCGAGCCGTCCATCAGGCTGATGAAGACGTCCTCCAGCCCGGAGGGAATCTCGCGCCACTCGTAGGGCGCGATGGCGGAAGGGCGCGATCGCCTGCTCGAGCGCGGCCGCGTCGTCGCCGCTGACGTGCAGGGCAGTGCCGAAGGCGACGACCTGTTGCACGCCGGGCTGGCCGCGGAGTTGCTCCGCCAGGTGCGGCAGGTCGGGGCCGCTGACCGACCAGGTCGTGAGGCCAACCTGCGCGATCACCTCCTCGACCGTGCCGTCGGCGAGCAGTTTGCCGTAGGCGATGTAGGCCAGCCGATGGCAGCGCTCGGCTTCGTCCATGTAATGCGTGGTGATGAGAAAGGTCAGCCCTTCGGCCGCGAGCTGGTGAATCTCTTCCCAGAAATCGCGCCGCGCCTTCGGGTCGACGCCCGCGGTCGGCTCGTCGAGCAGCAGCAGCTTCGGCCTGTGAATCAGGCAGGCGGCCAGCGCGAGGCGCTGTTTCCAGCCGCCGGAAAGTTGGCCGGCGAGCTGCTTTTGCCGGCCAGCAAGCCCGAGCTGCTCGATGCTTTCCCTGCACCGTCGCTCGCCGATTCTTCACGCCGTACATGCGCGCCACGAAATCGAGATTCTCCGCGATGCTCAGGTCTTCCCAGAAGCTGAAACGCTGCGTCATGTAGCCGACCTGGCGCTTGATCGCCTCGCTCTCCGTGATGACGTCGTGGCCGAGGCAGGTGCCGCTGCCGTCGTCCGCGCGGAGCAGGCCGCAGAGCATGCGGATGAAGGTCGTCTTGCCGCTGCCGTTCGGGCCGAGGAAGCCGTAGATCTCTCCCGTGCGCACCTGCAGATCGATATGATCGACGACCGTGCGCTCGCCGAAGCGCTTGGTCATGCCGCGCACGTCGATGGCCAGTTCGTCGTTCATTTTTTCGCTTCAAATTGCACATCCACCGGCTGGCCGGGATGCAGTTTGGCCGCGGTCGCAGGATCGAAAACGGATTCGATCATGAAGACGAGTTTCTCGCGGCTCTCCTGGCTGTAGATGACCGGCGGCGTGTATTCGGCCTGCGGCGAAATGTAACTGACGCGGCCAAGGAACGGCTGGCTCACGCCGTCCACGATTACGCGCGCCGTGTCGCCGGGTTGAATCGAGCCAACGCGCGTTTCGGGAACGAAGGCGCGCACCTTGATATTGGCCGGCGGCAGGAGGGCGACGATTGGTTTGCCGGCCGCGACCCATTCGCCCTGCCGGTAAAGCGTGTCGTAAACCAGGCCGGACTGCGGTACGAATTGCTTCATTTGCTCCAGATTCCATTTCGCCTGGGCGAGCCGCTGCTGGTCCTGGTCTCGGACCGCGCGTGCATTATCCAAATCCTGCGCCGCCGATGGTCCGGTCCGATAGAGCTCCTCCTGCCGCTTGAATGTGGCCTCGGAGAGAGCCAGCGCTGCGTTGGCCTGGTCGAGCGCCGCTTTTTCCATTGTCGGATCAAGGGCAAAGAGCACTTGCCCGGCGGCGACCGGCTGCCCGCGTTGCACGGCAAGATTCTCGAGAATGCCGGCGAGCGGAGAACTGACGTAAACAAACTCACCTTCGACGTAGCCCTGATAGCGATCTTTCGGTGCCTGATCGCAACCGGCGAGAAGCCAAACCACGCTCGTTAGGCAAACAAAACTCCGCAGCCTTTCACGTCCTGACGTCCGGAAGGCCTTCATCGCTTTCCTTTCCGCGGCAGGAGCACGCCGCGCAGGACGATCCCGATTACGCCGGCAAAAGCCTCTTTCGGCGAGAGTCGCAGTTCCTCCAGCTTCTGCGGATTCATGATCGCCTGGATGGCCGACAGAATGGTTTCGATCATGAGCCTGACCGGAATATCGCGGCGCACATCGTCGGAACGCTGGCCGCTGTGGAACAAGCTGCGGAAGTGCGTCTCGATCAAACGCGCGCGTCGTTGCTCGAGACGCTTGAAAATGTGTGGTGCCTTCAGCCGCATGTCGCGCACGAAGGGCGGCTTGAGCTCACCCAGTTCGCGCTGCATTCCGTGGAGCATGGCGTGCAGCCGGGCGGCGAAATCATCCGGTTGCTGGCGTTGAATCGTCTCCAGCGTCGCGCTGACGCGGGCAAACTTGTCTTTGATGACCGCTTCGAGCAGCGCCTCCTTGCTCGGGAAATGGGCGTAGAGCGTCTTCTTGCTCATACCCAATTCGGCCGCCAGGTCGTCCATCGTCACGGTGCGGAAACCATGACTAAAGAAATGGCCGCGGGCCGCCTCCAGCACCCGGCGGCGGGGAGAAGTGGCACTGCGCGCGGCCGCCCTCGGGGCGAGGGAAGTCTGCTCTGCCGCTCCTCGTTTTGTGCCTTTTGTCGCAGGCTGCATCTCGTTTTGCTCCTAAAGACTTAGGAAACCGAAATAGTTTAATTAGTTTCCCTGGTGCCTGCAAGATAAGAGTGTGGCTGGGAAATTTACGGAAACCGCGACGACCGTCTATCACGGGCGACGAGACGTTTGTTTCCTCGGTGATGCGGGAAAATCCGCATCAGTTCCTTTTCCGAACTTTTTCCAGTTGTCGCGCTGGATCCCAACCGACGGGCGGCTGTTGTTTGCTCGACCATTTCATTCCGCCGGCACGCCATTTCTCCCGCCACTGAGCGTAGGTGAACCCGCGATCGTCGTCGCTTACGCCGAATTGGAAACCGCAGCTTGGGCAGATCTCGTAGGAGCCGCCACCGGTGTGGCTGCGCGGCGCTTCCTCGAGGTTCGGGTAACCGCAGACCGGGCACTTGTGATTCATCTTATTTCCACGTCTTGATGTTCACCGGGCGTCCCGGTTGCCGATCGAAATATCCCGGGCTGCCGGGTTTGAAAAACGTCTTCGTTGTGCCGTTGCGATTGTAAGCTGCGAACGCACCGGTCCCGGGATCGTAGACGCGCAGCGTTCCCGTCGGGTCAACTTTCGCGGGTAATCCCTCCGCCCTCGCGCGTTGAAGAAACTGCCAGGCGAGGCGCGCGTAATCTTCCGCGCTCTTCGCGCCGAAATCAGAGCCATGCCGCGCGAAATGATCGGGCAGGGTGGCCAGGTTTCCCCAGGTTTCGACAGCCCGCGGAGCCGCTTGATTCGCGGTCGCGATTCTCGAAAAAGTTTGCGCGGCCAGAGGATGTGAGCGGCCGCCTTCGCTGGTGGAATTGGCCTGTTTCTCAATCCAGAAATGGAGAAGAAACGCCGCGAGCGCTCCGAAGATTAGGAGTTTGAAGATCCGGCGAACCATCACGCGAAAGCCTTCAAGGCTTCTTCACCCAAAGCGTCGGGACGACGCCCGGGAGCAGGAAAAGTCGCGGCTGTTTCATCGCCGGGACTATCGCGACGGTCGTCATGATGAGCGAGACAAAACAAGGAAGGAGGATGCACCTGTCCGCCGCGTCCTGGTCGGCCCAATGAATTCTCCTTGTTTAGAGGAGGACGCGAAGCTGTAATTGCGCCATGACCGCGACCGGAGCGAGCTTCAGACGTCGCGTCTTCGTGGTCATGCCTTTTGGAAAAAAGGAGGTGCCGAAAAGGCCGCGAGTCGATCCGCCGCTCGGATCGGAAGCGGAGGATGCAACGCTCCAAGTCGACTTTGACGCGGTTTACGAGAAGCTATTTCGTCCAGCGCTTGAAGCCGCGGGGTTGCAACCCTTTCGCGCCGACGATGAAGAAGCAGCGGGGGACATCCTCAAGGACATGTTCGCGGAGCTCGTGACCGCGGACTTCGTTCTCGCAGACATCTCGATTCTGAACGCGAACGTCTTCTACGAACTCGGCATCCGCCACACGGTTGGACCGCGTGGTGTGATCTGTGTGCACGCGGGATGGGCGGATCGTCCGTTCGACGTCGCGCCGCAACGCACCTTCGGATATAACGGCAAGCTTTTCGTGGCCGCTTTGGAACGTGACGCTGCCTGGGAGGACCGAGTGACCGCGGAGGTTGCGCGCCTCGGCAAGACTCTGCGTGACGCCGTCGCGGCCGATCGTACGACCGAGGGCAGTCCGGTCTATGCCAGTCTCCCGGACCTCAAGCCGATCGATGCAAGCCACATCGGCACGGCGCGCTTCAAGCATTACCAGGCGCAATCCGACGAATGGAATCAGCGGGTCACGATCGCGGGAAAAGAAGGCCACGCCGAGGACATTCTCACCTTCGCTGGTGATGTGCCGTCGCCCTACTATCGCCGCAAATTGCTGCGACAATGCGGTGATTCGCTGCTCGCGCTCGGCCGGTTTGCACAGTCGGAAAAGATCTTCAAGGAGTTGCGCGAGGATCTGGACGGAGCTGGCTCCGCGGAAGAGTTTCGGGTCAAGACTCAACTCGCATTGTTGGCCAATCGGCTTGGCCGAACGCGCGAAGCGGAGCAGAAACTGAGCGATCTGGCGAAATCCATGCCCGGTGATAATGAGGCGCAAGGCATCCTCGGCCGGGTTTACAAGGATATGTGGCGCACGACATGGAGCCGCGCGGGAAAAATGGAGGAGCGTCTTTCCCTCGCGTGTCGCAACGCCGCTACCGCGCGCAAATCGCTCGTTACCTACGAAGTCGCCATCCGCAACGATCTCGACAGCTATTTCAATGGCATCAACGTGGTCACTCTTACCGTGCTGCTTGAGTATGTGGCGCGCGCGAACAAGCGCACGGTGACACCGGAAGTCCCCGACCTTGCGGATCTCCAGACGGCTGTGCGACTCGCCGCGACCGGGAAACTGGATAGTGATACGGTCTGGGCGCGCGCCACGCTCGGCGAACTTCATCTCGGGCTCGGCCAACCGCAGGAAGCGCTCGATGATTACGAGCAGGCGACCGCGGACCCGAGCCTCAGCTGGTTCAACATCCGATCGATGTTCGAGCAAGTGCAGCTTTTCCAACTCCTCGGTTACCAACCCGAAACAGTTGGGCCGGTCGCGGCGTTGCTCGAGCAAAGACTGGCGGAACTTCCGCATCGTTCTGCGCGCTTCGACAAGGTTGTGATTTGTAGCGGGCACATGATCGACAAGCCGGATCGGAAGACACCACGCTTTCCCGCGGGCAAGGCAGAAGCTGTGCGCGCGAAAATCGCGCAACAGCTCGAGCAATGGAAGATCGGCGCCGGCGACCTCGCAGTCTGCGGCGGGGCGTGCGGCGCCGACATTCTCTTTGCCGAAGAATCTCTCCGTCGTGGCGCCCAACTGCGCTTGCTTCTCGCGCAGGAGGTCGATGATTTTGTCCGCGATTCCGTGCGTCATGCCGGGAACGACTGGGTGCAGCGTTTTCACGCCCTGCGCGAAAATGGCGAGGTTGCGATTCAATCCGAGCGGCTCGGGAAAGAGCCTAACGATGTCTCAATTTACGCGCGCAACAATCTCTGGATCATCAACACCGCCCGGGTCGAAGCGGCCGACAGCGCCAAAATCCATGCGCTTCTCGTTTGGGACGAAAAACCGACCGGCGATGGCCCTGGCGGCACCTCGGATTTCGAACAAAAAGTTCGCGATCTTGGGGGTCTCGTTGAGATCATCAACCCAACCAATCTGCCATGAGTGAAAAAACTTTTGAATACGTTGAGCGCCGGCTCGAGCCGCAGCGAACATGGCATAACGACAAAGCGACCTGGAACAAGCACCGCTTCTACGTCGGGGAAGTCGCGACGCTGCTGGCCGGCGCCGCGATCCCGGTCGTTAATCTTTGGCTGGTGCACGATGCTTTTTGGGCGGGCGTGCTCTCGGCCATTCTCGGCGGAGTCGTTGTCGTGGCGGCAGCCATGGGGAGACTCTTCAGGTTTCACGAGAACTGGTTGCAATACCGCGCGCTGGCCGAAGCGCTCGAGCGGGAAAAAGAACTCTATTCAGTGGGCGCGGCCGATTACGCGAAAGCGGATGGCGCCGGGCGCAATCAACTTCTCGTGGAGCGCGTCGAAAATCTGATCGGCAACACGACCTCGCAGTTTATTGAGACTCAACGAAGCGCCCACAGCGCTGGAGTTAACGAAACATGATCAATCACTGGCGTTGCCCGCGACGCTGATACTTCGATTCTCCTGCCATGACTCAGCCTGCATCTTCCTTCAAAGACAAACTCACCAGGACCGGTCCGCGCAAGCTCCTCGCCTGCGACGGCGGCGGGATCCGGGGAATCATCTCCGTCGAAATCCTGGCTCGCATCGAAGCGCAGCTTCGTGTCGTCAACCGTAAACCCGATTTAGTCTTGGCGGATTACTTCGACTACGTCGCCGGCACCAGCACCGGCGCGATCATCGCCACCCTCGTCTCGCTCGGGTTCAGCGTCGACGCGATCCGCGATTTCTATCTGAAAAGCGGCGCGGAAATGTTTCAGCCCGCCAAGCTCTGGGAGCGGCTGCATACAAAGTTCGACGACGACAACCTGACCAGGATGCTCAAGGAAGTGACGGGCGAAGAGACCACGCTTGGCTCCGACAGGCTGCGCACACTGCTCATGATCGTTTTGCGCAATGCCACAACCGACTCCCCGTGGCCGCTCAGCAACAATCCGAGCGCCAAGTATAACGATCTCGCGGTCCGCGGCGCAGGCAGCAATCTTCATTTGCCGCTTTGGCAACTTGTGCGAGCCAGCACCGCCGCGCCCACTTATTTTCCGCCAGAGGTAGTCAATGTCGGGCCGCAGCAGTTCGTTTTCGTGGATGGCGGAGTCACCATGTATAACAACCCCGCCTTCCAGCTTTTCCTGATGGCGACAAGTGAACCGTACAGGCTCTGCTGGCCCACGGGCGAAGACCAAATGTTGATTGTTTCAGTTGGCACTGGCGCAAGCGCGAACGCGAAGAACAATCTCACGCCACGTGAGATGAACCTCATCTACAACGCGAGCAACATTCCCTCGGCCTTGATGGCCGCGGCGTTGCATGAGCAGGATTTTCTCTGCCGCGTCTTCGGCAAATGCCTCGCGGGCGATCTGCTCGATCGCGAGCTGGGCGATGTGATCGGGCAGGGCATCAAGGACGCGCCGAAACTCTTCACGTATGTCCGCTACAATGCCGAACTCTCCCGCGAAGGACTTGACGCGCTCGACCTCCAGCAGATCAATCCCGGTCACGTGCAGCAAATGGATTCAGTGGACCACATTGCCGAGATGCAGGAAGTGGGACGCGCGGTGGCGCAACAAAAAGTGAACGCGGCGCACTTTTTCTAGGCGCGTCGCTCTTTGATCGACTGCAGCAAGTCCGCAACCACTTCTGCGCGCGGTTTCGCGCCGAGGTTGCCTTTGCCGTGGACGCGGACGCTGACGGCGTTGGCTTCCAGGTCGCGGTTTCCGATCACGAGCATGGTGTGGACTTTCATCTGCTCGGCGGCGGAGATCTTGGCTTTGATCTGGTCGCTGCTCGCGTCGAGCTCGGCGCGGACGTCGTGGGCGCGGAGTTCGTTCTGGATGGCGCGCGCGTATTCGAGCAGCGGTGCTTCGTCGCCGATGGGCAGGATGCGGACCTGCTCCGGCGCGAGCCAGAGCGGGAAGTTGCCGGCGTAATGCTCGATGAGGAAACCGATGAAACGCTCGTGCGTGCCGAGCGGCGCGCGGTGAATGCAGAGCGGGGTGGCTTCGGTGTTGTCGCGGGTCTTGTAGACGAGACCGAAGCGGGCCGGGACGGCGAAATCGACCTGGTTGGTGGCGATGGTGAATTCGCGGCCGATCGCGCTCCAGACCTGGACGTCGATCTTCGGACCGTAGAAGGCGGCTTCGTTAGGCACTTCGACGTAGTTGATGCCGCTGCGTTGCAGGACGCCGCGCACCATCTCCTCGGTCTTGAGCCAGAGCTCGGCGTTATCGACGAACTTCTGGCCGAGCTTCGCGGGATCGTGGGTGGAGAAGCGCATGACGTATTTCTCGATCCCGAAGATCTTGAAATACTTCAGATACATCTCGTTGACCGCGTTGAACTCCTCTTCGAACTGCTCCTCGGTGCAGTAGATGTGGGCGTCGTTCATCTGCAGCGAGCGCACGCGCATGAGGCCGAAGAGTTCGCCCGCTCTGCTCGTAGCGGTAGTAGCGTGCCGTATTCCGCGAGGCGCAGCGGCAGGTCGCGATAACTGCGCGGCACCGCGGCGAAGAGCTTGTGGTGATGCGGGCAGTTCATCGCCTTGAGGTAGTAGCGGTCCGCCTAACTCATCGCGTCTGCGCTTTAGCTGTCGCTTCTCCGATGCTCGCGAGCATCTGCCCGTTGTGCAGGTACCAAGTCGAGCTTCAGAAAGTCTGTCGACTGCGTCATCCGAGTTCAGCTTGCCAAGATTGCTCGAACGTCGCCAATAGCTTTCGAGATGACGCGATGATTTCGTTCACTTCGGCAGCGCTCATGGTCCTGTCTTCAACTAAGCTCCATCGGCGGGAACATCGATTCCGCGTAGTAGGGCAGATGCCCGCTCGTTAGGTACAGGTTCTCGCGCGCGATGTGCGGGGTGCGGACGCGTTGATAACCGGCGGCGAATTCGGTTTCCTTGGCGAGCTTTTCCAGTTCCTCGATGATGGCGGCGCCGCGCGGGAGCCAGAGCGGCAGGCCCGGGCCGACGTCGTCGTCGAAGGTGAAAAGCTCGAGCTCCTTGCCGAGCTTGCGGTGGTCGCGCTTCTTCGCTTCCTCGAGCATGGCGAAGTATTCGTCGAGCTGGGTCTTGTTCTTGAAGGCGGTGCCGTAGATGCGCTGGAGCTGCGGATTCTTCTCGTCGCCTTTGTAGTAGGCGCTGGCCACGTTCGTTAGGTTGAAGGCGCCGATGTTGCCGGTGCGCATGACGTGCGGTCCGGCGCAGAGATCGGTGAAATCGCCGTTGCGATAGATCGTGATCGTCTCGTCCTCCGGAATGTTCTGGATGATATCGAGCTTGAACTTGCTCGGCTCGGGTCTCGCACCGAGGGCGCCAAGTTCACCACGGTTCGCCATCTCCAGCGCGTCGGCGCGCGAGAGTGCGATGCGCTCGAAGCGATGGTTGGCTTTGATCTCCTTTTTCATCTCGGCCTCGATTTTCTCGAAATCCTCGGGCGAGATGCGGTGCGGCAGCTCGACGTCGTAGTAGAAGCCGTTCTCGACCGGCGGCCCGGCGGCGAACTGCGCTTCCGGCCAGATGCGCAGAATGGCGGTCGCGAGGACGTGGGCGCAGGAATGGCGAATCCGTTCCAGCTCCGTCATCGGCGGACCTTCATGGGCGTGCGGTCCCTCCTCGGCGGCGACGTCTTCGGCGACTGAGCGTTCATCATTCATGGGCAGGCGAAAGCGGAAATTATGGGCTGCAAAGTAAGCAGGTTACGCCGAATTTGCATCATGGCAGTCCGACTGAGGCGTGCGGCGCTCTGCCTCTTGCTCGCTCTGGCGAGCTGCAAACCGGCGGCGGCACCCGCGCGCGATTTCAGCGCCGAGCGCGAGCGCATGGTGCAGGAGCAGATCGAGATGCGCGGTGTGACGGACGCGCGTGTCCTGGCCGCAATGCGCAAAGTGCCACGGGACGCGTTCGTGTCCGCGGCGGTGCGCGATCTGAGTTACACCGATCAGCCGCTGTCCATCGGCTACGATCAAACCATTTCGCAGCCCTACATCGTCGCGTTGATGACGGAAAAGTTGCAGGTGAAACCGACCGACCGGGTTTTGGAGATCGGGACGGGGTCGGGGTATCAGGCGGCCATCCTGGGCGAGCTGGCGGCGGAGGTTTACACGATCGAAATCGTCGAGCCGTTAGGCAAACGCGCCGCCGCGACCCTCGAGCGTCTGGGTTACAAGAATGTGCACGTGAAAATAGGCGACGGCTATCGGGGCTGGCCGGAGCACGCACCATTCGACGCGATCATCGTGACCTGCGCACCCGAGCACGTACCGCGGCCGCTGATCGAGCAGACGAAGGAAGGCGGGCGCATCATCATCCCGGTGGGTTCAGCGGGGGAGCAGAACCTTTACCTGTTCGAGAGGAGAGACGGCCGCCTCGAGCGTCGGATGGTCTTGCCGGTTCGCTTTGTGCCGATGACGGGCAAGGCGACGCGAGCGGACCCTAACGAAGCGCAATCCTCGAGCGCGCCGCATCCCTAGGTGGATGAAGCGATGCCGGGTTTTGCGCCGGCGGCGGCCTAACGAGCGGACTCATGGGTGGCGAGTTCTCTCTCGAACGCGGCGTAGAATCCAGCGGGATCGTCGAGCATGAGGTAATGCCGCGATCCGGGAAAGAATTCGAAACGCGTCTGCGGCGCATTCGCATATTGTTTTCTGTAATTCTCTTCGAGTGTCTCGCGTGACGCGGTCTGCGACTTACCGGCCAGCGCGCCGAGAACAAGGCGGCACCGCGAAGATGGCACGCCAGAAACATGCGACTCAGATTCGTCTTCTCTGGCGTTGATTGGGAGAAGGCCGCGGCGGAGGCCTAGCCGCGCTTGCTAAAGATCTTGAGTTCTTCGGCGGCTTTTTGCAGCGCGTCGATGGTGAGAAGAGTGGCTTCCTGTTTCTTGATTGTGGCCGCGTTCGTGGCCTGCATTTCCTGCAAAAGCTGCAACATGACCCGGTTGTCGAGGCCGGTACTGGCGGCGGAATTCGGCGCATCGGCGAGCGCGGCAGCGGCAGCCGGGGCGGAAGTCGCGGCCTGGATGATGACCGGGGCGGGAGTTTGCGCCTTGATCAACGAAATCGTTAGGCCAACGAAAATGAGCGCGGCGAGGAGCAAAGTTTTCATCCTAGCGACCTCCCCGACTGCCGTAGATTCTTGCCACGCGGATGGCTTCGGCCAGGGTCGCCAACTTCTCGTCAATCTTGGCCTGGTTGTCCGCGATCTGGAGTTGTTGGGCCTGCACTTCCTTCATCATCGTCACCACCTGTTCCTGTTCATTGGCCGCGGGGGACTGGGCGCTGATCGAGGTGGCCAGGAGCGCAAGGCCGCCGAGTAATGTCAGTTTCTTCATAAGCAACCGTCTCGCCCAAATAGCGAAGCAAGTCACGTTCCTCCGCCCGACGAGGTGCCCTCCAACTGGTTTGCGGCGCGAAAACTGCTTGCGGGAAGGAGCCCAGTTGATACCCTTCGCCCATGGCCGGCCCGGGAATGTTTCAGTCTCAAAATCTTTCCCTGCAGCAGGTCCTTGCGCCGCAGCTCCAGCAAAGTCTGCTCATTCTCCAGGCGCCTCTGCTCGAGCTGCGCAATCTCGTTCAGCAGGAAATGGAGACCAATCCGGTGCTCGAGGAGCTGGCCGAACCGACGGAGGAGGAGCGGCAGGTTTCCGAGAGCGAACCGGCGGAAGATAATTTCAAGGAAGAGTTCGATCAGCTGGCCAAGCTCGATGATGAATGGCGCGATTACATGGCGCAATCGAGCAGCTACAGCGGCCGCTCGCAGGAGGATGAGGAGAAGCGCCAGTTCTTCTTCGATTCCATCGCCACCCAGGAAACTTTGCAGCAGCATCTCGTGGGGCAGCTCAATCAAAACGCCCTGAGCAGCGACGACCGCAAAACGGCGGAACTCATCATTGGCAACATCGACGATAACGGCTTTCTCCAGACGACGCCGGAGGAGATGGCGATGAACACCGGCATCCCGCAGGAGGATTTCGAGCTCATGCTCACCCTCGTCCAGAGCTTTCATCCGCCGGGCGTGGGCGCCCGCGATTTGCGCGAATGCCTTCTGATTCAGCTCAAGCGCGACGGGCGCGAGAAGAGTCTCGAATACCGGGTCGTTTCCGATCACATGGTCGACCTGGGCAAGCGGCGGTTTCCTGAGATCGCGCGCCGGATGGGGATCACCGTCGAGCAGGTGCAAAAAGCGGCCAACAACATCGCGCAGCTCGATCCGCGGCCTGGCCAGATCTTTGCCGAGGCGCCGCAAAATTACGTCCTGCCCGATGTGACCGTGGAAAAAATCCAGGGTGAATACCAGATCATCCTGAATGGCGAACAGATTCCGCACCTGCGCATCAGCAACACCTACAAGGACATCATGGCGCAGGACGGCAACGGGAGCGAAGTGAAGGACTACATCCGGGACAAGATCCGGAGCGGGAAATTCCTCATCAAATCAATTCACCAGCGCCAGCAGACGATCTCCAACATCGCGCACCAGATCGTCGATCGGCAGAAGGAATTTCTCGAGCACGGTTCGGCGCACTTAAAACCGATGACGATGGTGCAAATCGCCGATGCGGTCGGTGTGCACGAGACGACGGTGAGCCGCGCCATCTCGGGCAAATACATCTCCACGCCACAGGGCGTTTTCGAGATGAAATACTTTTTCACGCCCGGCTATCAAACCTCGAGCGGCGACTCGATGAGCAACACGAGCGTGAAGGAAGCGATCCTGAACCTGGTGAAAGGCGAATCGGGAAGCGCGCCGTTGAGCGACAAGGAAATCGTCGAGATTCTCGGCCAGCGCGGCATTCCGATCGCGCGGCGCACAGTCGCGAAGTACCGCACGGAGCTCAATATTCTGCCAAGCAACATGCGGCGGAAGTATTGAGCCTCGCGGCGAAGCGTAAACGAGCGGCGTCTGCCGAATCTTGGTCGCTGTCCGCAATCTGGTACGAGATTGCAGCCGCGCCGCAGTCCATGGTAGGCTGCGCGTCCTAGCCTGGGATCATGCAACGCAAACTCACCGCCATCCTGTCCACCGATGTGGTCGGCTATAGCGGCCTGATGGAGGCCGACGAGACTGGGACCATGGAACGGTTGAAGGCCAACCGGAGCACAATTTTCGATCCTCAAGTCGCCGCTCACGGTGGCCGCGTGTTCAAGCTGATGGGCGACGGCGCATTGGTCGAGTTTTCCAGCGTCATCGCCGCTGTGGACTGTGCGCTCGCGATACAAGAAGCGACGGAAAAGGCCGGGACTGAGAGCGCCGAAGCCAGGCGCATCCGTTACCGCATCGGCATCAATCTTGGGGAAGTGATCGTCGAGGGCGACGACATTTATGGCGAGGGCGTCAACGTTGCGGCGCGGCTTCAGGCGCTCGCTCCGGTGGGAGGCGTGGCTCTCTCCAAAATGGTCCGGGACAACGTTGAGGGAAAGATGTCCTGCGCCTTTGAGGACATGGGCGAACACACGGTCAAGAACATCGAGCGCCCCGTGCATGTGTTCTCTGTGCGTGTGGCTGCCGGACGCAGCGAGGCTGGAGAACAAAAAGCGGGGCAACCCCGCCGGCACTCGATCTGCGTGCTCCCCTTTGCCAACATGAGCGGCGACGCCGAGCAGGAGTATTTCAGCGACGGGATTAGCGAGGACATTATTACAGATCTGAGCAAGGTTTCGGCGCTCGCCGTCATTTCACGTAACAGCGCTTTCATGTACAAGGGCAAGCATGTTGATCTTCCGAAAGTCGCGCGCGAATTGAAGGTCAGCCATGTGCTGGAAGGCAGCGTGCGAAAATCAGGCGGTCGTGTACGGATTACTGCACAGCTGATCGACGGGATGACCAACGATCACGTCTGGGCCGAACGCTACGACCGCGACCTGAGCGATATCTTCGCCCTCCAGGACGAAATCTCCGAAGCTATCGTTAAGGCGCTGAAGTTAAAACTCCTTCCCGAGGAGAAGAAAGCCATCGAGCGGCGCGGCACGGACAGTGTCGAGGCATACAATCTTTATCTGATGGCGCGACAGAACTATGTCACCGGCGGTGAAAGCGATCTTCGGCGAGCGGAAGCAAGCATCCGCCTCTGTCGCCGCGTCACGGAAATCGATCCAAACTATGCGGATGCATGGGCGCTCATGGCTCTTGGCCAAATGATCGTGCGCTTCATTCATGGCAACAAAGGCGAAGATGGCCTGGCGGCTGCGGAACGCGCGCTTGCGCTGGACGCCAATCTGGCCGCGGCCCATGCCGTAAAGGCCAGAATTTTCGCCGAAAGCGATCGTCACGATGAAGCTTCTGCCGAAATCGCAAACGGCCTTCGTCTCGACCCCGAGTCCTTTGAGGTGAACAGGTCGGCGGGCCTTTTAAGCTTCCGACAGCACCGGCTGGAAGATGCGATTCGCTATTGGGAAAAGGCGACGGCTCTCGTGGAAACAGACGTCGCTTCGTCTGCCATGTTGACGACGTGTTACGCCGCTCTCGGAAATTCCCAGGCCGCCCGACGCGCGGCAGAGATCACGTTCGCCAGAGCCGAAAAAACCCTGGCGCAGGATCCGAACAATGGAGCGGTTACGGGCTGGGGGGTGAGTGCTCTTGTAATCCTTGGCGAAGCCGAACGCGCCAGGGAATGGATGAATCGTGCCCTGCTGATTGATCCAGACAACGGGCACATGCGCTATAATTTTGCCTGTGGCCTTGCGAGCGATAGGAAAGGCAAAGAGGACGCGCTCGAATTGCTCGGACCGGCTTTCGAGACAATATCGATGGGGCTCTTAAACCACGCAAAAATTGACCCAGATCTCGATCCGCTTCGCGACGATCCCCGCTTCCAGGCCATGATCGCCGCCGCCGAAGCGCGGCTGGGGGCGGAAGATCAGGCCGGCTCGGCGCCGGCGAATCTATCGGCAACACCTGTTGATCCAGCGGTCCCGCCTCATCCATGACTCCTTCTCTCCGGCGCGCGATCATCGCCGAATGGCGCGGGCTGCCGTGCGACCCACCCCGGCCGGATCGCACGCAGTCGACCGCGGAGCTTCTGCCCAAAGTGATGCACAAGCTCGGGCTAAAAGAGCGTATGCAGGAACACGAGATCCTTGGCGCGTGGAAGACGCTCGTGGGCGAATTCATCGCGGCGCACTCCTGCCCGATCGCGCTGCGAGACGGAATCCTCTACGTCAACGTCCTGCAACCGGCCCTTCACTATGAGCTTGAGCGGGTAAACAAGCCCCAGATTCTGCGCAAACTGAAAGAGCGTTTTGGCGGGAGAGTGATCCGCGACCTGCGCTTTCGTCTCGGCTAACGAGTTGCTTTTCGCCGCTTCCGCTGCCGCAGAGCTTTGACGAAGGCGCGCAGCGTTTCTTCGCTTACGTGATGCTCGATCCCCTCTGCGTCCGACTCTGCGACAAGGGCGGGCACGCCTAACGACTTCAAGAATTCGACCACGACTTCGTGCCGGGTACGAGATTCCTCCGAGAGCTTGCTCCCGCTCGAGGTCAGGAAAATGGAGCGATAGGGGCGACTCGTGACGAGGCCCTCGCGTTGCAGTCGCTGAATGGTGCGCGCCACAGTCACATGGGTGACACCAAGCCGTCGCGCCAGATCGATGACACGCGCTTCGCCGGTCGCGGCGATGAGCTCGGCGATGATTTCGACGTAATCCTGCGCGGTTTCGTGGGAATGTTCCTCGCGGGTCCTGCGCGGATGCCGGTAAGGCAGGGCAGGGCGGCGTTTGCGGGATTTCGCGGATTTTGTGGGAGCCGGCACGGGCAGGAACAAATCAAAAGAAGTGTCCGTTGACAATCGGAAGATGAATTTGTAGCCTGTGCTACATCTTTAAGCACCAGCTTCGAGATATAGAACTCGCTGAATTAATCCTGATGCCGGAAGCAACTGACGAGGCCGCAGAGTATCCCGGCGCCTGGAAGCGGAGCGGCAGGATGGTCTCGCTCCCCGAGGTCCATCGCAGCATCCTCGTTCCGCAGCAGGCCTCCTTCTGGCGCAAGCTGCTCGCATTCTCAGGCCCGGGCTTTCTCGTTGCGGTCGGCTATATGGACCCGGGCAACTGGGCGACCGATCTGGCCGGCGGCGCGCAATTCGGTTACACTCTGCTCGCTGTCATCTTGATCTCGAATCTGATGGCGATTCTCCTCCAGCATTTATGCATCAAACTCGGCGTCAGCACAGGACGCGATCTGGCGCAAGCCTGCCGCGATCATTATTCCACCCCGACAGTCTGGTTTCTTTGGATCCTCTGCGAAATCGCAATTGCCGCCTGTGATCTGGCTGAAATCGTCGGTTCGGCGATTGCGTTGCAACTTCTTTTCGGCATCCCGCTGGTCTGGGGATGCGCCATCACCGGGCTCGACGTGCTCCTCGTCCTTTTCCTGCAAGGTAAAGGGTTCCGTTACATCGAGGCGGTGGTGATCACACTTATCGCCACCATTGGCAGCTGCTTCGCGGCCGAGCTTTTTTTCTCCAAACCCAGCCTCACCGGCATCCTCCTCGGATTTGTCCCGAGCACGGAGATCATTACTCATCCCGGGATGCTCTACGTCGCCATCGGCATCATCGGCGCGACTGTCATGCCCCATAATTTGTATCTGCATTCCTCCATTGTGCAGACGCGCAAATTCGAGCCGACGCCCGCCGGCAAACGTGAAGCGATCAAGTTCGCGACGATTGATTCGACTGTCGCTCTCATGCTCGCGCTCTTCATCAATGGCGCCATTCTGATTCTCGCCGCCGCCGTTTTTCATTGGTCGGGCCATCAGAATGTGGCGGAAATCCAGGACGCTTACAAACTGCTAAGCCCGATGCTCGGGGTCGGACTCGCGAGCGTTTTGTTTGCCGTCGCGCTACTCGCCTCGGGCCAGAACTCGACCCTGACTGGCACGCTCGCGGGGCAGATTGTAATGGAAGGTTTCATTAACATCCGCCTGCGCCCCTGGCTGCGCCGTCTCGTCACGCGGGCGATCGCGATCGTGCCCGCGATCTGCGTGATCGGATACTACGGCGAGGGGAAAACAACGGAATTGCTCATCGCGAGCCAGGTGATCCTGAGCATGCAACTCGGATTTGCTATCTGGCCGTTGATGCGTTTCACCGATGAAAGGGCGAAAATGGGCGAATTCGCCAACCGGCTCTGGCTGCGGGTGCTGGGCTGGCTCATCGCCGCGGTCATCATTATCCTTAACGTGAAGCTGCTCGTTGATACCTTTGTCCCGGCTCCGATGCTCAAAGCCTTCTATGGTTTCATCGGGCTGCCTGCGGAGTAAACAATCGCAATGTATCAGCACATTCTGATTGCTTTGGAAAACAGCGATGCGGATGAGGTCATCCTCAACCACATCAAGCCGCTCGCGAAGCTGACCGGCGCTCACTTGTTGCTTTTGCATGTCGCCGATGGCTGGGTGGCGCGCAATTACGACCGGCTTGAGTTGGCCGAGAGCGAGGAGATGCGCGAGGACCGGGCTTATCTGGCCGCGCGTGCGGCTGAGCTGCGCGCCGAAGGTTTTACGGTCGATTACCTCCTCGCGCTCGGGGAACCGGCCGACGAAGTGATCAAGGTGGCTACGGAGCGCAGCGTCGACCTCGTCGCGATGTCCACCCACGGGCACCGCTTCATCAGTGATCTTCTCCACGGCAGCACCGCGGATAAGGTGCGGCACCAGGTAGACGTGCCTGTGCTGCTGCTCAAAGCCAAAAGGTGAAAAAAAGTCGCGCGCGCGGTTTCGCGCTTGGAGATAGTCGGCGGCTGGCCGCTCCGGTGGACAGCATCCACGATCTGGCTTAACGATGCGGAGCACTTCTTCTCATGTTTGGCCCGACTGAAATTTACTTCATTATCTTCGGCCTCCTGACAATCGCTGGGGGCGGGATGGGCTACGTCAAAGCCGGCAGTACCGATCTCTCGCTCATCTCAGGCTCGATCAGCGGCTTGTTGCTGCTCGTGGCGGGTATTCTGCTCCCGGGCCGTCTGGTTGCCGGCTTTGCGCTCGGAGGGATCCTTTCGCTCCTGCTCGTCGGCTGTTTCCTGCCAAGGTTCTTCCGCACCAGTAAGATGATGCCGACTGGAATGATGTCGCTTCTCAGCATCCTCGGCATGGTCTTTGTGATCGTTGCCTGGGTCCGCAAATAGGCGCTGCGCGTGCGCAAGTTTCGCCGGAGCACTTTAGGCTGGCTCGCTCTGCTGCTCTTTCTCGGGCTCTTCGGCGCCATTGTGCTGCGCTGGATCTCGCTCGAACGCCTACGGCTGACCATGCAGCGGCTTGGTCCTTTGACGCTTCCCATGCCGACCGCGACTCCTGCATTAATCCCGACTCCGACACCATGGCGAACGCCGGTGATCGTCGGGCGACTCGACACCGCGAAATTATGGAGCGGCATCACGGTACATGCCGAAGTCGATCCAACCCCGGGGGGCGCGGCCTCGGTCGAGCGGCTCGATCCGCAGAGCTACGTTCTGGATTTGAAGCTGAAAGTGCGGGTGCCGACACCGAACCGGACGCTGGAGGAACTGGCAAAGGTAACGCCGGAACTCCCAAAACTGCTGCCAAACCTGGCGGCCATGATCGATTCCGATCCGGTCTCGCCGCTCTTCCAGGAGCTGTACGACGTCAAGGTCCAGACGTTGCGGGAGGATCTCGTCCGGCTGGATCAACTCCTCTCCCGCCACAACTTCTACGATTGCCAGACCATCCTGCGCCTGCACCATCCCGCAACCAAGAGAAACGCCATCCTGCTCCAGGCCGACATGGACGTCGATGCGGATGGATCCGATGCCGATCGGTTGCCCGACATCGATGGTTCTTCGGCCAATTTCAAGCCATTCACCAGTTACCGTTGGAAGAAGAAGACCTCCCGTCCGAGCCCGTTCCTTGTTCCGGCCGAAGAGAAACTGCAGCGCTACGAAACCGAGTTCGCGCAAAGAGGCCTGACGATGGAACGCAACCGCGACCTGCGGATCGGCATCCAACGGATGAAAGCGGAGGTCGATTCCCTGCAACGCTTCAGTTTTCTTATCGCCTCAACCGATCCTTTCATTGTCCTCCCGGGAATTTTCGTGCACGCAAAGGAAGGCGGCAAGGTAGGCGATTATGCAGTGGTGGTTTACGGCGACCAGATTTACCCCGCGATCGTGGGGGATGTCGGTCCTAACGACAAGGTGGGTGAAGCCTCGCTCCGGATCGCGAAACAGATCAACGCGCTCGCGACGCCTAATAACCGACCGGTGAGCGATTTGAAGGTGGCCTATCTGATTTTTCCCGGCACGGCCGAAACGCCCTTCGGACCGCCTGATTTGGAAAAAATGCGCGCTCGCTGCGAAACGCTGGTGCAGGAACTCGGGGGCGCGAGTGTGCCATTGTATCAATGGCAGAATCTCATTCCGGCCCCCACGCCCACACCGACCCCCACGCCGACTCCCAGCCCAACGCCATCGCCAAGCACGAGTCCGAGTCCTTCGCCTAACGAATCGCCTGTCGTTTCACCGACCCCGATTGTTTCGCCAACCTTCGCTTATCCGACCCCGGAGAAATCCATCGCTCCCTCCACCACCCGAGCTTGATTCAGGCTATCTCTCCAATTCAGGTCTTCGCTGCGGATGTGCGCCAATTGATTTCAGTTTATCCTGGCCGCCTTTGGCCCGCTCCATCGCGTTGCTATAGGATGCGACCGTCGTCTCATCCGCATTGCGCGTCGTCTGCACGACCGCAGCGATGCTCAGGTCATTGGAGTTTGCCAATTCCGTCCAGGTTCGCCCCCTGGCTTTAAGAGTCGCAATTTCCTGCACCTTGTTGGCGTTGCCCCGGGGCGATGGCGTTGATCGCGCAAAGTTCGCCGAAACGAAGTTGCAGTACGTCCTGCTGAGCCTGCAGTTCCCGCTCGCTCACTCCCGTGGCTTTTGAGATTGCGGAGACGACATAGGGACGTTCGCCCCGTGTGCCAGCCGCAGCATTAGGTGTTTAATGCTACCGAGCAGTGCGTTTTCGTCGATCCCCGCTATTTTCCCTCTTCGCTGCGCACCGAACCGCCGCCGAGCAGGCTGCCGGTTGGGGGCGGAACGAACATGGTTACATAGTCTGAATCATTATCAACGTGAGCGGTATTAACCGCGGTTGCGGTCGCCGAGTGCTCAGAGGAGGCCTGAGGATGGGCGGTTTGAGGCGGTGTGGCGCAGCCGGCGAGCAAAGAAGAAATCAAACGAAAGCTCACAAGCGATTTGGACATGGCGGCGGGCCTAAACATTTATCGGGCAAAGGCCAAGCCAGCGTCTGGAGGTCCCCGACTGCTTGTCGTCTTCATACTGGAAGTTTGCGCCCGCGATCGCCTTTTACGCAAGCCGGCTCTTCGGACTTAATACCGACAAATCCGGCTATTCCTCATCGAGAGAAGGTTGCTGGATTTTACGCAAGAGCTTTTGTCGCAGAAACGTAACAATTGAGCTTTTGCCCGCTCGCCTTGCTTTGCTTACAAAGGGAAGCGTGGTGATCAATCGCACGAATCGCTATCGTGCTGCGTGGATTTCCGATGTGCACCTGGGCACCCGGGGCAGCAACGCCGCGGCCTTTCTCGCTTTCTTGAAGGAGAACGAGTTTGAGACCCTCTACGTGGTTGGCGAC
Organism: uncultured Verrucomicrobiae bacterium; assembly: GCA_963776615.1. GTDB lineage: Bacteria > Verrucomicrobiota > Verrucomicrobiia > Chthoniobacterales > UBA10450 > Palsa-1392. The sequence goes on from CAVZNJ010000008.1 coordinate 229,054, forward strand.
CTGATCGACATCTGGTCGCTCCGGCGCGGGATCTACTGGCCGCAGGAACATAACGACGTCATCCAAAAGCTCCTGCGCAAGGCGCGCAAAGGGACGCGGGTGATCTACATCCCGGGAAACCACGACGAATTTCTCTCCAGCCACCTCGGCGCCTACGGTGCGATCACGATTCAGAAGCACGCCGTGCACGTGACCGCAGATGGGCGTCGCATCCTCGTCCTGCACGGGCACGAGCTGGACACGGTGGTGCAAAACATCAAGTGGCTCGCGCTCCTTGGTGACCTCGGTTACCAATTCCTCCTCGCGCTCAATCCGCTCGTCAACGCGGTGCGCCGGATCTTCGGTTTCGGCTATTGGTCGTTGAGCAAGGCGGTCAAGGCACGGGTCAAGGACGCGGTCAGCTTCATCGGTGCTTACGAAGACGCGATCGTTCGTTTTACCGAGCGGTTCAACGTTGAGGGCGTTCTCTGCGGTCACATCCACAGCCCAATCATTCGACAAATTAGCGACAAGACCTACTACAACTGCGGCGACTGGGTCGAGAATTGCTCCGCCCTGGTTGAACACGACGACGGGCAAATCGAGTTGCTGACCGATTGCGTGGGGTCGAGAGTGCAAACAGACATCCAGCCGGCACCATGCCTCCCGGAGCGGCTGGGGTTGGCGCCGAACGAAACTCATGAAAAAGAAACCGACCGCGCGCCGGGAGAAACCGAACCACGAAGTTTCTCCGGCAAGATCATTGCTTACCGATCTCGTTAGTCTGCGCCGGACATTGCGCCGCACCGGTCGCGCCTATCTCAGCCGGCTGGAGGCGGAGATCGACGAAGTCGCCGCCTGGGCGAGCGAACGCGCCAAGGAAAGCGATCTGCCAAAAGCGCGCATCCGCGATCTCGGCGACATGATTACGCTGGTGCGCAAGGTCGATGGCAAACCGAGCAGGGGTCGCCGGCGCGACCTGAAGAAAATCGACGCCACACTCGGGGATTTGCGGGAACTGATCGGGCAAAAATCTTCTCGTTAGGCGGAAGTCCTGCGCGCCGGCCAGTCGCGCGCGTAGTGGATGAATCGCCGCTCAAACGCGCCCGGTTTCTCGACAAAAAATCGCGCTCCAAGATCGAGTGCGCTCCGCTCCAACTCCCGCTCGCGCGTCTGGGTGAGGCCGAGCAGGATGGCGCGTTCCTCCTCCGGCGAATCGTCGCCCCCTTCCAGCCAGCCGCGAAACGAGGCAAGATCGTGCAGGTCGCCCAATTGTTGAGAGAGAGTCCTGGCTGCCTCCGCTAACTCGGATAAGACCGTGCGGTTAAGGTTTTGTAAAATACGCGCCTGATACCAGATGTCTTTCGCACGTTTGCGCAGAGCATGGAAATTCTCCGCCGTTGGCTCCACGCGGACAGCGCGAAAACACTTACGCGCGCGGCGGTAGGCATCCTTCAGCGCGCAGCAGAGATCGTCGATCCCGAGATCCTCCAGTGGCCAGCCCTCGATCCGGTCGCACACTTGCTGCAGAGTCGTGAGGACCTCCCCCTGGCGCGGCCCAAAAGATTCCGCGGCCGCCTCGATCTTTCGTTTCAGAACGGCGACGCTCCGAGGAAAAGCCATGCCTTCGGGCCCGATTTGGTCGCGCAATTGTTCGAGCACCTGGAGCTGAACGCGGCAGTCGCGCGAGCCGGCGAAGCTCCGCGCCACATCACGCAAGCGGCGGTTTTCTTCCTTGAATATTTCCTTCCCAATCTCCTCACGCACGAGGCGCAGGAGGGCGCGCGCTTTCTTGATGTGTTTGCGCGTTTCGTGGACCGCGCGCGTTTGCCGGCCCGCGGTCACGCCGTTGATTTCGCAGAGCGCACTTTCGAGTTCCTCGCGCGCGATCCGGCATATTCCTGCAGGCAGAGTCGCGTCGGTTTTCAAACAATAGCTCATAAACGCTGCGATTCGTGTGCGCTGGAAGGCTTGTGAATGATCACGCTTCCCCGCATGGATTGGAAGCATGAATAGCCCCGAAGGCATTCGGGGCTTTGTCGCTTGTCCTCCGACAAGCGCGCTGCCCCGCACGGATTCGAACCATGAATAACGCTTCCCAAGGGCGCTGTCGGGAAAATCTGGGAAGCCAGCCTCGCGAACTGCAAGGTCCGCTTCGCAGCGAGTGGGGGCGGGGTTCACCTCACCGGCCATCAGTTGCCAGACGCCGTGTTCGAGAATGCGGTGCGCTTTCGCCGAAACGAGCAGGACTTGGCGCAATTGCACGCGCTAGAAATACGTCTGGCGGCGGGCTGAGTTAAGGTCCTCACCGGTTACTAGGTTTGGGCAGACTCACCGATTGTCCGGAATCTGCGACCGTCTCTTTCACATATTTCTAAAGGCAAGATGTGCGAGAAAGAACCGGGACATTGGCCTTTTGGCTTTTGGTCTAGTTGCGCGCTCCTTCCGGGTCTGTCTGCGCGGCAGTCGTCAACGCATGACGAAGTAGACCCACGGCGACCCGATCAGCAGGTAGATCGCCAGGAATGCGAGAGTGATGATGAGGCCCAGCTTGTAGAGTTCGCGTTGCGTGAGATAGCCGCTCGCCGCGAAGATGATGTTCTGGCTTCCGCCCTGCGGAGTGATCACCGAGAAATAGCTGCTCGCGAAAAGCAGGCCGAAGGACATCAGCGGCAGCGGCACCCCGCCGCGCGTGCCGACATCGAGGAAGACGCCGAACAGCGCCAGCACTTGCGAGGTCTGACTCACGAACAGGTAGTGGATGGCGACGTAGAGGACGATCAGGGTCACGTACAGGGTCGTCCACGACAGGCCTCCAAGCCCGATCGGCGAGGCGCTCGCCGACGTAACCCATGAAGCCGAGCTCATTCAGCTGCCCGCTCATGGCGAAGAGGATCGAGAGCCAGAGGAATGTCGCCAGCGTGTCGCCCTGCTTGGCGATGTCGTCCATCGTGATCACGTTCGCGAGCAGCAGCACGCCGAAGCCCATGAACGCGACGCTCGTGGTGTTAAGATTAAACTTACTGCCGAACACCCAGCCGGCGACCATCAGCACGAAGGTTACGGCCGTAATCCACTCGTCGCGTGACATGCTCCCCATGCTGGCGAGATCCCTGCGCGCCGCTGCGGGCGCCTCGGGTGTCTTGCCCACCCGGGGCGGGAAAATTTTCGCCACGATGAGGGGCAGGAGCCCGATCGCGATGAGCGATGGCACGGCGGAGGCGAGGAACCATTTGCCGAAGTTGATCTCGAGTCCGGCTTTCTGCACGATTTGCACGCCGATCGGATTGCACGAGGTGGCCGTCATCCAGAGAGCCGAAGAGACCGCGAGGCTAGCCATCCCACAGAACATGAGGTAGCCGCCGAGTCGGCGTCCTTCGGGGTCCTCGGGCTTGGAGCCCGCCCCCGTGACCACGGACAGCACGATCGGGAAGAGCACACCGCCGCGGGCCGTGTTACTGGGGAAGGCCGGCGCGATGGCCGCGTCGGTCAGCACGATGCTGTAGGCGAGACCGAGCGATGAGCCACCGAATCGGCTCACCATGAAAAGGCTGATCCGGCGACCGAGACCCGACTTCACCACGGCCTGCGCGACGATGAATGCGACCACCACGAGCAGCACGCTCGAATTGGCGAAACCCGAGTACGCCTGTGCCGGAGTGATCGTCCCGGTGAGAACGATGGCGCCCACGGCGAGCATCGAGGCCGTGAGCAGCGGGAACGCGCCGATGAGCACCGACGCGATGGCTGCGGCGAAAACCGCGAACAGGTGCCACGCCGGGGCCGTGAGTCCGGCCGGAACCGGGCAGAACCAGATTCCGATCGCGACGGCGAAGGGCACCGCCTGCTTGAGATTCAATCCTAGTTTGGTCATTTGGTTACGTCTGCGGTGCCGGCCCGAACGCGACCCTTCAAGTCGATGGCACGCCCCTGGATCGTGCCGTCCTCAGCCTCCATCACCCATTGCCAGGAGAACTCGTAGGAGCCCGACGCGCCGGCGTACCGCCCCGTGCCGCCCAGGATCTTCCCAGTGATGTGGTTGCGCGCCGCGGTGCCTTCGCCTTGGAGTTCGCTGAACACCTGATCACCGCGCTCGTCCGTCCAGACGCTGCGGCCCACCAGCCCTGTTCCGCTATCGACAAGCGCGATCACCTCAGATCGGAATCCTACGCCGGGGCGCTTCGGGCCCGCTAACAGCATCGTCCCGGTCAGGTCCAGAATCGAGCCATGCCGCTCCGCGCCGAGGGAAATGGTCTGGCGACTGCCCGCGGCATTCCAAGAGCCTTCAAATTCCAGCCATTCGCCGGGCGTTTCGAGAGGTTTCGGCGACTCCGTTGCCGGTCTGCACGCGGTCACCGCAAAGGCCAAAATAAGGAGGGCGTGACGTCCCGCCACGCAGCAACGGGGATTTCGATCGTGCCGCCGTGTCCGCGTGAAAAAAAACATGGTCGTTAGTAAGCGTGATTCACGTGCCAATTGTTGATTCCAAGGATGATCATTCGCGCTGCTTTGCCAAGCATAGTTTTTGCGTGGAGCGAATTGGCCAATCACCTTCTGGAATCAATGGAGCTGGCCGAAACTCTCGACCGCGCGCCAACCTGAAGTGCTTGGATTACGTGACACAGCGCAATTACGGATTGGAGCATCAGCCGCCAGTGGGGGTTCCGGTCAATCTCAATATCATCGTAGCGCGATTCAGATCATATCGCCTGAATCGTAAGACTGAGGATCGGCTAAGCGGGACGCCGGTGCTGCCGTTCACTCAAGACGCCGTCGCGCCTTGGTTCCCACATTTTCAAAGATTTGTGTTGACACCCGCCGGGCGACGCAGGCCTAATAGCGATTCACCTCAGCCCCACTGGATAATCCCGACCCGCTTTCAGAGGGTAGATTGGAGTCGGCGTTGTCGAGAGAGGCTCAGGTTAAAACGGAGGTCTCAAGGTCGCCCGATGAAAAATTCCGTCACTCGCATTTTGCTGGTGCTCCAGGTCTTCCAGGTATGCGCGTTTGCATCAAACAGCGTCGTCAATTTGTCGCACTACGACTTAATGCGTGTCGACTTCGAGCGGATGAAGAGTGAAGGCATCGTCGGCGTGATTCACGAAGCCACGTATCCACGTTTCGATCGTGACTCCTACTACGGCAGCCGGCAAGATGCGGCGACGCGCGCGGGTTTGCTTTGGGGCGCCTACCATTTTGGCGATGCTACCGATCCCGTTCGACAAGCCGACCATTTCCTCGACATGGTGGCTTCGCAGTGGCATGGCCAAAACCTGCGCCCGGACGGAGTATTGCTGGTGCTCGATTTTGAGAAGAACGATCACTATCCGGGCGGCACGATGCGTGTCGATCAAGCCGTCACCTTTGTTGAGCGGGTTAGGCAGCGAACCGGGAAGTATCCCGGCGTTTATGGCAGTGAGAATCGGCTTCGTACCATGCTGAACGGCCCGGGCGTGAGTCCGTCGCAACGACAAATTCTCGCCAATTGCTGGTTATGGATCGCGAACTATCATTCCGAACCGCGCAGCACGGCGCCGTGGGATCGCTGGCACCTTTGGCAATACACGGGTGATGGTACGTGTGATCTTCCGCGCGCCATGTTCCCGAAGAGTGTCGCTAACATCAGAAAAGCGGAACGCAATATCTTCCGAGGAAGCCCGGCGGGTCTGCAAGCTTTCTGGCAGGGGCACGCCTGGCAACCTGCCGGCGAAGCGGCCGATAAGCAGAAACCAGGGCCGAACATGCCTGGGGCGCGAGTTGCAGCCAATCGTTGAGCGCCCGCCACATTCCTCGGATTCAAAGTAGCTCCCTGCGCTACGTCGGTTGACGGATGCACTCGATTGCATTCAAGGGGCGGCTGAGGTGCAATCGCGGCGAAGATAGCAAATTCTTTTGTCGAAAGTGCACATCAATCGGCGCTTTAAAATCGCGCCGACGCTTTCCGCCTTGAAGACGGGGCGGGATGCGTCCTAACCTGCGCAGAATGTTCTCCGCCGAACGCTATTCCCAGCTGCGCGCGACCGCGATAGTACGCGAGCGCCCGCTCTTCTCGCTGCCGCGAAACTTCAGCGAGCTGGATCTGCAGGCGCGCTGGTTTGCGGGCGATTTCGGCAGGTCATTCACCGGCACGGCGGGTGAGGAGATTGAGATCGTACAGTTCGGCATCTGGAATCGCGAAACCGGCCCCGATTTTACCGACGCCGCCATCCGGATCAATCGCGGCGAAGTCCAGCGTGGTAACATCGAGTTCGATCTGGTCGACCAGAACTGGGAAACCCACGGACACGCGACCAATCCGGCCTTCGATCAAACCGTACTGCACGTTTTTGTGGACGCGGGCGTACGCGATTTCTTCGCACGGACAAGCGCGAACCGGCAGGTACGCCAGGTGCGGGTTGACCCAGCGATCCTGCCTGCCGCCTTCTCGAGCAATCTCCCACTCGCGCGCCCCGGACGTTGCCACGCGCCGCTGCGTGATCTGCCCAAGGAAAAAATCATCAGCATCCTCGATGCGGCGGCGCAGTTCCGCCTCCAGCGCAAGGCGCTCCGGTTGCAGCGACTGACGGAGTTGCATGGGAACGATGAAGCGCTCTTCCAGCAGGTGGCAGCCACCCTTGGCTACAAACAAAACAAACTGCCGTTCACCCTCCTCGCCCAACGTCTCCCGCTCAAAGGCTTGCGCATTCAGCCTGACGAAATCGAATCCGTCCTCTTCGGCGTGGCCGGATTTCTGGGCGGACTGGACCTCGCGGGGTTCGCGCCGGGCACGCGCCAATATCTCCGGGTGCTCTGGGACCGTTGGTGGCCACAGCGCGCGGAGTTGGAGCGGCTTATCCTCCCGCCGCGCACCTGGCGCTTGAGCGGGACGCGCCCCCTCAATCATCCGCAGCGCCGTCTCGCCGCGCTTGCCGGCATTGCGGCGGACTGGCCGCGACTGCTTCGGTCGTTAGGCAAAGAAAATCTCGCCGCCGTAAGAAGTTTCTTTCTCGAACTCGAGCATCCCTACTGGAATTTCCACTTTACGCTCACCTCGGAAGCTTCGGCGGCGCCAATGGCCTTGGTTGGCGAAACGCGAATCACTGAAATCCTGGCCAATGTCGTCCTGCCCTGGCGCCAGCTGCGAACAGGCGCCGCCTGGCCGGATTACGCCGCACTGCCCGCGCGCCTGACGAATCGGCGAATCGAGACGGGCGCTGCGCGGCTTTTCGGGGACGATCCTCGCCGGTCGCGGTTCCTGCGCACGGTGGCGTGGCAACAGGGACTGCTCCAGATCTACGAAGACTTTTGCTTGCAAGACGACTCCGACTGCACGCAATGTCCCTTCCCCGAACAGATGCAGAAATGGACATGATGGAAGGGAGTTCTAGATTCGATGGCGGCTTCACGCTGATCGAACTGCTCGTCGTGATCAGCGTCATTGCGATCCTCATGGCGTTGTTGTTTCCAGCATTCCGGGGCGTGCAAGACCAGGCAAGACGAACGCAGGCCAAAAACGACCTGATGCAGATCGTGACCGCGGTAAATGCCTTCTACACCGAGTATGGACAATATCCGTGCGTTGCCCAATCCGGAACTGACGCCCAGGATTTTTTTGCAGCGGATGACAATTCCAACAATACGTTATTCGATATTTTGCGGGGCGACCCTAATAACGGGAACGTGCAGACCTATAATCCCAAGGCCATCGCTTTCTTTCAGCCAATAATCGCGAAGGATCTAAACAACCCCAGATCAGGCATCGGGGGAAACAGACGGCTCTACGACCCATGGGGCAGCAGTTATCGTGTCCGCATCGACAGCAATTTCTCTGGCACCGTCGAAAATCCCTACTCCCAGAATGCTGGGTTCAATCCAATCCAGTTGGGAGTGATTGCATGGTCAATCGGGAAGGATCAAGCCGGGGCAGAGACGGCCACATCGGGCGGCGATAAGACCACCGGGACCTACGAGGACGACGTGATCTCGTGGCAGTGACGTCTCCTCTTTCCTTTTGACTATTCACGATTCACCGATCACCATTCATTTCCGTCCCACGCGGGTGTAGTTCAATGGTAGAACGGCAGCTTCCCAAGCTGCATACGGGGGTTCGATTCCCCTCACCCGCTTTCCCTTCTGAAAACGCTTTTTCATAGGCGAAATCCACCGCTTTTCGTCGCTTTCCATTGCGACGCATTCGGACGCACAGAAACGCATTTAGCGCGATTTTGCTTGCCATTTTTGGCAATGAACGGCAATGAAATCATTGGGCAAATGAGGGAACGCGACGGGGCACAAACCAGATCAGCCGCACGATCACCGTCCGCCGCTACAACGACCGCAATTTTTCCGCATTTGAAATTCGTCGCGAACTACCGCGAGGACGGGAAGCGGAAACGGAAATTCTTCACGAGCAAAGCGAAGGCTACCGCGTGGGTCGCACATGAGAACGCCGAGTTGCAGCGCCACGGCATTGAGCACGCCGAGTTTTCGGCTGCCCTGCGCGTCATGGCTCAGACCGCAACGGAGCAGCTTGCGCCCCTTCAACAAGACGATCGCGGATGCGGCCGAGCACTACCTGGCGCATCTGAAAGCGACGGAGCAGAGCATCGAGCTCGCGGAGCTGGTGCCGCAAATGATCGCCGCGAAAAAAGCGGATGGGATGAGCGCACGCTACTTGCGAGATTTGCGGTCCAAGCTGACGCAATTTAAGGGCGCCTTTGGCAAAGCGATGGTGGCCGCGATCAGCGCGAAAGCGATTGACGCTTGGCTCCGGTCGCTCCCGGTCGACGCAACGAACCGGAACAATTTCCGGCGCGTGCTCGTGACCTTTTTCAGTCATGCCATTTCGCTCGGCTATGCGGTGGCGAATCCGGCAGCCAAGACCGCGAAAAGAGCGGTCAGTATCGCACGAGGATTGCGGCCCGCATTCTCTGCGAGGCAACTGATGCAGACAGACCATGGGGCTGATTGATTGACGGGTTCCGTATCGAGATCGGCATCGGCTGAAGATTTATCGCTGGGTGAAACGCGATTTCGCCGATTCCCTTGCCGTCTTTGCAGTTACTAGAGCGCATTGGACTAAAGTCTTACAGACAGCTGTCTGGAGTGCTGTTACAGCTGCCGTCAATTACGTCATCCGACGTCTCAACGGACTTTCCGCCGAGCTAAAAAGCCGGTTTCGAGGCTCAACCTTCGCTGAGGCACCGCCTAACGCGATTTCCAGATTCAGCTGGAGCCCAGTAGCTCGAGGTGAGGTGGCGGTTCAAAGCGTCTCGCGAAGAGCTTCTTCATTCCAGACGGATTTGGAGCGGTCAACTCCAAATAGAAAACCGTTTATGACTTCGATACTTCAAGCCTTACGTCGCGTTCTTGCCTTTGGCTTCGTCTTCGCAGCGGTCACACTGCAGCCTGCTGCTTTCACTCTCTACGGCACACGCTTCCTAACCGTGCCAACCATCAGCCGGTTGTCCGTTACCACTCTTGCGCAGGCTGGTCGTCTCAAAATCAGCGGTAGCAGCTTCGGCGCCGAGCAGGGCAACGGTATTGTAACAATCGGCGGCGCGACGGCGCCGGTGAGCAACTGGACGGACGCCTCGATCACCGCCTACGTGCCTGACTCCTCGCCGCTGGGTTCGGAGCCAGTGCAGGTCGTCACTTCCGGCGGCAGGAGTAACACTCTGCCGATGACAGTGACGGCGCGCTCGGCGGCCGGTCGTGTTCGGTGGCGCTTCCAGGCAGATGGCCTTTACATTCAGGGCCGCGCCGGGATCGGGCCCGATGGGACCATTTATGCCCTTGATGTCGGAGGTCATCTCTACGCGCTCACGCCAAGCGGGGGCGTGAAATGGATCTTCAACACCGGCCCAGTTGCGATTCAATCGGTCGAGGTCGGGCCCGACGGCACCATCTATTTTGGTTCATCCGTCAACAAAATCTACGCTGTAACTCCCGACGGGACCTTGAAGTGGACGATTACCGACCCGAGCGGCGCGCAGGTAGGAGCGGGGCCGGATGTTGGGCCGGATGGCAAGATTTACGCCGTGACCGAGGACGCCGGGCTCCCGAATGGTTTGGGCGAGATGACGATCTCACGGGCTGGGCAGGTGCTCGCTAATCGCCCCAATTACCTCACTGGAAGAGGCGCAGAGCTTCGCACTCGCGAAATCGTGTTTGGGCCGACCAACCAATTTTACTTTGATATGAACAACCTCGACAACAATAACGGACTGCAATTCTTCCGACTCGGTGGCACCTTTCTTTTCGCTCGTTTGGCCGGCGGCACGGACGATCAGCCGGCCGTCGGTCCGGGCGGAAACATTTATTCGACCATCGCGAGCAATCAGCTCGGCGTGTTTGATTCGATTGGTAACCTGCTGCGTTCGTCCTTTTTCAATACCTTGACCGCGCCGAACGTCGGCTCTGATGGCACGATCTATGTGGGTGAGAATTTTCCCACCAATGTCATGGCGCTCAATCCTGACCTGAGTGTAAAATGGAGGCTGGCGAACAGCATCGGCTACCTGGTGGGTCCCGTTGTCGATTCTTCCAACACTTTGGTGGTCGTGGGCGCTAACGGTATCGGCGGGCCCAGCGCCGTTCAGGGCGTCGACGCCGCGACTGGCGCCCTTTCCTGGCAAGTCGATTTGCCTGCGGAAAACGGTGGCTTTGTCCGACCCATGTCGCGGGCCCGCTTCAGTCTCGATGCCGCCACGGTTTACGTCGGGATGGATGTGAATGACAATGCCGCCGACCCATACACCTATCTCTATGCGATCGACACCGGAGTGAACGGGGGCGGCATTCCGTGCGCGGATCTTCTTTCCTTCCAAGCACGCTGCAAGGCCACTGGTGGCGGCGGCCAGAAATTACAGGCCAAGCTTACCCTCACTAACACGAGCCACTCCGGCGAGCACGTCACCATCACAGTCGATGGCAATCCCAGGCCCGTGACCATCAATGGCAACCAGGCCCAACTCTCGCTCAACAACCCGGCGCCCGGGGAACACACGATTGAGCTTACTGATCCAGCGGGCTGCTTTCCGCCGGCAGTGCCGTTATGTAATTAGCGAAGTGTCACATTGAAAGGAAATGCACTAAATCTCGCAAATACTGATGAAAATGCTATCTACAATCAAATAAGTGACCGCAATGAAATGGTCAGTCTTGCGCAAGAAATGCAGAGCACAGAGAATAGCGGGCCCTATTTAAAGGTCATCGAATAGATAGGAGAGACTTGGGGCTGCTTCCCGGCAGAAGCACGTCCAGCGGTCCTGCGAGGCCGCTAAAATGCTCGGACGCCCCGCGAAGCGAATCATCGCCAACCGAGACAGGCGCAAAAACACCTGAAACACCTTCGCCGAAATCGGCTGAAAAAGCGCCCTACGCTCCGGAACCTCCCAAAAGCCCGGAAGCATCACAGGTTGATGCTAAAACTAATGCCATCGCGATTCGTGAAGTGAAAGCGGTTGTCGAAACCATGCGCGCTGAGCACGACTCGCTGGCATCACACATTTTCGTCTCTCGCCGCCTTTACCAAAACAAATCGGACACCAAAAGCGGCAAACGGCATCATTTGTCGGCCCGGCTTAGTTGGCAGGAGGCGTGTGATCTTGGGTTTCGCGGGAACTTCGAAGAGTGGGAACGGCTGGTGGGGGCCGCTTCTCGACGATCT
>CAVZNJ010000009.1:0-342521 GCA_963776615.1 uncultured Verrucomicrobiae bacterium
TTCCAAGCGCAATCGCACTATTCCATCCTCCACGCCGAGCAGCTCTACGTTGCCGCCGTGGGAATCCAGATAAGGCAGCACGCTCGTCGAGCGCCCCCTGCACCCGCTCCTGCACGGGCACAGGGTGCAGACCGTGCAGCAGCAACAGATGCGATACGAGCTCGTCCTCAGCTCAACGCCCGGCCAAGCGTGCCGTCATCGTGCGCGGCGAGCACGTCGACGATCCGCTCTAGACCCTCGCCGTAGAGATCGAGCAGCGCCTGCACGGCCTCGGTGGCGGTCTCCCGCGCGGCAGGATCAGGAAGAGCCTCCAGCTGCTCCAGCAGACCCTCGACGCGCGCGATCTGCTTCCGGCGCCGTCAGGCGCTGGCCTCGCGCCGTTGCCGTCTCGATTTCCGCGATTGCTGGCATGTCAGTCCCCTAACCGTGCTGCTCGCCGAACATCGGGGAGTGCACCTGGCTGAGCGTCCTGCCTTTGCCCAGGTACATGTGCACGCCGCACGGCAGACACGGGTCGAACGAGCGCACGGCCCGCATGATGTCGATCCCGCGGAAGTTCTCCTGGGAGTTCTCCTCGAAGATCGGCTGGCCCGCGACCGCGTCCTCGTACGGTCCCGGCGTGCCGTAGGAGTCGGTCGGCGAGCCGTTCCAGGGCGTCGGCGGATAGGGGTGGTAGTTGGCGATCTTGCCCTCGCGGATGACGAGGTGGTGCGAGAGCACGCCGCGCACCGCCTCGTGAAAGCCGCAGCCGATCGCCTCCTCGGGCACGTCGAAGTCCTCGAAGACCTTGGTGCGCCCGGAGCGCAGCTCGGTCATGGCCTTGTCGAGGAAGTGCATCGCCATCGCCGCCGAGTAGGCGACGAAGTAGATCCGCGCGCGGTCGCGCTCGATCGCGTTGGACCACTTCGGGATCTTCCACTCGAGCGTCTGCTCGGGCGTGTTGGGCGTCTTGGGCAGGTTGATCAGGACGCTGTGGCCGGTCGCCTTCACGTAGGGCGTGTCGACCTTGCTCGCCAGCGCCGTGACCCACAGCCGCGCGAGCGCGCCGCCGCCGGTGTCGAGCGCGAGGTGATCGCCGGTGCGCTTGTCAAACCAGCGCGGGCTCATCACCCACGAGTAGTTGCCGCCTTCCAGGTCGCGCTTCTGCGGCTTGGGGATCGTCGTCTGGTTCCAGGGGTGGCGCCTATCGACCGGGTTGCCGAGCGGGTCCTGCGGGACGAACATCTCCTCGTTGGTCCAGTCCTCGTAGTAGGAGGAGCCGAGCAGGATCCGGATGCCGAGGTTGATGTCGACGAGGTTGGTGGTGACGAGCTCGCCGTCGACGCACGACGCCGGGGGTGACGAACATCTCGTTGCCCCAGTCGTCCATGTGGCGGTAGTCGTAGTCGACGTAGTCGGGGTTGTTCCAGGCTCCCCAGCAGCCGAGCAGGATGCGCCGCCGCCCGACCTCCTCGTAGCCCGGCAGCGCCTCGTAGAAGAAGTCGAACACGTCGTCGTTCATCGCCACGGCCGACTTGATGAAGTCAAAGCAGCGCAGCAGCCGCGACATGTAGTCGGTGAACAGCGTCGGCGTGGCGACGGTGCCGACCCCGCCGGGATAGATGGTCGAAGGGTGCACGTGGCGCCCCTCCATCAGGCAGATCATCTCGCGCCCGACGCGGCTCATGTGCAGCGCCTCCTTGTAGGTGTCGCCCGGTGAACGGGTTGTAGGACTGCATGATGTCGCCGATCGTGCGGTAGCCGTGGATGTTCGCCCCGCGGCGCCTCGGTCTTCTCGGCCTTCGCCCACACCTTCGGGTTGGTGTCGCGCACCATCTGCTCGCAGAAGTCCACGAACACGAGGTTGTCCTGGAAGATGATGTGGTCGAAGATGTACTCGGCGGCCTCGCCGAGGTTGACGATCCACTCGCCCAGCGGCGGCGGCTTGACCCCGTAGGCCATCTGCTGCGCGTAGCAGGAGCAGACGGCGTGGTTGTCGCCGCAGATGCCGCAGATGCGGCTGGTGATGAAGTGCGCGTCGCGCGGGTCCTTGCCCTTCATGAACACGGAGTAGCCGCGGAACATCGAGGAGGTGGACTTGCAGGTCGCGACCTGGCGGTTCTCGAAGTCGATCTTCGTGTAGATGCCGAGGTTGCCGACGATGCGGGTGATCGGGTCCCACGACATGTCGACGAGCTTGCCGGCCTCTGGCTTGACGGGCTCGCGTGTGACGGCCATCTCAGGCTCCTCTCTTTCCTAGTTGCCCCAGCGGGGCTGGTAGCCGGTGGTCAGCTCACGGCTCGTTGTGCCGCCACTTCGGTCTCCTTGTTCATCGTCTTGTTGGTGATGCCGCGCAGCTTGCGCATCACGGGGCCATAGGCGCCGGTGACGCCCGAGGAGATGCCACCGCCGGGAGGCGCGTCCATGAACGGCATGAACTTGTCGGGGAAGCCCGGCATCGTGCAGCCGATGCAGATGCCGCCCACGTTCGGACAGCCGCCGATGCCCGTCCATCCAGCCGCGCTTGGGCACGTTGCAGTTGACGACCGGCCCCCAGCAGCCGATCTTCACCTGGCACTTGGGCGAGTTGTAGTCCTTGGCGAAGTCGCCCTGCTCGTAGTAGCCGGCGCGGTCACAGCCCTCGTGGACGGTCTTGCCGAAGAGCCACTGCGGGCGCAGCGCCTCGTCGAGCGGGATCGTCGGCGCCAGACCGGCGGCCTGGTAGAGCAGCCAGACGAGCGTCTCCATGAAGTTCTCCGGCTGCACGGGACAGCCGGGCACGTTGACGATCGGCAGGCCGCCCGCCGAGCGGAAGTCCCAGCCGAGGTAGTCGGCGAGACCCATGCAGCCGGTGGGGTTGCCGGCCATCGCGTGGATGCCGCCGTAGGTGGCGCAGGTGCCGATCGCGACCACTCCCCACGCCTTGGGCGCGAGACGGTCGAGCCAGTAGTTGAGGTTCAGCGGTTCGCCGGTGGCCTCGTCGTTGCCGAACGAGGTCCAGTAGCCGTCGCCGTTGATGTTCTCGTTGGGGATCGAGCCCTCGATGACGAGCACGAACGGCGCGTCGAGCTCATCGCGCACGGCCTGGCGGAAGGGCAGCAGGAACTCCTCGCCACCCAGCGTGGGTGAGAGCACCTTGTTGTGCAGGTGCACCTTGGGCAGCCCGGGGATCGCGCCGAGCAGCACGTCCTCGATGCGACGGCTGGCCGGCCGCGGTGATCGAGACCGAGTCCCCGTCGCAGCTCATGCCCTCGGAGATCCACAGGATGTGGACCTCCTCGACGCCGGACGGCTTCGCTTCAAACGTGGCTGCCATGACCCATCCTCTCGTTTCGAGTTCATCTGTTTCCTCCTCGAGCTCGAGCGCATCGACCAGCAGCTCCTCGCCCGCGAGCACCTCCACATCCAGTCCTCCGCAGCGCGCGCAGCACAGCGGGAAGTCCTCCATCACGCTCTCCGCGCCGCAGTCCCGGCAGCGACCGGCCGCCGGAACGTGCGTCGATGAGCAGCTCGGCGCCGTCGAGCGCGGTGCCCTGCGCAACGAGCTCGAAGGCGAAGTCAGCGAGTCGGGGACCACCTGGCGCAGATGACCGACCTTCACCTCCACCTTCACCACCCGTCGTCCGGCGGCATGGCGCGTGGCGACATCCACGATCGCCTGCGCGATCGAGAGCTCGTGCATCAGCAGATCCTCGGCAGGGGGTCGCCCACGAGCTGGTCCATCACACGCCGACCGCCGAACGCCGTCTCCACGAGCACCATGCCGGGCGGCTCGGTCTTGACCTCGCCGATCTCCGCGGCGGCCTCGCCACCGGGAATCGCGCGCAGCGCCGCGAGCGCCCGCTCGGCGTACTCGGGCGCGACGAAGGCGACGAGCTTGCCCTCGTTGGCCACGTACATCGGGTCGATCCCGAGGATCTCCGCGGCGCCGGCGACCGCGGGCTGCGACCGGCACGGCAGCCTCGCGCACGACCATCGCCACGCCTGAGGCACGCGCAAGCTCGTTGAGCACCGAGGCAACGCCGCCGCGGGTCGCGTCGCGCAGGCAGCGCAGTCCCTCGCCCGGCGACGTCGAGCAGGCCGTCGACGGCCGGCCACAGCGAGCGGGTGTCCGACTCGATGTCGGCGTCGAGCCCGAGCTCGCCGCGCGCGAGCATGATCGCGGTACCGTGCTCGCCGATCGAGCCCGAGAGCGAGGATCCGATCGCCGGGCCGCAAGCCGATCGGGGGCGAGCTGCGGCACGCGGGTCGCGCCGGCCGAGACCGGTCGTGCAGATGTACATGCCGTCGGCGTGGCCGCGTTCGACGACCTTGGTGTCGCCGGCCACGATCTGGACCTCGGCCTCGCGAGCGGCGCGCAGCGATCGCCTCCACCTCCTCGCGCAACGTCTCCGCGGGCAGGCCCTCCTCGAGCACGAGCGAGAGCGTCAGCGCGAGCGGACGAGCACCGGCCATCGCGAGGTCGTTGACGGTCCCGTTGACCGCGAGCTCGCCGATCGAGCCACCGGGGAAGCGCAGCGGCTTGACGACGAACGAGTCGGTGGTGAGCGCCAGCTCGCAGCCCCATCGACGCTGAACGCGCCGGCATCCGCGAGGGCCTCAAGCGCCGGGCGAGTGCGAAGGCGGGCACGAACAGTCCCTCGATCAGCGAGCGCGGTCGCCTTGCCGCCCGCCCCGTGAGACATCGTGATGTGCGGATCGCGGAACTTCGCGCGCTTGGCCCGCGCGGTCTCGATGATCCCGAGGATCCTCGACTCGCGCTCGGAGACCGCTCTCGCCATCAGGCGCAGTCGCCGCGTCGCCATCACGCGACCTCGCGCTCGCGGGCGAAGCGCCCGTAGTTGTAGTAGGCCGCGCAGGCGCCCTCGGGTGAGACCATGCAGGTGCCGATCGGCCGCTCCGGCGTGCAGGCGGTGCCGAATACCTTGCACTCCCACGGCTTGATGACGCCCTTCAGCACCTCCCCGCACTGACACGCCTTCGGGTCGGCGACGCGCACGCCGGGCACCGAGAAGCGCAGCTCGGCGTCCCACTCGGCATAGGCGTCGGAGATCCGCAGGGCGCTCTGGGAGATGAAGCCGAGCCCGCGCCACTCGAAGTGCGGGCGCAGCGTGAAGACCTCGCTCATGATCTCAAGCGCTCGCAGGTTGCCCTCCCACGGGACGACGCGCGCATACTGGTTCTCGACCTCCGCGCGCCCCTCGGCGAGCTGGCGCAGCACCATCAGCACCGACTGCAGGAGGTCGAGCGGCTCGAAGCCGGAGATCGCCACCGGCTTGCCGTACTGCTCGGGCAGGAACTGGAATGGTCGCGCGCCGACGATCGTGGCGACGTGGCCCGGGCCGATGAAGCCATCGAGCCGCAGATCCGGCGACTCGAGCAGCGCGCGCAGCGGCGGGACGATCGTCACGTGCGAGCACATGACCGAGAAGTTCCCGACGCTCTCCGCCTTGGCACGGCGCAGCGTCAGCGCGGTAGAGGGCGCGGTCGTCTCGAAGCCGATCGCGAAGAACACGACCTCGCGCTCGGGGTTCTGCTTGGCGATGCGCAGCGCGTCCAGCGGCGAGTAGACGATCCGCACGTCGGCCCCCTCGCGCCTTGGCGTCGAGCAGCGTCTGACTCGGAGCCGGGCACCCGCACCATGTCGCCGAAGCAGGTGAAGATGACACCCGGCTCGTGCGCGAGGGAGATGCCGTCGTCGACGCGGCCCATCGGAATGACGCAGACCGGGCAGCCCGGACCGTGGACGAGCTCGACGTTGGAGGGCAACAGGTCGTCGACGCCGTACTTGTAGATCGAGTGCGTGTGCCCTCCGCAGACCTCCATGATCTTGTAGTGCCGGTCGGGCTCCACCGTCGCCAGGATCTCCCCGGCGACCGCCCGGCCGAGCTCGGCGTCGCGGAACTCGTCGACGAACTTCAAGCTCGGCCCAGCCCCTACGTGGGTCGACAGTCGGCCTGGGGCCGCGCGGCAGGCGAGCGCGGTACCGGCGTGGACGAGCAGCGACATCGACCAGCAGCAGTCACCGGCGTCCACGAGCGCGATCTCCACGCTCGAGCGCTCGCCCGCCGGCAGTCCGAGCAGAGCGCAAGACCACGACTGCGGGGTCGATCTCGAGGACTCGCATCGGGACCGCCTCGTCGCCGCAGGTGATGCACCCGTGTGCGGCGACGCACTCGGTCATGCGTCAGGCAGCCTCGGTCACTCGATCACACTCGCCTTCAACTCCTCAAGCTCCTGCTCGTACTCGGCGCCCATCTCCTCGAGCAGCTGCAGCGTGGCACTGGGCCTCCTGCTCGTCGATCTTCGAGAGCGCGAAGCCGACATGGATCAGTACCCAGTCGCCGGACGCGGCGGACGTGCCGTCGACGTCGAGCAGACCGATGTTGACGGTGCGCCGCACGCCTGCGACGTCAACGGTGGCGAGCCGCTTCTCCTCGTCCACCACCTCGACCAACTTGTCCTGGAATCGCTAGGCACATCCTCTTCTGCTCTCTCACCTCGCAGTGAACGCGGACCATGCGCGCTGAGCACCGACCGCATCCGGTAAGGAGCCGGTTACCCGACAGCGAGGAGTTATTAACCCGACGGGGGTTACGCGCCGAGCGCTACTTCAAAAGCCGCGACATGCGGCGATCCTTGAGCACGCGCCCGTCGGTCTGACAGTGAGGACAGTAGGCAATGACGTAATCCTCGAAGTGCACGGCCTCCAAAGTCGTCCCGCAGCGAGGACAAGGCTCGCCCTCATGGCGGTGCACTCTCAAGGGCATAGGCAGCTTGTCGGGGATAGGCAACTGAACCACCTGCTCGTAGTGCTCGATGGCGCCACCGAGCGTGCCCACGATCGCCTCCCGTAGGCGCCCAAGCTCCTGCTCGTCGAGATCGTTGCCGCGCTTGTAAGGCGAGAGGCGAGCCTCCCACAAGATCTCATCCACCCAAGAGCGCCCGATGCCGGCAATGGTGCGCTGGTCTCGCAACAAGGTGTGCAGCGGCCGCGGCGCGCGCAGCACCTCCCCCAGCGCAGCCGCATCAGGTGGCGTTGGCCAAGCTTCAGGACCGAGCTTGGCCACAGCCTCGTCCCGCTCGACATCCTCCTCGCGCAGCAGCTTGACCCAAGCGGCCTGCTTGGAGCCAAACTCGCGCAGACGCAGCTCGCGCCCGCCATCCACACGCACCAGCAGCCGAGACGTGCGATCGCGTGGCCCCGCAAGCTTGTCGTAGAGCTGCAGGCGCCCGGCCGAGATCAGATCCCGGTTACTGCATAAACGATTTCGTGGGCATAGGCGAGCTGGCAGTAAGCGTCGAAAAATGACGAATCGCGCTTGACCGCTTCATCCAGAAGTTCAATTGCCTTACGCAGGTCTGGGTCGCCCGTCACGCTGAAACTTGCCGTGAGGACAAGTGACTTCGCCCGGCTGTAAAGATCGAAAGCCGCCAGATCAGTCGTGGGCGGTTGCTCGATGGCTTTCTTCTCGTTAGGCGAGAGCTTCGCCTGCAACTGGTCGGCAATCGCCTTGGCGATTTCGCTTTGGATGGCGAACACATCGGCCAGATCGCGATCGTAGGTCTGCGCCCACAGATGCGCGTCGTTGCGCGCGTCTATTAACTGCGCATTCACCCGACTTTGTTGGCCGCGCGCTGCACACTGCCTTCGACGACATGCGCGACGCCGAGTTGCTCTCCGATCTTGCGCAGGTTACGGGCGAAGTCCGCTCTTATACTGCATCACGGAGGTGCGGCTGATCACTTTCAGGTCCGCAATCTTTGCCAGGTCGGTTAGAATTTCGTCCTGCACGCCATCGGTGAAATAGGCGTTCTCTGGGTCGCGGCTCAGATTTTCGAATGGAAGCACGGCGATGCTTTTTTCCAGGCGATCGGCGACGCCGAGCGCGGTCGTTTGCGAGAAAGAAGAAACAGCGAGCGACAAGCGCGGCCAACCACGAGCAGTCCGATCGCCACTTCCGCCCAACGCACATGGGCGCGATGTCTTTTAACCGCTTGAAGTTTCTTCGGCAGCTGCGGTTGCCGACTTCGCTGTCGTAAAGGTTGGCAAGGCCGATGCGCACTCCGTGTTTCACTTCGCATTCGCCGAGATCGTGGAGATGGCGACGCCAGCGCGGATACTGCTCGAGGTCATCTGCCACATGCTTGGAAAGCAAAATGTGTCCGGCATCGCCGCAATCCATCACCCGCTGCGCGATGTTGATGCCCGCGCCGGCAATGTTGGCGTGTTCGTTCAGATCACTGATTTCATTGACCGGGCCGCTGTGAATGCCCATCCGCACCCGAAGTTCAGGATGATTCTTCAGCGCCTTGCTAATTTCGATCGCGCACAAGACCGGCGCGTCCGGACCGGTGCGAAAGACCAGCGCACCGCCATCGCCCGTGGGCAATCGGAGCAATTTGCCCGCCGCTTCGGCGATCCGAAATTGCTCGGTTGCCCGAACGATCTCTTTCAGCGTTTGCAATCTGCTCGCTCTGCTCAGTGATGAGCAATTTGGAGTAACCGACAATGTCGATGAAGAGGACATGCCCAATTTCCAGCCCGATCTCTTTGTTAGTTTGGGCGGCCATTTCAGGAAGCGACCTAATCCGCTCGAATTTTGTAACTTGCTCTCGCCGCAGGTGTCGAGACAAAGTCCGAATTTGTCCGAATGCCTAATTCATCCGATTTGAGTTGGACGCTGGATGTTGAGCGTTGAAGGTTGGGCGTTTTCATCCGAAATAGCACGCACCATGGCACGACTGCACGAGTATCAGGGTAAAGAAATTCTTGCCGCCAACGGGTTTAAGATTCCGCGCGGCCAATCCGCCTCGACCGCGGATGATGCGGTTGTGGCAGCAAAAAAACTTGGAGGTGAAGTGGTCATCAAGATCCAGGCCTGGACGACGGGCCGCGCCGGCATTGGTGGCGTCGCCTTCGCCAAAAAACCAGATGAGGTGCGTGGGCATGCGGCACGCATGCTGGCGATGAAAGTCGGGCAGTTCCCAGTTGATACCGTCCTGGTAGAGGAGAAGATTGCGATCGATCGAGAGTTTTTTCTTTCCTTCGCGATCAACGACGCGGCCCGCGCGCCGATCATTATTTTTTCGGCCGGAGGCGGGAGCGGCATTGAAGAGCGTGCTGCTTCAACCCGGAAGATCGCCTGCAATGTGAAGAGCGGACCGATCGAAGCGGAAGTAAGAGAAGCCACCGAGTCGTGCGGACTCTCGCCCGAGCAGGCGGCACAGCTCGGCGATTCGATTCGAAAGCTCTTCGCCGCCGCGCGCAGCGTGGAAGCGCGCTCGATGGAAATCAATCCGCTGGTGCTGACCAGGGATGGCGAGTTTGTCGCGGCCGATTGTCGCCTGACGATTGATGATTATGCGGTCGCGCGACATCCGGAGTTGAAAATCGAAATCGCGCGGGAGTTCGATCATCCGCCCACAGAATTGGAGCGCATCGCCTACGCCGTCGAGCAAAGCGATCATCGCGGCACTTTCTATTTCGCGCAGTTGGCCACATCGGCCGCCCCGGATTCCAAAGGACTGGTTGGTTTTCACGGCGCCGGCGGCGGTGGATCGATGATGTCGATGGATGCGATCGTGAATGCGGGATTCACCATCGCCAATTTCACCGATACAAGCGGCAATCCCTCCGCCTCGAAGGTCTATCGCGCGAGCCGAATTATTCTGGTCCAGCCAGATTTGGCGGGCTACTTCGGCTCGGGCTCCGGAGTGGCGAGCCAGGAGCAATACTGGTCGGCTTACGGACTAGCCAAGGTGTTCTGGGAACTCGACCTCGATATTCCGGCGGTCATTCGTTTGGGCGGCAACGCCGAGGATCGTGCGGTCGATATTCTGCGGCGAGTGTCGAAGCTGTTGCGCGCGCCGGTCGAAGGCTATCGCAAGACCGATTCACCGGCCATGATCGCGGAACGCTTCGCGAAACTCGTCGAAGCCGGAGGCGACACGAAATGGAAGCCACGCGCTCCGCGGATGCCGAAGTTCGTCAGGGGAGCATCGGCAGTCGAGCTTCCGGTGAAGGGTGGTCGCGTCTGGATCGACAAGACAACCTGGCCGCAGATTCGCCCCGCGATCGAGACGCACTCCGGCGGATTGATCGTCGACCGGGGCGGCGCTCCGGCGGCCGCACTGCCAAACGAGGAATTCGCGACGAAGGATTCCGAGTTGCTCGCCTGCGATGTCGAATGCCGGATCGCCGGGGTCGAAGGCTTCTACCTCGAACTTGATATTCCGGGGCTGGACAAACTGATCGGTCGTTAGGCTGCGGCGGCGATCTTCGCAAGCCTGGACATGCGAAAGCATGCTCCCTCCGGAGGGACGCGCTTCCGCGCGTCCAGACACGACGAAACCCAAATGTCGTTCCCCCTAACGAGCCGTGGTCAGCGCAAAGAGCCCGCTGAAGTCCTTCGCCGTCTCCATGCTCATGATAAACTTCTGCGGCCTTCTGGCAATTCTCCTTGCCGATCACGTCGCCGCCCAGCGCGGTGAATTTGACCGCGATCTCCTCCTCGGTCATCGGATCGCGCGGGTCGCCTTTCGGCACGTCGACGCGCGTGGAGTGTGATTTGCCATCGTTCGTCGTGATGGTGACACGGCTCGGCTGAAATTTGGGAAAGAGCGCTTCGAACTCTTCGTTCGGCACGACTTTCACCTTGTCCATGATCGGGATGAGCGCCTTATCGAGCACGCGCTCTTCCTTGAATTGCAATGGCGTCACCATTCCGTCGACCAAGCCGGCGGCCATGCAATAGGGCAGCGAATGATCGGCCGTTTCCTTGGAGTCCGGCCGGTACTTGTGCGGATCGCCCAGGATGTCGGCGGCGCGCGCGATCACTTCCACTTTGATTTCCTTCACGTCGTCGGCCTTGATCTGGTGTTCCTTGACCGTCTTCATCATGGCGGTGAGCGGGGCGTGGCTGAGCGCTTCGATCGGGAAACTCTTCATCCCGCAATCCAGAATGCGGTAGTGCGACTTCGGTGAGTTCGGCAGATCGGCGACCAGCGCTTCGCCGTCGAAGGTGGCCGGCTCGCCCTTGTATTGCACGTGATGGAAGACGGCGAAGAGACCTTCCTTGCCATCGATGATGTGCTCGGGACCGGAGAATCCGCCACGCGCGAGGAGCGCGCTTTCCGCGCCCATGCGACCGGCCCACGGATCGACCGTGTTCTTCATGTTGGTCAGCTTGCCCGCCGTCACCGCGCCCGGACAAAAGGTGCGCGCCGCGCTGATCCCCATCGCGGAAACCATCTGCGCCGGATTGAGATTCAAAACGCGCCCGGCCGCGATCGGCGCCGCGAACGCGCTCAAGGTCGCGTGATGCCAGCCGTATTCGCGCACGCCCGGTCGCCCGATCTCGCAGAGTCGCATCTCAATTTCGTAAGCGATGATGGTGGCGAGGATCAGATCTTTCCCGCTCAGCCCCTCGCTTTCACAGAGCGCGAGCGGGGCGGCGATCAGATCGCTCGGATGACACGGATCGGCCTTCCAGTAGATGTCGTTGTAATCCATCGCGCGCATCATGTGGCCGTTGAGGAATGACGCATCAACCGGATTGGTTTTGAATCCGGAGACGAACGTAGTCGCGCTGCCGTTGCCGCCGCCCATCGCGCGATAGTGTTTGAGCAAAATCTTCGCGTCATCCTGCTGACTGCCACCGAGCGCGCACCCGATCGAGTCGAACCAGAAAAGTTTGGCCGCCTGAATTGCCTCCGGCGACAGGTCCTCGTATTTCAGGGCACAAGCCCAATCCGCAATGGTGTAAGAGAGCAGCTTCTTCGATTCGGTTGGTTGGGTTGACATGATGGTTTTCGATTTGGTTCATGACCTTGGCTGGGCGGGACGGAATTTCAAGCTGTCCGCGGCGGATAACTAATTTATGAGGGCTGTCCAACTCGTGCAGATCGGCCAACCGCTGGAAGACGCAGAGGTTGCACTTCCAACGATCGGGCCGTCCGAAGTTCTGGTCCGGGTGGCAGCCTGCGGAATCTGCCACTCCGACGCGCACTATCGCGCCGGCATTTCTGCGATCGATCGTTTGCCGTTAACGCTCGGGCACGAAGTAGCGGGTCGTGTGGAAGCGGTCGGCGAGGAAGTCGCCCACCTTTCGCCGAACGACCGCGTCTATGTGCACTACCTCGTCAGTTGCGGTCGCTGCGATTTCTGCCTCCGCGGTCACGAGCAATTCTGCGTCGAAGGGCAAATGATCGGAAAGCATCGCGACGGCGGCTACGCCGAATTCATCAAAGTTCCCGGTCGAAATGTTTTTCTGCTTCCGGATGAGATTCCATTTGAGCACGGCGCGATCATGATGTGTTCCTCGGCCACAGCCCTTCATGCCTTGAACAAGGCCCGTGTGCAAAGCGGTGACTCTGTCGCCATTTTCGGCTTCGGTGGATTGGGATTTTCAGCTCTCCAGCTAGCCAGAGCCTTTGGCTGTCGGGAGGTATTCGTCGTCGAAATCAACCCCGCCAAACTGGTCTCCATCGCGACGTTCGGAGGCATTGCGATCGATGCGACCGCGAGCGATCCCGTCGAGCAAATCCGAGAGGCAACCCACGGAAAAGGAGTTGACGTCTCAATCGAACTGGTCGGCTCGGCCATGACCATGGGACAGGCAGTCCGGTGCCTGGGGATTTTTGGCCGCGCCGCGCTCGTCGGCCTGACCAAGGAAGCAATGTCCGTTCTTCCCTATACCGAGATCATCAACAAGGAAGCCGAGATTATCGGGGTTTCCGATCATCTGGCGGCGGAACTGTCGTCGCTCATGCAATTCGCGCGCAGCGGGACGCTCTGCTTTCCGCAAGACACGCTGCGCTTTGTCGATCTTGACGCGGCACAGATTAACGCGGCGCTGGATGCCGTTGTAAATTCCGCCGATCACATTAGAACCGTGATTGTGCCGCGACTTTGAACTGGCGAACGGATAGCGGACAGCACTGGGACATGAATCGAGGGGTTTGCGAGCACATTTCGAAGGAGTATGCGATCCACGTTTCATCAGCTGGCGTAGTCGGCGATGGCTGTAGCCACGCCGAGGGGGTTGAAGCCTTCCCGCCTCCGGCTGCGTTACGGCAGCTTTTGCTCACCATTCTTCCCACGCAGGAACCAAATGACGTAGATAAAGGTCGCGATCGCCGCCGGCACCATGAAGATGCTCGCCTCGGTCCCCAGCTCGCCGCCATTGAGCAGGGCAGGCCCATTGAACGTTACCACCAGGAGATGCCCAACCGGTGCCTGTCCTCCGTTATGAGTGCCGATGAGGAAGAATTGTCCGAAATCAAAAGCGGCATGCCACCCCACCGCCCACCAGAGCGTCCCTGTGCGCTGTACACTCAGGCAAATCGCCAGACCCAGGATAAAGATCATCCCGATATCCATCGCGTTCTCGTGTGGCTTGCTCATGTGCAATCCAGCGAAGATCGCGGTCGTGATAATGGCCGCCGGCCAGAATCCGGCCCCGCGCCAGAGCACCCGCAGGGCGTAACCGCGAAAGAGATATTCCTCATTCAAGCCGACGAGTAGATTCGCTCCCAGCCAGAGGAGGGCGAACCAAGGCAGCGCCGTCCCTGTGAGAGCAAGCCCATGCACCTGCATCGCTCCAGTCGCGATCATGCCGCCCGCCACGAAGATCACCACGAGCAGACCGGCCAGCATCCCTTTCCAGAACAGCCGGCCAAAAGCGTGCGAGACCGGCAACCCGTAATCATCCACCCGCCGGCGCTCGAGGAGCGCGGCGATCCCGGTCACGAGCAGCACGATGAGAAGCCCGACCAGTTCCTCAATAAAAAGGCTCGGCGCTGAGAGCTCATCGAGACGAATCCCCAGGTGGCGGCCGAGGAAGGAGATGAGCGGCTCGCGCAGATAGAACTCGCTCAGCTCAATCCCGAGCACGAAAAGGAGAAATCGCCAACCGGCACGCAGACCGTCCGGGCCGATAAAGATTGAGGCAATACCTGACCGTCCGTTGCGCGCCATCGCACCGATGCAACCAATTGAACCTGACGCAGTCAATCGGAAACGGAACGCATCGGCTCTCGGGGCGTATCCGATTCAACGCGGCCTAACGAGCGCAAGGCCTGTCGTCCCGTCATCGCCTCCAGCTTTTTCCGGATAACGAGCGCCATGCACGTCGATCTCCGACGCGGCGCAGATTAACGCGGCGCTGGATGCCGTCGAGAAATCCGCCGATCACACCCGCACCGTGATTATGCCACGGCCTTGAATTGGTGAACGGATAGCGGACAGAGCGTGCGCTCCGCACGCCACTGCGGACCCGGGAAGCAGGCCCGAAGTTGCGCTCGCCATCGACCGCAGAGAGTAGTCATTATGTCCACGAACACCATCCGTCTTCATCGTGTCATCCGGGCTGCGCCCGAGAAAATCTACCGTGCATTCCTCGATCCAGAGGCCAAGGTGAAATGGCTTCCGCCGAACGGATTCACTGGCAAGGTGCACCACCTCGAGGCGAAAGTCGGCGGCACCTTCAAAATGTCGTTCACTAACTTCACCACCGGCGCGACGCATTCCTTCGGTGGAGAATACCGCGAACTGACGCCCCACGAACGTATCCGCTACACCGACAAATTTGACGATCCAAACCTGCCCGGAGAAACCGAGACGACGATCGACCTGAAGAAGGTCTCCTGCGGCACCGAGCTGAGCATCGTGCAGGAATGGGTGCCCGCGGCCATTCCGCCGGAGGCCTGCTATCTCGGCTGGCAGGAGTCGCTCATCCTCTTGGCGAAACTGGTCGAGGCTGAGATTCCGGATTAACGCGGGTTAAGAAATGCCGTAGCTGGATCCGTCGTGGAGGATTCGAAGCAGGCGGCTGACCACAACCGCCCTACAAATTCCCGACGCCTTGCGTCGGCGCAGCGGCGATTGAGGCAGCCGCAATTTGGCGGCTACGAGTCTTGAATACCGCTCTTCGAGGCGCGATCTGCCTTCGTCACCTTCGACCCTGAAGGCGGGCTTCGGCGAGGTCGATATCGTGCTGGATGCGACGCAGGACTTCGTCGTTGATCGATTCGTCGTTGCGCAGGGCGATGACGGTCTCGCGTTCAGTGTCGAGGGCTTCGCAGGCTAACTGTTCAAACTCCCGCGAGTACAACCGCCGGACGCCATCTTCGTGCGAAGCTTCTCTGCTTAATTGCCGGATACGGTCGGCGTATTCAGAGCGCAGGCGGTCGACCGTCTCGGGCCGGGCCTGACTCGACGATCCGATCTCTTCGATTCGAGCGAGGGCTGCTTCATTCGCCTTCAGGCGCGCCATTCTCTCTTCTTTTTCCGGAACGTGATCGTCCACGATTTTCAACCAGCCAAGGAGCGGCTTAAGAGTGAGTCCTTGCGCGACGAGCGTTCCGAAAATAACGCAGAACGTCACTAACAGGATAAGGTTGCGTCCGGGGAATGGCGTGCCGTCCGCGAGAACAAACGGAATCGCGAGCGCGCCGGCCAGCGAATCCGCGCCGCGCATCCCAGTCCAGGCGATAAAGGCCGTCTGCTGCCAGGACGCGGGGTTTCTACGACGGAAAGTTCGGCTGAAAAGTCGCGGCAAATAAGTGGCGCCAAACAGCCAGGCAAAACGAACCAGCACGATCGCCAGAAGTACGAGGATGGCCAGCCTCGCGACCCCGATTGCCGAACCGGGAGGGAGCGCATCGATCACCTGTGGCAGTTGCAGACCGATGAGCATGAAAAGGATGCCATTGAGAATAAAGGTCACCATCTGCCAAACCGGCACGATCTGGAGTCTCGTTCTCCCGCTCAAGACGCGGGGCACGCGCCAGCCATAAAAGATACCGGCAATGACGACCGCGAGGATACCGGAGACATGAAGCATTTCTCCGCTGAAATAGGCGACGTAGGGAGTTAGCAGCGAGAACATGGTTTGCACCGGCGGATCGTCCAGACGTTTCTGCACCTGCGTCGCCAGCCAGCCGGTGGCGAGACCGACCGCGATGCCGCCCGCGGCGACAAGAAGAAATTCCAGGCTCGCTTCCCCCAGCGAAAAGGTCCCGGTTAACACGGCCGCGACCGCGAAACGGAAAGAGATGAAGGAAGTGGCGTCGTTCACCAGGCTCTCGCCTTCGAGAATGACCACGATCTTGCGAGGCACCTTCAGACTTTGCGTCACGGCCAGCGCGGCCACGGCATCCGGTGGCGAAATGAGGGCGCCGAAGACAAAACCGACCGCCAAAGGCAACCCCGTCAGGGCATGAAACAGGCAGGCGATTGCTCCCATCGTCAGGAGGACCAAAAAGGTGGCCAGGGGAAGAATCGACCGCAGGTTGGCGCGGAAATCTCTCCAGGAAGTGTAAACGGCCGCGGGGTAAAGGAGGGGCGGAAGAAACAAATCAAAGACCAGCTTCGGGTCGAGGTGAATCACCGGCAGGCCGGGCACGAGGGCGAGACCGCCACCGGCGACGGTCAGCAGGATGGGATAGGGAACGCTGATCCTACGGGCGACGATCGCGAGCAGCGCGACCGCGACGAGACAAATCAAAATTAATTCGGTCGTGTCCACGGCGGTTCGTTACCTGCAAAGGATGACCCACCATGGCGGTCGATTTCAACCCCGTTGTAATCGACTGTTGGCCGTTGCGCCTTTGTTCAGGACGGCCTCGCAAAGTTGAAGCGCGGTCGCCTCGCTCCCCAAAGGTTCAAGTATCGACGCCTTTGGACGTTCGGCACCGCGCCTCGTTGTGCCCGGGATCGGCACGATCCACGGCTTCTGCGCCAGAAGCCCCGCGAGCGCGATCGAACTCTGACCGCTGGAAACGGGAACTCGCCGTCGCCCTCTGCTTCGTCTTCCTCTATCTGGCAGTCGCCCGGGGTGATAGTGAGGGCTTGCCACGGATCGTCTTCACTATCCGCCCACCGACCATCCCCTCACTTAGATGCAATGACGCCTCTGCTTTGCTGGTGCGATCTGGCGCCAGGGTTCAGTTGGCCGTTAGACCCGCACTAAGCACTTCAAGATCGTTCACTCGCCATTCAAATAGCGAGCGAGGGCGAACTCGCTCCAGAGGTTGCTAAACGTCGCCTGGAAACCGACCGCCACAATCTTCCCATCGGCCTGAAGCGCAGCTCCGTTCGCTCCGCCATTCAAATCGCCAAAGGACGTGCGCACTTTGCCTGCGACACCAAAGGTCTGATCGAGCGAACCGTTAGGGTTCAAACGCGCGAGCGTAAAGTCGGAATCAGATGATTCCGAATCCGGATAGCCCACCGCAATGAGTTTGCCGTCAGATTGGAGAAGGACCTGGTTGGCACTTTGACAGCAACTGCCGAAGGTAATCTGAGTCATGCCTCCGCGTCCGAAGCGAGTGTCCAACACGCCGTTGGAACCGTAGCGGGCCAGCGCGAAATTCTCCGTTCCTCCGCCGTTTGAAATCGCGAAGCCAGCGGCAACGATTTTACCATCGGCTTGGAGCACGGCCGAGCGCGCCCGATCGAAGTTTTGGTCCCCGAAATCAGTCTTTACCGTGCCGCCGTTGCCAAAGGTCGCATCGGTCGCACCATTACTGAGATAACGCACAGCCGCGAAATCGTAGTAACTCACAGGATCATTGGCCGAGCCGACCGCGACAATCTTTCCGTCCGGCTGGATCAGAACGGAGAAGGCATCGTCTTCTCTACCGACGAAATCGGTTGAAACCAGGCCGCCGCTACCAAAGGTCGTGTCCAAACTCCCGTTCGCGTTATAGCGGGCAAGGGCGAAATCGGTATCGGACTGTTCGCCTATAATGAAATCAACAAAAACGGTACCGGCAGCAACGATTTTCCCGTCTGACTGCAGAGCGACTGCGGACGCGTAACTCCCGGCCTCGAAAACTGTCGTTACGATGCCGCCACTACCGAAGGAGCGGTCGAGTGAGCCGTTGGCATTGTAACGGACGATCTCAAAATTGCCCAAAAAGGTGAAGAGCGGAAAGGCGCCGCCCGCGACCACAATCTTACCGTCCGGTTGGATCACCACCGATGAGGCGACCGCGGCGAGGCCCGGAAAATCGGTCCGGACTTTGCCTCCACGGCCGAACGTAGAATCGAGCGTGCCATCTGCGTTATAACGCGCTACGGCGAAATCTTCGTTCGAAAAGTCGTTCTGTTTGTAGGTTGTCCCGACCACCACCAGCTTGCCGTCCGGCTGGATGGCCACAGCGTTCGCCAAGTCGGTGCTATGGCTGAAATCGGTCATCACCTGGCCCCCGGAGCCGAATGTCGGATCGAGGTCTCCGTCAGCCGCGCGCACGGTTTGGAAATTGGCGAAGATCGCCAGCAGGATGGTCGCAGCGCCGCTCGCGCGGCAAAGACTGGCGCATCGATAAAGTTTTGAGTTGGTGATTTGCATAATATCCTTTCGTTTCTACCGGCTCATTACCCGGAGCATGCAACCTGATCAACCAAAGTCTGGTAACACTTCCGTTACGGGCTCCTCACAGCGCTGGGGGCCGTCGGCGTAGCCTTCTTCGCCGTCGCGATGTTGCCAGCAAATCCATCATCGCCCGGTTCGCCTTCAACGCGATCCAAAGGGCGCTTTACGCACCTTGGCATAGACCTCATCGAATACCTCTAGCGGTTTCAGATTTGGAACCGGACCGGTATGAGTCGGATCGTTTAGATACAGCACAAGCCTGTCATTTGCCGTAAACTCCGGCCAGTGGGGAATCTGCGCGCCGTTAGGGTTTCCAGACTTGGCGAAGTTTGTCCAATAGCTCGACATGACCTCGGCCAGTTGCCTGTCAGACGCACTCCATGGCCAGGACTCCTGGTTAAGATGATCGAACATATACCAGAGTTCAGCGAAATGGCTCGCCTCCCAACCTTCATAGGGCGATCCCTTGGGGAAGGGCGGCTTGTGCGCGAAATGATAATAATAGGCACCGTATTTGCCTTTCATCGCCTGTAACCGGGCCCATGCCCATACATCCCATCCAAAGCGAAGATCACGCTCGAAACCGAGGCGCGCCGTGACTGCCTCCTCGTCGGTCCTATGCGGATAGGCCTCGAGGAGTTGGGGCGGAAGCGAACCCCAATGCTTCGCAATTTCGCCGCTAAAAGTTGATGCCTTAACCTTGTCCAGGTCTTGAACCAGCGACCGAGCTTCGTCCGCATTTGATCCGACGAGAATTGGCACATCGTTCTGCCGACCCTCCACAAATGCGTCGTACGGTGAGTCTGGCATCAGGTAGGGCTCGATCACAGGATGCGATATCTTGCCTGCCATTCCTTTGAGGAGTTCTTTGGCGGGCAGCGCCCGCATCTCGGCGATCGATTTCTTTCCGAGCGATCCGACATAGGCCTCTCCTTCGTGTTCGGCATTCGCGAGCAGAAAATTCGGCGCCAACCCGATCGGCTCAAACAATCCCCCGCTCTGCCCGATCGCCCGTTGGAACAATCCTTTGGCCAACGGAGAAGCCATCAGGATACTGACCGATGTCGCTCCGGCGGATTGTCCGAAGATCGTCACACGCCCAGGATCGCCGCCAAAGGCTTTGATGTTTCGCTGTACCCATTGGAGCGCCGCGATCTGGTCGAGCAGGCCGTAGTTACCAGAGGTGTGATGCGGCGATTCCCGCGTCAACTCCGGATGAGCCAGGAACCCAAACGGCCCGAGCCGATAGCCAAACGTGACCACGATGACTCCCTTGCGTGCCAGGCGGTCGCCCCAATAGAGCGGCATCGCGGCGGAACCGTTGCTAAATCCGCCACCATAGATCCACACCATCACCGGGAGGCTCGCGTCGACCTTCTCGGCGGGCGTCCAGATATTCAAGTATAGGCAATCCTCACTGACCGCGGGCGGTGTTTCGCCCGGCATCGAAACTCCGCTCTGCATGCATGCCGGGGCGAACCGGTCCGCCTTGCGCACCTCTTTCCACGGCTCGACGGGCTGAGGCGCGCGCCAGCGCAGCGGGCCAACCGGCGGAGCAGCAAAGGGGATGCCCTTGTAAACAGTCAGGCTATCCGTCCGCACGCCCTCTACCGGTCCGACGTCGGTCTGCACCACGCTTGCAGACGCGACCAGCGGAGTGAGGAACAATGCAACCGCGAGAGCACTCGGCGATCTTATGAAATCCATCCCCGTTCGTAGCCGGTCTCGCGACGGGGGCGAAGATTGCACCACGGAAGAGCTCCCTCGCAGGAATTCAATCGCAGCAATGAGAATAAGGCAACGATTCACGAAGAAACTGTAACGCGAAATCGTCGCTTTCAACATGCTCTCGGGTTGGATAACTGGCGAAAGGCCGGGTGAAACCGGCGAGGCGGCGGGTGTCGCCGCGAGTGCGCGCGGTGAGCATGTCGGCACTGGCGTAACAGAGATGCGCGAAGGCTTCGTCGCGCCCGAAGAAGTCGCCGGGCGACCCATCTCGCAGTTCGAAATTTCCTGCGCCGATCTCCGTGCTCCCGCCGGTTGGGAGAAAGTGTTGTCGAATGGGCCGGTCCCGTTACTGTCAAAGCCGATGAAATGCGCAACGACCGCCATTTTCCTGGTGCTGTTCGCGATTCCTCAGTTTGTCCAGGCTGGCAATGAGTTGACCGCGGATGAGAGCATCCCGATTCCCAAGATCAGTTTCGATGAGAAGGGCAACCTGAAGATCACTGCTTCGGCCACGTCGTCGCCGAGCGACTTCGATTTTCTGGTGGGCCAGTGGAAAATGCACAACCGCCACCTCAACAAGCGACTCGCCAACTGCAAAGACTGGACGGATTTCGATTCCACGGATGTGAACACCAAGATCCTCGGCGGCGCGGCGGATATGGATATCTACTCCACAACCCAGTTTCCCGGGATGGAAGGCAAGCCCTTTGAAGGTCTCACCCTGCGGCTCTTCAATCCGAAGACCAAACTCTGGAGTCTCTATTGGATCGCGAGCAATACCGGCACGATCGAACCTCCCGTGGTCGGCTCCTTTGCAAATGGCGTCGGGCACTTTTTCGGGAAAGACACGCTGAACGGCAAACCCATTATCGTCGTCTTCCGTTGGGACGCGCGAAACAAGGAGCGCCCGTTGTGGGGTCAGGCGTTTTCCTCCGACAACGGCAAGAACTGGGAGTGGAATTTCTTTAACGTCTCGACGCGACCGTGATCGGCGGTCGACGACAAGGCCAGCCAGCGTTGGAAGGCCCGGCCGTTGCTTCGCATTAGGTAGCGGTTAAAGGCGGTGGTGGTGGCGCGGTCGGGGGTTTTCACGCAGAGCAATCGAGACCCGCTCGATCACCGCTTGCGCGATCGAGTCGCGCTTTTTCGTTTTCCTCGGGTTTGGATGCGATGAGCCGTGACAATGGCCGGAATCAATCCCGGGAAACGCTTCTGGATTTCGGCGCAGCGCGAAGTGTTCTGCATCTCCACGCCCTGGCGCTCGCTCCGGATGAGGCCGGCCTCGCGCAGTGCCTTGAAGTGTTGCGAGAGGGTCGATTTCGGGATCGTCTTCTCGCTCACCTCCAAAAAAGCGGAGCAATTCTGCGAGCAATCCGAGCCGGCGATGTGCGAAAAAATCGCCGCCCGCACCGGATCGGAGAGCGCGTGCAGGATGCCCTCGACGGTCACGTTGTTGATTGGTGGATGTTGCAGCGGCCGCATTGGGTTTTTGTCACAATACCGTCACTTGACGGCCAGTTCAATAGTTCATAAGTTCTGAACTGCAGAGTCAACCACTAACAAACAAATCATGAACAAACAATTGCAAGACAAAGTCGCCGTCGTGACCGGCGCATCCAAGGGAATCGGGGCCGCCATTGCCAAAGCGCTTGCCGCGGAAGGCGCCTCCGTCATCGTCAACTACGCCTCGAGCAAGAGCGGCGCCGACCAGGTCGTCGACCAAATTTCCAAGGCCGGCGGCAAGGCGGTCGCGGTCAAGGGCGACGTTTCCAAGGCATCCGAGGCGCAGGGCCTGATCGATGCCGCGATCAAGAACTATGGCCGGCTCGACATCCTGGTGAATAATTCCGGCGTCTACAAATTCGCGACGCTCGAAGAGATCACCGAGGAGGAATTCCACCGCGTATTCAATACCAACGTGCTCGGCCTCCTCCTTACCACGCAGGCTGCCGTCAAGCGGATGGGCGCGGACGGTAGCATCATCAACATCGGCTCCGTCGTAAGCCGGATCACGCCGCCCGGCAGCGCCGTTTACACCGGCACGAAGGGCGCGGTCGATGCCATTACTGGAGTGCTCGCGCGCGAGCTCGGGCCGAAGAAAATCCGGGTCAATGCCGTGAATCCGGGCATGGTCGAAACCGAAGGAACCCGCAGCGTCGGTGTTATCGGCTCGGATTTCGAAACGGCAACGGTCGCGCAAACACCGCTCGGCCGTCTCGGCCAACCGGACGACATCGCTTCGGTTGTCGTGTTTCTTGCCTCGGACGCCGCCCGCTGGGTGACGGGCGAACAAATCCTCACCGGCGGCGGGCTGCGCTAAGTCGCGGGCATTGCGTTCACCGAAGGCAACGGCAAGGTGATGATGTGAACCATCCTTCGCTCCGCCGTCCCGGCGGCAAGGTTGGCGGTCTGGTCTATTTCGGCCGCATGATCGACAAGATCCGGCTCCACCTGCGGGGAGAGCTGCCGGAAGATTATCGGGAAAACTTTGGCAGCGCCGAGGCACTCGATGGGTGCCTCGCGCGCTTCCTTAATCTCGAGCACAGCCAGATCATGGAGCGCACCGCGGAAGGAGGTTCCGACGAGGAGATTCTCGAATGGTGCTTTGCGCACGGGCTCCGGCCTAACGAGATGCAAATTCATGTCTGGAATGCCTTTGCCAGGAAACTTGGCTGGCGCGATTCGGCCGAACGGACTGTCGCCCGGGTCAATCAGCGAATCGGCCGGCCGATCGAGCTGCAGACGATTTTCGAATGCCTGGACGCTGACGAAGGCCGGCCGCGCCCCGGCGCACCCGCGACCGGCGCCTAGTGAGGCACTTCGGGTCAGACCCGGAAACTTTTCTTGTCTGGCAACCGGATTTCAGGCAAGGTGTCGATGGGCAGTAAACCGGAGGGCGTAACATGACGGAGACGGGGCCGACGATTTCAAAGGTAATTGCGTTTGAGTTGGGGCTGCTGATCGCGGTGCTGACTTGGATCGCCTTCGCAGGAATCCCGGGGATAAAACCGCGTGCGGTAGCGGAAGCGGCGAAATCGGAACCAGCCGACACGTCATTTGCGAACGTGTCGCCGATCTACCAGACAACGCAGTCTCATCGCGCGCCGGTAAATTACGCGGCCGACGATCTTCAGGTGGCGCAAACTGGCGCTCAGAATCCCGTTGCCACGGTGCAGACCTATAATCCGGGACTAACGACCGGAGGTTATGACGATACGGTCGATGGGAGCGGGCAGTTGAGCTACGGTTATGATCAGCCGGGAGTGGAGGGTTACATCGTGAATCAAAATCCGGCGGACTCCATCGGCATCTTCCCGGAACCGGTCCTCGATTCGCCGTATTGTTATTACTCGCCTTATGGCCAGCCCTACGGCTACTCGCAGCCGGTGCAGATCGTGATCCTGAATAATAACAGAGCGTTTGTGCCACGGAACCGAATGACCCATCGGAGCCCTGCGGGGGGAATGAGGAACGCGCCACGCTGGAGCCCGCGTGCGGCACCACCGGCACAAGGCGGTCGGCCCGCGACGCGCCCCGGTCCAGTAGTGGCGGGACGCGGCGTGCCGCCGGGCTCGGACGCGAACCCGGGAAATGTCAATTCAGCGCCGCGCCGAAGTGCCCCGGCGCGGACGACGGGCCCGGGTCAGACCGGCCAGGCTCGCTGGAATCCGTAGTGCGACGCCGGGACTGGGAAAGCTGGCCCGCGTAACACCAGTCGACTTTTGTCCAGCTTATGAGCTGGCGTAGTCGGCGATGGCTTGCGCGACTTCCAGGGTGGTGTTTTTCCCACCCATATCGTAGGTCCGGACCTTGCCTTCCGCGATGACTTTGGCGATGGCGCTCTCGAGGCGCTCCGCCTTGTCGGTTTCTTTGAGCCAATCGAGCATCAGTTTGCTCGTGAGAAGCATCGCGATCGGGTTGACCTTGTATTGGCCGGCATATTTCGGCGCCGAGCCGTGGGTCGGTTCGAAGACGGCGTATTTGTCACCAAGATTCGCGCTCGGCGCGAAGCCAAGTCCACCGACCAAACCCGCGCAGAGATCGCTCACGATGTCGCCAAACATGTTCTCGGCCACGAGCACGGAGTAATCCTGCGGATTCTTGAACATCCACATGCAGATCGCATCGATGTTGGCTTCATCGGCCTGGATGTCGGGATAACCTTTCGCCACGTCGTTGAAGCAACGCATCATCAAACCGCCGGTTTCGCGCAGTACGTTCGGCTTTTCGATCAGCGTGACGCGCTTGCGCCCGGTGTTCCTGGCATGTTCGAAGGCTTGTTTGCAAATGCTGGTGCAACCCTGCCTGCTCATGATGCGCGTAGAGAGCGCGATGTTTTCCAATCCCGCTTTGTCCTTCCATTTCTTCATTTTCGGATTGGCGCAGAGGGCGGTGTAAACTGATTCTGGCAACGGGAAAAACTCGACGCCGCCATACATGCCCTCGGTGTTTTCGCGGAAAACGACCTGGTCGATCGGGACGTCCTGACCACCGGGATTTGTGATCTTGTTGCCGCGGAAGTTCAACGGATTGCCGGGATAGCTTTTGCACGGCCGCATGTTGGTATGCAGATTGAACATCTGACGCAGCCCGACGATGGGCGAAAAGTAGACCAGGCCCTTGTCCTGAAGCTCCGGGATCAGTTCTGTCTTCGCCTTGTCCTGCGGCTTGCTTGTGATCGCGCCGAAGAGACCGCAGGTCGTGTCCTTGAGCGCGGCGACGGTGCGATCGGGAAGGGCGTTGCCTTCCTTGCACCAAAAATCCCAGCCGATATCGCAGGGCACATATTCGGCATCGAGCTGCAGACGATCGAGAACGATCCGCGCCGCCTCCATGACATCATGGCCGACTCCGTCACCAGGCATCCACGCGATTTTGTATTTAGACATATGAGCAGGTTCTTTCTTTGTTGGGTGTTCCAGCTGGAAGCGGCGGAAATACTACAGGTATGCCGCTCGCGAAAGGGCAAAAATTAACCGGCTGCACGCAACCGGCGTGCGACCAGGTTTTCGGCGCCGCCGGCCACGATCAATTCCTGCGCGGCCGGACTGAGTGGCGGGAAGGAAAAGGACTTTCCGTCGATCGTCAGGAGAGATTTGCCGTAGTCGATCGTGATCTGGGGCGCGACCGTGGTCGGTCCGCGATTGGTCAGCGTGGCGCGCAAGTGCTCGACCAGCTCCGGGCATTCGAAGACGACGAAGCCGTTGTTGAAGGCGTTGCGCTTGTAGGTTTCGGAAAAGCTGGCGGCAATGACGCACGGGATGCCTTTAAACTTCAACGCGGTCGCAGCCTGTTCGCGACTTGAGCCGGTGCCGAAATTCAATCCACCAACGACGACATCACCCTTTTGGTAGAGCGTGTTGAAGCTCGGGTCGTAATTTTCAAACGTCACCTCCGCCATCTGCTCCGGCGTCATGTCATCGCGATAGGTGTGTTTGCCGGCGTAAATCCCGTCGGTGTTCAGATTGTCCTTATCGACGAATAGGACGCGCCCACGAACGCTCGGCGGGAAACCATCGATGATCTCGACCGAAACACTGGCCGGCGGTTTGCTTTGCGCGCGCCGAACCGCGGTGCCCGCGGCTCGCTCGGCGAAATCCTTTGGCGCGCAAATGAACCCGGCCAGCGCACTCGCCGCGACGACCGCTGGCGAACCGAGGTAAACCTGGGCGTCGGGATCGCCCATGCGGCCTTTGAAATTCCGATTCGTGGCGCTGATCGCGATCTCTCCCTTCTGCACAAGGCCGCGTCCGAGGCCGATGCAGGTTCCGCAACCAGGTGGTAACGCGATCGCGCCCGCACCCACCAGGGTTTGCCAGTCGCCGACGGATTCGGCTTTGGTCTGCACTTCAGCACTCGCCGCCGCCAGGTAAAATTCGACTCCGTCGGCCACGCGTTTTCCGCCGGCGCGCACCACTTCCGCCGCCTCGTGCAAATCTTCGAACCGCGCGTTCACGCATGACAGCAAATAGGCTTTCTGAATCGGGACATGTTTGCGCTGCATTTCCGGCAGCGACACCATGGTTTTCACTTCGTTAGGCCCGGAGACATGCGGCACGACCGTCGCCAGATCGAGTTCCAGCTCGATCGCATAGGTCGCGTCCGCATCCGCGCTAAGTTTGGCGCGATCATTCCACCAGCCATCGATGTCGGCATTGCTGTAGCCGGAGCGGCTCTTCGGTCCGCGCGTGCCCGGTCGCCTGGGATTGCTGAATTCAGGCACGCGCGAACGGAGATATTTCACGGTCACTTCATCGAATGGAAACACGCCCGCGAGCGCGCCCCATTCCGTTGTCATGTTGGCGATGGTCATGCGCGCATCCATCGAGAGCGCGCCGACGCCATCGCCGACAAATTCCACCGCGTGATTCAAGACTTCGTCTTTATTGAAGAGTCCGCACAACGCGATGATGACGTCTTTGCCCGTCACGCCCGGCGTGAGTTTTCCTTTCAGCACGGCCTTCGCGACTTTTGGCACCTGCCACCAGGTCACGCCTGTCGCCCAGATGCTGGCCGCATCGGTCCGCACGACCGGCGTCCCGAGCGCCGCGACCGCGCCGTACAAATTTGAATGCGAATCGCTCGCTACCACCAGCGCGCCGGGAACGACATAACCCTGCTCCACCATCACCTGATGCGAAATACCGGTGCCCGGCGGGTAATAATCGACTCCCTGCTCGCGCGCGAAGGCTTCGATTTTCGCATACTTCTCCAGATTCTTGGGCGTCGTGTTCTGAATGTCGTGGTCGATCGCGAAAACCGGCTGGCCCGGGTCCGAGATAGCGGTCGCGCCGATTTGCTTGAACTTCGGCATGACCGCCGCGGTATTGTCGTGCGTCATGACATGACGCGGCCGAATCGAAACGAAATCCCCCGCCCGCACCACGGCTTCGGAAGGGAGCCCATCAGCGTGTCGCGCCGCAATTTTTTCCACCAACGTGAGACTCATGATTATCTCCTCTTCAAATTACCGAACCCAGGCATCACTTCTTGGCCGCACGTTTTCCGAGCAACTTCGCAATGTCAAAATCAACGAAATCCGCGTGGTGAAAGATGATCGATTCGATCGAACGCTCCACCTTGTCGCCCTCGTGGCTGTGCGTCGCGATCATGTGCATGACTTCACCGGGAATGCCGTGTTTGTAGGCGAGCGCGACGCCGCTGAATGGGTGTCGCACTTGCTGTCCGAATTTCCCCTGGATCACGTTGCCAGACTCGTCCTTGTCGAACTCGAGCGGTTTGCCCACATCGGCCAGGAGCGCGCCTGCGATGAGATAGTCGCGCTGAATGGGGATGGAGCAGCGGAAGGATTTCTTGAGCACATCGGCAATCGCGAGGCATTGCCGCACGCAGGAATTGAGATGCTCGACGAACCTCATGTCGATATCGCCGGCCAGGAGAGTGAACTTGACCGCCCGAAGTTCGGCGAAGGTCCAGCCTTTTCCGCCGCAGCCGGTGGTAATGGCTTCGCTCCACACCGCCGCCACCTTTTCACGCAGCGACCTGTTCTTGATCTTCTTCAGGCTGGGAAAAAGCTGCGCGATTTTCGTGACGCCGTAGACGGTTGGTTCGTTCGTTTTCATGTTCGTTATGCTTTTTGGAGGCGGTACTTTGGCGGCTTGGAGGAAGTCCGTTCAATGATTTTTCGCGCTTCGAGGTCGAGTTTAACGGTTTCGCCGTACCAACTGACATTCCCCGTGAACTTGTTCTCCAGGCTCTTGTTCAAGTCTTCGAACAATTCGGTGTGAGTCAGTTGCTTCTTCCGCAACGCGGCGAGGATCGCCTTTTTCATCAGCTCGTATTTATCCTGGCTGATGTTCTTCCCGCTCTTGCCTAACGGGTGCCTGGTCAGAATCTTTTTTTCGACTTTGTGCGCTTTCATTTTCCCACCCTCTGGGGAGGCGGCCCGTCGTAACCATGTTTCACGGGATCGATCCGCCGCATTGGTTTCTCACGTGTCTGTTCCTCGGTGACATGCGCGACCAGCCCGGGCGTGCGCGCGATCATGAAAATGCCGTTGAAGACCGCCGGGTTCATTCCGAGATCGGCCAGAATTGCGCCGAGCGCGCCGTCCACGTTGATCGGCAGCGGTTTCTTCGCTTCGGCGAAAGATTTCTCGACTGCACGAGCCGCCCGCATGTGGGGGCCATCGACCCCGGCCTCGCGCGCGAGCTCGAAGAGCCGCGCGGTGCGCGGATCCTTCGTGTGATAGCGATGACCGAATCCCGGCATTCGGTCACCCACTTCCTTCATCTCCGCGAGAACGCGGGTGGCGGCTTCGTCGAGCGAAATGGAATCGCTCACGGCGCGGTCCGCGATTTTCTTCAAGCGCCGGGCGCAATCTTCAATCGCCCCGCCGTGATGACGATTGATCGACATGATTCCCGCTGCAACCGACGCGCTTAACGACGCGCCAGTCGACGCAACGGTCCGTGCAGACAGAGCGCTCGGCGGCGTTGCGCCATGATCAATCGAAGAGACCAAAATCCCGTCCATCAATTTTCCGATCGCAGGGGACGGAAGCTCGCCGTTCAGAATCAAATAGACCGCGGCGCCAAAGGACGCGCGGCCCATCAGGTCAGCGATATCGTATCCGCGCACTGCGACACGATTCGGTTCGATCCGCGTGACGGCCGTATTCCAGACAGCGTTCTTGTCGGTTTCGCTCATCAGGCTCTTGCCATTAATGCCCTTAAGCACGTCGACCACCGCGCCGGGCAGTTCACCAAACGCATCGACCACCGTTGCACCAGCCTCACGCAGCGCTTTCACTTTGCCGTCGTGCGTCCCGCGACCGCCTTCAATAATCGCGCCGGCGTGACTGAAACGCGTGCCTTCACGAGCCGCCTTGCCGCCGATGTAGGCGATGACTGGCTTGGTCACTTTCCGATCGCGAATCAACTGCGCCACTTCCTCTTCCTGCGACGAACCGATCTCGCCGAAGATCACGATCGCTTCGGTCACCGGATCAGCTTCGAACATCAAAGCCGCATCGGGAATCCGCACTCCAAGGACCGCGTCCCCGCCAATGTGCGCGATGGTGGAAATTCGCACGCCGGCCTGTCCGAGATAGTAACCGGTGCTCGAAGCCATGCCGCCAGAGCGGCTGATCACACCCACGCCCGTTGGAAGGCCGGGTTTGAACCACTGCCGCGCGCTTTCCGCGCGCCCACCGATCATCCCAACCACACCTTTGCCCGGACTCAACACCCCGAGTGTGTTTGGCCCAAGAAACATCGCGCCATGCGCTTTGGCTGCCGCCGCGATCTCCATCGCGTCCCAGACCGGCACGCGATCAGGCACCAGCACCGTGAGCTTGATCCCCGCCTCAATCGCAGTAATCGCGGCGTCCTTGACACCGGCGGCTGGCACAAAAAGCACGGAAATATCGATATCGCCCAGCGTTTTGACCGCTTCCCGCGGCGTATCGAAAACGGGCACGCCCATCACGTTTTGCCCGCTTTTTCCAGGCGTGGCGCCGGCAACCACGTTGGTTCCGTAATCGCGCATCAGGCGGGTGCGGGCGCGGCCTTCCCGACCGGTGATACCTTGCACCAAAACACGCTTGGTTTCGTCGATCAGAATGGCCATCGCGATTTCATGATTAAACTAATGCTTCTCACCGCCAGCCATTTCGCGGGCCCGAGCCTGGCCCATCAGTGCTCCCCGGCGTTGCGGAGTCATTGTTAGGCTACGTGCAAATTCCTCCAGCGCAGCGGGCCCGCGATTTAACTCCAAGAGAAGTTCACCAAGTTGTTCGCGCGCGGGAACGATCGCTCCCGGCGTGACCGGACGTTTTTCGATCGCGTCTTCTTCGTCGGCGGCAGCACGCATGAGTTTGAGCGCCTCATCGTTTTTGCCTTCGGCGCGCCTTATCCATGCCAGCGCCTCTTTCGACTGCACCTGAACCTGCGTTGCCCAGTAGTCATCACCAGCTTTGCGCAGCTTCTCATACGCGGTCTGCAATTGGTCGAGAGCGCCCACTGCTGCCGCAGGCTCCCCGCTACGCGCCAGTCCGACCACACGCGCCCATGCCGTGACAGCGAAAACTTGCGGCGGGGTGCCGGCGATGGGCACAAGCCGTGCAGCCTCCGCCCATTGCCGACGCTCAATCGCGTAACGCGCCGGCATCGCGCTCGCCGCATATCCGACCTTAAACTCGCTCGCGTGCAGATTCGACATCCCGCGCAAATCCTCAAGCACGCGACCGGCTTCGGCATCGCGGCCGAGTTGCAGGTAGGCGTAGGTGAGATAATCCATGGCGTGCAATTCCTCGCCGATATCGCCTTGAACATGCGCGGCTTTTCTTGCGGCTAGATTTGAAGCAACGGACTCCTCCCACATCCCCAGGCGGGTGTAAATGTGCGAAGGCATGTGCAACGCGTGCGGGGCCGACGGCGCAATCTTCGAATAGGCCTGGGCGGCCGCCAAGCCGCGCCTTGCCATCTCGGAATTATCGCACGCGTGAATCAAATAGTGCGGAATGCCCGGATGCTCCGGATACTTTCGGGATAATGGCTCGAGCAGGGCAGCAGCTTTCTTTTCGTTCGCATGCGTCTTGTCGGTAGGCGAAGCGGTCGCGATCAGAGCCAGCGCATAAAAAACCTGGCACTCGACGTCGTCGGGATTGCGTTCGGCCAGTTTGCCCATGGCCAGTGCGTAGGAATTTGCCCGCTCGCGGTAGAGCACTGAATCCGCGTCAGTATAAATTATTTCCAGTGCATCAATAAATCCTCGCTCCCGTTCGGAGCCGCCAAGATGTTTTGCCTGATCGACCTCGAGCTTGCCGCCCGCCACCTCCTCTGGTGCGACGTAGGGTTCCCAGAGCTGGTGGAAGCCAGCCATGGCCACGCCCCAGTGGGCCATGGCACAATTGGGGTCTTTCGCGATCAAATCGCGAAAAGCTTTCTCCGCCGCCGAGTAGGCGAACGAATGCAAAAGCGCTACCGCCCGCTCAAACTCCCGCTGCACATCACCAGAGCACGAGATAGGAAACTTCACGAGACCAAGTTTTTCCGGGACAGGGTGTTCGTGCTCCTGGGCAGCCGATACCGATTGCCACTCCGCCGACGCCGGCCACATGAGACAGACGGCCAGTGCGAAGATGACTCGGAGCGGTCGATTCTGAGATGCCATGATGTTAGTCACGAGCCCATTTATCGGCCTAATTCGCATTCACTTGCCGAAATCAGCGCTCCCGCCCGCCCGAGCACGCGCTCGGTTTCGTGGAACAACATTGCCATGGGCGCTTGGTTCCTCCTGACCCGGCAGGCTCGTTAGGCAGTCGAGCTGCCTTCTTCCGGACCGCCAAAGCGAATCCCCTGCGCCAGCGGTAGCTCGGTCGAGTAATTGATCGTGTTTGTCGTCCGTCGCATATAGCTCTTCCACGAATCGCTGCCGCTCTCTCGTCCGCCGCCGGTCTCTTTCTCGCCACCGAAGGCCCCGCCAATTTCCGCGCCGCTCGTTCCAGTATTAACGTTGGCAATGCCGCAATCGCTCCCCGCGGCGCTGAGAAACTTCTCGGCCTCGCGGACGTCGTTGGTAAAAATGGCAGACGTCAGTCCCTGCGGCACGCCATTGTTGATCGCCAGTGCTTGATCGAAATCGCGGTAGGTCAACAAATAGAGCAGCGGCCCGAATGTTTCGTCATGCACGATCTTGTAATCGGGTTTTGCATTCGCCAGGCAGGGCGTCATGTAACAGCCGCCGGAATATTTCTCGCCATTCAGGCGTTCGCCTCCGTAAAGAACCTCACCGCCCTCGTCCTTCAATCGTTGAATCGAATGCAGGACCGTGTCCACCGCGTGGCTATCGATCAGCGGGCCCATCAACGTTTTCTCGTCGAGCGGGTGCCCGATCGACACGGTCTTGTAAGCGGCCAACAGGTTCTCGCGCACCTTGTCGGCGACCGATTCATGCATGATCACGCGACGGGTGGACGTGCAACGCTGACCGGCGGTGCCAACCGCACCGAAGAAGATTGACTG
Source organism: uncultured Verrucomicrobiae bacterium (assembly GCA_963776615.1). GTDB lineage: Bacteria > Verrucomicrobiota > Verrucomicrobiia > Chthoniobacterales > UBA10450 > Palsa-1392. The sequence continues at coordinate 32,078 of CAVZNJ010000009.1, forward strand.
CGTCGCCATCTCGAGGTCGGCGGTCGGGCAGACGATGAGCGCATTGTTGCCGCCCAGTTCCATGATGGTTCGGCCGAGACGGCCGTGCACCGTCTTCGCGACCTCGATTCCCATCCGCACCGAACCGGTCGCGGAGATGAGAGGGATGCGATGATCCTCAGAAAGTTTTTGCCCGACGGTCACGCGGTCACCGATCAAGAGTGAAAAAATCGCCGGATCAGCGCCCGTCGCGCGGCACACGCGCTCTGCGATCCTGGTCACGGCAATGGCGCTCAGCGGAGTCTTCTCCGAGGGCTTCCAAATGGTGGCGTCGCCACACACGGCAGCGAGGGCAGCATTCCACGACCAGACGGCGACCGGGAAATTGAAGGCCGAGATCACGCCAACAATGCCGAGCGGATGCCACTGCTCCATCAGTCGATGGTTCGGCCGCTCCGATTGAATCGTCAGGCCATAAAGCATCCGCGATTGACCGACGGCGAAGTCGCAGATGTCGATCATCTCCTGCACTTCGCCTTCGCCTTCGGCGAGAATCTTGCCCGACTCGAGCGAAACGAGTCTGCCAAGATCGCCCTTTTGCTCGCGCAGGGCGTTGCCAAGCTGCCGGACGGTTTCGCCCCGCACCGGGCCGGGCGTGACGCGCCATTTCAGGAAAGCCTCCTGCGCGCGTCCGATCACCTTTTCGTAATCGGCGGCCGATGCAGTGCGAAACTTGCCTAACGATTTGCCGTCGACCGGTGAGATCTTTTCATGAACCGCGCCGCCGCCGTGCCATTCACCGGAGAACGCGCCGGGATTTTCATCGTCGAGGCCGAGATTTTTGAGGACGTTATGCATACTTAGGGTGCGCGAGCTTCTAGCTTATGCGGTCGGTAATCTGCAAACTGGAAGCTTGCGCTACCTTTTCATCTGCGCGCGGATTAGCTCAATCGCTTCGTCGATCACTTCCTTCGTGATATCCAGCGCCGGCCGGAACCGGATCGCACGCTCACCGGATTTCAAGGCGAGGACGCCGCCATCAAAGAGCCCTTTCCAGACTTCATTGCGCGTCGCCGGATCCGGCAGATCGAAGGCGAGGAACAAACCGCGACCCCGCACCGCCGTTACATTCGGATTCTCCTTTTGCAGCTCGAGCAGGCGATTGAGGAAATACTCGCCGACGATGCGCGCGTTCTCGACCAGGTTTTCCTCCTCGATGATTTGGAGAAAATGCGTCGAGCGCACCATGTCGGTGAAGTTACCGCCCCAGGTCGAGTTAATCCGGCTCGGGACACGGAAGCAGTTGTCCTTCACCTCGTCGAGGCGCGGGCCGGCCATGACGCCGCAGACCTGCGCTTTCTTGCCGAAGGCCATCAGGTCTGGCACCACCCCGAAATGCTCGCAACACCAGTTGCGACCGGTGGCGCACATTCCGCACTGCACTTCATCAAAAATGAGGAGCATCTCGTTCTCGTCGCAGATGCGGCGCAGAGTTTGCAGCCATTCTCCCCGGAAATGATTGTCCCCGCCTTCGCCCTGGATCGGCTCAATGATGATCGCGGCAATGTCGACGCCTTTTTCCTTCACGAACCGCATGATTTCCTCTTCGGATTTCTTTTCCCGCTCGATCACATCGCGCGTCCGCTCCGGCTCACCTAACGAGAAGTTGATAAAGGGAGTCGAGACGCGCGGCCATTTGAACTTGGCGAAGAGATCCGTTTTCACCGGATCGGTATTCGTCAGGCTCATGGTGTAGCCGCTCCGGCCGTGGAAGGCGTGGCGGAAATGGAGGATTTCGGTTCCCCGTTCGCCGAGGCCGGCGGCCATATTTTTTCGCACCTTCCAATCCATCGCGGCCTTGAGCGTGTTCTCGACCGCGAGCGCGCCGCCGTCGATCAAAAGCATCCGCTCGAGGGGCGGCAAACCAACGACGCGCCAGAAGGTCTCGAGGAATTTCGCGTAACCTTCCGAGCAGACATCGGAGTTTGCGATTTTGATCTTGGCCGCGCGGAGCAGGTCGGCCTTCACCTCCGGCTTGTCGAAATACGGATGATTGAAGCCGACCGGGTTGGAGCCGAAAAAGCCGTAGAAATCGATCAAACGCCGGTCGTGCGCCGCATCGAAAAGATAGGAGCCCTTGCTCTTTTCGAGGTCGATGACGATGCGAAATCCGTCGAGCAAAACGTGCTCGGCAATCTGCTCGAGGACGCGGGATTTCGATTTGGCCTTGGATTTTTCGCTCGCACTGATGCGGCCGCGGGAAGAAGTGCCGGTCGCTTCGGTGAGCATGGATGGCATACTCATCCGTTGATGGTAGTCGGCGGGGAGTTGTTGGTCAACCGAAGCAGGTCTGCGGAGGTCAGGCGTCTCGCCTGACTCGGCCAACGGCCTTCCAACCCGTCGGCTCTTTGTCGGACCTTTCGGGCAGGCTGGAAGCCTGCCCGCCGAGTCAGTCAGGATAACTGACGTCCGATGCGGCCAGCGCCAGCTACACGATCCCCTTACGCAGATCGGCGTGCTGTCCGGCCAATAGTTCCTGTGTCAGATCGTAACCAGCCCGGTCAGCATTCTGCCACGTGCCGGCAAAATGCGTATCAATCCGCATTCTTGCCGAGCGACAAAAGTAAGTCGTGACCGACAAGATTTCCGCCGCCGGCTCGCCGATCTCGATCTTGTACTGGGCGAAGGCGCAGGTTGCGCTCATTGCAAACAGCTCAGTCGCGATCCCGACGAAGCGCGCGAGGAGCAACTGTTCGCGATCGAGCTTCGGACCGAAGCGTGTCATGGCGTGGAACAAACCGCGCGCCAGTCGCTTGCTCGCCCCGGCCGCGTAGCGCACATGCGGGCGCAAGTCGGCGTGTAACTTCTCGAGGTCGCCGGCACTTCCGCCCGTCCACTGCTTCGGGTACCAGCTTGCGTAAAATTTTCCCGATTTTAGGACCGCCTTGGCGCGCTCCGAAGTCGGCAACTGCGTGTTGAAAATCGCACCGCCAACCTTGAGATGCGGATCGAGCGCTTCGCGCGCGATGAACAGGCGCATGATCTCGCTCGATCCCTCAAAGATCATGTTGATGCGGCAATCGCGCAGGAAACGCTCGATGGGAATGCCTTCCTCGCCGCGGCCTTCGAGCGATTGCGCGGTTTCGTAGCCGCGCCCGCCGCGGACCTGCATCGCTTCATCGGCGATGCGCCAGGTCGCTTCCGTGGCCCACATTTTGCACATCGCGGTTTCGATCCGCAGATCGCCCGCTTTGCGATCGACCAGCGCGCTGGTGAGGAACGTCATCGCCTCCATTGCAAAAACATTCCCTGCCATCTCCGCAATCTTGCCCGCGATTGCGTAATGCTGCCCGATCGGGACGCCCCATTGCACGCGTTCGCTCGCCCATTTGCGGCAGATTTCGAGCATCCGTTTCGAGAGACCAACACAGGCCGCCGGAATCGTCAGGCGCCCGGTGTTCAAAGTCGTCAGGGCAACCTTCAAGCCCTGGCCTTCCTTCGCGATCATGTTCTCGCGCGGAACACGCACGTTGGTGAACTTGACGATCCCGTTGTAGAGCGCGCGCAGCCCCATGAAGTGGCAGCGATAAGTGATCTCGAGCCCGGGCGTGTCGACATCGACAATGAATGCGGTGATCTGTTTGCGCTCCTTGCCTTTGACGATTTTCGGCGGCGTCTTCGCCATCACCACGAGGACGCCGGCTTTGATCAGGTTCGTGCACCAGAGTTTCTCGCCGTTGAGGATAAAAGCCGAGCCGTCCTCGGTCGGATCGGCGCGCAGGCTCATGTTCGCCGGATCCGAGCCGGCATTCGTCTCGGTTAGGGCGAATGCGGAGATTTCCTTTCGCGCAACACGCGGCAGATACTTTTTCTTTTGCTCCTCGGTGCCGAACAAAAGAAGCGGTTGCGGCACGCCGATCGATTGATGCGCGGAGACCAGCGCAGTCAGGTTCGCGTCCCAGCTGCCGAGCAACATCGCGGCCCGCCCGTAGTTCATCTGCGACAAGCCCAGGCCGCCGTACTCGGTCGGGATCTTCACGCCAAAGGCGCCCATCGCGAAAAGGTCGTCGATGTTCTTCTGCGGGATCTCGCCCGTGCGATCGATCTCGTCGGCGTCAACGTTTGTCTTGAGATATTCGCCCAACTCTTTCAGGAACGGATCCCCCTTCGCCCGATCTTCCGCGCTCTGGGCCGGATAGGGAAAGATGCGATCGAAATCGTAACGGCCGATAAACAGATTGCTCGCGAAACTGCCCCGTTCATCGAGCGGATCGCGCGAGCTTTCGGCGAGGTCGAGGGCGGCAGCCTTGCCCGCCGACATCTTGGAGGTGTCGATGACGGATTGTGTTTCCGCCTTGGCCGTTTGGGCGCTGCCTTCTTCGGCGTTTTTCTTTTCAGGCGCTTCGAGCGGTGTCTTCATAAAACTGGTAGAGCGAGCTTCCAGCTTGCTCCGTTCGCAGGCTGCAAGCTGGAAGCTTGCGCTACCCTATTTTTCATAAAACTTCGTGCCCTTTTCCGCGTGCCGCCGGAGCAAATCGCAGGGCTCAAACTTGCCACCGTGCCGCTCGCCCGCGCGGACCATTTCCGCGCTGCCGAAATGATCAGCAAAACGAAGCGGCCCGCCGCGCAACGGCGCGAAACCGGTGCCGAGGATCATTCCGTAATCCGCGTCCTCCGGCGACGCGACGACCTGCTCTTCGAGGCAACGCGCGGCTTCATTCACCATCAGGTAAACAAGGCGGTGCGCAAGATCGCCCGCGCTCAATTGCGGAGGATTTGCGGAGTGGCGCCAGGCTTCGATCGCCTCGTTAGGCGATTGCATTTTGCCTTCGTATTTGTAAAAGCCGCGCCCGGTTTTGCGCCCCAGCATTTTTGCCTCCTGCATCTTCGCCAGAATCGCCGGGGTGCGGGCGCGCGCGCCGAACGCTTTCTCGAGCGTGGCCGAGATGTCGACCGTGATATCGACCCCGATCTCGTCGATCAAACGCAGCGGCCCCATCGGCATCCCCCACTCCACAAGCGCGGTGTCGATCGTTTTCGCATCCACCCCCTGCTCGAAAAGCTCCGCCGCGTCGAGCAGATACGGAAAGAGGACTCGATTGACCAGAAACCCAGGGCTGTCCTTCACCACCACCGGCAGCTTGCCGATCTGCCGAGCAAAAAAGATCGCGCGTTCCTTCGTCTCGCCGGAAGTCTCCTTCCCGATCACGACTTCGATCAGTTTCATCCGGCTGACCGGATTGAAAAAATGCAGTCCGATGACGCGGCCCGGATGTTTCGTCTGGGCGGCGAGATCGCTGATCGAAAGCGCGGAAGTGTTGGTCGCGAGGATGTCCGTGTCGTCAATCTTTGCATCGATATCGTGAAAGATGGCCCGCTTGATTTCAAGTTTTTCGGAGGCGGCTTCGATCACGATCTGCACTTCCCGCATCGGGCCGGGATTCGACGAGGCCACGATGCGCGAGCGGCCTTCTTTCGCTTTCTCTTCACTCATCAGGCCGCGCTTGACCGCTTCCCCGTAGGCTTTTTCGATCCGGGCCAGGCCGCGATCGAGCAACTCGACGCTCACGTCACGCAGGATCACGGTCACACCACGCGAGCTGAGCCACTGCGCGATGCCCGAGCCCATCACGCCCGCACCGATGACGGCGGCATGCACGACCTGCTCGCCTGGTGCGGTCTTCGATGGGCTCTTCTTGTATTTGTCGGCGAGGAAGAAATTGCGAATCAGGTTGCGGGTCGATTCCGTTTCGCCCAGTTCGACGATCGCGTCGAGCTCGCGAACGAGCGATTCGTCGATCGAACTCGTTAGGCTGTGGTTGATGATTTCGGCCGCGCGGGCGGGCGCGGGGTTTTGGGAACGCGGCGCTTCGATCGGTGAGGGTGGATGTGCCGAAGCACGTCCCTCCGGAGGGACTCGCTTCGTCGAGCCCAATTTCTTGCGCGCCGCTTCGAGCAATTTTTCCTGCGGGACCACTTCATCGACCAGCCCGAGCTGCAAGGCTTCTTGTGCGGAATGAAGCTTGCCCTTGAGAATGACTTCGGCGGCTTTATCCGGACCGATCAGGCGCGGCAGGCGCGTCGCTCCGCCCCAGGCAGGCACGAGCCCAAGCGTGGTTTCCGGCAGACCGATCCGCGTCGCGGGCGCATCGGACGCGACGCGGTAGTCGCAGGTGAGTGTGATCTCGTAACCGCCGCCGGCACAGGCGCCGTGAATCGCCGCCACGGTTGGAATCTTCAGCGCAGCGAGCCGGTTGAAAATCCGCTGACCCTCGGCAATGAAGGCGCGCATCTCACCGCTCTGCGCCTGACGCAGCAGTGTTTGCAGATCCGCGCCGGCAATGAAGATCGACTTCTTCGCCGAAGTCACGATCACTCCTTTGATGTCTGCCTTTTTCTCAATGTAATCGAGCTGTGCATCCAGGTCGCGGAGCGCGGCGGCATCGAAGATGTTCGCCCCTGAATCCGGTCGATCGAAGATCAGCACACACACGCCATCGTCACCGACTTCGCGCCGGATCAAAGGCGCCGCAGAAGAAAGACTCATCCGGATTAGTTTGACCGGTTTCGCAGAAAATCCAAGCAGGATGGAAAATAGGGATGAAGCGTTTGGATGGTTAAAGCGTTGAAGCGAGACAGCGGTTAGGCTAAACAGCGTTTGGCTTCCGGCCGCTTCAGCGCTTCAACGCTTTAACTCTTCAATCAAAACCAATGGTCGGCAGGATTCTTTTGCCCGAAATCCAGAGCTTGATCGACGCGCGGAATTTCACCGCGTTGCGCGAGCTCTTTTCCGAGATGCCGCCGGCCGATGTGGCCGAGATCATTCTCGATCTACCGGAGGACGAGCAGGTCATCATCTTCCGGATCCTGCCACACGTGCTGGCCGCAGATGTCTTCGAGTATCTCCACGTCGATGTAGACGCACAGCAGAAACTCCTTCGCGGCATGGCCCACGAGCAGGTCGTCTCGATCCTGAACGAGATGTCGCCGGACGATCGCACCGCGCTGCTCGAGGAACTCCCGAGCGCCGCGGCGCGTCAACTCATCCGGCTCCTGACTCCCGAGGAACGCCGCGTCGCACAGGCGCTACTCGGTTATCCCGAAGGCAGCGTCGGGCGCTTGATGACGCCGGACTTGGTCGCGGTCGATGCCAGCTGGACGGTGCGGGAGGTGCTCGACTACGTGCGTGAACACGGCCAGGATTCCGAGACGATCAACGTCATTTACGTTGTCGATGACGGTGGGAAACTGGTTGACGATATTCGGATTCGCGAGTTCCTCATCAAACCGCTCGAGACCAAAGTCAGCGACTTGATGGATGAAAACTTCATCGCGCTGAATGTGACCGATCTGCAGGAGGAAGCGGTCAACGTTTTCCGCAAATACGACCGAACCGCCCTGCCGGTGGTAGATTCCAGCGGTGTCCTCGTCGGATTGGTGACGATCGATGACATGCTCGATGTCGCGGAAGAAGAAGCGACCGAGGACATCCAGAAATTCGGTGGCATGGAGGCGTTGGACGAGCCTTACATGCGGATTCCGCTCTGGCGCATGGTGCGAAAACGTGCCGGCTGGCTCGTCATCCTGTTCCTCGGCGAAATGCTGACTGCGACCGCCATGGCCAATTATCAGGATGAAATAGCCAAAGCCGTGGTGCTGGCGCTTTTCCTCCCGCTCATTATTTCGAGCGGCGGCAACTCGGGTTCGCAGGCATCGACCTTGATCATCCGCGCCATGGCCCTGGGCGAGGTCACGCTGCGCGACTGGTGGCGGGTAGCGAGCCGGGAACTACAAACTGGCTTGTCGTTAGGCCTGATCCTCGGCGTGATCGGCGGGGTGCGGGTCGCGGTCTGGTCGATTCTCGGGGAGAAATATTTTCATCGCGAGCTCTACGGACCGCGCTGGCCGCTCGTTGCGATGACGGTCGGCGCGGCTCTCGTTGGCGTGGTGCTCTGGGGTTCACTCGCGGGCTCGATGCTGCCGTTTGTCTTGCGCCGGCTCGGTGCCGACCCAGCCACCTCTTCCGCGCCGTTCGTCGCCACCCTGGTCGATGTCACCGGGCTGATCATCTATTTCAGTATCGCGCTCCTCATCATGCGGGGCGCGATGTTGTAGCAATCCTGCTTCTGCCCCCTGGACTAAAGGAATCGTCAGGCCGTCGCGTCGATCGCAACCCACTCGTTGCAGTTGCGGGAGTCGGCCACCGCCTGGACCACCCGCATATAGCGCACTCCATCTTCGAAATCCGGATGCGGATTGATCCGGCCGCGGGATTTCACTGCCGCGACGAAATCGTCTTCCACATGCCAGTTCGTCTCGAGGTCAGGTGTCACTTCGGCGACGTGCAGGGCGCGATCACCGATCCGGCCCGCGTGCACCACATCCGAACCGAAATCGTAGGTCAGCGCTCCAAGGTCCCCATAAACCTCCAGCCGGTCAGCAGGGGCCTGCGCGTCGATCGCGCTGAATTCGAGCACCCCCTCCATCCCGCTGGCAAACGTGCAGAGGACGTTCAGCAGGTCGGGAATCATAACCTCGTATCCCTGCCGCATCGGCTGGATGATTTTCCCGCGCGCGAAAATGCCAGTGATCTCGCCGAACCAGCTCTGCAAAACCTCCGCGTAGATCCCGAGCGTCAACGTGTTGAGCCCGCTGATCTCGATCCGCTGTCGCCAATGCGCCGGCGCGTCGGGATCAAGAAACCCGCTGTTCAAACTCTGGAGCCGCAAATGATGGGGCCGGCCAAGCACCTCTTCCGCGAGCAATTTTTGCACGAGCAGGTCGCCCCGCATCCCATGCGGCGGCGGACAAAGCATCGTCACCAGTTCCGGATACCGGCGGGAGGCTGCGAGCATTTCCTCCGCCTCGGGCAGATCCATTGCCATCCGGGCCTGACAAAAAACATGCTTTCCCGCTTCGAGCGCCGAGATCGTCACGGCCGAATGCATATAGGGCGGCGTGCCGATCCAGATGATGTCAAGCTCAGGCATGCCCAGCAATTCCGCCCAGTTCTGCATTGGCGTCGCGTGCGGCGCGTTTTCCCGGCAGAATTTGTCCGCGCTTTCGTAAGTGGCGTTGCAGACCGCGATGATCTCGACATCCGGATTACGTTGCAACGCCGGCATGTGGCGCAAGCGCACGACCTCGCCCGCGCCGATAATTCCGAGCCGCAGTTTGTGATTATTTTTGTGGTTCATGGAAGATCCGCGCGCGGTTGGATTTACCCAGAAGCGTATTTGACCACGGTTCGAGGTGACCGTTCAACTCCAAAACATTCGGGGTTTGCGAGCGAGCTCCGGACGACTTCGCGGACGCAGGAATCGCTTGACCGCTCCGGCGACCGACGGCAGCTTACGCCCCTCTCAAGCCCGGCTTATGTCAAAAGTTTGCAGCATCACAGGATCGAAACCCATGCGCGGCAGCGTCATTCATCGTCGCGGTATGGCGAAGAAGAAAGGCGGCGTCGGCCGTCACGTGACCAAGAACGTGCCCCGCACCTTCAATCCGAACTTGCGCGAACAACGCATCTGGGTCGCCGAGCTGAAGAAATTCGTGCGAATAAAAGTGACCGCGCGCGGCCTGAAAACGATCAACAAGAACGGCGCCTACGCAACGCTGAAAAAAGCGGGACTCGTTTAGCGACTTTCCGCTGGTGAGAGCTTAAGGAGAAACAGCCTCCCGACTCGCGAACCTGCAGCCTGCAGGTGGAAGTGAGGCCTTTGCCCTGACTCGGCCGACAGTCGTCTCGATCGTTCGCCGCAAGGACCGCGGTGCACTGTCGCTCCTTCTTATCTGTCAAACGTCTTCGTCCCGACAATGATTGATCATAGAGGGCACGGCAATGGCGATGAGCAAGCCGCCATCGCGGCTCTGCCCTACGACCCCTCGTGATCGGGCCTTTGCTTCTGCAAATGTGAATCGACCGAATCTCCTGGATTTTGGATTTCGACGATTCTCAGGAGCGAATCGGTCCTGACAGAAAGCTTCTTCTTCGTGGCGGCGAATTTCCTTCACTCGCTCGGCACATCAGACTCAGTCTCGGGCTCTAAGCCCCGGCGCGCATTTAATCGCTCCGGGAGCTTCGACAGATCAACAAGAATACCATGAAAACGCTGCAATTATTCGTAGTGACCTGCGTGGCCCTGGTGTTGAAACCATTGACCATGGCGCAAAACCAACACGCCTTCATGGTTCTCTACTTGCCCTTGCTTATTCCCAAAAAACGACGAAGGTGGCGGCTCTTGGATTAGTTCTGTTCTGTTCGTAGTGCGGTAGATCGTCAGGTGAGTTTCCTCATTGGTGATTTGAAACCCGATTCCCGGGAACGGCTCTGTAGCTCGCAGGTATTGCTCCAAAAAATCACAAATGAAACTATACGTAGGTAATCTCTCTTTTGAGACCACTGAAAACGATCTGCGCGATCTCTTCGCGCAACACGGCACCGTCACCGACGTCGCCATTCTCAATGATCGCGAGACCGGCCGCTCCCGTGGCTTTGGCTTCGTGACCTTTACCGATGCGACCGGCGGTAATGCCGCCATCGCGGCGCTCAACGGCAAGGAAGTGTCCGGCCGTGCGCTGACCGTGAACGAAGCGCGTGCGCGCGAAGAACGCCCGCGGCAATTCGCTGGCGGCCGCCGGTAAGCGAATCGCTTTTGATTCTGCAAGCCGGCGTCCATCACGGGCGCCGGCTTTGCGTATCAATCTCCAACCCAATGGCTGTGGACCCAAGGAAAGCGATCGAGATCGAGGGCAAGGTGATGGCCGTCCTGGCCGGCACCATGTTCCGTGTGCAACTCTCCAATGAGCACGTCGTGCTCGCCCATATCTCGGGCAAAATGAGAAAGCGTTTCATCCGCCTGACGACCGGCGACCGGGTGAAATTGCAGATGTCGCCCTACGACGTGGATAAGGCCCGCATCGTCTATCGACTCGGCTAAAGTGGGAGGGGCCTTTGTGCCCCGATGGTGCCACAGCGAATCGCGGCGCCAAGGCCCCTTCCACATTCTGGTTCTGAGCTGCGATCAGGCGCCGATGTTTCTGGCCTACTTGGCGAGGCGCCGGATATCGCCAAAGATCATCCCGTGAATCGGGTGGAGGAGATACCGGTAGGCGAGCCCCAGAAGTCCTTTCGACGCAAAGAACGCGGCCTGGGTGAGAAGGGGACGCGGATCGTCTTCCTGCACTTCGACTTCAAATTGCAGCCAGGCTTTCCCCGGCACTTTCATCTCAGCCGGTTGCTCCCGTAACGGAGAATGAGCGGTGCCTGGGTTTCCACTATCTATCGAACTCCATCTCGCAGCGGCGCGATCGAATTAGCTTCGCAACAAACGGTGAGGTTTGGACAATCGATGCAAAGCATGACCAACTTAAATCAAATAGGATTGCCGCAAAGCAAACCTCATGAATAGCTCCACTACAAACCCGGCGGCGGGGTCCAGGCCGCACACTCCACACCTATGAAAAGACAACGCATCATCTATCTCGTCGCGGGCACGCTCGTGCTCACCGGGCTCGCCCTTGGATACTGGGTAAACCATCTCTGGCTGCTTCTCACAGCCTTCGTTGGCTTCAATCTTTTCCAAACGGCTTTCACCGGATTTTGCCCGCTCGAGCAAATCCTGATCAAGCTTGGCATCGGCCAGGCTGGCGAAGAGTGCGGTGCCGCGCCAAAATAGGCGCCGATGAAGTTACTGCGTTCGTTCCTCACACTCGTCGCCGCGCTCGCACTCTTCGCGTGTCATTCGAAAAAGGAGACCGAGACGGCGGCCTCGCCATCGCCTTAATGGCCGGCGAAATCGCCTCACTCCTGATCAGCCGCATGGCCGTGCCGGTGCTCTATTTCATGGCAAACACGCCACGCGCCGCGAGCCCGGCAGGCTGATTCACGTCTCTTTCTTGCGGGCGACACGGTCGCCGCTACACTGCTGGCCATGCCTTACAAAGACCTCACTCCGCCCGTTGGTGACAAGATTACCAGGACCGACAAATTGACCGTGCCGGATCATCCGGTGATCCCATTCATCCGCGGCGACGGCACCGGGCCCGACATTTGGGCGGCGAGCGTACGCGTGATGGATGCCGCAGTCGAGAAGGCTTACGGCGGGAAGAAAAAAATTTCATGGTTTGAGGTCTTCGCAGGTCAGGCGGCGAAAGACAGATTCGATAACTGGCTCCCGGACGACACGGTCACGGCCTTCCGCGAATACCTCGTCGGGATCAAGGGTCCCCTAACGACGCCGGTCGGCGGCGGGATTAGCTCGCTCAACGTGGCCCTGCGGCAAATGCTCGATCTCTACGTTTGTCTGCGACCGGTGCAATATTTCAAGGGAGTCCCCTCCCCTGTGAAGCGCCCGGAGAAAGTCGACATGGTGATCTTCCGTGAAAACACGGAAGACATTTACGCCGGGATCGAGTGGGCCGGCGGCACGCCGGAAGCGAAGAGAATTCTCGATTTTCTGGAGAAGGAATTCCCCAAGGCATTTGCGAAAATTCGTTTTGGCACGGAGGCCAAAGCGAAAGATTTCTGGGAGGCGGTCGGCGCAAAGGATTTTCCGACCGACGTGCGTGTTGGGGTCGGGATCAAGCCGGTGAGTTACTCTGGCACCGTGCGCCTGGTTCATAGTGCGATCAGCTACGCGATCCAGAACAAGCGCAAGAGCATCACGCTCGTGCACAAAGGCAACATCATGAAGTTCACCGAAGGCGCATTCCGCGACTGGGGTTACGCGGTGGCGAAACAATTCTTCGGCGCGGAGGAACTTGACGGCGGCCCGTGGTGCAAAATCCCGGAAGGCAAATCGGGCGCCGGGATTGTGATCAAGGATGCGATCGCCGACATCACGCTCCAACAGGTGCTGACGCGGCCGGAGGATTTCGACGTCATCGCGACGCTGAATTTGAACGGCGATTACCTGAGCGACGCGCTGGCCGCGCAGGTCGGTGGGATCGGTATCGCACCCGGTGGGAACATTAACTACATCACGGGCCACGCAGTTTTTGAGGCAACTCACGGGACGGCGCCCAAGTATGCGAACCAGGACAAGGTAAATCCGGGCTCGGTGATCTTGTCGGGCGAGATGATGTTCCGCTACGTGGGTTGGACCGAAGCGGCCGATCTTGTCATCAAGGGCTTGAACGGCGCGATCGCGAGCAAGCGGGTGACGTATGATTTCGCGCGCCTGATGGAAGGTGCGACCGAGATCAAGTGCTCGGCCTTCGGTGACAACGTGATCGCGCACATGTAGACGCGGATTGCAGGGCGGGCGCTCCGCTTGCCCGGACCTTGTGCACGATGACGCATTGGGAACGCTAATCGGACACTACTGGCTGCGCGATGCAGCCCTCGCACCTAACGACGAACTGCACGCCGATGTCGAGGAAACCAAGGAGCAAATTCTCAGTTTGCTCGACGTCCAGTCGGACGGGTCACGGCGCCGAGCGGGTGGCCCCTGGAGCATGTCCTGCCGATCGGTGCCGAACGACTCCGCCCTCGGGCCACAATTTATTGCCGATGCCCTCAGGTCGAACCATGACCCGATGGATGTGTGCGCGAAGAATTTTCGCGGATCAAGTAGCGGACGGCGCTCTCGCACCTAGATTCGCTCCGCTGGCGAACGGCAACGTTCGCGCTTCTCCATGCCGCAAGCGGAACCAAATATTCACTGGTCGGCGATGACCCGGTTCGTCAACCAGCTTAATCACGATCTGCGCAATCATCTGAATGCGATCGATCTGCAGTGCGCACTTCTGAACGACAACGTAGATGAGCCGGAAGCAAAGGAGGAAATTCAGCGACTGCGCGAGCTGACCGGTCAGTTGGAATCCGACCTGCAAAGACTTTGCGATCTCCTTGCGAACGTTCGGTTGACGACGATGACTTACGAGGCCCGGGAGCTGGTCGAGGATCTGCGGGAAAAACTGGAGCGCGAGCAGGCAGAGGAAGCGGCCGCAATCGAGTGGCAGATTTCGTTAGGTGCGGAGTCGTTCGTGATCGATCCGCAACTCCTGCTCGAAGCGTTTGTTGAACTGTTCAGAAACGCTTTCACTCACAGCCGGGCCGAAGGCGCGATTGTTTTCGAGGCGCGAGGCGCCGGGAACGCGGTCGAGTTCGCCCTGCGCGAACCGAAGACGAAGTTCGATGGGGCGACGGAAAACTGGGGCATGCGCCCCTTCGAACAAATCCGGCACGGGCATTATGGTCTTGGCCTCTTCCGAGCGCGCAGTATTTTCGAAGAGCACCATGGAACGCTTCGCGCGCAGTTTGATTCGGCCGCATCGGTTCTCGTCACGACCGTTAGCCTGCCCTGTCTTGCGCCCTGAGCCGGCGAGGGCCGCCCACCTCCGCAGGAGCCTCCGATGACTGCCGAGAGCCAACGCATTCTTATCATCGACGACGAACGTCCGATTCTGATGACGCTTGAGGCATTGTTAGGCCGGCGCGGCTACGCGGTAGAGGTGGCGAACAATGCGGCCGCCGGGAAGCGTTTGCTCGACAGCAAAATGCCCGCGCTCGTCCTGCTCGACCTGCAACTGCCGGATGCCGATGGCCTGCAGATGCTCGGCCAAATTAAGAGCGATCATCCAGAAACGCAGGTCATCATCCTCTCGGCCCACGACTCGCTCAACAACGCGATCGAATCGATCAAGCGCGGCGCCTACCATTTCATTAGCAAACCATATGCGCCCGAAGAGCTGCTCAGTCTGGTGGAAAAGGCGCTCGAGAAACAGTCGCTCCTCCGCGAGACGTTCGAGCTGCGCGAGACGACCCAGCAATTGAAGAAGCGGCTGGCCGAAGCAGAGACGCGGCTGGCGCCGATTTTTCAGAGCAAGGTGATGCAGGAGATTGATGAGCTGATCACGGCGATGGCGCCCTCGGAGGCCAACGTTCTGCTCACCGGAGAGAGCGGCGTCGGCAAGGAAATCATCGCAAACGTCATTCACACCCGGAGCCGACGCGGCGATAAGCCGATGGTAAAGTTGAATTGCGCAGCCTTCCCGCAGGCGATGATCGAGGGCGAATTGTTCGGCTACGTGAAGGGTGCCTTCACCGGCGCGACGAACGATTTCCGCGGTATGATCGCAGCGGCGGAAGGGAGCACGCTTTTCCTCGACGAAATTTCCGATATGCCAGCGGAATTGCAGACACGATTCCTGCGCGTGCTGCAGGAACGCGAATTTCGCCCGTTAGGCAGCACACAGACTTTGAAAGCGGATTTCCGTGTTGTGGCCGCGACCAATCGTCCGGTGCACCAGGCGCTGGCCGAGAACCGGCTGCGCTCCGATCTCTATTACCGGCTCAACACTTTCCAGATCGAATTGCCGCCGTTGCGGGAACGAAAAGAAGACATCCCGCCGCTTGTCGCTTCGTTCGTGCAAAGATTCGCACGACAGCTCGGAAAATCCGAGCCGTCGATTGCACCGGAAGCATTCCAAAAATTGCTCGAATACGACTGGCCGGGAAACGTGCGCGAGCTTCAGAATGCGATGGAATACGCGGTCGTCCTCGCCCGCCAGGACCAGGTCACGGTAAAGGAATTGCCGGCTGAAGTGCGTCTGCCGGTTGCGCTGCAAAAGTCGGAGCGTGCGACCAGCTCGACGCGCGGTGCCGTGCGCAACCTGCATGATATGGAGCGGAGCGCGATCCTCGACGCGCTCGCGCAATGTCATGGCAACAAGAAGAAAGCGGCCGCATTGCTCGGTATCCAGCGTCCGACGCTCTATAATAAAATGAAGCGTTACGACATTCAGTTGTAGGGGGAGGTTGGGAAATGGGAGTGTTGGAGTAATGGGGAACGGGGCGGAAGTTAGCCCGCCACTTCATTACTCCACCGCTCCACCAAGCAATGTCTGGTCATCAGGATAAAGTTCTCGAGCACGCAGAACGCGAATTCGCCTCCACGTCCGACGCT
Organism: uncultured Verrucomicrobiae bacterium; assembly: GCA_963776615.1. Taxonomy (GTDB): domain Bacteria; phylum Verrucomicrobiota; class Verrucomicrobiia; order Chthoniobacterales; family UBA10450; genus Palsa-1392. Next base: position 47,968 of record CAVZNJ010000009.1, read on the forward strand.
GATCCGCCGCACCTGCTCCCGCTCTACCGGAAGTTTCTTAAGTTCGAAAATCACCGCCTGCGTTTGCGACACAAGGCCGGGGGCGGTGGCCGAGAAGTGTGCGCCAGCCGCGCCTCGCTCATCGATATTGTCCTGCGACATGTGTTTGCGGCGGCGAGTACGGCGGCGCAGGCTCGTGACGGAAAGAAAATTATTCCGGTGAGCCTGGTCGCGCTTGGGGGCTACGGACGCGGGGAACTCAATCCGGGGAGCGATGTCGACGTGATGTTTCTTCATCCGCATACCGGGAAGGAAGTGCCCGATTCGCTCGCGCATACGATCGAACAGGTTCTCTATTTTCTCTGGGACGTCGGGTTCAAGGTCGGACACTCGACTCGTTCGGTGCGCGAAGCCGTGGCGCAAGCCAACGGCGACATGTTGACCAAGACCGCGATGCTGGAAGCGCGACATCTGGCAGGCGACGCGGAACTTTTCCAGCGCTTCCGCGCGCAATTTCGCCGCCACTGTGTGCAGGGGTACGAACGCGAATACATCGCGACCCGCATGGAAGACCAGGCACAGCGCCACAAAAAATTCGGCAACAACGTTTACCTGCAGGAGCCGAACGTGAAGCGAGGCTGCGGCGGACTGCGCGATTACCAGAACCTTCTCTGGATCACGTATTTCAAGGAAGGCGCACTCACCACGACGCATCTGGTGGGGAAGGACTGGCTGAGTGCGGAGGGTCGCCGACAAATCGATGCCGCTTACGATTTTCTTCTCCGCGTGCGCACGCAGCTTCATTACACCAACGAGCGCTCAACCGATGTGCTTCATCTCAGCCTCCAACCGGAGGTCGCGCGCGAACTCGGTTACCAGCAGAAGACGCCCGTTGCCCGGAACGAAGCATTCATGAAGGATTACTATGAGCACACGCGCAATATTTTCCGAATTACGGAAAGGTTGACCGAACGATTCTCGACCGGCACAGCAACGACGACGCGCCGTCTCTTTTTCCCGTTGCTGCCGCGCCGCAAGGTGCGGGTGGAGCACTTCGAGAATTTTTTCAGCCGCGCCGGGCAACTGCATGTCACCGACCCGCAACTCTTTGTCCGAGAGTCGGAGCAGATGATGAAGGCGTTTGAGCACGCGCAGGAACGCAAGCTGGAATTGAGCGCGGAACTAACGGATGCGCTGGGACGCCGGCTGCGTTTCGTGACGCGCGAGTTTCGTTATGCCAAGGCGCCGCGGGAAATTTTCGCGCGCATCCTCAGGCGCAAAGGCAAAGTCGGACGCATCCTGCGCCTGATGCACGAAGTCGATTTTCTCGGACGCTACCTGCCGGAGTTCGGACAACTGACCTGCCTCGTGCAGCACGAATATTTCCATCGTTATACCGCGGACGAACACACGCTCGTTTGCATCGACAAACTGGACGAGCTCCGCAAGACGCAGGATCCAAAATTGCAGCCCTATCGAAAACTGTTCGAAGCGATTTCCGATTCCTACGTTCTTTATCTGGCCCTTCTTCTACACGACACCGGCAAGGGCGTCGGCGCGCGACCGCATTCGGAGGCCAGCGCGCTTTTTGCGCAAGGCGTGGCGGCGCGCCTGCAGCTCGTCCCGAGCAACGCCGTTCGCTCGTCTTGCTGGTCGATCATCACGTCACGCTCTCCAGCATGGCGCAGCAGCGAAACGTCGATGATCCCGCGACGGTGATCGAGTTCGCCAACATCGTGAAGTCGCAGTCGAATCTCGACGCGCTCATGCTTCTTGACCCTGGCCGACGGACAGGGCACGACCGACGCCTGGTCGGATTGGAAGGAGTCGCTCGTCTGGAATCTCTATCGCGCGACCTCTCGTTATCTGCAGGACCAGAAAGGTTTCGTTGCGCAGGGGAAAATGGAACGAGAGCTACTCCACCGGGCAGTGGCCGCCAGACTCGCGCCCGATTTCGCAGACGAAATCGAAGCGCATTTCGATTACATGCCGGATAATTATTTCCACGCTTTTCGGTCCGAAAAAATTGACGCGCACCTCGAACTTTTTCGCACTTTCTGGCGCAAGATTTATCTGGGCGACGAGCCGGCTTTCGCGCCCGCCGTGCGCTGGGAAGCGCTGCCGGAGCAAGGACACAGCATGGTCTCGATCGTCACCTGGGATCGGCAACATCTTCTGGCCAGCATCGCCGGCGCGTTTGCCGTCGCCTCGCTCAATATCTTGAGCGCGGACATTTTTATCCGTGGCGATAATCTCGTGCTCGATGTTTTCCGGGTGCGGAACGAGAAGCTGGGACCGGTAACGAGCGAAGCTGAAATCGCGACGGTGGAATCGAATCTGCGTCTCGCCTTGAAGGACGAGCGCTTCGATTTCGCACCGCTCATCGCTGAGGTGCGCCGCCGACGCACCCGGCGGGGCCCGGAGATTGATTTCCCGACTCGCATCAGCATCGAAAACAAGAGCCACCCCACCTGCACTCTTATCCAGGTCGAGACCCCCGACCGGCTCGGTCTGCTCTACGATCTCGTTTCGTGTCTCGGACGGAATAACGTCTACATCACGCTCTCTCGTATCAGCACGGACAAGGGCGCCGCGATCGATACTTTCTACGTCACGGACGCGACGACGCGCGGGAAGATCAGCGAGAACAGCCGCATGGAAGAGTTGCAGAAACAATTGCATGCCGCGACGGTCGCGCCGGCCTAACGACCCTGATCTCTGCGCGGTTTTGCGGAATCGGGCGATGCACTCTAGCTTCGAGCTCAATTTTTCTTATGAACGTCCTCATCCTCGCCGCCGGCTATGCGACCCGGCTTTATCCATTGACCCTAAACAAGGCAAAACCGCTCCTCGAAGTGGCGGGAAAGCCGATGATCGAGTGGGTGCTCGACAATCTCGCGCCGGTTCCGGAGATCGGCAGCGTCTATGTGGTGACAAACGACAAGTTTGCGAGGGACTTCGAAAAATGGTCGGAAAATTACGCCAAGTCGCAGCCAAAGGTGAAATTCAAGATCGTGAATGATTCTTCGCGAAGCGATGCGGACAAGCTCGGTGCAATTGGAGACATTCAGCTGGTCCTCGAACGAGAGAAGTTGACCAGCGAGCCGCTCATCGTGGTGGGAGGTGACAATTTGTTTAGCGAACCGCTGACGGACTTTGCCGCACACGCGAGAGGATCAATCGCAACCCTCGCGACGTATGATGTGGGCGATCTCGAGGCGATGAAAAAATATTCTGCGATCACGACCGACACGGACGGAACCATCACGCACTTCGAGGAGAAGCCGTCCACCCCGAGGACGACGCTGACCGGAATTGCCCTTTACTATTTCTCGCCGGAAACGCTCGGGCTCTTCAAGACCTACATCGCGGCGGGCAATAATCCCGATCAACCCGGGCGTTTCATTCAATGGCTTTACACACGCCAGCCAGTCCGGACCTATCAAATCAAGGGGACGTGGTACGATATTGGGAGCAAGGAAACACTCGAGGAAGCAAACCAAATCTTTACTCGCTTCGTAAGGTAGCTGCTCCTCGTTAGGCGCGGCCATGTAGAAGGGTCTTTGTGCCCCGATCAGCAATGGCGCGCCGCAGTGGATCGGGGCACAAAGACCCCCTCCCACATTCTTTATTTTAGCCGACCCTCGTCGAACTCGATGAGGTCGAAATAAGTCCGGATGTCTTTGCGGCCCTCGCCACCTGATTCCTTCAGAAAATAACGGAAACGCGCCTTTTTCACCGCGGTATCGGGATGGCGCGAAATCATGGCCTGGTTCCATTGCTCTATCTCTTCCGGCGTATGCCGCGCGCCGCATTGTCTAATCCACTCGAGGATGGCTGCGTCATCGTCGAGTACGTGGGCGACTTTCTCGAAGGCGTCGGGATCGATCTCCAGAAAAGCCAGGAGATGCTTGTCGAAACCGACCGTCTTGTAGTTGTAACCGTCGAGCAAACCCCTGCGATGCAGTCGGGCTTTGTCGATCAAACGCGGCAAATGAACGTAGCCGCCGACGCCGCTCGTAGGGACTCCGCGGAAAGAGTCTTGGCATCTAGCTCGAGGCTAAGGCACTTCCGGCAGACCGAACGGAGTCCGGCGGCCGTCGCGGGTTGTTTCGCAGGCTTCGCCTTCTTCGGTCCTCGACCTCGGTCAGCAATTCGGCTTGCTCGTAGCCTTTCCGGCCAATCACGAGTTGCCCGGTGAACGTGCCGCCTTTTTCCACGTTGATCGAGCGGGCCACTGACATTGCCCTCGAGCGATGCCGGACTTCTCCGGATCGTCACGACCGTTTCGGCCACAATTTCACCGAACATCCGTCCACGAATTTCAATCGCACCGACCTGTATCTCACGGAGAAATTGCGACGTCCGCTTTTTTGCCGATCAAGACCAAGGGCGCCGACAATTTGCCCCACACCTTGGACCGCACCTTGGCCGGGGAGCGAAATTCGACCTTTTCGATGCATTGCAGGCTACCGCGCAGTTTGCCTTCGATGATCGCGGAGCGGCAAATGACGCTACTGCTGCTCAGGTCTCCCGAAGAAGTCACGTAGACGGAGCCATGGGTGCGAATCGCGCGACTGAAGGCGGTGTTGATCCTATAATCGCGCAGATCCATGTGAACGCTGCACGACGGGCAAATCGTTGAACTGGCAGCAGAATTCAGTTCCTGGGTCGCGCCGCAATCAAAACACGCGACCGACGTAACGCGCGATCTTTTCCAAATGGCTTCGAAGCGACGAAGAAACGACTGTGCGGCAGCCATGCCGCCAAATTCGAAAGTTAGCTTCGCGCCAGCCTGCTCGGCGGCAATGACAAAATGCTTGCCGCACTGGCGGCAGAGCGTGTTCCTGGCCGCGGCATACTCCATCTGCTTAAAGCCACAGTGCGGACACTCCACACTGAGCTTGGCAGGCGAATTGGCCACAGACTTGCCGGCCGGTTGTTCGTTAGGAACGACCCGCGAAGGTCACTTTCGGTGTGGCGGGAGATTCGTCATTGCGCAAGACCTCGGGACCCCGGGCATTGCTGGAACCGGTGGTAGTCGCCTTGCCGCTGTTGACTTCGGATTTACCGATGAAAGTGGCACCTTCCTCAATCACGAGCCGGGCAGCCTTCAGATCGCCCTGCAAAGTGCAGCGCGACTTCAATTCGCACCGCTCACCGACCGTGATGTTGCCGTGGACCTTGCCGTAAACGGTGATCGATTTGGTCTTGATCTCACCACGGATGTCGGCATTCTCGCCAATCGTCAGGACGCCGTCGGAATTGATCTCCCCTTCGACTTTCCCGTCAATCATCAGTTCCTTTTGAAATTTGATGCTTCCTTTGATCTCAACATCCTTCGAAAGAATGTCCTTACTTGGATTTTCGGCCATATATTTTTGCTGCTCGCTAATGGTTGGTGTTTTGCGTGTTTCCTCTCCGTGAGAAGAAGGTAAATCCTCCTCAGCATAAGTCGGGCCGGGTGAAGAGCTGCCTTCCTGTGGCGCGAATTTTTGCGGGATAAACCTCTTTAACATCCAGCATCATTAGGAGCCGGAGCCATCGATGTCAACGGCGAGGCGTTCAAAAATGAGATTTTTAACGCGAAACTCGCACCTCGTAGATTGTCGCGGCGGCATTCTGTCCGGCAAACTCCAAAAAAGAGGCGCTTGCGAGGGCGACTGATCGAGGATCCGGTAAAGGGCCACAGCCGGCGCCGCCGCGCCAAGAATCGTCCCCGAATTTTCCGGGACCCGCTTCTCATCGCAGAGCCAGAACCCATCGCACCTCGTGCCGCTGCACTATCGCCTCCGCTTGGTCCGATGAGGTGGCGAGAAAAAACGCACGTTCGCCGCGATGCCCGGCAGACCTTCGCCCGAACTGCCGGACACCAACGGTTGTCCCGACCAATCGACGGTCGCTGGCACCAGCCACCAGAACGAACTGCGCGATTCGTCCAGAGCCAGCGCAAGACGCGCTGGAGGGGGTCGGCATTCGAAAGTCGCAAATCGAAAATTTCCTTGGGCCCACCAGGATTCGAACCTGGGACCAAGGGATTATGAGTCCCCTGCTCTAACCGCTGAGCTATAGGCCCATTCATGAGGGAAAAGCGCGTCTCGAAAAAGATTATTCTGCTTTTTCTACGGTCGTTTTTCTACGGTCACTGTGCAAACGGAGCCAAAACGATGAAAAACAGCGCGAACAAAACCCCTAACAAATCGTGGGAGAAACCAAAGTGCAGAACCTCGTGCGGCATAAATCCGGCCGCTATTATGCCCGCACGTTCGCCAACAACAAAGAAATTTGGAAGAGCCTGCGCACCGATCATTTCTCTGTGGCAAAAGCGCGACTCGCGGAATTTTTGCGCGAGCATCGCAAGAAGCAGGCTGCGGTGGCAAATCATTCGTCGGCGAAAATGACGTTTGCGGAGGCGCTCGCGATTCATCTGCAAAACCTCGACGACAACGGGGCGATCAAAGCGACCACGCGGTATTATTGGAAACAGGTGTTCATGTCCCTGCTCAAGAGTTGGCCCGGACTGGCAGAACGCGAAGTGCGCTGGATCACGAAAACGGATTGCGCCGAATGGACGCGGAAGTTTCGCAAGGTCGCTTCCTCAACGCGCTACAACAACACGATTGCCGGCCAGTGGCACGTGTTTGAGGTGGCAATCGAAGCAGACATCATTTACGGCAATCCGGCGGCCAAACTGGAGCGCGTGCCCGTGCCTACGAAGCAACTCATGCTCCCGAGTCGCGGGCGAGTGTCTGCAACTTGTGGAAGCGGTCGAGAGTGCCGGTGCCTGGTGTTCGCGTGACTGCGCCGACTTCCTACGCGGCCTTGCACTCACCGGATGCCGGAAAGGTGAAGTGGCCGAGCTTCGCTGGCGCGATCTGGATTTTGCTGCCGGTGAAATCGTCGTGCGCGGCGATCCTGAAACCGGCACGATTCCGCGGGTTTACCCTGCGAAGCCGCGCGCTCTTACAAAGGGGCAGGTAACCAGTTGGAGGGGTATCCCTTCACCTACTGCGCAAGACCGCCAATCCTAACGGCGGAACCGTGCCGTCCGGCAAGCCCAAGTCATGCGGTGCATGATTTTCCAGCACTGTGCCATCGTCCGCCACATCGAAGACATGAAGCAGGCCGTGCCGATTGAGAACGTAAAGAAATGTTTCGCTCGGGTCGAGTCGGACGTGCGTCGGGTACGGTTGCGCGCTCCTCAGCCTAAGAGTCTGTAGAACAACTGGGGCGAGCGGGTCGCTAATATCATAAACGCTCAGCGTCCCGGATGCAGTCTCAGTGACATAAAGCCGCGTCCCAGCTCGATTTGTTGTGGCCCAGCAAGGCGCGTGACCCGGATCGTCCAGGCTCTGCACGAGCGTAAGATTGTAGCTTGTATCGTAGGACATCACGTTGACCAGCCGCGGGATAGGCGCAGTCACGTAGAGGGCGTTACTTATTGGGTTAAGCGCGCCGCCGCCATTCTCGACATCTGTCGGTAGAGAACCGGTGATCGTAACCCTTCCAACCCGGGAGAGTCGACAACTGTAAATGGCATCTCCGGTAAAAAGAATGCTAAAAAACGACTTCGAACGCCTTGGCATGACAAACTGCCAGGGTGAGCTGCCCGCAGGCAGACTGAGGATGGAATTCGGATTCCAGGTTGGAACTCCGCTCGAATTGACCTGGAAAGTTGTAAAGTTGGGCGCACTCTCAGTCTGGAAGGGGTCGGAGTCCTTGTTTGCGATTATCATCGTCGCAATCCCCTGTCCGGCCGCGTTATCAAGGTAACCGATGCATGCCGGCTGGGTGCCGTGAGATGGGAATGGCGAACCGGGAATCAGGGTCAGGCTACCGTCTGCGTTAACGGTAAAGCCAGAGAGGTCGTTTGAGTGACCATTCACGGCGAACAAGAGGGTTCCCGTGGCATTAAGTGCCAACTCGCCGTCGGAATCCCATTGAATATCATCGAGCAGGTTGCCGACCCCGGCGACGCCAGTGCCTCCCGATGCAAAAGGTGATCCCGCGACTGGAGTTAGGTTCCCAGCGCCATCATTTTTCAAGGCGATCACGGCGTTCTGTCCTGGAATGTTAATGTTGGCGTTGATATAGACAAAACTCGGCGCAGCGAATGTTTCGATTATGGGCGAAAACCAGATCGCAATCGCGCAAACCAACAATGGGATTGTCGCCCGAGATTTTTCAGCTTTCATAAGTATGCTCCGGTGAAGGCCGAACGCCTGTGGTTCTCACAGAGATAGCGACCGGCTCTATGAGGAACATTCCATCGAATTAATACGATTTCGTCAAGCCTATTCCGAAGAGCGCATGTCTTGCGAGCCAAAGTCAGCGCGAAGCGTCGAGGGCCCCTACTGGCGGAGCCTGAGTTTTTTTTTGGCGCCGTTAGCGGGCATGAGGTGAGGGTCGGGTTGGTGCGCGCACCAGCGGAAAAACGTCTGGGAGCTGTTAACCAAATCACGAGTCATGGGCGAGGTCAGCGCCCAGCGAAATCCGCGACGGACGCGGCCCAGACCTCGTTCGGTCATCTCGTCTTCTTCTCTAACCCAACGCGCGCGGATGAGAGAATCCTTGCGCAGTGGGATCGGGAAAGCGTAACCATTGGCGAGGTCAAAGATTCGCTTCGCGGCCTCCTTGGGCGCGAGCGTCCCGGCTTCGACCGCCTCAACCGTCTCAACCGAGGCTTTAAAGAAGTCCTTGTAATCCGGATCTTCAAACTCACAGAAGACCGGGTTTTTTGTCGCACCTTTCAAATGAGAGGCATCGCCCGTCCGCGTATAGTCACTCATCCCGTTCATGAGATGGAATTCCGCAAGGAAAGTTCCGAGTCCAAAGACGCGAAGCCAGGCATTCCAGAGATCGAAGTCCGCCCATGAGATAAAGGAGCCATTCACGAGGTCGTCGTTGTAATCGAGGATTAGCTGTTGCTGGGCGTCGATCGAGCGGAAAGGTTCTTCATCGAAGTTATCGGTTTTTAGTGCCTCGAGGAGCGGGTCGAGCAGAGCGTCGATTACCTCCACCGTGTTGAACATGCCGCGGGAAAAGAGCGGATCCACAAAGCCGGAGGCATGCGACATCAGGCAGTATCGATAGCCGGTAGTTTTCCTGGACGAATACTGCAAACGCCCGGTCGAGACCCAGGGCCGAACCGCCTTCGCGTCTTTGAACTGTTCCGCGACGCTCGGATAGCGCTGTCAGAAATTCGTTAAATTCCTGTTCGGCTGAAGTTTCCGGCTTGGGATACCGGCGCGGATCGATCGTCAGGCCAACGCTGACAATCGGATTAGTCGAGAGCGGGTTGTTGTTGAAAGGAATGACCCAGAACCACCCCCGCTCAAAACAATGATGCAACGTACCGGCATGATAGGAAATCGGGAGCGGATTATTCGCTTCGTCAAACGGGGGGACGTCTAACATGTGAGTAAAAAGGGTTCGGGAATGGTGTTTTAGGCGAGTAGGGTTTTCGCGTAAAGCAAAGCGATCGGCCAGGAGGCTCCGATAGCCAGTCCCGTCAACAAGATATCGAGCTTGAATCTTCTCGCCCGCCGCGGTCTGAAGTCTGACTCCGCTGGTGTCGATTTCGATATCAGTGACTTTCGTCTTCTGGCGTGAAATTGCACCGTAATGGATCGCCAGGTTGTGAAGATACGCATCTATATCTTGGCGGAACCAATGGTTTTCGTCACGTGCGCTGGTGCCGAACTGCAGGCCCTCGGTCGGATCATAGACCTGGCCCGGGCGATGATAGACATAGCCGAAGTGACGTTTAATTCCGCAGCTGGAGCAGACTCGCCGGGCCAGACCGTTCGCATCGATCATGTCGTCCAGTTCCGGGAGATCGTATTTTTCGGCGAGGACAGAAATGAGAAGCGAAGTGTGCGGGATAGTGGACTCACCAACAGCAAAACGGGGATGTTGTTCTCCGTCGATCAAGACGACACTTATGCCTTGCTTGCCCAGGATCGTCGCGAGTAGCGAACCTGACAGCCCGTTACCCAAAATTGCCACATCGAACTGGTGCTTTGTTTCTTGCAGTATCACAGGACCCTCCCGCAGTCAGTGTTGAACAAGTGATGCTCCCCAGGAAAATCCGGCACCATTTGTCGCCAGCATGACCAGGTCACCTTCTTTGATTTTGCCCGCCGCAAGCGCGTCTACATAACCCACGACCATGTCGGTCTCTTGCAGATGCCCATGATGCATGTTTTCGGTGGAGACCTTTTCCCGGGGCAAATTGAAAGCCTTGAGGAAGGCGTTTTGGTCCCACGACGAGAATGTGGGATAGACAAAGTAATCGACGTCCTGCATTTTCTTTCCGACCTGCTTCAGCACCCCCAGCATGACCTTGCGGAACATGAAGAGATTAATCGGAATCAATTCCTTATTGAATCGCTTGATATCGCCACAGACATGGAGCCAACGCGGGTATCTTCCGCCTATGTCCTCGGCCTTGCGGTTATGAATCCCGGGAATAACCCACATGTCGTGCAGTCTTCCGACGGTCGCGACCTCGATCCCGAGAATCCGCCGGGTCGTCATGTTCTTTTTCAGAATCACCGCGCTGCCGCCGTCTGAGACGACTGTGATTGGAAAATAGTTATGGTTAAATTCTGGGGCTTTATCTCCCGCGACCAGCAGCGCCGTGTTGTAGCGATCATTGGCCGACATGAGTGAGCAGGCGATCTTGAGAGTCGTTTGATAACTGGCACACCCGCCCGTGTTAATCGCGGTCGTAAACGCGCGGGTTGCGCCGATAGCCTGTTGGACCTGGCCAGCGGCCGACCAGGTCGGGGCAACATAATCCTCTGGAATGCTGGTGAAATCGATGATCAGGTCGATCTCGTTTGGATCGATACCGGATTTCTCCATCGTGAGCTTGGCCGCATTGATGCAAAGGTCCGCGGCCGATTCGTTTTTCGCGATGTGCAAGGCATCGATTCCGATATCCTTTTCGAAGTCGACGTTGGCATCAAAGACTTCCGTGGACTTTTCTTCATCGGCAAAAACGTGCGACAAAGCCTTCTTTGTTGGCGGCAGATAATAGTTTGCTTCGAAGATACCAATATTCGTGTTCATAGATCCTTTTCCAGGTCGGCCCTAATAGCGTATCAACGTCACCGCTGCGGTTGCGCCCATGCCGTGAGACACGGCAAGGATGTGATCCCCCTGCTTTACCTGACCGCTCTCGACCGCGGAGAGGTAGTTAAGTGGAAAATCAGTCCCGAGTAGATGCCCGTGCTGCTCACGATTAGCTGCGCAAACTGGGGAAACTTTGTTGGCAAAGGACTGTTGCAAGGCGGCTTCATCCTCCGCCGAGACGTTAGAACAAAGCACAAAGGCGATATCATCCAGGGTGAATCCGGCGCGCGCCAGTAGTCTATCACTCATCTCGCGAAGTTTTGTTGCTTTGGGAAAGGCGTCATACCGACCTTTGTCCAACTGCATCCGGTATAACGATATCTCGCCGGGATGAACGAGTGAGCCGCCTGGAATGTAGCAGATGTCGTGATTATCACCGTCGGACCAGAGCTCGGTATCGAGCACAATTCCGCTGGATGCGTCGCGTTGCAGGACGACCGCGCTGGCTCCGTCTCCCAGTACCGTTACCGGGTCTGGCGGATTAAGGACGCGGTTGCCTGGAATGGTGACGTCGCCAGTAACCAGGAGCGCCGTCTTGAGCGCGTCGTTCTCCGACAGCATTGCGGCCGCGGAGCTGAGTGCGACCATGAAATTGCTTGAGCCGCCTCCGCTGAAGCCGACGACAAAGGACTTCGGCGCTCCTACCTCGGCCTGCACCTTATTGCTCATATTCCAGACCGGCACGAGATATTCCTGTGGCATGATGGAATACTCCACGACCACATCCACCGTCTTGGGGTCGACCGTTGCACGCTGTAAGGCCTCGCGGCCTGCCGCCACCGCCATATTCGAAGACGTCTCGTCTGCCGCTCCGTCTTGGAGATGCACTTGCTTGATTCCGAGCCTGGTCGCGATTTCGGGAGTGTAGTTTGCGCCTTCCGCGCGAAATAGATCCTCGATCGAATGCTTGCTTTTAGGCACGCGACACGAGGCCGACAAGATTCCAACTGATGGTTTCATGGTGTCTCTTCCATCCGCAGTCGGCATTCCTCGCCAGACCCGGGCGCAACCCCATGTCACTGTGCCGCAATCTAAATGTCAACCACCGAATGAAAAAATGTGCTGGACAGAGCCGGCGCCGTTTCACAGGATCGTCAGTATGACGACGAATAATTCTAATGGCTCCTTGGGAAACGTGAAAGAGAAGGTTCGAGCGTTCGTGCTCGAATACGCAGGCGGCCGAGTCACCTCGGTTGGGGACAACGAACCGATCTTAACCAACAATATTATCGATTCGCTTGGTTCGTTGCGAATGATCGATTTCCTGGAAACAACTTTCCCGCTGACTATCGAAGATACAGATATGCTCCCGGAGAATTTCCAGACGATCAACGCCACGGAGCTGTTTATTTGCCAGAAGCTGGGGATCGATGTGAACGCTTCCGAAAATGATGCCGACGGTCAGAAGGAAGCGGTGACCGAGTCGGCGGAGTTGGTTGCAAGGTAGAGGCCCCTACATTCGAGTTTCCGTTGCCGTCGAAGCCGGGATGCGAAAACTTTGTGCCGAGGTTTGAGCCGGGACTTCAGACGGTTCGGCAACGCCACTTTCCGGCAGTGGCCACATCGCGCGCAGGCATCGCATCTTGCATTGCACGGGAAAGCGCGTCACGACCTTCGAGAATTCACCCAGCAAATGAGTTCCGATTAATTGCATATCTGGAGAACTGCCGAGCCACTCCTGCGGCACCGGCGTGCCCACGTGGATGGTGAATTTCCAGGTGGAATCTTCCGTAATCATGCATGGTATGAGCCGTGCGCCCGTCATCTGCGCCAAGCGAATCGCGCCCGTGGCCATGTGAAAAAGCCGGTCCTCGAATGGGATATCGGCCATGAGGCCTCGATTTGGATCGACCATCACCAGTAGTCGCCGTCCCGGCCCGAGAATTTTCTGGAGGTGTAAGCGCGGGAAAGGACTCAATTCCCTGGTGAAGACAAAGACCGGGATCTCGGGCGGCGGAGTGAGGGAGTATTGGTAATTCGTTAGGCTTTGGAGCGCGGCCGGCGGGTCGGCACGCACGCTCGTCGCGGGAATACCGTGGGCCCGCAGCCAGTAGGGGAGAATCTCAAACGGACCAAAATGGACCCCCGCCAGAACGATTCCTCGATCGTCGTCCGAGAGTTCCAGTAACTTGTGGTCGCCTTCGAAACGACAGCGACTCATCCAGCGCGGACTGGAGAGACGGTCGGGCCACATATAAAACAGCTGCGAGTGATAGAGACCGAGACTGTGCCGGAGAATGTAACGCCAGCGCTTCGGGCGCCATGACCGGGGGAACCGATGCCAGTACACCCATGGTCTGCGCTCACCGACCTGCATCAAATCCCACGCAGCCGCCAGCGGCCATAACAAGAGGCTTAAGAGCGGCACGGGTAACGTCCGTTCGCAGAAGCGGACGAAATAAAAGCTTCCCCACCCAATGCCGAGTTGAAAGGCGCTGACCACCTTCTTCACCGCCGACTTCATCGTGCGATGATACAATGAGCCATTTACATTTGTCGATCAATTCCGACCAGTTTCGCCGGGGATCTCATGGCGAACAAGGTCTTGAGATTGGTGCTGCAAGCGATTGGCCGATTGGGCCAACGCTGTGCTGAAGCCCCTCCGCAAGCGTTGCCGACCGCCCCGCGCGCAGGAGTGGTCCAGCCGGAAATCCGTTCACGCTTGTGTTCTACGGTCGACGAATTTCTGAGCGCAAATCTGTGCAAAGCAGCGCAGCGCGCCCAACGATCAACGCGCCACACTTCTCTCGAAGATTACCACAGCGAAAAGCAGCGCAAAACGGCGCAAATTCGTTAGGCAGAATTATGAATCCCCTGCTCTAACCGCTGAGCTATAGGCCCGAAAAAGAGAAATTGCAGAGGTCGTTTCGGGCAAAACTAGCGCAGACCGCTCCACAAGCGAATTCTCAAATCTCGTCATCTGCGCGAATTGCCTCACATTAAGATGATGCGGCTAGAAGGGATAAAAAGGGGGAGCAGCATAGACAATGGCATGAGTCGAACTGGCGCTCATCCCCGTTGGGCTTGGAGGCTTTGGGGTCAAGGCCAATGAACTTCTTCGGAGAACTGGCTCTCCAAGCCATCGGTGTTGTAGGCGGTGACGGCGAAGTAGACCGTCCTGCTGCCTCTCACCCCGATTGTCGCTGTCGCCCCGGTGACCGTTTCCAAGCGCGTATAGTCGCCGGAAATGCGGCCGTAATAGACACTGTAACCCGCGATATTGTCCTCCGAATTGGGAGTCCATATCAACGTTACATAGGTGATTCTCGCGTCCGGATCATCGTCGTCGCCAATAATTGCGTCGTCAGCTCTCGTCGCCGTCGACACAAACGCCACCAGCAAAGCGGCAAGCAAGTACAAAGTCCACTGGTGTTCCTTCATTTGGGCAGTTTCAGTGCGTGGTGGAATTCGCGGTACCCCTGCCGCTTGCACGTCGCTCGCCATACCGATCGGCGCGTCCCCCGCAGCTCCAGAGATTCTGCCATGCTAGCCGGTCTTTGAGGCGAGTCCAAAAAAATCGCGGACGGATAATCACGTAATCAAATGTCGTCTTATGAATAAAGGGACCGCACTTTTGCCGAACGACGCTCGGCTCTCGGATTGAGAAGTACTACGGTCGTTTTCTGCGATCGGATTATTTTTTGAGGCAAAACGTTGCAGAGCTGCGAACATCTCCGTGCCATTCCCCTCGTGAAATGCGATTTTGCAACGGCTGTGCAAAACAGCGTCTGCTCGCCGAATGGGAAGCGGCATGAGCTTTGCTCGCTTCCCTTTTCAACTGGAATTTTCACCCGCGCACTCGATAGAACCGCTGTCCAAACCATGCCCAAACGTAAAAACCTGAAGAATCGCGTTCGGCGAATCGTGCTCAAGTTCGGTTCCGGCACGCTTACCCGCACCAACGCGCCCGGACTCGACCTGAAACAATTCGCGCGTCTCAGCGCCGAAGTGGCGGCGCTCATGCTTCATGGACACCAATGCGTCACCGTGACGAGCGGCGCGGTCGCAGCGGGAAGCAGCGTGCTTTCCGTGGCGGAACGCCCAAAAGACCTCGCTACCGCCCAGGCCAGCGCCGCCATCGGCCAATCGAAATTGATGCGTGCTTATGAGACCGCCTTCGGCCGTTACAAGCTGAACGTTGCCCAACTTCTCCTTACCCACAGCGATTTGGATAGTTACATTCGGCGCGCCAATGCCGGCAATACTCTTGAGCGCCTTCTTGCGGCCGGTAATGTCCTGCCGATCATCAACGAAAACGATTCCGTCGCGACGGAAGAGTTGAGCTTTGGCGACAACGATCGGCTCTCGGCTGAAGTCGCCATGCTAGCCGGCGCCGATCTGCTTATCATCCTCACCCAGGTGGAGGGGCTACTTGACACCAACGGCAAGCTCATCCCGCTGGTGCGCGACATCGAACGCGCAAAGAAACTGGCGAACGGAAGCAAAGGCCGATTCGGTGTCGGCGGAATGATTTCCAAGCTCGAAGCAGTCAAGATGGCGGTCGATGCCGGAATCGCCACCATCATTATTAACGGCCGACGGCCCGACCTAATCGGCGCCGTGGTAGCTGGCGAAAGAGCCGGCACCCGGTTCCTCGCCCGCCGCCGGAACCCCAGCCCGAGGAGCACTCGTTAGGCGAGTCTGTGGTTGTTCATTTGCCGGATTTTGACTCGCACCCGTCGCACAGAAGG
Source organism: uncultured Verrucomicrobiae bacterium (assembly GCA_963776615.1). GTDB lineage: Bacteria > Verrucomicrobiota > Verrucomicrobiia > Chthoniobacterales > UBA10450 > Palsa-1392. The sequence continues at coordinate 63,777 of CAVZNJ010000009.1, forward strand.
ACGAAGCTAAACTGGCGTGGACTTGAAGACTCAAATTCTTGATCTCGGCCACCGGGCACGTCGCGCGTCGCGCGCTCTCGCGCAGCTAAGTTCCGAGCAAAAGAACGAAGCCCTTCTCTCGATGGCGGATGAGATCATGGCCTGCCGCAAGAGCATTCTCGCTGCCAACGACGAGGATCTGATCCGGGCCCGAAGCAACGGACTTTCGGCCGCGATGCTGGAGCGCCTCACCTTGAACCCGGCGCGCGTCGAAGCGATGGCCGAGGGCATCCGCCAGGTCGCCGCCCTGCCGGATCCCGTTGGCCAAAGCATTCGGAAATGGACCACGCCGAAAGGCCTTGTGATTTCCAAGGTGCGTGTCCCGATCGGAGTCGTCGGGATCATCTACGAGTCGCGCCCGAATGTGACGAGCGACGCCGCCGTGCTTTGCATCAAAACCGGAAACGCCACCATCCTGCGCGGCGGCTCAGAAGCGATTCGTTCCAACCTCACAATCGCCGCCGCCCTTCAGGCCGGTGGACAAAAAACAGGATTGCCTAACGACAGCGTTCTGCTCGTCCCGCAGACAGATCGAGAAGCCGTCCGTTTGATGGCGGAGATGGACCGCTATGTCGACCTCATCGTTCCACGCGGCGGGAAGGCTTTAATCGAGGCGGTAGTGAGCGCCGCGCGCATGCCGGTGATCAAGCACTCGGACGGAATCTGCACTGTCTACGTGGACGAGGAAGCCGATCTCGAGATGGCGATGGAGATCGTGGTCAACGCCAAGACGCAACGCCCGGGGGTCTGCAACGCGATCGAAACAGTCCTCGTGCATCGCAAAGTCATGACGCGGTTCCTGGCCACACTCGCTCCGCGACTGGCGGAAAAGAAAGTCGAGCTGCGGGCCGACGAATCGGCCTATGCCGCCCTTTCCACGCTCCATTACCAGCCGTTGCGAGCAGCCAGCGAAGACGATTGGTCGACGGAATTCCTCGCTCTCATTCTCGCCTTGCGGACGGTCGATTCGGTCAGCGACGCCATCGCCCACGTCGATCGCTTTGGTTCGCATCACAGCGATTGCATCGTGACTCGGAACGAATCGACGGCGGAGCGATTCCTTCGCGAGGTCGATTCGGCGACCGTCTATTGGAACGTTTCCACCCGCTTCACCGATGGCGGCGAATTTGGCTTCGGCGCGGAGATCGGGATCAGCACCGACAAACTACACGCCCGCGGTCCGATGGGTCTGGAAGAGCTAACGACCTACAAATACGTTATCCGCGGCACCGGCCAGGTGCGGAACTAAACTGCCTCGGGCAGCGCGCCCGGAGTCAGACGCCGGGGCTCGTTCACAATTTTGTTCGACCGGAGAGAGCGCGGGCGAGCGTCAGTTCATCGGCGGATTCCAGGCCGCCGCCGGCAGGCAGACCATGCGCGATACGCGTGAGGTTAACCGGATACTTTTTCAGGATTTCGACCAGATAATTAGTCGTCGCTTCCCCTTCCACATCGGCCGCGAGAGCCAAAATGATTTCGTCGGGCGTTTCCCTTTCCACCCGCTCGATCAGGCTGGCGATGCGCAAATCCTCTGGCGCAACGCGGTCGAGAGGGGAGATGCGACCGCCTAGCGAGTGATACCGACCGCGAAAGGCGCTCGTTCTTTCCAATGGCAGAATGTCGGTCGGTTGCTCGACGACACAAAGCAGTTCCTGAGCGCGCGACTCATCTGCGCAGACTTCGCAAAGATCAGCCGTGGCAAAAAAGCCGCATTGCATACAGGGACGGATCGCCGCGCGTGTGCGCGTGATCGCGTCCGCGATTCCCTCCGGCTGCTCATTGCGCGCCTGCACGATCCAGAGCGCGATGCGCTCGGCCGAGCGCGGACCGACTCCCGGCATCTGGCGCAGTTGCGCGATCAGGTCGCGGATCGCCGCGGGATACTCGGTGCGTTTCACGGGAGCGGAGCGAGCGGTGCCGGCTCAGTCGCCGTCTTCAAGCAAAGCGGTTCGAGACGGCGCAGATACCACTGCACCGGGCGATCCGGCGAATCGCCCTCGCCGCGCACACGGTTGAATTCGTCGAAGGCTTCCTTCCAGCGCCGCGCGCGGAAGTAAACGACCGCATTCCAAAAACGGTCACGGCGCGCAATTTCATCTGGGGTCGCCTTTTCCGCGAGGGTGAGCAGTTCGTAAATTTCGAGCCGTTCGTGGGCCTGCGCACTGTGCAGGAAATCCATCGGGCGCGCCAAAATCTCCTTGCCGGCGGCAGCGAAGGCGCGCGGACCGAGGAGAATTTCCGAGCCGTAAATTTGATTGGCACGGGCCAGGCGCCGCGCCACTTCGAGCGGTTCGCCTGCGATCACGATCTGTCCGCCGGGCACGTCGTCCCGCAGCGTCGCCACCACCACACCGGAGCTAATCCCGGTTCGCAGATCGATTTTGCCTAACGAGTCTGGTTTGGCGGCAGCCGCGGCGCGGAAGTCGTCGCGAAAGGCGAGCGCCGCCCGGGATGCCTCCAGGGCATGCCGCTCACTTTGCAGGGGAAACCCGAAGAGAACGCGGATGCCCTCGCCATCCGCCGCATGCAGGTAGCCGCCTGCCTCCAAAAAACTTTTCGACGCAAAATCGATGAATTCACGACTCAACTGAGCGCAGGTCGGGGGCGAAAGTTCGTCTATCAGGTCGGCTTCATTGGCAATCTCAGAAAGGACGAAACTGGCTTCGCGCGCGATCGGTTGCGACAGATCCAGCGCTGCACTTTGCGCAAGGCAATCTTGCGCGGATTGCGCCAGACGTCCGCCGAAAACCCGCGCCGTCGCCCGGCGCTGGCGCTCGGAACGCGTGGCCGTGACCGCACTGGCCAGCGCGGCTGCCACGACGACGGCGACGATCGAAGCCAGCGGCGAAAAAGAAGCACCGGCAAAATGCAGTAGCCAGGCGGCGCCGACCAGTTCCGCGATGGCCAAGACAAGAACTCCAGCGCGCAGGAATGCGTTTGTCACTTCCAGGATCGTCCAGGCCACGGCGAACCCGAGCGCGATGACGACGAGATAATTTCCGAACGCGACATGATCGTTAGGCGCCAAACCAATGGTCCTGCCGAGCAAAGCCGCCGGCCGTGCCAGCAGTCCGCTCATTTGCAGCGCGATCGCCACGCCGGCAGCAACGGCGCCTATCCAAAGAGTACCGAGGAGTGCGCGCTTCATTCTGCCGGGCGATCCTCGCCCGGTCCATAGGATTGCAGCACCAGTTCGCTGAGGAATTTGTCCGGTGCGTCGACCGCCGTGCTGCCGAGCACGAACCGGTTGTTGCCCGTGTTCTTCTTGATCAGACTGAGGCCGAATTGAAAATCTTTGAAAAGATGCGCGCAAAGATCGCCCATCTTCATCCGCTCCGCTTCGGCGCGCTCGACCAGTTGATTGAGAGCGGAATCGTCGAACCGCATTTCGACTCCGTGCTCGCCCGAGAATCGATCGGCGAACATCACAGCCTGCTGCCGAAGCGTCTCTTTTCCGTGTTGCTGACCTTCGGCCATGAGGCGCTCGAGGACGCGTTGCGGTTCGCGCACCAGCTCTTCCGTCACGCGCAACTGGCTGAGACCAGAGCCCGCGAGGTAGTATTTGTAATCGCGGAATAGTTTCTCGAAAACGGTCAGCAGGCCGCGCGCACCTGTTTTCTCGAGCGCGGCAGCGTTCGCAATGAGGAGGAGCGCTTCGTCTTCGAAACTGACCTCGATGCCGTAAGCGCGGAAAGCACGTTCGTATTGCCGAAGAATGCTGCCCTCCGAATACTTCATGATTTTGTAGAGGTCGTCGGCGTTGAGCTCTTCACAGACGACCCGCACCGGCAGCCGACCGATGAATTCCGGCTCGAAACCGTACTCGACAAAGTCGCCGGTCGTGACGTGTTTGAAGACGTCGTTATCGAGCACCTTGATCGGCTCGGATTGAAAACCGATTTGCCCCTGCGCGAGACGGCGCGAGACCTGCGCCTTCAAACGTTCGAAGGCGCCGCTCACAACAAAGAGAACGTGACGCGTGCTGATGGTTTCGCGTTTGGCCTTGCCGCGCCTTTGAAATTCAAAAGCGGCCTGGAGCTGGCCTTGGAGATCGTTCGCGCTCCGCAACGGCACCTCGGTTTCTTCCATTAACTTGAGGAGGGTCGTCTGCACACCACGTCCGCTAACATCACGGCCCACGAGGTTGGAAGCGGACGCGAGCTTGTCCACTTCGTCGATGTAGATGATGCCGAATTGGGCGAGCGCCACGTCACCATCCGCTTTCTGGACGAGTTCCCTAACAAGATCCTCGACATCGCCGCCGACGTAGCCGGTCTCACTAAACTTGGTCGCGTCTGCCTTGACAAACGGCACCTTGATCAGATCCGCGATGTGTTTGATGAGGTAGGTTTTTCCGACCCCGGTCGGCCCAACGAGGATGACGTTTTGCTTTGCATATTCGGTTTGCTCGGCGCGAACCGCATCTTCGTCCTCCAGCTGGCGAACGTAATTCACATGGTTGTAGTGATCGCAGACCGCGATCGAAAGGACCTTCTTGGCTTCATCCTGCTTGATCACGAACCGATCGAGGTGCGCCTTAATATCGCGCGGCAGGAAATCGAACACGAAATGGTCGCCGGATTGTTTGACCGGTTTCTCTTCGTCGCCGGCCTCGGCCCGTTCAGGCTGCGCGAAGGTTGCGAAGGAAACCTTGTCCCCGAAGTTCGATTTCATGAACTCGGAGAGCTTGGTCTGCAATTCTTCCGGTGTGGGAAATGGTGGATTTTGATTCATCAGGTAAGGCGCGGCGCAAGGTGCCACGCACTCACGAGAACTTAACATCCTCGTTCTTCATGTAAAATTGAGCGCGCTGCGGATGCTTGCGAGCCTTGCATTTCGGGCGCAACTATGCTCAATGGAGTGCCGCTCAGTCGGGCCAACCGCGCTTGGGCGCGTCTGCACCGCCGCGCCCAGCCATTTTGAACATGTTTATTATCTTTCTCGCTCAATCCCAAACCGCCGCGCCCTCGGGCAATTCGCTCGGCGGCATCACGACCATGGTCTGGATGGCGGCGATGTTTATCATTCTTTACTACGTGATGATTCGCCCGCAGACGAAGCGGCAGAAGGAACAACAGCGGCTCATCGCCTCCCTCAAGACGGGCGACCGAGTCGTGACCGCGGCCGGCATTCACGGGATGATCACAAACGTCAAAGACACCACCGTGACGGTGAAGGTGGCAGACAACGTGAAGATCGAGATGGACAAATCCGCCGTGACCAACGTCTTGAAATCGAACGAGGCAAACTGAAATGACTCCTGCGCTCACTTTTTTCATCGGAATCGTGCTGCTCGTACTCTTCGGTTGGTACTTCGCCACCGATTTCGGCATGAGGAAGCGCCTGATCGCCACCCTGCTCATGGTGTTGCTGGTCGCGTTCAGCCTCGTCACCATCTGGCCGCCGAGCAAAAAGATTCAGCTCGGTCTCGACATCCAAGGCGGCACCTCATTCCTCATTCGCCTGAAACAACAGGCGGGCGATCGTCCCATTACAAAAAACAATCTTGATCAGGCGGTCGAAGTCATTCGAAAACGCGTCGATTACTTTGGCGGCGGCGAGCCAGTGATCAGCCCGGTGGGGACGGATCGGATCCTGGTGCAAATTCCGGGGCTTGATCCGGCAAAGATTATCGAGGCGCGTCAGCAGCTCTCGCGCGTCGCGAAGCTCGAGTTCCGGCTGGTCTATCCGGATAACGGCGAGCGCCTGCGTGCAATCGATGCAGGGACGGAAGTTATTCCGCCGGAGTACCGCATCGAGACCTACAAGATGCAAGGGGCTGAGGGCCAGAAGCCGATCGAAGAGCGTCTGCTGGTAAAAAAGAAAGCGGATTTGGGCGGTGATCGCGTGACCGAATCGACCGCCTACTATGGAAACGAGGGCTGGACGGTGCAGCTAAAGTTCGACAGCGAAGGCGCGAAGAAATTCGGCCAAATCACGGAAGCGAATGTCGGCCACCGGTTTGCCATCGTGCTCGACGGCGTGATTCAATCAGCGCCAAGTATTCGCACCGCGATCTACGGCGGCGACGCCATCATCACCGGACGCTTTACCGAACAGGAGGCGCGCGGTCTGGCGAGCGTGCTAGAGAATCCGTTGCAAACGCCGGTCAGCGTGGAGGAAGAACGCAGCGTCTCCCCCACCCTCGGGCTCGACTCAATCCGGAGCAGCATCTTCGCCGGTCTGCTCGGCCTTGGGATCACGCTCGTCTTCGTAATGGTCTACTACAAGTTTGCCGGCATGATCGCGAACATCGTCTTGATCGTCAACATCATCCTCCTGATGGGCGCGCTGACGATGTTCAACTTCGTCCTGACACTGCCGGGCATCGCGGGCATTATCCTGACAATTGGTCTTGCGGTCGACGCCAGCGTGCTTATTTACGAGCGATTACGGGAGGAGCTTGCGCTCGGCAAATCGCTCAAGATCGCGCTCCAGACCGCTTACGAGAAAGCCTTCTCGTCCATTCTCGACGCCAACGTCACAACCCTGATCACCGCAGCGATTCTTTTCTGGAAAGCGAGCGGCCCCATCAAGGGCTTCGCCATCTCGCTCACACTCGGCATTTTGGCGTCGCTCTTCACGGCGCTGATCGTGGGGCGCAATCTTTTCAGTTGGTTCGTCGATACCGGCAAGGTGCAGCGCATTTCGATGCTCCACCTCATCTCATCGAAGAACATCAATTTCCTCGGCAAGGGCTTTATCGCTGCGATGTGCTCCCTTGCCTTGCTTATCGCAGGCGGCACTGCATTCGCAGTGCGGGGCGATCGGAATTTTGGCGTTGATTTCAAAGGTGGCGATTTGCTTTCACTAAGCGCGGCCAAGACCGTGCAGGTCGCTCAGGTTCGCCAGGCTTTGAAGAATGTCCCGATGCCCGGCAAGGCGGAACCACTGCATCTCGATAACGAGCCCATCCAGCAATCGCTCCAGGGAGACCGCAACTTCATCACCATGCGCCTGCCGCTCAACACCAGCGAGCAAGTGCAGCGCGCCATCCGCGAGCAGATTCCCAATGGCCAATTTAAGGTCGAGCGCGAAGAACGTGTGGGGGCGCTCGTCGGTGGCGAACTGGCGCGAAACTCGCTCTGGGCGCTCGGCTTGGGCATTTTCGGAATCCTGATTTACGTAACATTGCGGTTTGAGCTTTCCTTTGCGGTCGGAGCGATCGTCGCGCTGCTGCACGATGTTCTCATGACGGTCGGCCTTTTTTCTCTCATGGGTCGCGAGCTAACCCTAACCATGGTGGGCGCGGTGCTCACGATCGCTGGCTACTCCATTAACGACACGATCGTCGTCTATGACCGAATTCGCGAGGGTCTGGCGAGCGGACGGCGCGGATCGATCGAGCAGATCATGAACGAGAGCATCAACCAGACGCTCAGCCGCACGATTCTCACCAGCACAGTGACGTTGATCCCGATTCTGTGTCTCTTCTTCATCGGCGGGGTCGTGCTGCGCGACTTTTCGCTCGCGATTATCATCGGCGTGGTGGTTGGAACCTATTCGTCGGTCTTCATCGCCTCGCCGATCGTGCTTTGGTGGACACGAGCGCGCGGCGGCAGCGCAAGGAGTTTACGCCGCGAAGTGAGACAAAAAACGGCCGTTACGACCCCGTCATCGGCCTCCTAAACGTGGGGTTGACCGCGGGCGAAGCGGGCCTTAAGATCGCTCGCTATTTAGCGGGGAAGTTTTCTAAATTCAAAGGATCAGGAGAGATAATCGCATGCCAGAAGTGATCGTTCGTAAAGGTGAGCCGGTCGACCGGGCCTTGAAACGTCTCAAGAACAAGCTGGACGCGGAAGGAATTTTGGAGGAGGTGCGCCGGTTGCGCGCTTTCGAAACACCTTCACAAAAGACCCGTCGCAAGGCGAAAGCCAACGCCAAACGCGGCCGCGCCAAGTTTCGTTTTAATCCCTCGTAGGGAAAAGGTTGAATCGCCAAAACCGTTAAGACGGCGCTCTCAGCCGTTTTGGCGAATTATCCGGTTAACGTCTCCTTCACTCGCACTCGCAAACGATCCGGAAGCCGAGGTCGTTGCACGAAAACGCCGGGACGTTCGACCCGCGCGTCGTCACCCGCAGACTATGGAAGCGCGATTTCCAGCTCCCACCGCGATAAATCCGTTTTGATCCCGCAGTCGGGCCCCGCGGGTTGCTCTTCGGCCTTCCGCGGTATGGCTCGACGAAGTCAGAGCACCATTCCCAAACGTTCCCCGCCATGTCTTCCATTCCGAAGGGACTCCTCCCATTCGGAAATGATCCGACTGGCGAGCTTTCTGCGAACCCATCGTCAATTTCGGGATCGCTCCAGGCGAAGATTGTGTTGCGGTCGGCGAAATTCGCCAGGTCGCCGCGACCTTCCTGGTCGCCCCACGGATATTTGCGACCATCGGAACCGCGGGCGGCGTATTCCCACTCGGCTTCGGTCGGCAGGCGGTAGCGCCGCCGCTCGCGGGCGCTGAGCCACTGGCAGAATTTCGCTGCCTCGAGGCTGCTGACGTAAACCACCGGGTATTGATCGCCCGCACCCGGCGCACGCTTATTCGCGTGGCTCGGATCAAACGCCTCGAATTGCGCGTTCGTAATTGGATGGCGTGAGAGAAAATAGCACCCGAGAGTGACCTGCGTGATTGGTCGCTCGTTAGGAGCGGCATCGTCCGCGTCGTTTCCCATGCGGAAGACGCCAGAGGGCACCAGCATCATTTCCGCGCCGATTGCGCTGACGAAATTTGGGTATTTTGCCCGGTCCGCGGTCGAGTCAATTTTTGGTGTGGCGATGGGAGGCACGGCGTCTGCAGAAGCGGGCGGCACACCGTTCGCGGAGCTAATGGGCGCCTTGGGGGATACTACGGTGCCTGGGGTTGACACGGGCGGCGCTGCCTTTCCCTCGATTTCCTCCAGATAAAGGTCGACCATATCCTCGGCTTCGCCCGGATCGATCCCGAGATTCTCCGCCATATTGATGAAAGCATCGCGCTGGTCGTCGGTCATCGCGTCGTTGTCGAGGCCGCTCAGTTGTAACATGCGCATGAAATCTTCATTCGGATTAAGTGCTGGCGCCTTTTTCTCCCCGTCGGATTCAGATGACACTCTCGTTACGCGGACTCCGCCACACTCGCGCAATTCAGTCTCGATCAGCTCCAGCATCGCCTCCTTCGTCAGGCCCTGTTGCTGACCAAAGTCGAGCAGCGTCTGTTCTTCCTGGGACGAGAGGGTTTTGTCGTTGAGCGCGAAGACAACATACTTCCTGAACTCGGAGAGAGCCTGCTCCAGCGCCTGAGCGGCCAGCTCCTGGTCGACTTTCTGCCGACGCTTGGGATCGAGCAGCTCAAAGCGGGCCTCGGTGAGAAAACGCGACGATTCCTCGAGCCCGGAGCGCAAGAGCTGGGCGAGTGGGTTGCTGGGCTGATTTTTCAGCGGCAGTTTTTTTTGCCACCAAAGGAGAAGTTGACGGAAATGCTCCTCGATCAGTTCGTCAGTCGGATTTGTCTGCGGATCGAGGCAGAGCCGCTCGTAGAGGTTGGGGGAATTGTAGCGGTTCCAGCCGTCCCACTTACGCGGGTCATCCGGCAACGGAACCGGAAAACTAACCGCCGGCTGGAGCATCTTAGACGACGCTCAATTGTCCCAAAGCCATCGTCGCCCGATCCAATTCGTCCGCGGTAAGACCGGTCTTGCGCTCGATCGAAACCGAGGCGCGATTGCCACACGCGTCGACCTCGACCTCCAGCACCTGGTTGGCGTTGTATTCGTAGGTCAACTCGACCGGCGAACCCTTGGGCAGGAACGGCGGCAACTCGACATCGCAAATGCCAAGCGGCGTGCATTCTCCAGGGAGCGTGCTCTCCCCCTCGACGACGCGCACGATCGCGCGCTGCATGTTGGCCGTCGCGGTACCGAAGGAATTCCTCACCACCGCCGGCATCGCCGTCATTTTTCTGATCATCGGAAAGACGTATTCCTCGAGTTGCGTCTCGTCCCAAAGCACGACACCAAGAGTGTGGGAAGTGATGTTGCGCACTTGGATGAGACCGCCATCGCGTGAAGAAAATTGCTGTCGGGTCTCAGGCGGGAGCATTTTTTCGCCGGTCGCTTCTTCTTCAGTAAGGAGCGACAAAACTGCTTGAATGGCCGCGCCGACCGCGACGGCTTCGTCTGGGTTCACATCCTCGGCCAGCGGCGCCGAAGAAAGTTCGCTAATCATCGCCCGTACCATCGGCATGCGCGTCATGCCGCCGACGAGCAGAATCTTGTTCATCTGCGACCAGTTCATTTGCGCCTCGTGCATCACGATTTCGCAGATCGTCTTGCACTTTTCGACGAGGTGCCTCGTCATTTTTTCGAAGTCCTCGCGGGTCAACTCAACCTTGACGCTCTTGCCGTTGTAGCTGTGCACAAGCGTGGTACGCTCGCGGCTCGAGAGCTGGATTTTCGCGGCCAGCGCGCTGCTTTGCAGGTCCTGGTAGCTTTGCAGGTCGAGCAGCGGATTCTCGCCGTGTGCGCGATCGAATTCTTCCGCGACGTGATTGACAATCACGTCGTCCCAATCCTTGCCGCCAAGACGATGATCGCCGTTCGTCGCCACCATCTCGAGACGGTGCGCCTTGATGCGCATGATCGTGACGTCGAAGGTGCCGCCACCAAGGTCGAAGACGAAAACCGTCTGGTCTTCGTCGAGCTTGTCGAGTCCGTAGGCAAGCGCCGCGGCCGTTGGCTCGTTGATAATTTGCAGGACATTCAGACCGGCGAGGCGTCCAGCCGTAATCGTCGCCGTGCGCTCGGCATCGTTGAAGTATGCCGGCACGGTGATAACCGCATCGGTCACCGGAACCCTCAGATATTTTTCCGCATCCGACTTGAGTTTCTTCAGAATGAGAGCCGAGAGCTCTTCCGCCGAATACCTCGTGTTGTTGAACTCGCGGTAAAATTGTTCTTTTGATTTGCCCATCTCGCGTTTGACGAAATCGACAATTTTTTCCGGCTCGGCGACGGCGTTGTTCTTCGCAATCGTGCCGACGATCGCATGGCTGCCATCGAACAGAACGACTGAAGGCGTGATGCGCTCGCTCTCAGCGTTTGGAATGATTTGCGGTTTGCCGTAGGCGTCGATGTGGGCGACGGCGGAGAATGTAGTGCCAAGATCAATTCCGACTGCTTTTCGATTGCTCATGTGGTATTGGAGACTTCTTCGATTTCCTTACCCGGATTGCGTTGCTCTCAATGCAGTTTTCATGCCGGGGAAGTCTCAATTCCGGGGAATATTTTTCCGCTCGGGCGACCCGGCGGCCGCCTTGCCTAACGAATTCGTTTCGCGACCACTTCTTCCGGTCGCAGAATCCGATCGTGCCAGGTGAAACCGCGTTTGACCCGCTTCACGATGCGTCCGTCTTCCTCCGCGCAATCCGTCGGCTCGAAACTGACCACCCGATGCAAGTTGCGGTCGGCTTTTTCCGTCGGTTCGATTTCGTTTACTTCGAGGCGGTGCAGAATCTCGAAGAGAAAGTGCAGCGTGTTATTGAGATTCTCGCGGGTCCGCGCATCGCCCGGCCGGCTCTCTTCGCCCGCTGCAGTCTGCTCGAGTTGCGCCGCAATGCCGCTCAGGTTGTCGAATAATACCAGGAGATCGCGGATGAACGGCTTTTGGAGTGATTCGCGGACGAAATTATCGCGATAGCTGATCATCTCCGCGTGCATGGTATCGAAAAGCTTTTGATTCACCCGCTCGGTCTCGTGGATAGCCGAGATCTCTTTCTCCATTTTTTCGAAATGGATCGGTTCAAGCCGGCGCAAGACCGTTTCCTCGAGCGACTCCAGTCGCTGACCGAGCGAATGAACGGCGTTAATGAGCGCGGAAATGCCGGAGGCGGGCAGAGCATCGTCCTGCTCCACGACCAACGACGGCACTGCCTGTGCGCTCAGCGTTTGCATGGCCGCTGCGAAATCAGATTCGACCTCTGTCACCTCGCTCATGCTTGATTCAGCGTGGGCGATAAAAACGGCGGATCGCCTCGACCAACCCGGGAATATCGTGACGCGACGCTTCGACTCCGATCGTCAGCCCACGATCGCGCGCAGTCTGGGAGGTGATCGGGCCAATGCTCGCCACTTGCATGCCCTGCGGCCATGGCAAGCCGAGGGCGAGAAAATTTTCGACCGTGGAAGAGCTCGTGAAAGTGATCATGTCCGCGCCTTCGGCCGCCAGCCGCGATCTCGCCTCGGTTCGATCGGTCGTCTCCGCGACCGTTCGATAGGCAAAGGCAACATCGACAATGGCGCCAAGGGCTCCGAGTTCCTTCGGGAGCAGGTCTCGGGCCTCCTCCGCGCGCGCAATCATGATCCGGAGATTTTCGATGTCGCCCTCCTTCTTGAATTCACGCACCACCGCCTCAGCGACAAACTCGGCCGGATGCAAATCAACTTTCAGATGGAAATCGCGCACCCGCTGTGCCGTCGCCGGTCCGATCGCCGCAATCCGTGCGCCGCCGAGGTCACGCGCGTCGTCATAAAGCTTGTAAAACATCTCGAAGAATGCGGTCACTCCGTTCGGACTTGTGAAGACGATCCAGTCGTAGGCGTGCGCGTCCTGCACCAGCTCGGCGAATGCGCGCAGATCGCCCGGCGGTTCGATCCGGATGGTCGGGAGCTCGATCACCTCGGCCCCGAGCTGACGTAATTGTTCGCTCAGGGCGCCGGCTTGTTTGCGAGTGCGGGTGACAACGATCCGCCGGCCGAAGAGCGGTCGCCCCTCGTGCCAGGCGAGTTCTCTGCCTAACGACACCACCTCGCCGAAAATCGCCACGGCCGGTGGCGAAAATTTCTTGGCCGCGACCTGCTGCGCGATGTTTTCCAAAGTGCCTCGCACGGTTTCCTGCCGTCGAGTCGTTCCCCAGCGCACCATCGCGACGGGCAGATCGGGACGAACCCCGTGTGCCATCATCTGCTGCGCGATCGCCTCGATTCGTTCCACGCCCATCAGCATCACCTGGGTGCCGCCCAATTGTGCCAGCGCGGCGAAATTGATCGAGCTCTCGGCTTTCTCCGGGTCTTCGTGCCCGGTGAAGAAGGTGACGTGGGAGGTCAGGCCGCGATGCGTCACCGGAATACCAGCATAGGCCGGCGCGGCGATGGCGGAAGTAACGCCCGGGACCACCTCGAACGGAATCGAGGCCGCGGCCAGCGCCTGCGCTTCTTCACCTCCCCGGCCGAACAAAAATGGATCGCCGCCCTTCAGCCTGACGACTTGCTTCCCCTCACGTGCTTTCTCGACCAGGAGCGCATTGATTTCATCCTGTTTCAAGGTATGCGCGGCGGCTTTTTTTCCGGCATAAATGATCTCCGCCGTTTCTGGCGCCCACTTCAACATCTCGGGGTTGCAGAGATAATCGTAAACCACCACTTCGGCCTGTCCGATGAGCTGTTGGGCGCGCAGGGTAATCAACCCGAGATCGCCGGGGCCCGCGCCGACCAGGTAACAACGGCCAATCTGTTTCTTATCCGCCATAGAGTTGTTTCATTAATTTGGCCGCGACCGTTTCCGGATCATCGCTGGAACCGGTGATCGCGCCCGCGCGCGGCTCGACTCGATCCGTTTCAAATATTTGCGCGCGCAAGCTCAGGTTTTCGCCTTCGATTCTCCCCTGCACGCCGACCGGCGAATCGCAATCACCATTTAATAAGCGCAGAAACTCCCGCTCCGCGCGCAGACAAAGATGCGTCGCCCGATCGTCCACCGCGTCGACCAAGTGCTGTGCATGTTCATCATCACGCCGCACCTGGAGCGCAACCACACCCTGCCCTCCCGCCGGGACAAAATCGTCGGACGAAAGAATCTCGCTTTTCAGCGCAAGTCCAAGGCGCTCCAGACCGGCCCGTGCCAGGATAATCCCGCTCCAATCTTCGTGTTCGCGCAACTTGCGCAGGCGGGTCGGCACGTTGCCGCGGAGATCAGCAATATTCAGGTCGGGCCGCTGCCAGGCGAGCTGACGTCGCCGCCGAATGCTGCCCGTGCCAATGGTCGCACCGGCCAGGAGCGTCGTTAGGCCGGCGCCGTTCTTCGTGATCAGGAGGTCTTCCGTCCCAGCCCGCGGCAGCGTGGCACCTACCTCCAGTTCTTCCAATCGCTCGCTTGGAAGGTCCTTCGCGCTGTGCACCGCGACGTCGATTCGCCTAACGAGAAGCTCTTTTTCAATCTCGCGTGTGAACATTCCTTTTCGTCCCGCCCGGCGATCAAGGATTGGTCCCGCATTGGCGCTCTCGTCGCCGCTTGTCTGGACAATTTCAAGCATCACTTCCAACTTTGGCCAGGCGACGCGCAGGGCCTCTTCGACCAGGCGCGCCTGCGCGCGGGCCAGTTCGCTCCCGCGCGAACCGAGAATGATCCGGTCCAGCGTGCCCACTCAGCTTTCGGAGGTGCGCAAGGAAGGCCCGCGGATTATCCCTTCGCGCGCGGCCACGAACCAGCCGCTGAAATCGTTCACATGCTCCGCGATAATTTCCTCACCGGCAGCGATCTGTTCCCGGCGCAACGCGAGCGATTGCTGGGCGATCGACTGCAGCGAATCGATGTCGTAAAGAAACACGCCCTCCATTTCATTCACGTCTGGCGCGACATCCCGGGGCACCGCGATATCGATGATGAAAAGCGGCCGATCCAGTCGGTGGTTTAGGAGCGGTTCCAGATTCTCCCTCGTCACAATCGGACTCGGCGCAGCAGTCGATGAAATAATGATGTCGACCTCGCGGCAATGGATTTCCCAATCCTCCATCGGTATTGCGCGACCGCAGATCAGAGCTGCGAGCGTCTCGGCGCGTTCCGGCGAACGATTCGTCACCCGGATGTCACTCACACCCCGTTTCAAGAGCGCGCGGGCGGTGCGCTCGCTCGCCTCGCCCGCACCGAGCAACAACACCTTGCGGGTCTCGAAGTGTCCGAAAATTTGTTCCGCCAGATCGACTGCGACCGAGCCGACTGAAACCGCGCCACGAGTAATACCGGTATGAGTCCGGACTTGCTTCGCGACACGAAAAGCGCGTTGGAAAAGCCGATGAAGGTAAGGGCCAGCCGAGCCGGATTCGCGGGCCGCGGCATAAGCCTTTTTCGCCTGGCCGAGGATTTCGGTTTCACCGATAACCATTGAATCAAGTCCCGAGGCGACGCGGAAAAGATGCTGCACGCAGCGGAGCGCTTCGTAGCGATAAAAAACGTCCACTTCCTCCTCCACCGGTTGCATGCCATTGGCCAGCAGACAATGCGCGATCCGTTCGGTCGAAATAGCTGGCTCCGAAGCGGCATAAACTTCCACCCGGTTGCAGGTGGTGAGGAGCAACGCCTCCGTGCAACCAGCCTCTTCGCGCAGGACGCGATCGATCGCCGCGTGCCCGGCGAAACGTTCGCGCGTCTGAACATCCGCAGTGTGATGGCTGATGCCTACGCAGAAAAGGTCCATTAAAGCGAGTGATCCTGCGAGAGAAAGGTGATTCCCCAGAGCAGTGTGAGTGCAGCGCTGAAAGCCACGACACAGAGCGTGGCGATGAGGCGCGGAGCGGTCGTTCCCAGATGGCGCGCGAAAAGAATCGCGGCGTAGAAAATCCAGACGCCCAACGACCACGCGATCTTGACGTAGGGCAGCGGCTGACCGGTGAAGAAGCCGGCCACGATACCAACCGTAAGCAGGATAAAGCCAAGCCAGAGCAACCGCGTGATGGCCGCAAAGAGATCGGTTAACGGCGGAAAGTGATAGAACATTGAATTGATCTGGCGGCGTTTCAGTTGCCGCTCCTGCCCGAGATACATCAGGCCCGCGACGCAGGCCAGCGCAAAGGCACCGTAGGCGATGAGCGAGACCGAGGCGTGCAATTCCAGCCACCGCGAGGGCGAGTGGGCCATTGGATGGGGGCGATCAATCGGGGCGAGCAGCGCCATGATTTGCAGACCGAAGACGAGCGGCGCGGTAAACGCACCCATCAGCGAAAGCCGATATGTCGGTCCGATGAGCAGATAAATGAGCGAAACCGACCATGCAAGAAAAATGAAGACCTCGAAGAGATTGGTCAGCGGGCAGCGCCCGATGGCGTGACCGCGCACGGAGAGGAACGCGGTTTGAAAAACAAAGCCGAGCGCGATTGCGAAGAAATTGAAGCCGGCCGACTGATAGTTGCGCGCCCGCACCGAGAGAGCGGTGCGCACCATCGCAAGGAAAAAGCAGAGCGTGGCAACGATCAGCAACTCACGGTCCATCGTGGGGAAATGGTAAGAGGCGCGGCGGGCGTTGGCAATCTTCGTTCCGCTGCGGAAGCAGTGTGGGCCCGCTTCCTGCTTTTTGGAACAGAATGGAGACTCCCCCGCGCAAGGCGGGCACAAAGCAGCCGTCGCGAGAAGAACTAAAAGGCCTGGAGAGCGCGCTCACCAAGGCCTACGCCCGGCTGCGGGCTCGGGCTCTCGCCGATTGGGCTCGCCATCAGGCCGGAAAGAAAGATCCGGCTGACGCGAGGGTGAGCGTCAGCATTACCGCAACGAGCGAAACCGACACCGCACCAGCAAAGAAACACCAACCAGTCGGGCCCTTGGTGCTTCAGACGCCCCGCTCCCCAAAAAGAAAAGTTTCCCCACCAATGGCCGCGCGACGCAGATAGGGCGGGCGTTGCCGGACCAGCAGGCTTATCGAAACTGATCCCTCCCGGCATTCGTTGACCTTTTGGCCCGACCCGCTAGCCTGCCGCCATGGTTGCTGGCTCGATTGATCGTCTCCGCGCGGGCGTCCGCGACGTTCCCAATTTTCCGAAGCATGGCATCGTTTTTAAGGACATCACTCCGATCCTGGTCGACTCGCACCTCTTCCGCGAATCGATCGACGTTTTTCTTGCGCGCTGCCGAACCTTGCCGATCGACAAAGTGGTCGGAATCGACGCGCGCGGATTTGTTTTCGGGTCCGCGGTAGCCTACGCGCTCGGCGTCGGTTTCGTCCCGATCCGCAAGAAGGGCAAGCTCCCGTTCAAAACGGAAACCGCGTCCTATTCGCTCGAATACGGCGACGCCGAAATGGAAATGCACGTCGACAGCATCGCGCCTGGCGAGAAAATCGTGCTGATCGATGATTTGCTTGCGACCGGTGGCACCTCGGCTGCCGCGGCAGCGCTTATCCAGAAAGTCGGCGGCGAATTGCTCGAAGCGCAGTTTCTCATCGAGCTCGAATTTCTCCACGGCCGCGAAAAGATCGCGCCTACTCCGGTCGAGACGTTCCTGAAGTTCTGAGATCGCTCTTTAGTGATTTTGCCCGCAGGTGCATCCGCTGCCGCAACCGCTTTCCTGCACAATTACCTCCACGCGGATTTCCTGCAGCGCGAGCTGATCGTGGATCGCGTTGAGCAGATCGAGCGCGCGACCTTCCGGCACTCCCGCGCAATGCAATTCAATCCGCGCATTTTTGCCGGCGAGTTCCGGATGCGCTTCGGCCAGCTCGCCATCGAGCAAAAAAGAAACGTAAGCGTTGAACTTCTCCTGCAGTTGGAAGAGCTGCGGCTCCGAACCATCCCAGAGTCGAGGCTCAAACATCACCAGGAGCACTTCATCACTCTTTGTATCGTGCGCAAAAAAATCGATCACCCCCGTCTGCTCCAGACCGGCAGGTGCAGAGGCGGCCGTGTCAGCTGCACGATCCGCGGACTCTGGAAGTTCAACGTTAGATTTCTCTCCCATGGGCCCGCGATCTTACGGAAGGATTGTCCCTTTCGCAATCGACCGCTAAACTGAACCTGGCCATGCGGAAACCACTCTTCGCGTTTCTTGCGCTTAGTTTCGTTGGGGCATTACCCGCGCCCGGGCAGTTCGCTCCCGCCTTCGTCCAGAACGCCGGTTATTGGAACGACGGCAAGTCCGAGTTCGATATCTACGACGCTCAGATCAGGCGCTACGGTCAGCCGCGCCAGACCGAAGTGCTCCACATCCTCGTGCGCGAACCGTTCGACCTGAAGCAGTTCGTCAAGCCGGATGACTGGCAGCGCCCCGGCGTCATCCAGGTGCTAAAAATGAACCAGATTTTGCACATCCCAACCGGTCTCTACGTTTATCAACAGATGCATTCCAACTTCTGGCGAGCCGATAACGGGCAGCTGGCCAAGTTTTCTTTAACGAGCAACGACAGTTGCGGGAACACCTATAAAGAAGCGCGGCGGGGCGGAGAGGTTTTCACCTACGAATGGCACTCTTACTGGGACGGGATGGCCGAGGGCCGGGAGAAAGTGAGGCTCCCACCTAACGGATTCTTTTACGACGAACTCCCGCTCCGCGTGCGCACGATTGATTTCACAAAGCGGAACGGCGATTTCCAGATCCAGCTCGCGCCCAGCGTCATCAACTCGAAAAAAGACGACCTGGTCTGGAAACCTGCGCAGGTGCATTACGAAACGGGCGAGCATGCGATTTATGTCACGGTGCAGCATGCCGTTGGCACCGATCGTTTCGTGCTCGACCGCGCCTTTCCCTATCTCCTGCGCAAGTGGGACGTGGCCGATGGCAGCCACCTGCAACTGAAGCGCAGTTTGAAAATCGATTACTGGAATTATCACGCTCTGGGCGACCGCAAACGCGCTCTCCTTAATCCATCGACGCGAAACCCGCTCTGACGAACGATGCCAAAAAAAACAAAAGGCCTTCGACTGCTCGGTCACAGCGAAACGCGCCTCCCCGCTGCTCCGTCGGCAGACATTCTCGAAACATTTCCGAACCCGGCCCACCGGCCCTATTGGATCCGATTCGAGTCCGCCGACTTTACGTCGCTTTGCCCGATCACCGGCCAAGCCGACTTTGCACAAATTACGATCGACTACCTGCCGGGGAAGCGTTGCCTCGAAACCAAGTCGCTCAAGTTTTACCTCGCTTCCTATCGCAACGAGCAGGCTTTTAACGAAGAGGTCACCAACCGCATCCTCGACGATCTCGTTCGGGCCTGCGCCCCGCGGAAGATGATTGTGCACGCCGAGTTCGCCTCCCGCGGCGGAATCAGCCTGACGATCAGCGCAACCCACCCGGACGAGCCCGAGCGCTCCGCGCGATGAAGCGCGCGGTCGTCCTCCTGAGCGGCGGGCTCGATTCCGCCACTGTTCTTGCCATCAGCCGCGCGCAAGGTTTCGAAGTTTTCGCTCTTTCCTTTCGTTACGGTCAGCGCCACGAACGCGAGATTGCGGCGGCCGAGAAGGTCGCGCGTGCGTTGGGCGCGTACGAGCATCGGATTGCGCAAATCGATCTGCGCGTCTTCGGTGGTTCAGCGTTGACCGCTGATCTGGAAGTCCCCACTCACCGTTCCGCGGCGGAGATGGCGCGCGCGATACCAGTCACCTACGTCCCGGCGCGCAACACGATTTTCCTCTCCTACGCGCTGGCCTGGGCGGAGGTGATCGAGGCGCACGACATTTTCATCGGCGCGAACGCGATCGATTACAGCGGCTATCCCGATTGCCGACCCGAGTTCATCCAGGCCTTTGAAGAACTTGCGAACCTGGGGACGAAAGCCGGCATCGAGGGAGATCGTTTTACGATTCACGCGCCGCTCCTTGCCATGAGCAAAGCCGAAATTATTCAGCGTGGCGTTTCGTTAGGCGTGGATTATTCACTTACCCACAGCTGCTACAATCCAACGGCCGACGGGACGGCGTGCGGCGTTTGCGATTCTTGCCAGCTCCGCTTGAAAGGCTTCGCCGAAGCGAATTTTCCCGATCCAGTCCCCTACGCAAGATGAGTCTCCGCTCCAAGCTCGGAATGTTTGTTCTCACGCGACAGGAGCAGCGCACGATTGCCTTTATTGTGCTGGCGCTCGTGCTCGGCCTGGTGACGCAACATTATCGGCACACGCACTCGCGCCCGGCCGATTTGCCTAACGATTTACCGACGGCGACCGCTTTCCCCTCGCCAGCCACGCCCATTCGCTAGGGTTTTTCCCCGCCCAATCCGGGAATCTTCCCATAGCCGACAAATCGCGGGCGGCCCTCGGACGAGCCGCCCGCGCTGGCGGGTGCGGTCTTGAAATCAAATACGCTCACTCCGAATTGCTTCTCGCCCTCGTAGGTGCGCCCGTCGCTCGCGCCGACCATGATCGGCTTGCCCGTTTCTTTCTGTTTCCCGAGGTAAATCATGGTGTGGGTGACCGGCGGATCGCGCTCAACGTTGTAAGTGCCGGCCCAGAAAAGCAGGTCGCCCGGTTTGAGTTCATCGAGCTCGAAGGAATCGATGTTTCTGCTCAGGACCGCACGAAAATTCCCCGCCTTGCGCACCCAGACGTATTGCTCGCTCGCATCCCGCGGCACATCTTCCACCCCGTTTCGACGAAGGACGTAATAGATGAAGCCCGAGCAATCCATCCCGCCGTGCTCGGGATCGGCCGAGCCATAGGTATAACCGAGATTACGTTTTGTCAGCTCGAGCGCGTCATCCAGAAGCTTTCTCACCGGCGCCGGGTTCTTGCCGTAATCTTCGATTTCGCTCGGTGAAACGGTCGCCACTTTCTTTTCCGAGGTCGGCGTCGGCGAAGGCGTTTCTTTGATAGACGGCGTCGGGGTCTCGGTTGGTGATGGCGAGGACTTGTGCTTCGCCTTGGCTTTCGCCTTCGGTGAAACGCTCGGACTCGGCGAAGGCCTTGGCGTGCCTTTAGTGCGCTTGGGCCGCCGACGGCTTGGGGTCGGCGTCGGCGTAGCGAAAAACTTCTGAATCTTTTCGCCTAAGGACGACTCTTCTCCACGAACCAGGGCTGTCGGATAAAAAGCAATGCCGATCAGGCCGGCCGCCAACCATCCAGTCAGGCGAGGCGACGGCATCCTAAAATTAGTCCGCCCTCCTACTGGCCTGCGCCCACTTCCTGCAGGATCGCCTTGTTCATCTTGATCCCGGCTTCCAGGTTTTCTAGCGGGAAATTTTCGTTAGGCGAATGCGCCCGGCAATCGGACAGGGCCAGCCCCAGCAGGAGCGTTTCCACTCCCAGGATGTCGCGAAATTGCGAGACGATCGGAATGCTCCCGCCTTCGCGGATGAGCGCGACTTCCTTCTGGAACGCCTGCTTCAAGGCGCGCTGCGCGGCCTGGCCAAAACTCGAATGCGGATCGGTCGAGTACCAGGGACCGCTGTGTCCGTCGACGATCTCCATCGTCACGCCCGGTGGGAGATTCTTTTCCAGATGTTTCCGTACTTGCTTGAGGATCTTGTCCCCGTCCTGGTCCGGCACGAGACGAAACGTCAGCTTCGCCATGGCGTGACTTGCGATAACCGTCTTGGTCCCCTTCCCCTGGTAGCCGCCGCCGATGCCATTGATCTCCGCCGTCGGCCGCGCCCAGAGGCGCTCCAGGGTGCTGAAACCTTTCTCGCCGAAGAGCGCCGGGACACCGGTCTCGCCGAGAATTTCCTTGTCCGCGTTGACCGGCAACTTGCGCCAGGCCTCGCGCTCCCAATCTTCCAGTGGCTTGACGTCGTCATAAAAACCTTCCACCGCGACGTGGCCGTTTTCGTCGTGCAAGGTCGCGAGCAACCGTGCGAGCGCAGTGATGGAATTTGCCACCGCGCCGCCGAATACGCCCGAGTGCAAATCCATTTTCGAGCCCGTCACTTTCACCTCGCACGCCGTCACTCCGCGCAAGCCGTAGCTCAGCGTCGGTACGCCGCGCGCAATCATTCCGGTGTCGGAAACGACCGCGACATCGCAGCCTAACGACCCGCGGTTCTCCTTCAAGAATCCAGGCAAGCTGCCGCTCCCGATCTCTTCTTCCCCCTCGACAATGAGATGCAGGTTAACCGGTAGGTCGCCGTGCTCGGCGATCGTTTCCTGGAGGCCGAGAATGTGCGACAGGATCTGCCCTTTGTTATCGGTCGCGCCGCGCGCATAGACGTAATCGTTTTTCAAAACCGGCTCGAACGGCGGCGAATCCCATAGCTCGAGCGGATCCGGCG
Source organism: uncultured Verrucomicrobiae bacterium (assembly GCA_963776615.1). GTDB lineage: Bacteria > Verrucomicrobiota > Verrucomicrobiia > Chthoniobacterales > UBA10450 > Palsa-1392. The sequence continues at coordinate 85,743 of CAVZNJ010000009.1, forward strand.
GCTGCACGTCGTAATGTCCATAAAGCATCACGGTCTTGCGCCCCGGTCGATGTTTATTTTTCGCCCAAACGATCGGATGCCCGGGCGTGGAAATGAGCTGCGCCTCGAGGCCGATCCCGTTCAGTTTTTCGACCAGCCAATGCGCGCACTCCGCCAGCTTGGTTTTGAAGGCGTCGTCGGTCGAGATGCTCGGAAATCGCAGGAACGTATAGAACTCTTGAAGATAGGAATCGCGCATGCCGAAGAGTAGAACAGCTTCGCCCGACGACAACTAACGACTTGCCCGAGAGGCGCGCCTCGCGCAGCCTGCCGCGCATGAACCAGCCCGCCGAGCCCGCCGCTGAAAGGCAATTGATCCGCGCGCTCGGCGTTCCGAGTCTCACGGCTAACATCGTGAACTCGACAGTGGGTGCAGGAATCTTCGCCCTTCCGGCGCTCGTCGCGGCGCAGCTCGGAGCGGGCGCGCCGCTGGCATTTCTCATTTGCGCGCTGGCGATGGCGGTTTTTGTCACCTCCTTCGCGCTGGCTGGGAGTCGCGTCTCCTTAACCGGCGGTCTTTATGCCTACGTCGAAACCGCTTTCGGTGGCTACGTCGGCTTTATCGCAGGCGTGCTTTATTTTCTCACTGCGATCCTCGCTTCCTCCGGCATCGTCGCGCTCCTCGCCGACACGATCGGCGCGCTAGCGCCCATTTTCGCCCACGGCGCGATGCACTTTCTGGTCGTCCTGATTGTCTTCGGCGCGCTCGCCTGGATCAATATCGGGGGCGTTCAATCCGGGGCTGGCGCGGTCTGGATTGTGACGATCGCAAAGCTGGTTCCCCTCTTCATCTTTGTCGGGGTTGGAATATTTTTCGTCCAGCGGGGCAATGCCGCATTGATCACTTGGCCGGGCGTCCCCGTTCTTGGGCGCGGAGTGCTCTTGCTTCTCTTTGCGTTCGTCGGAATTGAAGTCGCGCTGATGCCTAGCGGCGAAGTGAAGGATCCTTCGCGCACCGTCCCGCGTGCGATCTACCTCGCGCTCGGCGGTCACGACTTTGCTCTACCTGCTGATCCAATTAGTCGCGCAAGGCATCCTCGGAGACACCCTCGGAAAATTTCCGACCGCGCCCTTGGCGCAGGCAGCGTCCCGCTTTCTCGGTGAGCCCGGCCGCAATCTGATGCTCACCGGTGCCAGCATTTCCGCGTTTGGCTTCCTTGCGAGCGACATTCTTAGTTCGCCGCGCATTCTCTTTGCCTTGGGGCGCGACCGCTTCCTTCCAGAAGCTTTGGCGCATGTTCATCCGCGTTTCCATACGCCGGACGTCGCGATTTTTTCCTATTGCGCGATCGCTGCGGTCCTTTCCCTCTTCTCGACCTTCCAACACCTCGCTATCCTTTCAAATGTCGCCGTGCTCGTACTTTATTTCCTCTGCTGCGGTGCAGCGCTGCAATTGATGCGACGCGACGTGCGGGCCGATGGCCGCCCGTTCCACTTTCCAGGCGCGTGGGCAGTGCCGTGCGTCGGAGTCGTGATCAGTCTTTTGATTCTGGCCCAGGCGACGCGACAAGAGTTGGGGGTCACCGCCGTCGTGGTGGCCGCGGCATCGGTTCTATTCCTCATCCAACGCGCTATCGCCAAGCCGGCTGGCTAGCCTCCAGCCGATACCATATCTTGTGGCGTAACCAACCCGCTCCCCAAGATAGCGTTTATTTTGCTTGTCACCGGCTGGAGCGAGTTGTATGCACCTCGTAGATTTCCTACCGCATGCATCTCCAATCGCTCGAACTCTTCGGGTTTAAATCCTTTGCCGACAAGACCGTCTTCAATTTCCACGAGGGCGTGACCGCGATCGCTGGCCCTAACGGCTGCGGCAAATCAAACGTCCTCGACGCCGTTCGCTGGGTTCTGGGCGAGCAGTCCGCCAAGGCGCTCCGCGGCGCCGAAATGGCCGACATTATTTTTAATGGCACCGATTCACGCAAGCCGGTCGGCTTCGCGGAAGTTTCTCTAACGTTTACCGACTGCGCGGCCGAACTCGGCGTCGATTGGCACGACGTGCGCGTGACGCGGCGTGTTTATCGCGATGGTCTCTCGGAATATTTGCTCAACAAAACTGTCTGCCGGCTAAAGGACATTCAAAGCCTCTTCGCCGACACTGGTATCGGCCGGGTCGCCTATTCAATGATGGAACAGGGCAGGATCGATCAAATCCTCAGCTCACGCCCCGAAGATCGGCGCGCGGTTTTCGAAGAAGCGGCCGGGATAACCAAATACAAATCTCAAAAGCGCGAAGCGCTGCGCAAGCTCGAGGCGACGGAGGCAAACCTGCTCCGGCTCGGCGACATCATCAAAGAGGTGAAACGCCAGATCGGTTCGCTCCAGCGCCAGGCAGGAAAGGCTCGACGCTACCAGGCGTTGCTGGCGGATTTGCAGGTGCTCGATACGCATCATTCGCGTGCCCAACTCGACGCGCTCGAGGCGGAGCTGGAACGGTCGCGCGCGGCCACGCTGCACTTCGAAGAGCAACAAGGCGCGGCCGAACGTGAGATTGAGGAACACGAAAACCAGGTCGCGGCGCAACGTGGCCAACTGGAAGAAGTCGACGCCCGGATCAACGAAGCGCGCAGCGAGGTGCAACGGCTGCAAAGCCAGATCGCGTCGCATCGCAACCGGATCGAATTCAATCGCGAGCGCTCACAGGAGCTGACGGCGTTGATCGAACGTTACGAAGCCGACGTCGCAACGGCGGAGAAAAAACGTGCGCAGCAGGAAACGGAAATTCACGACGCCGACTTGCTCCTCGCTGAAACCGAACGACTGCTGGCCGCCAAACAAACCGAACTCACTGCGTTAACGACACGCGCGGCGGAAACGCGGCAAACGCGAGAAGAACGCGAGCGCGAACTGCAGGCGCTTGAATTGTCGATCTCGAAGGCCGAGAACCGGCTGGCTGATCTGGAGACAGAAATTTCCGGAACGGTAACGCGTCGGGCCGCGACCGAGCCGCGCCTTGCGGAGCTAGCGGCGGCGTTAGATGAAGCTGCCGCCGCGCGCGACCGTGTCGTGAAGCAACTGGCGGCAATTCGCGCCGACGCCGACCGGGAACAAGAAACGCTCCAGGATTTGGCCGCGCAGATTCCAGTCGCGGAAGAGGATCTCCACAGGCACCAACAAAAACTGCGCGACGCCGAAGCGGCGCTGATCGGGAGCGACCGCGCGCTCGCGGAACGGCAATCGCGCCTCGAGATTTTGCAACAGCTCAACGCCGAGGGCGAAGGTTTGGCCGAGGGCTCGCAGGCAGTTCTGCACGGACTCGATGAACCGGAGCGTATCCTGCCGGTATTGCACGGCGCGCTCGCCTCGCTCATCGAAGTCGATGAGGAATTCATCCCGGCGATCGAAGCGGCCCTGGGACGCAACCTGCACGCCATTGTTCTGCAGAACAGCGCGCTCGTGACCGAGATCATCACCACCGTGACAGCTCGCAAACTCGGCCACACCGCGCTCATCGCGCCGGAATTGAGCGCTGATGTGCTGCCCGCCGTGCACAACCTTCCGCGCGGCGCGCTTGCCTGGGCAACGGAAAAGGTTCGCGCGTCCGCCGAACTCGAGATTCTCGTTAGGCACTTGTTGGGCGATGTCGTCCTCGTCACCGATCTCGAGCAGGCACTGGCGCTCAAGCGGGAATTCCCACATCTGACCTTTGCCACCCAGGGTGGCGAAGTCGTCTCCGCAAAGGGCGTGATCTATGGCGGACGGATCAACGAAGAAAGGAGCTCACTTCTGGCGCGTAAAGCTCAGATCGCCGCCCTCGCCGCCGAACACGGCGCGCTGCTTGATGAACAGGCGAATCTGCGGGCGAAAAGTGGGAAGGCACAACGCCAGTTCGAAGCCGCAACCGAGCGCTTGGAAGAGATTCGAAAGAAGCACCAGGCGGCGCGAAGCGATCATTCAGCAACGACACAGCAGGTCGCGGCGATCGAGCGCGAGTGGCACGAAGCAAGCCACAAATATGATGCGCTCGATTGGGAAAGAAACACCATCGAGCAGCAACTGAGTGCTTCCGCCGTGCGGCTCGGGCAATTGAACAGCGAAGCCGCCGAGCAACGAACGTTCCTTGGCGATGCCCGAGAACGCCAGACTGCACTGCAATCGGCAGTCGAAACCGAACGCTTGCGCGATGACGAAATTGTTGAACAACTGAGTGAGCTGCGGCTCGCCGTCGCGACCGAACGTCAACGCCATGAAGGCTTGCGCAGCCAGCGTCAGCCGATGACCACGCGACACGCAGAGTTGGCCGATTTGATCGCGACCCGCCACGCCGACATTGCCAGTTATCAAGCGCGGCGCGCTCAACAGAGCGCCGAGAGTGCCGAAGCCGAACGCGCGATCGAGGTAGAGAGCGCGGCCCTTGCCACCGCGGAAGCTGCCGTCGCGGAAATCGCGAATACGCGCGCCGCGCGCCTGACGGAAGTCAACCACATGGAAGCCGATCTGCGCGCGCGTCGGAAATCGCTCAGCGATCTGCACGAAGCGCGCGGCAAGGAAGAAGTCCGCCAGACGCAGATGCAGCTCAAGATCGAGAATCTGGCCGAGCATGCGATGCGACGTTACCAGGTCGATCTGCGCGAGTTTGCTCCCGATCGTTATGCCTTCAACAAAACCTTTCGCGCCCAGATCAAGCAGCGCGGCAAAGCGGAACCCGAAATCGCTGCGGACGACGTGACGGCCTTCGATGAAGACCAACTCCGCGAAATCATCGAACAATTGAAACGTCAGCTCGATGCGATGGGCCCGGTCAACCTCGATGCCGTGCACGAGTACGACGAACTCGAAGAGCGTCACACTTTTCTCGAAACGCAGAACTCCGACCTGACGAATTCACGCCGCGAGCTGCTTGATGTCATTGCGCGAATCAACCAGACAACGGAGAAACTCTTCGCCGAAACTTTCGCGCAGGTACGGATCAACTTCCGCGAAGTGTTCGCCGAGCTTTTCGGCGGTGGCCGCGCCGATCTCGCATTGCTCGACGAGAACGACGCGCTGAATTGCGGGATTGACATCATCGCCAAACCCCCCGGCAAACAACTGCAAAGTGTTTCGCTGCTTTCTGGTGGCGAAAGGACCATGACCGCGGTCGCGCTTCTCTTCGCGATTTACATGGTGCGTCCAAGCCCGTTTTGCATCCTCGACGAAATGGACGCGCCGCTCGATGAATCGAACATCAACCGCTTCATCAAAGTGCTCGACCGGTTTGTCAGTCAAAGCCAGTTCGTCATTATCACCCACAACAAGCGCACTATCGCCAAAGCCGACATCCTTTATGGCGTAACGATGGAAGAGCGCGGAGTCAGCAAGCTGGTCGGTCTGCGCCTGACGAATGCAAAGCCGGCGGAGGAATCGGCGCCTGCTCGGGCGACGTCTCCCGCGCGACAGAAAGCGCTCGACTTCGACAAGGCCGGCACGGAGAAGTTGGCCCTCACTCGTTAGGCGAAGCGGTCCGCGGCACCATTGCCTAACGAGGCGGAGCGAGATTACGACCGGCATCGCCAGCCGGGAGGTTGACCGCTTTCCAATCCATCGCCATCTCAATGCGGCCCCGGCCGCTGGGATGATCGAAGAAGATCATTTCTTCGATCGGACCAGAATCGAGCTTGCAATAGGTGCCGAGTTTCAAGGCAACCCTGGCAATCCGTCCGCCTCCCCTGATGTGTTGATGCCAAAAGCATCGGCTTCCCGTTCCGTGATGCGCACCGCCGTGTTGGAAAGCGGCGTGAGAAGAAATAAGGCGGTCGAAAAAAACAGGACGAGGAGCAGGAACCCAGCCGAATCGGCAAACCCATCTACCCCGCACCGCGAACCCGGCTGCCGCACTGCGCGCTCAAAAAGCACCCTCGAAAAAGCAAAAGCGCAGAGAATAAAGACACTGAAATAGAGAATGAGTTTGAACGCGTGGATGGCACATGAAATGGGACATTAGTGCTCAAAAGTCTGCGTGGCCAGTCCGTAGGCGCGTTCCCGGAAATAACCAGAGTAGACGTCCAGCGGAAAGGAGAGAACCGCCACAATCACGACATAAGGAATGGCGTAGAGCGTGACTTGGAGCGCTTTGAAGCGAGTAGTGCGTTCGACGAAATCGCGCAGACGGGCCGATCGTCCGCTTCCGAGCAGAAAAAGGGAAATCGCACCGGCGAGGAGAAAATTCTAGAGGATCAGCCAGTAGCAGCCCTCGAAATAGGCATCCGATTTGGCGCGCTTCTCCGCTGGGACGGTATCCAACCAGGCGCGGGTGGTCGCCGCGGGGTCGAGCGGTTTGACCGTTTCCGACGAATTGGTAAGAACAGCAGAAGCAGGTTGAACGGTCACGGTGAGCGGCGCAGCGATTAGTTGCAGAGCGACGGAAAGGCAGGCGACGATTTTCATCCGGGGGAAGGGATAGACACAATCAAGCGCAAACAGAAGTCTCTTTCTCGCGGCCTCGACTTCTCCAGCTGTGCATTTATCCTAACGATATGAATTGGAGGATGAAGATAGTGCCGGCCTGGCTAGCTGTGGCCGCGGTTCTCCCGCTCGCCGGGTTGGCGCAAACCCCGCCTCAACCGGGAGCGATTTATGGCGCCTATCCGCACAATTACCAGGAACTCGTCACCGCCTGGCTCAACTCGGCGCTGGTCGATCCGAAAAGCGTTAAGATTCAATGGCTGGGCGAACCGAGGCCGGGCGAACTGGACGTGGGGAAGAACCACAAGGTGGCTGGCTTCCTCGTCGATTTTTCGGTCAATGCGCGCAACGTGTTTGGCGCCTACACCGGACCACAAAAGCACACCGCCCTGATTCGTGACGGCCAGGTCGTGACCGCCACCGGCTTTGTCGTTCGCTAGGTCGGCCTAACGAGAAGGCCTCGCCAGCTTGATCGAGGCGGAGGTTTCCGCGGGCAGCACTTGGAGGAGCAACGGCTGTGCGTCGCCTGATGGTCCGCGAAGGAAAAGGGTCGTTTGCGCCGGAGAGCTAATCCCAGAATCGGACGATTCCGAGTGAATCGTAAGGCTCAGAGCAGGCGAGCCAATCGTTCCCCTCACAACCGCCTCCCGCAGGTGAGCCTCGTCGCTCGGGGTCCCCTGCTCGACGAGCCGAATGCCCCAGACATCCGCGCAACTCGGCGGAACCTCCAGCAACTCGAGGCCGCCGGCCAATGGCGTTAAAATGACGCGGAAGTCGGTCGCCGAAGTCGTTAGACGGGCACGCAATGCCAGTGGCGTTCCCTCAATCTCGCAGCGCAGCGGATCGATCACAGCCGCGCTCCTTTCGAAGTGGATTTGCGCTGCGAAGTCGCTCAGCTCTGGCCATGGCGGTAGCGGCTTAAAACGCGCATTGAGGATCTCTGCCTCGCCGGTCACGTTCGGCGCCTGGAGTGTTTCGGAAAAAACAATCCCGCCGCTCAAGAGTCCGCCCACCGCGCCAAACCGCCATTCGTTAGGCAAGGCATCGAGGAAAAGCGCGGGACAATCGATCGTGACGGAGAAAGGTGCCGTCTGGTCGAGCACAGTGCCGTCGGCCAAATGGTCCTTCGCCAGACGCAAGGGCAGTGTGACGCGCGTGTTCACAGGATCGGAAACACCGAAGGTCGCAGTCGCATACGCATCCGCTCGACCGTCTGAATAGTAACCGTAAAAATCGATCAGGTTGTGCGGCGAGGACGCGCCGAAATCTTCCAGCCGCCAGTTCGTCGTTACCTGAAGAGCGCGCAGTGGACCGAAGGCGGCGAGCTTCCCATCGAGCACGCCACTGGCCACGGATTTCTCGCCGAGCGCCTTGGTCAGCGCGGTCAGATCCAGGTGATCGACCGCCAGATCGATATCGAACTTTTGTTCCTGATCGAAAGCCGCGAGCAGACTGTGCGAGGTCCGCCAACGATTGGCGCTGAAGGGAAGAAACAGGGTGCCATTGGCTCGGGGCACGCCATCGAGCGCGAATTGCAGGGCCTGTAGCTCAACGAAGTTGCTCCCAAGCATGAGAAAGCCGCCTAACGAAATGTGATCGTTTGCAATCTGAAAAGTGCGGAAGAAGACGTCCCGCGGCGAATAACTCCCTCGAGAGTGATGTCGAGCGGCATGCGCAGCGGCGCGACAGGCAACTGCAAGCCGTGGGCAAAGAATTGCATCGTTCCGGAGTTCGCGTCCGGAGTCCCGTCTCCGCGCCAGTCGAAGGTCGCACCGCCACCGATTTTCAATACCCGCCAGGCCTCCGGCAGGAGCGGCGCGTAGGCTCCCAGATCGTTGATTGCGCCGGTCAGCCTCCCTTCGAAGCGATGCGCCGCAGTTAGCTCGACGCTGCCGCGCGCGCGCAGGAAGTCGTCCGCGTGGCGCGCCTCCAGATTCTCCAGGGTGAGTTCGCTGCCCCTGAGTCCGAGCGATGCGCTCAACGAATCGACCGTGAAGCCGCGGAATTTCACCTCCTTGCCATGCAGCGCGAGACGGCCGTGAGCCTGAGGGGCGAGAGAATCGAGTTCCCCTTCGGCGAGGAGCGCGCCTTTGAAATCGCCGGTCGTCGCGCCAAACAATTCCGCGAATTCGTTCAAGTCGGGAATGGTGGCATTCAACTGTCCGCGAAAAGGCAACTGCGTCCAACTGCCGCGTTCTTTTGGCCAGAGCAACTCGCCATTGACGGTTAGCTGGTTCTCGCGCTGCCGCACGTAAAGCTGATCGACCTCGAGGCGGCGATCGTAGTAGGTCGCTCCGAGCATGACGTTATCAGCACGATGAGTGCGCCAGACGAAATCGGTCAGTTCCATCCAGACTGAAACGGTCGCATCGAGGAACTCGCCAGGATTTCCGCGGAACGTGAATTTCGACGCATGTACCGCGCCGGAAATCGGCTCAAGGAAACCCATCGCTCTGGAAATCTGGGCGAGCGAAATATTGGAGGCCGAGCCCGCGATGTCGATGTGAAATTTCTCACTCGCCCGTCCCTGAAAACTGGCCCGGAACGTCCCGCCGTAGGCATCGAGCTGGAGGTCGACCCCGAGTCGGCGCCGTTCCAGTCGCGAAAGATCGAGGGTGAGCGCTTCGAGATCCAGTCCCTGCACAAGCGGTATGCCGGCGATCGTCAGGCGATCACCTTCCCACGAGGTCGCGCCTCGCAGGTTGGCGAAGGTTTGCCGCAAGAGCGGTGAAGCAATCGAGATCTGGCGCGCAAGGAATTTGCCCGATTCGATCGGGCTGGCGCTCAGCACGACATCGCGAAAACCGATGGTGGTCGTCGGAGTCGTGACATCAAGATCGCCATGCGCAATGCGAAAATCGCCCGGGAGCAGTCGCGCCAGTTGTCGCCAATCCAGCTTTTTCACTGCCGCCGCCTTGGGCGCAGCGCGAATGTTGCCTTTGAAGTGATCGACGCTCATCGAGTGCAAAAATGGAGCGCGCCGGGCAAAGATCCAGCCGCGGAAATTCAAGTCGACGATCACCATCGCAGCCTCCATGGAAACCTCGCGCGACGCCGCTCGATCGGCAGTCAGGCGCAGATTGCGGATCGTGACCGGGCGGAGAAAAGGTGCTTCGACGGTTTCCATCTCGGCCCTCAGACCCTCCTGGTGGGCCGTCTGCTCCAGCCAGAGACGGACGCCATGCGCGACGAGAAAAGGCGCGAACAAAGCGTCGAGCGCCGCGGCGAGCAGCAGAACCAGAATGAAAACGATGAGACGGGTGCGAAATGACATCAGCCACGCCCACGCCTAACGATACCTAACCGCGGGGCGAAGGTGCCGGAAAGATTACACGAACCGACTGGGGCGGGTGAAATTTTTCCAGCAGCTCCCGGGTCAACGTCTGCTCGGCTTCGGTTGGCAGCCCGGTCGATTTTTCCCGCGCGAGCCGGGGCAGGACGGCGAGCTCGTTTTGAATGTCGGCCGGAGAAATCCGGTTCCAGAATCCGTTTTCGAGCACGAGCACTTCCACCGCCAGCTGTTCGATCGAGAGGATCCGAGCATGCGGGAGCTCGATCGTGATCTCGTTAGGCCGAATATTCACGTTAAATTTTTTGCGCAGATCGAAGCCGGCTTTGACCAGGAAAGTACCGTGCAACCTGATCCGCTTGGTGCTTCCGGCCCAGGTATGCAGCATTTCGTGTTCGACCTCGACTTTGCGCGCGAGGACGGACAATTCGGCGATCGTGCTTGTCTGCTCCAGATATATCCGATTGTTCACCGTCACCCGCGGCTGGAGCTGCGCGAGTTTGACGAAGGTGTCTCGCGCCTCGCGCCCAAGCCGCTCCAGCTCGGACACACTTTGGCCAACCATCCGCTGCGGCCACGTTTCCAGACGGTAGAAAATGAAGCCGGCGAGAACCGCAAGAATAAGAATGACGAGGGCCGCTGCCAGCGGCCACCATGGCCGCCGCGACGCCGCCTGGTTTGCCGAGCGCTCTGTAGGCAACTCCATCAGCCAAAAAAAGTACCGCCCCCCACACCCGATGGGCATGAAGGGCGGCTGTTCCCCCCAGAACAATCTTTCAAATCCGAATCCGCGATAAGCGAACTAACTTTAGCATGCAAGAAAATTTTCACGCCTTAGTTGAAAAAAAGTTCAGGCCGGCTCTACCCTCTCTGCGTGAAACTCGGGGTGCGCTACGAGACGGCTTATCGTTATGCCGAGCCGGTCAATTTTTCGACGCACGAAATCCGGCTTTTCCCGCGCAGCGATGTTTTCACCCGGTTGCTCCGATTGAATTTCGAGACGAACTACGGCGCCAACGTGCGCTTTGGCCACGACGTCTTCGACAATTGTGTTGCGTCCTGTTCCTTTTCGACCCCGGGGCAGGAGCTGCGCTTCCAGCTCGAGATCGACCTGGAGTTGCAGGAAAAGAATCCGTTCGATTTCCTGCTCACCGGCGAGGCGGTTGACCTGCCCTTCTCCTACCCACCGGAATTGCACCGTGTTCTCGCACCCTTCAAGATCACGGAAGAGGGTCCGCTGCTGGAAATTCCTCGCTGGGTACGACCGACATCCGAGGCGCCCCAGCCAACGGTAGCGGCGCTGGCCGGACTAAACAGAGCCTTGCACGAATGCATCGGCTATGTGCGTCGGGAAGATGGGCCAGCCCGCTCGGCCGCCGAGACGCTACGTGCAGGTCGCGGGGCCTGCCGCGACGTGGCGGTGCTGCTGGCGGCCGTTCTAAGGCAGCTCGGCCTGGCGGCGCGCCTAACGAGTGGGTATTTGCGGGAAGGCGAGGAATCGGAGCCGCGCCGGGCAGAGGGCTCGTTGCACGCCTGGACCGAAGTTTACCTCCCGGGAGCCGGCTGGGTGGGGATGGATGCGACCAACGGGATTTTTTCCAACCACAACTTCATCGCGGCCGCAGTCGGGTTGGAACCGGCGGATGTCACGCCAATCGATGGCAGCTATTATCCGCGGCAGGAAACGGCGGCGCAGATGACGAGCCGGCTGGAACTCGTCAGCCTGTGAAAGCGTGATGCTCCGCGACCTACAGTTGCGCGACTTCCGTTGTTTCGAATCGAGCGCGGTCGAATTCGCGGCCGGATTCAATTTCATCGTCGGTCCGAACGGTCGAGGAAAGACGTCGCTGCTCGAAGCGGCCTGCGTGCTGCTGCGTCTGCAATCGCAGCGCTCGGTCGGCCTGGCGCCGGCAGTGCGCATCGGGCAGCGATCGTTCGTTCTCTCGGGCCACGTCGACGAACATCTCCTGCAATTCTATTACAGCGCGTTGCGGCGCAAAGCGGCTTTCGACGGCGTCGAACAGCGAGATCTCGCTGAATATCTGCGACTCGGCAGGGTGGTTTCGTTTGCAAATCACGATCTAGAATTGGTTCGTGGTCCAGCTGAACTGCGACGGCGCTACCTCGATTTCATCGGCACGCAGGTAGAAGCGCGTTACCGGCCGACCCTGCGCATCTATGAGCGCGCGTTGCGCTCGCGTAATGCGCTCTTGAAATCCGCGCACCCACGGCCGCAAGAGCTGGCAGCCTACACCGAGCCGCTGGTTCGCGCCGGCAGCCTTTTGCACGAGATGCGGGAGGAGATCGTCACGCGACTCGCGCCGTGGGCGGAGGAGAGCCAGCGCGCCATCAGCAGGAAGAATGAAACTCTGGTGGTCGAGTACGCGCCGGGAAGTGAGGGAGATTTCGCGGCGCAACTCAATCGTGTGCGGGCGGATGAAGAACGCCTGCGGCAAACAATGGTCGGCCCTCAGCGGGATGATTTGCGTTTGCTCGTGGAGGGTCAGCTGGCGGCGCAGTTTGCTTCCGAGGGTCAGCAACGGACTACTGCGCTTGCCCTAAAGCTGGGCCAGGCGAAAATTTTCGCGGCTAATTCGCCAACGCCACCGCTTCTCTTGATCGACGATATTTTTGGCGAGCTGGATGCAGCACGGCGCAACGCGCTGCTCGGGCATTTGCCTAACGAATCACAAAAACTTGTGACTGCGACTTCGCTTGCCTGGCGCGAAGGAGAATGGGATGGACCTGTCCTGCAGCTCTAAACGCCTCGGTTTGTGAAGTACGCGAGAGGGGAGTCGCGCATCCACAACTTGCGCAGCTCCATGCCGCGCTTTCTATTTTTGTCATGCGCCACCCGTCGGGCCAGCCGCAGAACTTCACCGGCCAGCTTCTCGTCGCTCATCCCAATATGCTCGACCCGAATTTTCGCCGTAGTGTGCTTTACATTTCCTCGCACAGCGAAACCGACGGCGCCCTCGGACTGATCATTAACCGCCCGCTCGACAAGCAAGTTTCCGAGCTTGTGACCGATCCGACCCCGGCGGGACTTGCCGACGTGCCGGTCTTTCTCGGCGGACCGGTCGGCACGAACCAACTCATGTTCGCCTCCTTCGATTGGAAGGGACGCGATTCGCTGAGTTTGAATCAGAATGTCGCGATTGACGAGGCGCATCAGCTCGCGGAGCAGGATCGCCGCACGATCCGGGCCTTTGTGGGTTACGCGGGATGGACCGCGGGACAGTTGGAAAACGAGTTGCGCCAGAATGCCTGGGTCTTGCGCAAGCCCGATCGCGCCTGCCCTCGTCCCGGAACGGCTGCCGCGACTTTGGTTCGAGATCATGCGCAGTCTGGGACCCTGGTTCAAAATGCTCTCCGCGGCGCCGGATGATCCCTCTTTGAACTAGCATCGCGCGGCATTAAATGCGAAGGCAGTTGGCAAACATATGATCATCGGTGTCCCGAAAGAGGTTAAACAACAGGAAAATCGCGTCAGTCTACTGCCTTCGGCGGCGTACCAACTCACAAAGCGCGGCCATACCGTTTTGGTGGAAAAAAACGCGGGCCTTGGGTCGGGTTATCTCGACTCCGATTACATTAATGCCGGCGCCAGGATCATCGATAGCGCGCGTGACCTTTTCCAGCAGGCAGAGATGATCGTAAAAGTGAAGGAGCCGCTTCCGATCGAGTACGACCTCTTGCGCAAGGGACAAATTCTTTTCACCTATCTGCATCTCGCAGCGAGCCGGGCGCTCACGGAAGCCCTCCTAAGATCCGGCGTAACCGGCGTGGCCTACGAGACGATCCAGGTCGGAAACCGGCTCCCGCTGCTCGAGCCGATGAGTGAGATCGCGGGTCGCATGTCGGTCGTGATGGGCGCCTATTTTCTGGCCAAACATAATGGCGGAAACGGCGTGCTGCTCGGTGGTGTGCCGGGAGTCCTTCCCGGCCGCGTGGTGGTGCTGGGCGGCGGCACGTCGGGTGTCAATGCGGCGCGCATGGCGACCGGGCTCGCTGCCGACGTCACCATTCTGGAAGTAGACCTCGAACGGATGCGTTTTCTCGACATTACGATGCACTCGGCGCACACCCTTTACTCAAGTGAAGCGCATTTACAGGAATTGATGCCATCGGTCGATCTCCTCATCGGTGCCGTGCTCGTGCCCGGAGCCAAGGCGCCGAAACTGATCACGCGCGAAATGTTGCGCGAGATGCGGCCCGGCAGCGTGGTGGTGGACATCGCGATCGATCAGGGCGGTTGCGTGGAGACTTCCCGCCCCACAACCCATCTCGATCCCGTTTATGTCGAAGAAGGCGTGATTCATTACTGCGTCGCCAACATGCCGGCGGCCTACGCCCGCACCGCAACCCAGGCCCTAACGAACATCACCTATCGCTATGTGGAGCTGCTCGCTGACCTCGGATTGAAGGAAGCCTGCGAGCGGCAGCCGGCGCTCGTCGGCGGCATCAACACGATGGATGGGCGACTGACTCATCGCGCGGTGGCGGAAGCGCACGGGATGGAATTTGAGCCGCCTTTCCACAACGCGAGTGACAACGCATTTCCTTCCTAGCCGGGAATTTTCGCCGATCAGGCATTTTCTTTCAGCGAAAAAATTAAATGCCGCAGGGCCGAAAACTTAGCTTGCCCCGATTCAATTGTTAACCCAACATGGGCGTTCATCCAAAACCTATGAAGAAATATATCTGCATCCTGGCTGGCGCCGCGCTCCTCGTGGCGTGCGAACAAAAAACCGAAACCGCGGCTCCTGCTGCCTCACCCGCTGAGACGACGGAGAGCACCATGGCAACGACAAGTCCGGCGGAAACGACGACCGAGACGACCACTCCGGCGGAATCGACTCCGATGGAGACCACGGCTCCCGCCGCGAGCGAGAGCAGCACCATGGAAAGTACCACGGCGACGACGGAAGCGTCACCCACTCCTTAATCCTCTTACCTTCAAACGCAAAATCTTCCCCCGGGCGATCGTCCGGGGGAAGATTTTTGCTGTACTTGAGGCGTTGGGAAGACACCTCGGGAGGAGCAGCCAGCGCGCCTTTTTTTGGATCTCGCGCAGAGACAGCGCAATTCGTTAGGCGGCGATCGCTCCTCTGACGCCCTCGGACTGTGACTCCTCAGGCCTGTTTGCGTTCGTCGACCGCCGCCCCGGGTTCCTGCGAAAGCACCTGGGCCGTATTAACAAGGCCGACATGGCTGAAAGCCTGGGGGAAATTTCCAAGTTGACGCCGATTTTTGGGATCGTATTCCTCCGAGAGAAGGCCGACATCGTTGCGTAAATCGAGCAGGCGCTCGAAAAGGAGCCGGGCATCCTTCTTCCGGCCGACCAGATGCAGGCAATCCGCCAGCCAGAAGGAACATGGCAAAAAGACGCCTTCGTTCCCAGGCAAGCCATCGACCTTGCATTCGTTAGGCCGATAACGCCGGACTAGTCCGTCCTGCAATAAGTCACGCTCGACCGCTTCGATCGTTCCGCAGACCCTCTCGTCATGGGCTGGAAGGAATCCGACGAGCGGAATCATGAGCACGCTCGCGTCCATGGCTTCCGAACCATAAGTCTGAGTGAAGGCCTTCTTCTTCGGGTGAAACCCCTTGTGGCAGACTTCGCGATGAATCTCGTCGCGCAGATTTTTCCAGCGAGCGAGATTGTGATCTCCCTTGCAATTATAGTTTTCGACCAGCTTGACTGCGCGATCGAAGGCAACCCAAGCCATCACCTTGGAGTGAGTGAATTGTTGCGGCTTGCCCCGAATCTCCCAGATTCCTTCGTCTGGTTCGGCCCATTTCGATTCGAGGAAGTTAAGCAACGCTACCTGCAAGCGCCAGTCAGGCGTGCTCGTTTCGAGACCGGCACGCTGCGCGTGATACATGGCATCAATCACTTCGCCGTAAACGTCGAGCTGGAATTGTCCGGCGGCGGCGTTGCCCTGGCGAACCGGACGCGACTTTTCGTATCCGTCCAGCCACGAGAGTTCGTGCTCGATTAGTCGCCGCTCACCGCGCACGCCGTACATGATCTGCAAGTCCGACGGGCTTCCCGCGATGGCGCGCAGCAGCCATTCGCGCCAGGCCCTGGCCTCTTCCTGGTAACCAGCACCGAGAAGCGAGAAGAGGGTGAAAGTCGCGTCGCGCAACCAGCAGTAGCGGTAGTCCCAATTGCGGACGCCGCCGATTTCTTCCGGCAGCGATGTCGTCGAAGCGGCCACGATTCCGCCGGTCGGCGCGTAGGTAAGACCCTTCAAAGTGACCAGCGAACGCATCACTGCATCGCGCCACGGGCTGCGATGGGTGCACCGCTTTGACCATTCGTTCCAAAACCTTTCTGTTTCCTTGAGTGCAACCCCGGCCTCAACCTCGCGCGGCGGCGGCTCGTGCGATGCGTACCAGGTAAGGACGAACGGCACGCGATCGCCCTTCCCGACCGTGAACTCGGCGATCGTTCTCAAATCTTTGCCGCGGGTCTTGATCGGTGTATGGAGGATCAATGCGTCAGGGCCGGCGATCGCTTCCAGTCCACCGTGACGTTTTCGGACCCAGGGAACAATGGATCCGTAGTCGAAGCGGATGATCAGCTCCATTTGGATCGTCACCTTCCCGTCCAAACCTTCGATGATCCTGACCATATCGGGATTTGTCCCCCGCGGGGGCATGAAATCGATATAGCGAACAGCACCTTCGCTTGTGTGGAAATCCGTCTCGAGGATCAAGCTGTCGCCGCGATAGCGGCGCTCGCTTTTCATGACCTTTCCGTTCGGCGTCAGCGTCCAACAGCCGTTTTCCTTGTCGCCCAGCAACGCCGCAAAACAGGCGCCGGAATCAAACCGTGGGAGGCAAAGCCAATCGACGCGACCGCTGCGACTAATGAGTGCGCCGCTCTGCGTATCGCTGACAAAAGCATAATCCTCAATCCGCGACGGCTTTGCTTTGGCATCAGTTTTCTTCATCAAAAGCCGTTCAAAAATTCCGCATTCTAAAATTTCTCTCCGCCGCGTCACTACCAAATAGCGTATGAAAATTAAATCGACTCGAAACAGCATTGTTTCGGCTCTGGTCCCGGCGCTGGCAGCGCCACTCTTGCTGGCCGCCGCTTCTCCGGCACCGTTGGCCACGCCGGCTTCGGCGCCAGGCAGCAGCTCATCCAACCCCAGGACAGCAGCTTCAGCTTCAACCTCCGGGGCCAGCGCTTCGTCAGCTTTCGACCTCGACCAGCAAATGCACCAGATCGACAGGCAACTTGATTCCATCTGTGCCGGATACGTTCCGCAGTTTCGGGGGTTGGTTTGGTGGTTCCGCCCTCGCGTCCTCCACCGATCTGCAAAAGCAGAAGAACAAATGAGCGGTACGGAATCTGGCCAATATGAACAGCTGGTTACGCTGCCGGGGCCGGTGAAAGAAAAGGGCATGAAGGTTGTGCGCAAGAACGGCACGATCGTCGTTACCTTGCCAATGGTTTGATGGTGGGAAGGAGAAAAGCGGGCGCCTTTTTGGGTGGGGGCGCCCGCTACTCCTCTATTTTTGCTGCGCGAGCTGCGCGATTCCGTCAAGTGTGAGGCGAAAAATTGTCCAATCTTCGTTAGGCCGGGCTCCCAACTTTCGATAAAACTGGATCGCCGGCTCATTCCAATCGAGCACCGCCCACTCCATGCGCCCGCACCCGCGCTCGCAAGCAATCTGCGCGAGGCGAACAAGAAGAGCGCGGCCGTAGCCTTTGCCACGAACCTCTGGCCTAACGAAAAGATCCTCGAGATAAAGTCCGCGCCGCCCCATCCAAGTAGAGAAGTTGTGGAAGAAAAGCGCAAAGCAAACCGGCTCGCCGCGCTCCTCTCCAAGCAACACCTCCGCTGCGGGACGCGTGCCGAAAAGACTTTCGCGCAATTGATCCTCGGTCGCCACCACTTCGTCGGGTGCACGTTCGTACTCCGCCAACTCGCGGATTAGCGCCAGGATGGTCGCCACATCATCGCGCTGCGCGAGGCGGATTTGAAAGGCGATTTCCGATTTCATATATTGGATGATTTCTCTTCGGCCATTTGCGGGCCTGAGGCGTTGAGACCTGAGATGCGTTCTCCTTTTTGCCATCGTTTGAACAAGAAAGTCAAAATCGCCATTCTGTCAGGGCATCAATCTTTCCAAGTCGGGCGCTTTTCTGCTTTTTCCACCCGGCGTTCGAGATAGTCATCAACAAGCTGACAAGAAGCGCGATCCATTTACAAACATCGCCTCCATTGACCAATGAAGACCATCGATACGGAAAGGTTGGTCCTGAGACATCTGACGATCGAGGACGATGCCTTCATGCTCGAGTTAATGAATGAGCCGGACTTCATCCGATTCGTCGCTGACCGCGGCCTTAGAACGAAGGCGGACGCCGCGGCATATCTTTCGGAGAAAATCCTCCCGAGTTATGCGCGCTACGGTTTTGGCTTTTACCGGGTCGATTTGAAGGACTCCGGAACCGCGATTGGCATTTGCGGTTTGGTGAAACGGGAAACACTCGATTGGGTGGATATCGGATTCTCCCTTCTCGAGCGATTTCGCGGGCACGGTTACGCGTTGGAGGCTGCGACGGCGGTCATGAATTACGGCCGGAACGTGCTCAAGTTGCGCCGGGTTGTCGGCGTGACCGCACCGGATAATCGAAACTCAATCCGCCTGCTTGAAAAGCTCGGCCTGCGGTTCCAGGAAAAAATCCACCTCCCCGGCTACGGGCTGGAGAGTTTGCTCTTCGGTTAGGCATTCGCGGGGCATCTCGCCACGCGACCCCGGCACCCGATAACAGAAATGGCTCCGCTGGCCAGCGGCAAGGAGCAATCGCGGAAAACCGCACCGATAGAGGCGGCATGGACTTTGCTATAACCGTCATATTTGCTGGCATGATCAATTATTTCTTCTCCCTCTCCACAAGAATCTGCCTCGCAGCCTTTATCGCCCTTATCTTCCTCCTCCCCGCTCCTCCGACCGCCCAGGCAGGGGCGACCGCGCAAACCGAACTCTACGCCACGGCTTCCGACGGAACACTCTTGCATTGGGATGTTTACACGCCAGACGGTGACGGCCCTTGGCCCGCAGTCCTCCTCATCCATGTCGGTGGCTTTAAGAGCGGAAGCACGACTGAGGGGGATCTGGTCAACTGCGCGCACGATTTGGCGGCGGCTGGATTCATTGCCTTCTCAATCGAGTATCGCCTCGCGCCAAATGGATCTCTGCCAGGTCAGGTGTCTCTCGGTCGATTCCCCGATCAGACGGAGGACGTCAAACTCGCCGTAATTGCAGCGCGTGCCGACTCCCGCTGCAATGGGCAGGTTGGCGCCGTCGGAGGCTCCGCAGGTGGCTCTCACGCGGCCTTTGTCGCGGTTACGGGCGAAACCGGGCAGGACCGGATCGACGTTGCTATCTGCCTATCGGGCGCATACGATTATTCGGACTTCAGCCCGGATCCAGATCTTGCTAAGTTCACCAGTAATGTAACGAACTATGTGGGGGTCACTTCGGATGATACCGCCGCGCTCAGAGCTGCCTCTCCCGCCTATCTAGCGGATAGCAGTACCGCACCGCTCTTCCTAATTAACAGCAGTCAAGATCCGATGCCGTTCAGCCAGCTGGCGGACATGACTACGAAGCTCGACGCGCATGGCGTGACGAATTACTCGGCACTTACGATTCCGGGAAGCCAGCACGCGTTTGGATATTGGGGAACAGTCAAGGATCAAGCGATCAGCTTCCTCGCATTCTGGTTCGCGCGTGTCCCTCCTCCTCCGCGTCCAACGCCGGAACCAAGCGCTTCACCCACCAAAATGCTGCTCAATGTCTCAACGCGGGTGCGGGTGGAGAGTGGCGCGAGCGAGATGATCGGAGGCTTTATCCTGACCGGGGACGTGCCGAAAAAAGTGGCTCTGCGGGCCATCGGACCATCCCTCGCCAATGCAGGTGTGAGCGACGTGCTGGCAGACCCGGTTCTGCAGTTGTATGACTCGACCGGCACTTTGGTTGCCCAAAATGACAATTGTTCTTCACTGCCCCCAAACAGCATTCCGGCAGATTTGAAACCGTTGGATGGTCATGAATCGTTCATCTCCATCACCCTGCCACCGGGCAGCTACACCAGCGTCCTCAGCGGGGCGAACGGCACATCCGGGATCGGCCTGTTTGAGCTTTACGATCTCGATCCCGCCAGCTCGCGAATCAGCAATATTTCCACTCGCGGCGAAGTCGGCACCGGTAACGATGTCATGATCGGTGGCTTCATCATCGGTGGCCTTGATCCAACGAAAGTTGTGCTGCGGGCAATCGGGCCTTCGCTGGTCGTGAACGGCATACCAAACGCATTGCCCGATCCGGTCCTCCGGCTTTATGACGACAACGGTTCGTTGGTTTTCGCCAATGATAACTGGCGGACGGCCCAGGAACAGCAGATCATCGATTCAGGTCTTCCGCCGACCGATGATCACGAATCCGCTATCGTCGCGACACTCTCGCCGGGTAACTATACGGCGATGGTTTACGATGCGAACCAGGACAGCGGTGTTGCTCTGGTAGAAGTTTACGATCTGGAGACCCAGTAGAGGCAGCTCGCCCGGAAGGGATCGCTGAACCTCAAGCGCCGTAAGTTTTCGTAAATTTCTTCTTCGACTCGGATTCAGCGGCCGCGGCAGGCGGGGTCTCGACTGACGGAGCGGCCGGTTCACCTGGCGTCCCTGCTTCTGCGTCGGATGGTTCGATTGGAGCGACCGACGGCGCGGCCTCCTTCTTCACACCCTGCGACGCTTCGAAAAAGGCCATTTGCAAACTCGAGAGCGCATTCCGAATGACGGTCGATTCGTCATTCGTCAGGTTGCCGCGCGTCTTCTCCTGAATCATCGCCAACTGATCGATGAACATCCGGGCCACCTCGAGATTCACCTCCGCCTTGCCGGTCTGCGGGTTGGGGATCTGGCCGAGGAAAAGCGCGGCGTTCTGCGCCTGCATCATGACGAACTCGATGAAACGCTGCGTCAATTCTCCGGATTGGGTCGTGGTTTGAACTTCAGCCATATCGTTATTGAGGTTGCGGAATTTGCGATTGAAGAATGACTAGACTTTACGCGCGGGGCGGACCGTTGCCAGCACGTGGGGCTGTTGAAAATATTTCGCCGCCACACGCCGGACGTCGTCTACCGTGATGGTTTCGACTTCGTCCTCCAGTTTCTTGTAATGATCGAAGCCGAGGCCGTAAAGCTCATCCAGCGCCAACATGTAACCAAACGAATCGTTGCTTTGGTTGGCGATGCGTTGCTGACCGATGAGTTTTTTCTTCGCCCGCGCCAGCTCGTCATTCGTTAGGCCGGCGCTCGCCAGCTTGCCAATCTCGTCGAGCAGCGCCGTCTTGACCAGATCGAGCTTGCCGGGATCAGTCCCGAGGTAAAAGGCGAACAACCCGGGAACCAGACCCTGCATCTGGCTTGCGCCGACATAATAGGCGAGCCCCATCTCCTCACGAATCCTGATGAAAAAACGCGAGCCCAGGTCGCTGCTCGCCTCGTCGATCAATTCCAGAACGTAACGATCGCGACTAAACATGTCGGTCCCACGATACCCGACCATCAAAACTCCCTGCGCCTTTTCCTTTTCTTCATCGACCGCCAGCGTGCTGGTCAGGCGCGGTGGCTGCGGCGCGGCCGTCAGAGCCAGTTCGCCGGCCTTCATTGGTGAGAGCATTTCCTCGAAAAGCTGTTTCACCTCGAGCGCCTCGACGTTTCCGAAGACGGAGATGACGCCGTTCTTCGCCACGAGATAGCGATCGCGAAAGGCAAGTAAATCTTTTGGCATCAGTCGGACAACCGTTTCGGGCGTTCCCTTGACCCGCAGCGCGTAGGGATGCCGGCCGAAAAGCGCGCCGCGCAGAATATTACGCGCCACGGTCGTGAGCTGTTCTTCGTCATCACGAATGCCGGCGAGCTGCACTTCCTTCTCCCGCGCAACCGATTTCTCGGGCATCGTCGCGTTGAGCAAAACATCGCAGAGCAACTCCGCCCCGAGCCGCAGATCGGGCCGAGTGACGTCGAGCGAAATGCTGAAGCTGTTATTGCCAGCGTCGCTGCCCAGGTTGCCGCCGACGGCCTCAATCGTATCGGCGATCTGCTCCCCGGTGCGAGTCGTCGTTCCCTTCACCAGCACCTTGGACATGAGTCGCGTAAGACCGCTTGTTTCCGGCGTCTCAGCGAGCAAACCACCACGGAACACCGCCACCATCGAGACGAGCGGCAGGCGGGCATCTTCCCTAACGAGAAGCCGCAGCCCGTTGGCCAGCTCGAATTTCTCCACCTCGCCTGCGGACAGGGCGAGTGCCTCGGTCGTCCTCGCGGCCTGCCGGCCACGCGGGTTTAGGGAGACTACGGTGAGGTTGTCCTCGACGAGGTATTTCGCAGCGACGCGCTCGATGTCGGCCAGCGAAACCCTTTGCACCGCCTCCAGGTAATCGCGGGTGAAATTGAGATTGCGAGTGACGAACCAATTCGAACCCAGGTCCGAAGCCTGACCCCGCATGGTGGTGAGCGAACCCAGGGAATGGCCTAATGAGATCTTTTTCGCTTTCGCCAGTTCTTCCGCGGTTACACCGGTTTGCCGCAGTTCAGATACGATTTGCAGAATCAGCCGCTCGGCCGCGACGCGATTTTGGGCTTCAAGGGCGGCATCGATCCCGAGCACGCCCGGATCACCCGGCGTATAGGAAAAGGCCGAGATTCCGAAAACCAATCCGGCTTCCTCGCGCACCCGGCGGTAAAGCCGCGAGCTGCGCCCATCGCCAAGCATCGTCGAGAGCAAATCGATTGCCGGGACGTCGGGATGCGTAATCTCCGGGACATGCCAGGCCAGCGCGAGCCGGGTCAATTCGGTGGAAAACTCTTCGTTCACTTCGCGTCGACTCTGCTGCGCAGGTTCCTGCGGGATGTAGCGTGGTTCGAGGGCGTGCGCCGGATATGTCACGAAGAATTGCGCCAGCTGCGCGTAGACCTGGCCGGCGTCCACGTCACCGACTACGACGAAGGTGAGATTGTTGGGCACATAGCGGCTCCGGTAATACTCGACCACGTCCTGCTGTGTGAGCTGATCGAAGATTTGAAGCTCGCCAATCACCGGGAGCCGGTATGGATGCCGTTGGTAGGCAGTCTTAAACATGAGCTGCCCGATCATCCGGTCGGGGTCGTCGTAGCCCATCGCGAATTCGCGCCGGATGACCTCCTGCTCCTTGGCGTATTCTTCCGCCGGCAGGGTCGAGTTCATCATCGCGTCGGACAGGATATCGAGCGCGCTCGCCACTCCTTCCCTCGGGTACGTCAACCCAGTAGACGGTCCGATCGAAAGAGGTATAGGCATTGATGTAGCCGCCCTCGTCCTGGATGCTTTGCGCAATCGCGTTTGGCGTGCGTGTTTTTGTTCCCTTGAAAAGCATATGCTCGAGAATGTGGGACAGTCCCGAACCGAGATGCCGCCCTTCATCGATGCTGCCCGTTCCGCACCAGGCCTGCACACTCGCGACCGGTGCGCTCCGGTCGATTTGCACAATGATCGTTAGGCCGTTAGGCAAAGTCCACTTCTGCGCCGTGACCGGCGGAAACGTGATCGGTGCCGAACTGCCCGGGGAAGCGGCCCTGCGTGGGTCGGAAGTCAACATGGCGTCAATGCGGACCGCTGGCGCACACTCTTACCGCTCATGAAATTTTCGGGGCGGGCAGAGCAGGCGGCATCAAGTTGGGTGGCGGACTGGCCGCAGGCAGAAAGGGCTTCTCAAAGGCGTCTCGGAAATCATAGACCGCTTTGAAATCCTCAATCGAATCCTGCTCTGTTTTTCCAAAAATGCCGGCGCCGATCAGGTTAAAAACCATCTTCCCAATATCTTCACAGCGCTCGATTCCCCAGTAGGAAAATACCGTCAGCGCCATCGGGCCGAATTCCTTCAGGGCATAAAGGCGCACGCCCTCGAGCAATTCCGGTCCGGCCACGTGACGCACTGCTGCGCCCTTCGATTTCTTCTGTTGCTTGGTCGTGTAATCGAGCGCGTCGCGTAGAAAGACGTAGGCGTCGCGATGATAGCGAGGGTCGGTCGCGACAATCGAGTCGAGAGCTTCAGCAAATCCGATTTTTTGCATGGGAAACAGGAAGCGCTCCGGGAAGCGCGAGCGCTATAATAATCAGTATCCGCCACCGGGCAAATCGCATTATTCTGCCCACTCGTGCTCCCGATCGCTACTGCGTTGCAATCTCAACCGAATCGAGATAAACCGAGATCGGATCACGGCGGCGCGACTGCGAAGAATCTGCCGCGCTGGCATCCTTCAGCACCTGAGAAAAGGCGCCACTCATCGTCTTAAGCTGCGTCGCTTCGTACCAGTTCAGGTAATCATCGATCTCGGATGCCTGCTGCTCGATAACCGCGCGATAGCTCGCGACGCGATTGAGTCGTTCGCTCACCCGGTGTGTCTTGCCGCGCGCGAGCAAGCTGGCCAATTCATAATCCTCCTGCACGATCGCGCGATAGAAAGGATGCGCGCGGGCGCCGAGCAGGAGGAGTTGCCGGCCGACCTCTTTGAGCACGCCCTGGTAGCCGGGCAGTTTGCGAAACGACTGGTAGTCGCCTAATGAATACTTGCGCATCTTGCCATCCCGGCCCGCCGATCGGGAAGCGCAGGTGGTGATCCAGTAGCGCGGCCGTTTCCGTCGCGCTCAGGATCTCATAGCGGTTACTTGCCGCAAGGCGCGCCACGCTCAGGGCCCACCATTTATCGGGAGAACGGCCCAGCGTTCCCGGAAAATGCGCACAAAGATCGGCCATCGCATCGCTCGGCGCAGCCGGCAGATCCCTGATGAATCGCCAAAGCTTCTGCTTCCCCTCGGGTGCCTCGAGGAATAATTGCAGGAGTGCCTCGGAGTAGGCGGCGAAGAGCTCGCGCGATGGTGCGTCGAGCGGCAGGCGCGTTTGCCTAACGACGTCCTCAAGCGGCGCGATTTTGTTTGCACCCACCATCCTCTGGAGCAAATGGGCTTTCTCGTCCGAATCACGTCCGGGTTGGAGCGCCGAGCACACCTTCCATCGAGCCACTCCGGTCCAGTGACGTAGGGCGTCCCAACGGCGATGTTGCCCCGGTCGCGATACATCATTTCGATCAGGATGGCGCGGAGCAGTTGGCGCTGAACATCGCGGCCGGACATTTCGGCTGTAACGAGCAGATTGAGCTGCATTTTCAGGCCGTAGCCCAATTGACTGACGTCGAGACGTGCGGCGGTCGCGTCCGGGAAGTTTGCCTCCGGGTAATCGAGGTTGATAATGAGCGGCGTCTTCCAGTTGTCGTGCTGATCGAGGAGCCGGAGGAGGTTTGACTTCGTTTGCTCCGCGAGGTCGCAGATCGCTCCACGAAGCGCAACGTCGACGCCGTAAACGAGGAACTGGCGCGACGTGCTGATGCTTCGCAGCTTCCCGGCAGAGGACGCGACCGGGTGCGCCAGGCAAAGCAGGAGCGCAAAAGCGGCAGAAATTCTGGGCAAGGCGGGCATCGATGGGCGGAGTGCAGAATAACTATTTCCACTCGCGGAAGGAACGGAAAAATGGAACAATTGTGCTATAATAATAGCGATTCAAAGGAGGAAGAGAACGATGAAAGTGACGAAAGTTGTGACAATGATTTTCGCAGTCGCAGGTTTGCTGGCCTTCGCGGTGCCCGCCGACGCGCAATCGCATGGAAACCACGGCGGCAATTGGAACGGCAATTCCAACTGGAACCATGGGAATTGGAACCATGGGAATTGGAACCACGGGCATTGGAATTGGCATGGCAGCGGGGTGAATTTCTATTTTGGCGGTTACGGCTATCCATTCTACTTCGGTTATCCCTATTGGGGGGGCTACCCGTATTACGGATATCCGTACGGCTACTACGGCTCTCCGCCAGTCGGCGCTTATTACAGCTATGATCCGCGCGGCGTCTACCAGGGACGGGTCGCGAGTGGCAGCGCGGGGCGTGGGTCGCTCGCTGCGCAAGTGCAGCAACAACTCGCCTCCGCAGGCTACTACCACGGCGAAATCGACGGGGTTGTCGGCGACGGCACCCGGCGTGCGATCCGGAATTACAAGCGTGCCAATGGGATGCCGGTCAACGGGGAAATCAACGATCAACTGCTCTCTGCGATGGGGCTCGGTTGAGCCTCGGCCAGTTGCCTAACGTAGTTCGTTAGGCATTAGGCGACGCGGCCGCAGCAGTTTTTGTATTTCTTGCCGCTCCCGCATGGGCACGGCTCGTTGCGGCCGACCTTCGGCATTTCGCGACGGACCGGCGCGAGCTCTAATTTTACCTCCGAACCGTTCTCTTCGGCCTCGCCGTTTCCGCCCACCGGCGCGCCGATCCGCTCCGGACGACGCCCGGGCGCCGGGCCATTGGCGGTCGACGCAGCCGGCGCCTGCTCGCGCATGAGAAATTGCGGCAGGGTAGAGAGAAAGGTTTCGAAGGCCTGCAGGTTGGACGTGCTGCGAAAGAGATTGTGCAGCACTTCGTTTTTAATGTTGGCCATCAGGTCGACAAACATCTCGTAGGCTTCGGTCTTGTATTCGATGAGCGGATCCTTCTGCCCGTAGCCGCGCAGGTAAACGCCTTCGCGCAGTGCATCCATCGCGTAGAGATGCTCCTGCCAGAGCCGGTCGATCGCGTTCAGGATGATATAGCGTTCGAGGCTCTGGACCGCGGACGGCTCTTCGTGGCTCGCACTTGCGCTCGTAGGCTTCCTTGATCTTTCCGATCAGAAACTCGGCGTTCTCATCGGCGAGTGCGGCGTCTCGAACTGCGCCTTTTCTTTCGTTAGGCCAAGCGGGAAGGTGGTGTTGACCCAGTGGAGCAAGCCCAGCGTGGTTTGGTTCCTCGCTCGGTGCGCCGGTGCCAAGATACTCCTTCACCTTCGCCGGGACGGCTTCGTCGATCACTTCGTAAACGCAGCCGGCGCGGGTCTTCGGTGTCGATGACTTCGTTGCGATAGGTGTAGACGACCTCGCGCTGCTTGTTCATCACGTCGTCGAAATCGAGCGTGCGTTTGCGCGCCAGATAGTTGCGTTGCTCGACGCGCTTCTGCGCGGTTTCGACGGACTTGTTGAGCCAGCGGATGCTCGAGCTCCTCGCCTTCCTCGAGGCCGAAGCGCTCCATGATCTTCGTCATGCGATCGGCGGCGCCGAAGTTGCGCATGAGATCGTCCTCGAAGCTGACGTAGAAGCGCGTCGCGCCCGGATCGCCCTGGCGCGCGCAACGTCCGCGCAGCTGGCGGTCGATGCGGCGTGATTCGTGGCGCTCGGTGCCGATGACGTAGAGGCCGCCGAGCTCCGCGACGCCGGGCGCCGAGTTTAATGTCGGTGCCGCGGCCCGCCATGTTGGTCGAGATCGTGACGGTGCCCGGCTGGCCGGCGCGCGTGCACGATCTCGGCTTCCTGCAGGTGATATTTCGCGTTCAGCACGGTGTGCGGGATTTTCTCGCGCTTGAGCATGCGGCTGAGCACCTCGGACTGCTTCGACGCTCACCGTGCCGACGAGCACCGGCTGCTGCGCCGGCGTGCGCTTTCGCGATCTCCTTGACGACCGCGTTGTATTTTTCGCGGCGCGTCTTGTAGATGAGATCGTTCACGTCCTTGCGGACGACCGGGCGATTCGTCGGGATGACGGCGACGTCGAGTTTGTAGATGTCGTGGAATTCGTTGGCCTCGGTCTCGGCGGTGCCGGTCATGCCCGCGAGCTTGTGGTAGAGGCGGAAATAATTCTGGATCGTGATCGTGGCCAGGGTCTGCGTCTCGCGATCGATCTGCACGCCTTCCTTCGCCTCGACCGCCTGGTGCAGGCCATCGCTCCAGCGGCGGCCCGGCATCTTGCGGCCGGTGAACTCGTCGACGATGACCACCTTGTTCTCCTCGACCACGTATGCCACGTCCTTCTCGAAGAGGCAGTAGGCGCGCAGCAGCTGCGAGATGTTGTGAATCTGCTCGGCCTGACTGGTCGCAGTAGTGCCTGGCGCTTGGGCTTTTCGCTCGATCCTTCTCCTCGTCGCGTCAGGTCGTGCGTTGAGATCGATCTCGGTGAATTCGCGTGATCAGGTCCGGCAGCACGAAGGCATCGGGATCGTCCGGGTTCAGGAACGCGCGGCCCTTTTCGCTGAGATCGGCTTCGTGCGCTTTCTCGTCCATGGTGAAGAAGAGCTCCTCCTTGAGCGCGAAGAGCTCTTCCTTGCGCGTGTCCTGGTAAAAGCGACAGCTCGGCCTTGTCGATCGCGCTTGCGCTTCTCCGGGTCCTCCATCATGCGGAGCAGCTGCTTGTTGCGCGGCTGGCCCAGCTTCACCTTGAACATGCAGCCGGCCACCGCTCTTCGCGTCGTCCTTCGTCGAAAAGCTCCTTCGCTTCGCTGACGAGCCGGTTGCAGAGCATGGTCTGCTTTTTCACGAGCTGCTCGACCAGCGGCTTGAGCCGGTCGTATTGATGCGTCGAGACCGTGGCCGGTCCGCTGATGATGAGCGGCGTGCGCGCTTCGTCGATCAGGATGGAGTCGACTTCGTCGACGATGGCGTAATGGTAGCCGCGCTGCACCTGCTGCTCCTTGCGTCGTGGCCATGCCGTTGTCGCGCAGGTAATCGAAGCCAAACTCGGAGTTCGTCCCGTAGGTGATGTCGCAGTCGTATTGCTCGCGGCGGACGATCGGGCGACTGGTCGTGCTGGATGCAGCCGACGGTGAGGCCGAGAAAGTTGTAGAGCTGCGCCCATCCATTCGGCGTCGCGGCGGGCGAGGTAATCGTTCACCGTCACGAGGTGCGCGCCGCGGCCGGTGAGCGCGTTGAGGTAGAGCGGCAAGCGTCGCCACCAGCGTCTTGCCTTCGCCGGTGGCCATTTCCGCGATCCGCCCGCGATGCAGGCACGATGCCGCCGATGAGCTGCACGTCGAAGTGCACCATGTTCCAGGTCATCGGCTGATCGCAGACCGTGAACTCCTGTTGTCGCTCAGTCAGGCGGCGGGCGGCATTTTTCACCACCGCAAACGCCTCCGGCAAAATCTCTTCCTGCCGCCGCGCCAGAGCATCGGGATCATCGATCGCTGAGAGCTCGGCTTTCCAGGCAGTGGTCTTGGCGCGCAGCTCGTCGTCGGAGAGCGCCCTAAACTGCTCGTCGAAAGCATTGATCGAGCGCGCCAGTGGCTGCAGGCGCCTGATCTCGCGCTGATTTTTCGAGCCGAGTATCTTTTTTAGAATCCAACTGACCATTAGAAACGCAATATCGACGAGATTCGCTCGCGATCAATCGTGGGCGATGTCGTGCCGCGGCAGGAAGGCTTTCAGACAGACACTTGCGGCTTTCGCGATCGATCCCAAAATCATCCGTCTCGAACCTTTGTATGCCCCGCCGGCTTACCGGAGTCCGTTGTGCGAGGACTTTTTCCAGCTAAGCTCCGGGGCCATGAAGAAAATTGTCTCAACTAGTGAAGCCCCGGCCGCGATCGGGCCCTACTCGCAGGCGGTCCGGAGCGGCTCGATGCTCTTTTGCGCCGGCCAAATCCCGCTCGACCCCAGGACGGGGCAGATCGTTTCCGGCGACGTGGCCGAACAAACCAAGCGCGTGCTCGAAAACATTGCGGGCCTGCTGAAGGCGGAGCACCTGAGCTTCGCCCACGTGGTCAAGACCACGATTTTCCTTACCAAGCATGGACGATTTCCAGACGGTGAACGAAATTTACGCAACCTACTTCCGGGAAAACCCGCCGGCGCGTTCGACCGTCGCCGTCTCCGCGTTGCCGAAAGGCGCCAAGATTGAGATCGAAGTAATCGCGGATGCAGGCGGGGGCCCGGTCGGGGACAAGACGGTCGCCGACACCTCGGGATAGTTGAACCAGCGCCCGCCAAACGATGATCTACTGGCGCTCTTCCGCCGCACGGGCGCGCTGCTCGACGGACACTTCATCCTGCGCTCCGGCCTGCGCAGCCGGCAGTTCTTTCAGTGCGCGCTCCTCCTTCAGCACACCGAGATCGCGGCGCAGGTCTGCGGCCGGCTGGCGGACAAGTTGCGCAACCTGGAGTGCGACGCCGTAATCTCCCCTGCTCTCGGCGGGATCGTCGTCGGGCAGGAGGTCGGCCGCTCGTTAGGTAAGCGCCACATTTTCGCCGAGAAAGAAGCGGGCGGACTGGTGCTGCGGCGCGGCTTCAAGATTTCGCCCAACGAGAAATTCATCGTGGCCGAAGACGTCGTGACCCGCGGCGGTCGCGTCCAGGAAACGATCGATATCGTCTGCCAGCACGGCGGCATCGTCACCGGCGCCGGCGTGATCGTCGACCGTAGCGCGGGCGCGCAGCCCGGATTTCGGCTGTCCCTTCGTGAGCCTGATCGAGATGAGTGTCGAGACGTTTCCGGCGAATGACCTACCGCCGGACCTGTGCAACATTCCTGAGACGAAACCGGGGAGTTGATCGTGAAGGGAAACATCGAAATTCGAAAGCTTAACGGCTCTAAAATCGTGGCTCGATGCGCTGTGGTGATTCTTTTGTCAGCAGTGTATAACCGCCAGCCCTTGGTGGGGGAAACATCTTCCTTGCCTGGCTTGGCAGTAAATTCGGCAGGTCTCTTAATGCGGGACGACAAACCTTATCGTGGAATCGGCGTCAACTACTATGACGCTTTTCTGCGCGTATTACGCAATCCCAAAGACACGAGTTACAGCGAGGGATTCAGTAAATTGGGAGAAAACGGCATTCCCTTCGCGCGCGTTGCGTTCTGCGGCTATTGGGCCGTCGACTATCAATTGTATCTGCAAGACAAAGAAGCATACTTTAATCGTATGGACGGGGTCGTTCGGGCTGCTGAACGTTCCCATGTGGGACTGATTCCATCTCTGTTTTGGTCGATCACTGCGATTTCTGACGTGGTGGGGGAGCCGCGAGATCAGTGGGGCAACCCCAATAGCAAAACCCGCCAATTTATGAGAGCTTACACGCGAGATCTTGTTAGGCGTTATTCTGGTTCATCGGCGATCTGGGGCTGGGAGTTCAGTTGCGAGGTTCCTTTGGCGCTTGACCTACCCGACCCACAGAGACATCTGCCTCCGGTTGCTCCGCAACTCGGAACGCCGCGAATTCGAAGCGAGCGAGACGCGCTCACTTTCGCCGATTTCCAAGAGGCAGCTTTGGACTTTGCTAAGACAGTTCGCTCAGTCGATCGAGATCGAATTTTATTAACAGGCAACGCACTCCCGCGGCCTACGGCTTACCACCATGCCCTTCACCTAGGCACGCTGCGAGATACAGAGTCTCAGTTTGGCAAGATACTGCTGAGAGACAATCCCGGTCCATATAGTCCAATCTGCATTCACGGCGGCCTGAAGGACGCTGCGGGATATTTCGCCGATCGAAAAGTTTCTTATGCTCAACTACTTCGGTATTGCGTCCAGGTTGGCCGGTCGGCTGGCAAGCCTGTCTTTATCGAGGAATTCGTGGCCGTGCCAAGCGAGTTGGCAGATGCGCCGGCGGCCGATCAATCTGCTTATTTTCAAAGTGAGTTAGAAGCAATTGAAACAAGCGGAGCGCCGCTCGCTGCAGTCTGGGTTTATGATCGCACGCTGGCAAGCGGGCCGACGCTTACTTTCGACAATGGTTGGGCCTACATGCTAAAAATGATCGCCAAGATCGATCAGGATTGGGTCGTTTCGAATGCCAGGGTTGACTCGTCGCAAGGTTACGCTTTCACCCCCGTGTCGGTTGGCCCATTTCTGACTCCTAAATGAGCACCATTTGTATCGCAGGTGCGCATCGTTCTGGCACTTCGATGCTGACGCGGCTGCTCCACCGTTGCGGGCTGGACCTCGGTCCGGAGGGGGAACTAATGGCAGCCGCGGCCGACAATCCCGATGGTTTCTGGGAAAATCTGCGCTTCGTGCAACTTAATGACGAAATCTTGAATGGGGTGGGCGCGGCTTGGGACCTGCCCCCTTGGCACGAAGAGACCTTCGATGGGGCCAGCCTCCAGCCGATGCACGCCAAGGCCCAGTTATTGATCGAGTCCTTTGAGGATAAGCCAGTTTGGGGATGGAAAGACCCGCGTAATTGCCTCACCCTGCCTTTCTGGCGGGGCCTGTTGCCCGACCTCAAAACGATCATCATCGTCCGCAACCCCCTCGAGGTCGCTTATTCCATGCATAAGCGGAACGGCACCTCCTATGCACTTGGGCTACGTCTCTGGGAAATTTATAATCAACGCCTGCTCGACAGTACCCGACCGAGTGAACGGATCATCACCGATTACCGGGCTTTTTTTGAAGAGCCGGAGGCGGAGCTCGAGAAAATTGGGGCTTTCGCCGGACTGGATGGCGGCGCAACGGCCATTGCCGCTGCGTTGGTTTCAGTGAAGCGACGACACACGATGTTTACGACTGAGCAAATGATCGATGCCGGCGTGTCCGGCGAAATCGTAGCACTCTACCGGTCGCTGATCGACGGAACGACGCAACGCAGCAAAGGCGCGAGAAAAAACAAGCGCAGCTCGGCCGTCGAGGGCGACCAACTATCCGGCGCAGAGAGCAAACTAAACGCCAATATTCCGAAGGGCGAAGATGTTCGACGCGAGCTGGCGTTCCGCCGGGGCGACGAGGTTCGACATCGAGAAGAGATCGCACGGTTTCAAAAAACCATCGATCGATTGCGCGAGGAATTGACGGCCGAGACCCTGAGTGCAACCGCGGAAATCAACCGGCGCGACGGCCGAATCGAAGAGCTGCAAAAAGCATACACTCATCTCGACCAGCTGATCCTTCAGGAACAAGATCAACGCAACAAGTTGCTCCAGAAGCGCGAGGAGCTGCTCGTCGAACTTACTCGAGTGCGGGACCAGCGCGAGGAGCTTGTCGTCGAACTTGCTCGATCGCGAGACCGCTTTCAGCAGACCAACCAGCTCCTGCAGACTCTTAGCATCCAGCTGGCCGAAACCGAGACACGCAATACGTCACTCACAGATCGGCTGCGCAAGCAACTCTCGGCGTTGAAAAAGCTCCTTCGCCTATTCGATCAGGTTGAAGTCGCCGCTGATCGCTTGCGCCGATCGCGTCGCTGGAAACTGGCGAACCCTTTCATGGCTTTGCGCGTCGCGATGACCGGCAGTCCTCCGGAGGGCTTTGGCCATCTCGACAAGAATGTCGAAAAATATCGTGCTTGGCGCTCGGCCCATCCGGAAACAGCATCCTTGGACGAAGAGATACAGGATTTGCGGTCCTACGGAATAGCTGCGCCGCCCGCTCCTTCGCCGGAGACGGGCCCGGTGGCCACAGCGCCTACGTCTTTGGTAAGGCCCCCGGCGACGACGACTCCAATCGAATTCGTCAGGCCGGAGGAAGCTGAAGTGTCGGTTATCATACCGGTCTTCAACCAGATCGAATTCACGCGGGCCTGTCTCGCTTCGCTACAGCAGCACGGCGATGGGGTTCCCTATGAGGTGATCGTTGTGGATGACGGTTCGAAAGATGCCACCTCCGATATTCTCGCCGAGATTGGCGGCATCACGTACCTGCGCGCTGAGGTAAACGAGGGATTCATCGCCTCGTGCAATCGCGGTGCCGGCGCCGCCCGCGGCAAATATCTCGTCTTTCTCAATAACGATACCGTGGTGAAAAAAGGATGGTTGGCGAGCCTGCTCGAAACCTTTCGACTTGAGCCGGAAGCCGGGCTCGTTGGATCCAAGTTGATTTATCCGGACGGCCGGCTGCAGGAAGCCGGCGGGATTGTCTGGCGCGATGGATCGGCCTGGAACCGGGGCAAGTTTGAGGATCCCGCGAAGCCAGAGTATAACTATCTAAAGGAAGTGGATTACTGTTCCGCGGCAAGCGTTATGATTCCCAAGACGCTTTTTGAACGCCTTGGCGGGTTCGACCCAAAGTATGCTCCGGCCTACTACGAAGATACAGACCTGGCGTTCAAAGTTAGACAAAGCGGCCGAAAAGTCCTATATCAACCACTCAGCGTCGTGGTGCACTACGAAGGGGTCACCAGCGGGATCGACATCTCTTCGGGAGTGAAGAAATATCAGGCGGTCAATAGGACCACCTTTACGACCGCTTGGGCAACCGTACTCGCGGACAAGCCGGAGAACGGCGATTTGGTCTCCCACTACAGGGCCAAGCCAGGGAAAAAACGCATCCTTGTTATCGATCACCATCTTCCTTTATTTGACCGTGACTCCGGCTCCCTGCGAATGCTACAGATGCTTTCGATTCTTCGCCAACTCGGACATCAGGTCACCTTTATCCCTGATAATCTGGCTGATATCCCCCCGTACGGCGATGCTCTCCGTCTGCGAGGAATCCAGGTCGTCCACTACCCTTACATCGCGACGGTTCGCGAATATTTTCGGGATAAGGAGGACGCATTTGATGCGGTGATTCTCAGCCGTTGTGATTTTGCCCGAAAGCACGTCGACGACGTTAGGCGTCACTTCCCTAATGCGCGGCTCATTTTCGATACGGTCGATCTTCACTTTTTGCGCGAAGAACGAGAAGCGACTCTCAGCCAAAGCATTGAGCTTCGCGAACAAGCGATTGAGAAGCGTCGCCTAGAGTTTGAGCTAATAGATGAGGCCGATGAAACGTGGGTAGTAAGTCCCTTTGAGCAGGACCTGCTGCAGAAACAACGGCCCGACAAGTCAATCGAAGTTGTTTCGAATATTCTCGAAGTCCCGGGTTCAGCCTCGCCGTATTCTTTCCGTCGCGACATCTTGTTTATTGGCAGTTTTCAACATAGGCCCAATGTCGATGCCGTCCTTTACTTCAGTCGAGAGATATTTCCGCTTTTCTGCCAGTCAATCAGTGACGCGAAGTTTTACATCATTGGAGATAAGGCCCCTCCCGAGGTAATTGCACTCGGCGACGAGAGGATCGTTGTTACTGGATTTCAACCTGATGTTCGCAGTTTCTTTGATAACATAAGATTATCCGTCGCGCCGCTTCGTTATGGTGCTGGTGTTAAGGGAAAAGTTAATCAGAGCATGAGTTTTGGAGTTCCAGTCGTCGCGACCTCGATCGCAGTCGAAGGCATGAGATTGATCGACCGCCGTGATATCATGGTCGCCGACACTATCGAGGAATTTTCTCAGGCCGCGGTTGAGCTCTACACATCAGAAAAGCTTTGGACTCGCATTTCGGCCAATGCAATCGAGCAATCCAAAACGCAATACTCAGTAGATGCAGCACGGCAGCGCTTGAAGCACCTTTTCAGCGACATTCGATTTGCCCGTTCCGCCGCACCCGACCGCCCCTGTGCCTTGACGCCGACCGACGGAAAATAGCCGGTATCAGATTTCACTCGAAGCAGAAGTTGCGGAACGCCAACCAGTCCGCAGTAGGGTCGCCGCTTGCGGAAAACACGCGTAGCTCAATTTGTTTCGTCCGCGGGGGAAGATCAAGGTCGTAGCGGCACCAGTGAGGCGAGTCATTACTCTTCAGCGCCGGGACATCCTTGGTGAGTAAATCAACCCCTTTTGTCGCCGAGATCGCCGTCAGTTCTAAGTTCAACCCATCGCCAATAGCATAGACATGGGAAAATCTGACCCGGAGCATTCGAGCCTGTCGCGGAACTTCGATCGCGATCTTAATGGGGGAGACTGCCACGATGCAGGCTTCTCCGTCGATTTCCATTGCAAACATCCTTTTCTTAGCTGGAGTCGCCAATGTCCGCTCGACTGGCAACTTTTGCGCCTCCGTTTGGAGCGTCGAGACGTTTTCGGGAATCCATCTCGCAATGGTACCCACAGCAGGGGCCGCGAGTTCGAATGAATGCTTTGTCGTGCTATAGCGCAGCCAAACACGGTCTTGGTCATCCCGTTCAACCATCGAATCCGTTTGAACAAATTCCAGGTGAGGCAAGTGATACATTCTCGCAAAATCCTCGCCCATGAATACCCACTCCCTCGCAGGAACGCTTCCCTGAATAACGATACTACCAGTCCCTCGAGGCACCCGAATGCGATCCAACGTCTGATATAGCTCATTCGCCGTTCGATCGGCTTCGAAACCGAAAAAACGCGAGTGCCAACGGGCTAAGTAGGTCTCCTTAGTCATCGAAAGGATGATCCAACTTATAAGCATAGACTCCGCCCATGCTGTCTCCACTACTCGACTCAGTGCGATCGCAATAAGAATCAGAAAAGTGAGGTAGGCCGAGTAAAGCCACCGGAATTCCTGACGAATTGTAATGCTCGCCGCCAGAAGAAGCAGGGCCGTAGTTAAGGAAAGAAACCCGACGATCAGCAAGTAGCCGCCTGGAACGCGATGGCGCCGGTTGGAGCTAACCGAGCGTAGCACCACGAGGATCAAACAAAACGAAATTACAGCTGTCGCCACCGAAACCAACTGAATCCAAACCGGAGAATTCGCGAAATCTTCCAATGAAAGATGAGCCGGCCCCCGATTAATGCCAATCAAACTTTGAGCACCGTTCAATAAAAAGCGACCAATTTGAGGGACATTAAATTCGATCGCATGCGTGGTCGTGCCCACAAGGATGGGGGTGGCCAAGACCAGCTTCTTAATCGCAAGATTGAAGAGGGCGGAGGCTCCTACAATAAAAAGCATAGTTCCGCTTGAGCTACGACTCGACGAAAAGCGGCAGACGCCGACCAAGAATAGAGGAGCTCCCATGACCAGATACCGCTCGTGAAGATGAATAATTACCAGGTAAAGAAAACCTATCACTACACCGCGAACCAGACTTGGTTTTTCGACAAATTTGATGACCAATATAATCAATATGAGCAACACCGAAATTCCAAGTCCTTCGGTAAGTGCTTCTTCTTGAATGTATAAATAAGTGACGAAACGATTCAAAATAGCGATCGTTACAAGGCCGAAGCTCAGGATTGCTGACAGACGGATCACCCTGCGGAGGAGAAACAAGAGAAGAAGCGCGTTAACTGTATGGATGGCGATTCCAATGTTGGCAGCCGCGCGAAAATCTGAATGCGCCCACGAGGCAACGGCCCAGATGGCTGCGGCTGCCACCGGCCGAAACCTGTAGACGGAAGCAAAGAGATCGTTGAGAGAATGAAATCCTCGCTGAGCGGCAGTGAAAGACCTCAGATCGTCTCCAGCCAGGACCTTGAACTGCATCGGGTCAAACCAGCCCTCGATTGCAAAGTAAGCGCAGCACATGATGAGTAGCACCACGAGCAGTACTCCCGCCCACTCTGCCGCCTGCGTCGCTCTAATTTTCATTTTTACAAGTCATCGGTCGATCTTCCCTCCAAGTAGTTGCACATGTCCGTTTTGCATGGACACCTTTTTTGCGTAATCGAACCCGCGCACGTTTGATTGACATTGCCACCGATTCTTCGTCAAGTTAATTGGAGTGCGGATCTCTTTGCATGAGTTTGGAACGAAGGAATATCGACGTTTTTGACCGGGACGCTCTGGCCAACGAAGGGTACCTTTATACAAATAGCGGTCTGTTGAGTTGCCACCTGGCGACCCAACGATCGACAGATGCAATTCTCGCGACGGGGTGTTTTCGTGGCCGCTCTGTTCTCGACATTGGGTGCGGCGACGGGTTTTACACCCTTCGTTGGTGGGATCTTGGCCATCCGAAAGCTCTTGTCGGAATCGATCCGGCCGCCGAGGCCATAAACATCGCGAAAAAGCATAAAGAATTCCGCCCGATCGAATTTATGATTGGCGATGCACATGGATTGCCATTCGCTAACGATAGCTTTGATCTCGCCTTGCTCCAGAGTGTGTTGCACCATGACGACGATCCGCGAGATATTATCCGCGAAGCGTTTCGAATTGCGGCAACAATTCTTATTCACGAGCCAAATGGCAATAACCCAGGCCTAAAGCTGATCGAAAAGGCTTCGCGCTACCACCGCGAACACAACGAGAAATCTTACACCTCCCGACAACTCGGCGAGTGGATCGAAAACTGCGGAGGACGCGTCGAATACCAGAGGTTTGCGGGTTTCGTTCCGATGTTCTCCCCTCCCTGGCTCGCCCGCATCATGAAGGCACTCGAGCCAGCGATCGAATCCATTCCTTTTGTGAATCGATGGGGCTGCGCGGTATCGGTCACCCTAGCGAGCAGACATTCTGCGGCATCCCGGTAAGCCCCTTTATTCGGCAGATCTTCGCTTCGTCGCCGTCACAAAGACTGATTGCGCTAGCGCTCTAACACCATAGAGGCGTTCGAGACGGTCGCCGAGTTTCACGACCATATCGATACACGAGGTCGGAGTATGCGGTAAAAGGAAGTCCCTCGGGACTGCCCGCACATCGTAAAACCCGGCGTGGGAAAGCTGTCTCGCGATAAAACTAGGCGTGAAAGCCATTTCCTCCGGCTCTAAACAAGCGAGCCGTCGCAGGAACGGTATCGTGAAGATCGAAAGAATGTAGGGGTTAAAAAGGTTCGGCTCCCAAAAGATCAACTTTCCGCCAGGTACTAGGCCCCGTTCTAATCTCGCGAGAAAGCGGCCGAGTTGATCGTAGAGATGGTGAAGAATTCCGTTCCCTACAATGTAATGGAATGCGCTCGACTCGAATTCAGGAACCGACTCATTTAAGTCGACCACCAGGAAATTGAGGCCCGGATGTGGGTAGGTTCCGCGCGCCTGCGAGATAAAACTCGCCGAAAGATCGACGCCGGTGATTTGCGCCCCAGTTAGCTTCAGTAACTCGAAGGATAGCTCGCCTGTTCCACAACCGATTTCCAAGACCCGGACCCGACTCCAATCCGATGGCTCCGAAGGGCGTCGCATTTCGGCTACCATGGCAGACGCTCTCCGATGAAGACGCACCTTCTGCGCCTGGGTCAATTTGAATCCTTGATTAAAACCCCGTTCGTCAACTATGCTTGCCACGGGTTCGTGCGGTTGCGACTTCTCGTCGCGCGTTGACTACTTCGGCGATTTCTTCTTCCGAATTGATTGCCTCGACACCTTGAAAGATAGTGGAGCGGATGAATCTTGGCCGTCCCTTGGCTTCTTCAAGCACCTTACCCAGATAGTCTCCGAGAATGCTGACGGCAAACAACTGGGCACCGCTGAGACCAAGAATCAACAAAATGATAGTAGTGATGCCAGGCACATGGGTCGCAGGGTGCAAAAAATAGTAAAACAAGTAGAAAATCGCCAGCGCGATACTCGCGATACAGATCACTAATCCAAAGCCTTGAATATAATAGAGGGGCTTTAGACTGAACGAAAAAATTCCCTTCTTTGCCCACCATATGTTTTTCAAAAAATTGTTCGTACTTCGACCAAACATCCGCTCCGGCCTGGTGTAAGGCACCCCGATTTGTCTGAATCCAATCCAAGCGCGAAGACCGCGAACAAATAGATCTCTTTCGCGAAAACGCAACAGATGCTCGACGGCTTTGCGGTCGATTAATGAGAAATCCCCGGCATCGACTGGAATCTCCACATCCGACAAATGCCGAAATATTCTGTAAAAGAATTTATAAAAGATCTGCATATACCAAGACGCGTCCCGCTTTTCGCGAATTCCGAAAACAACCTCGTAACCTTGCTTCCACCGCTCGTAGAAGCTGGCAATCATCCATGGAGGATCCTGAAGATCGCCATCGAGGAGGATAACGGCATCTCCGGTTGAAATTTCAATTCCACTGATGAATGCACTCTGAGAGCCGAAATTGCGCGAATGGCTGACCCCGATCACATGTGAATCCACCGTGCAAAGTTCACGAATAGCAGCCTCGTCGCCGGTCGGACTGCGGTCATTAACGAAGATGATTTCGTAATCTACGCCAAGTCGTTGCAAAACTTCCGTTAGCCGCTCGTGCATAATTGGAATCGCTTCGGCATCTCGATAACAGGCAACGATTGCCGACAAGCGTTCAACCTTTTGCGGCGTAATCCCAAACCGAATCTTGGTCCCGGCAACGGCTTCCCATTCCGCAGTAAGCGACAGGCCGCGCCGGAGGGTAATCCGATAGGACCAATCCAACGTTTCGTCGGCCAACTTAGGATCTCCGAACCAATTGGAAAGGTCCCACTTTCGATTTTGCATCGCGCCAAAAGTCGGTTGAGCAGTAATTTCCAGTAAATCCTTGGCCATTAGCGCTATTTCGGCCAAAGAAGTTTTAACCCCGGTCGCGATGTTGAAAGCGCTGCCTGGAGCGGAACGACAACTCGTCAGAGCCGCCCGGACGAAAGCTCTCGTGCAATCATCCACATAGACAAAATCGCGGGAAATATTCGGATCCGCGAAGGGTGGATAACGACCTTCCAGGCCCAAGCTGATGAGGCGTGGCACCAATCGGTCGCGTTCCTCCCAAGGACCGTAAATTGAATAAAGGCGCAGATGGGCACATGGCAATCCCTCGGTCTTGCCGTAATATTTCAGGAGGTAGCTCACGCCCACCTTGGACACAGCGTAGTCACTATTCGGCTCCAACGGATCATTTTCCTTGGGAGCTGCGCAGTTGAAACCATACTCAGAAGAACTGCCAGCTTGTACAAACGCATCGCAGCCCGCCTCACGTAGCGCATTGATCAGGTTCAGCGTGCCGATGTAGTTGACCAGATGAATCTGCCCGGCCGAACTTTGTCGCTCGTAGGCGCCGTAGGCGGCGAGGTTAAAAACGGTTCGCGGTCGATACTTTTGGACGGCCGCGTCGAGCTCCCGTTTCAAGGTGATGTCGCAGGGTAGATGGCGACCGAATGGCGCGTGAGGGAGGCGCCAACTCGCCTCGACGCGCTTGGACACCGCAAATACGTCCTCTCGCCGTTGAGCCAGGGAAAAGAATAGCTTTGCGCCAATGAAGCCAGACGCGCCTACCACCCAGATCGGGCCGCGAAGATTTGCCGCGTCCTTAGAATCGCTCTCATTCCAAACATCCGAGCAGATTGATGATAGGCCGTTGACCATTGGTGAATTAGCGCCGGATCAGGAACACAATGAATCGTACGTTGTCTCCAGCGAAGATGCGTCAAGGCCTGACTTTTTCTGGTGGAACCCTTGATTGCCGTAGAGGCCACCAGGATACCCACGGGCGTGATCGTGGCGAAGCCGAAATTGAACCCCTTCCTGAGCCAGGCGCGCCGCCAGATATTCTCCGAGGCCACCCCGGGCGCTATGCTCTTCAATCACCCAGAGCCATTTTGACCGCCGCACGCTGGCGATCAGGTCAATTGGGAGATCGGAGAAAGGAAGTTGCGAAGCGACAAAAACATCCGCGGAGCCTTTGGCCAAGATCCACGGATAGATGTTAAGAAGGACCGGCCCCATTCCAACGATTGTCACTTTAGACTGGGAATCCGGCCCAACCAATAGCGTGCGGACTGGTGCAAAAGAAGGCAATTCTCCCGCCTCACGTGGCCATAGACCCGCTCCAAGTCGAAGATACCCAGGACCCCTCCGCTGAATGAGAGCATTACAAGTCCCGGCTACATCCGAGCCGCAAATGGGTATGTAGCATAGAAAGTTCGGAAGGGTGGAAAGCACCGCAAGGTCCTCCAGGGCGTGATGACTCGCTCCCATGATTCCATAGCCGTAGCCGCCACCATTCCCAATTATCTTGACGTTCAAATTATGCAAGGCCACATCCAGTCTGATTTGCTCGTAAGGCCTAAATACGGCGAAAGGCGCAATGCTGTAACACAGCGGCATCAACCCTTGCTGAGCCAACCCGGCGGCCACTGACACCATGTTTTGTTCTGACACTCCCATGTTGACAAAGCGACTGTCGAGCGCACGTTCGACGTTTTCTAGCGCTGCGAATCCTAAATCGCCGGTGAGAAAAATAAGACGCGACTCTTGCCGCCCAAAGTTTTCGATCCACTCGGAGAATTCTTGGCGCATTTAAGGACGATGTGGTTAAAGATCCAAGTCCGATAGTTCGGACAACGCCTGCGCATACTGCTCATCCTTCATCGGAAGGTAGTGCCATTCGACGCGATTTTCCATGTAGCTAATGCCGTGACCTTTTGTCGTCCGAGCGATAATGCAGCGTGGTCCAGTTGAGTCTGCCACCGCCGCGTGGGCGCGACCAAGGCTGTCAAAGTCGTTGCCATCTTCCGCGACTGCGACTGCGAACCCGAAAGAAGTCCATTTGTCCACAATCGGCTCCAGGTTAAGTAT
Organism: uncultured Verrucomicrobiae bacterium; assembly: GCA_963776615.1. GTDB lineage: Bacteria > Verrucomicrobiota > Verrucomicrobiia > Chthoniobacterales > UBA10450 > Palsa-1392. The sequence goes on from CAVZNJ010000009.1 coordinate 127,577, forward strand.
ATCCTTTGTGTATCCGATCCCCTGCACGCCATTGAGATCAATTACCACGGTCAGAGACGAGATTTGCTTTTGGCTGGCAAAAAGCGCCGCTTCCCACGTTGATCCCTCATTGCAGTCGCCATCCGAAAGCACAGCGAAGACTTCAAACCTTTCCTGTGTGAAGAGCTGGGAGAAGGCTATTCCTGTTGCAAGAGATAATCCATGGCCCAAGCTTCCTGTGCCAAATGGGATAGAACCTATCGCTCCCCCGCACGGGGGATGTGCCGCCAGCAAGGTTGCATCTTTATAAAAATTGCGAAGATCGATTCCCGGCATGCGACCAGCGAGGGAAAGTACCGTGTAAAGCGCGCAGGCAGCATGACCTTTAGACAGAATCACGAGATCATTTTCACCCATTCGACCAAAGCAAAGGTCCACTAAAATCTCGAGGCAACTTAAGGAAGAGCCGATGTGCCCAGCCTTTGCTGCCATGTAGAGTTCAAGAATCTGTAAGGCGCAACGTCGCCGAACCTCTTGAAGCTGCTGTAATGTCATCACTTAAACAGTAGAATATTCTTTTTTTCTTCAGTGACCAGCCGAGCTTTTGTGAATTTACGATAGGGACCGGCCACCAAGACAATCCGTTGAGAAAGCGCGTTCTCTCGAACGCGCTGGAGCCAAAGGACCCGTCTTCGTAAAGTTTAATGTATACAGGGCAGCCCGCGATTGGCAACCGACGAAAGGTAATGGCTGCGAACCTCCGGCGGTTCGCCGGGCACATGAACTTTGGCACAATCTGGCGGGAAGCGCCTAGCCTTCCGTCTTCTGTGACGCAAAATATTACAAGCAGCTCGGTTCGCGGGACAAACCCTCGGTCGATCATTCTTGCTGTCGACCCCGGGGGACACAGGAGCGAGATTTCTCTCAAACTTTCAACGGTATCTGAAAAACGGACGGCTGGGCACTGAAAACTGCAAGGCGAATGATGAAAATGGAAACGCCTCCATTTTCGATCTTCAAGCGGCATTGAAAAGAACATACCGCCTCGGCCCTGCAATTAGAATCGTTCATTCCTTGCGATCGTTGGGCTTGGATGACCAAAAACTTAATCGAGCGCTCGCGCTGGCCGGAACGGTTTTCACCTATGCACTCTTTCAAAATTTTGGTTCCACATCATCCCTGTCCTTCTCGATCGGGCAAAATTACGGCACCGCTCGTGATCGGCCAGTTTGAGTCGAAGCACCCCGAGGGCGCCCTACCTCAGAGCCGGAGTTAGGGCGAGCGGTTGCGCACATATTCATGCGGAATCCGGCTTTCCACAGGAATTTGGTTGCCATCCGATTTCCATGCGCTGGGGCCGCCGAACGCAAACCTGCGGCGAGAGGTGTTTATATTGCCTCGTCACGACCATGGGGGACTTACTCATTGCCGCCAACATCTGCGTCGGCTTGATCAGGCCGCTGTCAAGGGATCGCTCATTCAACCAGTGCACCTCATCAAGGAAGTTGCGATCCCATTCGTTCTCCGGGTCAAAATTATGACCGAAGCTGCGATCGATGAAGATATCGATCACTCCTCCCCATCCGATAAATAGCTCAAACGAGAATCTTTCGACTAACAGTGGCAGAATATCCTGGGCGCGAATCCCTTCAAATCCCTCCTTCGAGCAGTCCCAGTTGTCGAACTCAATCTCGAGGCGTTTGAGCTGGTGATTGTATTTGTAGTGGTCGGGTAGTGTGCTCCAGAGAGTGCGGACCAGGGTCAATGCTTCCGGCCAGCGCATGTGCCCGTTTCTGCCGATCATATCGTGGGTTAGAAAATGACCGCCAACGCCCAGGTACTGGTGGATCTTGTCGAACAGCAATTCCAGTTCGAGAAAATGATGGAGCGCGTGGTTTGCAAAAACTACGTGATAGCTCCGGTCAGAGATCCAGTGGTTGATGTCCGCCTGGGTAAACTTCATCTGTGAAGCGACGCCGCGGTGCTGCGCGCGCACTAATCCGCGTTCCAGCATATGCGGATTTACGTCCAGACACTCCAGAAGAAAGTTCCGACAGCCGAACGCGACCAGTTTCTCGGCCAAATTGACCTCCGTCTCACAATTCCCAGCCCCAACGCTGAGGAAGGAGCACGGATTCGCCTCAGAGGCCAGACACGCGCGCGACATGTACCCAAAATAAAACTGCTCCGCGTTATCAAAGCCGAAAAGGCGGAGTTTCGGCAGTAAGTAATTGTTCGACCAGTAATGGAAGCTAGCCGGCAAATCGTGAACGTTAGTTACCTCGCGATAGCGGGCGACCTCTTCCCTGATTTTCTGGTCGTATGTTGATCCGCCACTCATTGTTCGTTGTTTTTAAGCGCTGCCGGGTTGTCCCCTCTCTCGCGGAATCCGCGACTAAGTCGAGCCGTTTGGTGTCTGCCACCGTCCGAGCTTGCCAAGCTGGAATCGCCTCTCGTCTTGCTGGTAATGGACACCGCGCGGCATTTCATCTTCGTTTCGAGATTTGACCGTAGGATTCCCGGCCTCGAAGTCAACGCTCCTAGTCGGCAGAGTCGCCCGCGGTCATGAATCGAGGATGGCTTGACGGCACGCCGAAATCGCACCTGGACAAGGCAACCTCCGCGCAGTGCGTCGGGCGCTTGACACTGCGGAGTCGGCCAATACCATAACGCGTCCCGCCGCCCTCGTGGCGCGAATCATTTTTGTGACCAATATCGCCGCCTTCCACCGCTCATCCGTCGGACGAAAGATGATTGTGGCGGTCACCGGGATCGTTCTGATTCTGTTCGTGATTGGCCATCTGCTCGGCAACCTACAGATCTTCCTCGGCCCGGCCTGGATCAACGGGTACGCCCAACACCTTCGGGATCTGGGGCCACTTCTCTGGATAATCCGCGCCTTCCTCCTCGTCGTGGTCTTGGTCCATATTTATTACACGATCCAGCTTGTGCTCGAAAATCGCCGCGCCCGACCCGAGCGCTATCGGCGCAAGGACATCGTCAAAGCCACCTTCGCCTCGCGCAGCATGGCGGTGAGCGGGCTCATCGTTCTCGCCTTTATCATCTTTCACCTGCTCCACTATTCCTTCCGCGTGACGGATCCGCGCTTTGCTACCCTGCCGAAGGATCCGTCCGGCCACTACGACGTTTATTCCATGATGGTCCTCGGCTTTTCGAGTCCGCTCGTCTCGGGTTTTTACATTCTTTCGCTTTTCCTGCTGGCTCTGCACCTGAGCCACGGGTCGTCGAGTTTTTTCCAGTCGCTCGGCCTGAATAATCACAGGATCGAGCCGCGCCTCGCGCTCGGCGGGCGGATTTTCGCCTGGCTGCTTTTCTTTGGCTACAGTTCCATCCCGACCGCGGTCCTTCTTGGCTGGGTGAAATTGAATCCGCACCCATGATCGGCACGCTCGAATCGAAGGCACCCCATGGCCCGTTGCCCGAAAAATGGCGCCGGCATCAGAACAACTCCCGACTGGTCGCGCCTAACAATCGCCGCAAGTTCGAGATCATCGTCGTCGGGACCGGTCTGGCAGGCGGTTCGGCCGCGGCGACGCTGGGGGAGCAGGGTTACAACATCAAATCGTTTTGCTACCAGGACAGCCCCCGCCGCGCCCATAGCATTGCGGCCCAGGGCGGAATCAACGCCGCGAAAAATTACCCGAACGACGGCGACAGCGTCTTTCGGCTCTTTTACGACACGATCAAGGGCGGCGATTTTCGCTCACGGGAAGCGAATGTCTATCGTCTCGCGGAAGTTTCCAATTCGATCATCGACCAATGCGTCGAGCAGGGCGTCCCGTTTGCGCGAGAATATGGCGGCCTGCTCGCCAACCGCTCCTTTGGCGGTGCGCAAGTCTCGCGCACGTTCTACGCCCGCGGCCAAACCGGCCAGCAGCTGTTGTTAGGCGCATATCAGGCGCTCTGCCGGCAGATCTCTGCCGGGACCGTGACGATGTTTCCGCAAACGGAAATGCTCGATCTCGTCCTCGTCGACGGCCAAGCCAAGGGGATCATCACGCGCAACCTCATCACCGGCGAAATCGCCAGGCACGCGGCCGACGCCGTCGTCCTCGCAACCGGCGGCTACGGCAACGTCTTTTACCTCTCGACCAACGCCCGCGGCTGCAACGTCACCGCGACCTATCGCGCCTTCAAAAAAGGCGCTGTCTTTGCCAATCCCTGCTACACGCAGATCCATCCCACCTGCATCCCGGTGAGCGGCGAACACCAGTCGAAGCTCACCCTTATGTCAGAGTCGCTCCGCAACGACGGCCGGGTCTGGGTACCGAAACGGGCAGAGGATTGCGCAAAGCCGCCTAACGACATCCCCGAGGCTGATCGCGATTATTATCTCGAGCGCAAATACCCGAGCTTCGGCAATCTGGCTCCGCGCGACATTTCTTCCCGTAGCGCGAAGGAAGTTTGCGATGAAGGCCGCGGGGTCGGCCCCGGCGGACGCGGCGTTTACCTCGACTTCAAGGACGCGATCGCGCGTCTCGGCGAACCGACGATCCGTGAGCGTTACGGCAATCTTTTCGACATCTACAAAAAGATCACCGGCGACAATGCCTACCGCGCACCGATGCGCATTTATCCCGCGGTCCACTACACGATGGGCGGGCTCTGGGTAGACTACAATTTGATGAGCAATGTTCCAGGGCTGCATGTGATTGGCGAAGCGAACTTCTCGGATCACGGCGCGAATCGCCTCGGTGCCAGTGCTCTCATGCAAGGCCTGGCCGATGGTTACTTCGTCCTGCCCTATACCTTGCCCAATTACCTCGCCAGCCAGATCGGCAAACGCCCCTCGACCGAACATCCGGAATTTGAAAAGGCCGAAGGCGAAGTGCGCGCCCGGACCAAGCGGATGCTCGACGTCGATGGCAACCGATCCGTCGATTCCTTTCATCGCGAGCTCGGTCTCCTGCTCTGGGAAAAATGCGGCATGGCTCGCAACGCTGCGGGTTTGCAGGAAGCGATTACGCGCATCCCGCGACTGCGCGAGGAATTCTGGAATAACGTCACCGTCCCAGGCTATGGCGAGACGTTTAACCAATCACTCGAGCGTGCCGGACGTATCGCCGACTTCCTCGAGTTCGGTGAGCTGATGTGCCGCGACGCGCTGGCACGCGATGAATCGTGCGGTGGACATTTTCGTGAGGAACACCAGACGCCGGATGGCGAAGCGGTGCGCAACGACGAAGATTTCGCGGACGTTTTTGCCTGGGAATACCAGGGCGATGGCGCCCAACCGAAGTTGCATCGCGAGCCGCTTGTCTTCGAGTCCGTTCATCTCGCCACCAGGAGCTACAAGTGAACGCTTTAAGCCTTAAGTGTTCAGCTTTAAGCGTCACACCTGCCGGCTCGGATCACTTAAGACTGAAAGCCTAAAACTTAACGTTCGGGATGAATTTCAAACTCAAAATCTGGCGCCAGACTTCGAGCGAATCGGAAGGCAAGCTGGATAACTACGAGATCAAGGACATCTCGCCCGCGACCTCGTTTCTCGAGATGCTTGACATTCTCAATGAGCAGCTCACCAACCGCGGGGAGGAGCCGATTGCGTTCGACTCCGATTGCCGTGAAGGCATCTGCGGCACCTGTAGTCTGACGATCAACGGCGAAACGCACGGACCGTCGCATCCGGCGGCCGCCTGCCAGCTTTACATGCGCGAATTCAAAGATGACGAGACGATCACGATCGAGCCCTTCCGCGCCCGTCCGTTCCCAATCATCAAGGATCTTGTCATCAACCGCGCCGCGCTCGACCGCATCGTCCAGGCGGGCGGGTTCGTCAGCGCACGCACGGGTTCCGCGCCGGAGGCTAACTCGATCCCAGTGCCGAAGCAGAATTCCGATCTAGCGATGGAGGCCGCCGCCTGCATCGGCTGCGGCGCTTGCGCGGCGGCCTGCCCGAACGCCTCCGCCATGCTCTTTACCTCGGCAAAAATTTCCCACCTCGCGCTCCTCCCACAGGGTCAGCCGGAACGGCAACGGCGCGTCCTCGGGATGGTGCGGCAGATGGATGCCGAAGGCTTCGGCAATTGCACCAACACTTACGAATGCGAAGCCGTATGCCCAGCGGAAATTCCCGCAAGCTTCATCGCGAAGATGAATCGCGAATACGTCATCGCCAGCCTGCGCGAGCGCGTCGGCGAGTAGCCTCGTTTCGATTCGTTAGTCTATTCGGCGGATCGATCCGGAAAGAAGTGCAGCGCGTTGCGCCTCTTCGCGCCAGCGCACGATTTCCACGCCGCTGATGCAAAAGAAAAGCCAGGCCGTCCCCTCGATCATCGCCGCCAGCACTTCGCTCAACTCCGACGCGCGCAGATAAAGACTGCTGAAGGCAACGATGCATATGAGCAAAACCGTAACCACGGTGACCAGGGCACGCCGGCTCCAGCGCCGTAAACTCCGCGCCAGGATGTAGGCGAGAGCGCCGTAGATGATGGTCGCAGTCATCAAATCGCCATCGACCGGAACGAACCCGACCCCGTGCCCAAGCGCGCGTCCGAAGCGCGGCCCCTCCTTCGCGAACAAATATTTGAGCAGCACCCCGCCGGGCGCGGCGACAAGAAGCAGGCGAAGCCGATGCCGTTCACGGCCCCAAGTGATCACCGCCGTCAGGAAGAACGCCACCAGCCAATAGGGCGAGGCAAGCTTGGCCAGGGAAGACATTACCTGGCTAACGACGACGCCGGAATGCTCGGCAAACCAAGTCGCGACACGTAGATCCGCGGCGACAAACCAATCGTGCGCTCCGATCTTCTGGAACAGCCCGCCGAAGGTCGCAGTCGCAGCGAGAAGAAGAAAAATTCCCATCGTGAGATGAATCCCAAGGAATCCATCGGGCGAGAGTCGCTGCTCCAGCCAATCGATCTGGCGCGCAAAGCGTCGCCGAAAATTCTCCACCTCGGACCGTGCAAGAAATCGGCGCCACCACCCGCGAATCTCCGGCTCACGACTCGCGATCCCGCGCCAGATCACCAATGTCGCGACCAACATGGCAGCGAGAATGGCGGCAACGGCGCCTGCCCGCCCGATCCAGCGATCGATCAGGTGCCAACTTTGCCCGAAGAGATAACCCAGCAACGAATAGATCGCCGCCCAAAGAATGCACCCAACCGCATTGAAAGCGACGAATCGCAGGTAAGGCAAACGCGCCGCCCCGGCGAGAAACGGCATCGACGCCCGCCCGACATGGAGGAAATGCGCGAAGAGCACACTCCATCCTCCATAGCGCACAAAGAAAACGTCCATCCGCTCGAGTCGTTCCGGCCGTAGCCAAAACTTTTCACCGTGGCGCCAGAGCCAATCGCGCCCCAGCCGGCGACCGAACTCGTATCCGATGCTGTCCCCGAAAATCGCCGCCACCGCCACCACCAGGATCAAAACGCGAATATCGAGCACCTCCTCACCGGCGAGGAAGCCAGCCACCATCACCATGCTTTCTCCCGGCATGAAAAATCCGAGGAAAGCCTGGCATTCCAGGAGCACGATGAGGAAAACGATCACATAACCCCAGTGCTCGAGGCGAAGAATCAGGTCGTTTATCTGGTCGAGCATCGTAGCCGAGAGGTTAATGTCTGGCAGCGACCTTGCTTGAGGACACAAAAGCCGAGGCGTGGGCAACTTTACGCGAAAGCTGAGGCGGCGTCTGGCCTCGAAGTCACGATCCCACGTCTCGCAGGAAAAAATTTTGGCGTGCCGCAGCTTGCTGGTTTAAATCCTCCGATGCTGCAAACCGCGAAACGTGCCCGCGACTCTGCCTCGGCTGGCGAGGCGCCTCCGCACGAGCGCTATCTCGAAGCGTTCCGCTGGATGCTGCAGACGCGGATCTTCGAGGAAAAGCTGACCAGCCTCTATCGCGGCGGCATGATCACGGGCGGCGTTTACGTCGGGCGCGGGCAGGAAGCGGTGAGCGCGGCGTGCGGGATGTTCTTACAAAAGGGCGACGTCTTTGCGCCGCTCATCCGCGATCAGGCCGGGCGCGCGGCGTTTGGCGAACCGCTTCTGAACGTGACGCGCACTTATCTCGGCTCGCGCCAGGGATCAATGCGCGGTCGCGATGGCAATATCCACCGTGGTTGGCCGGAGACTGGACAGTTGGCCATGATCAGTCATCTCGGCGCGATGATTGCGGTCGTAGTCGGCAAACTGCTCGCCAAGAAAATGAAGGGCGAGAAGAATTTCGTTGGCCTAACGACGATCGGCGAAGGAGGCATGCAAACCGGGGCCACGCATGAAGGGATGAACATCGCGAGCGTTGAGAAAGTCCCGTTTGTCCTGGTGGCGTCGAACAATCACTTCGCCTACTCCACGCCTAACGACCGTGAATTTGCCTGCGCCAACCTGGTCGATCGCGCGCGCGGTTACGGCTACGAAGGCCGCACAGTAGACGGCACCGATTTGGCCGGCTGCCTCGATGTGATCGGCGGCGCGGTAGAACGCGCGCGCGCCGGCGGTCCGCCGCAGTTGGTCGTCGCTTCGCTTCTGCGCCTCGCCGGCCACGGCGAGCACGACGATGCCAGCTACGTTCCCGCGGAGATGAAGAAGGAACGCTGGGCACAGGATTGTGTCGTGCTCACCGAGCACTTGATCCTCCAGAACACCTGGGCCGATGCCGAGACGCTCAAGCAATGGCGCGCGGAAATTTCCGCCGAAGTGGAGAAGGCAGTCGCGACCGCCCAACGCGAAGTGACTCCGGTAGGAAGTGAGGAAGATTGGTACGCGATATCGGAACGCGGGTTGATCGATCAGATCGGCGGCTGAAATGACGAAATCCGGATGACAAAGCGCGAAACAAATCCGAAGGAAGAAACCCGAAGGAGTTCGTCAGCACGTTCCTTCACAGAATCGTTTTTCATTCGGGCTTCGTCATTGTTTCAGATTTCGGGCTTCGGATTTCGTCATTTCGCGGTCACACGCTCATGAGCGTCACTTACCTCGAGGCGATTCGGGAAGCGCAGGCGCATCTCCTGCGGACGGACGAGCGAGTTTTCATTTACGGGCAGGACGTGAGCGGGAAGTTCGGTGGTGCATTCAAGGCCACCAAAGGTCTCGCGATAGAATTTCCGGGCCGCGTCTTAAACACGCCGATCAGTGAAGACGCGATGGTCGGGACGGCGATCGGCGCGGCGATGGAAGGGATGCGGCCGATTGTCGAGATGCAGTTCGCCGATTTCTCGAGCATCGCGCTCAACCAGATTCTGAATAACGCCGGCACACAGTATTGGCGGACGAATATCCCCTGCCCAATCACCGTGCGTTTGCCCTCTGGCGGAACGAAAGGCAGCGGTCCCTTTCATAGCCAAAGCATGGAAGCGATCTATTCGCACTACCCGGGCCTGGTCGTCGTCGCGCCGGCCACGGTGGAGGACGCCTATACAATGCTCATCGACGCCGTCGCGATCGATGATCCAGTCATCTACTGCGAGCACAAATACCTTTATTACCACCTTAAAGCGGACGCGCTCCCGAAGAGCCGGCTGCCAATCGGGAAAGCGCGGGTCGTTAGGCCGGGACGTGATCTCAGCATCGTGACCTACAGCGCGATGGTGCACGAAGCGCTCGCGGTCGCGAGGGAATTCAGCGCCGGCGGAGTCGAGATCGAAGTGGTCGATCTGCGCAGCGTGAAGCCGCTCGATACCGATACCGTACTCGCCTCCGTCGCGCGAACCGGCCGGCTGCTTTGCGTGGGCGAATCGTTCCCCTGGGGCGGCGCGACCGCAGAAATTATCGCCCGGGTCGCGACAGAAGGATTTCATCTCCTCGATGCAGCGCCTGCACGGATCAACGCGAAGGACACGCCGATTCCGTATCATCCGAATCTCTGGAGCGAGCATCGCCCGAATGCGAGGTCGATCGCAGCCAAAGCCCGCCAGGTTTTGGCCGAATAATTTATGCCGAAAATTCCAATCACCATGCCACAGCTCGGCGAATCGATGGCCGAGGCGACAATCGTCGCGATCAAGGTGCAGCCGGGCGAGAAAGTCGTGGCCGACCAGGAAATCATCGAAGTCGAAACCGACAAGGCCGTGATGGGCGTGACCACGCCCTGCCCGGGCGAGATCTCTAAAATCGATGCGGAGGTGAAGGGAGTCTACGCCGTCGGCGCCGTACTGGGATATGTCGAGGCGAGCGAAGCGGACGCCGCGCGATTCGTGAAGACCGCGCCAGAACCGTCCGGGGGCGAGGTCGCGAAAGAAGCGCCCGATCGACAGGAGCAACCCGCCCAGGCTGGGAAAACGGGGAACGGAAGCGGCTCACACTTTCAAGTGGATGAAACGAGTCTGCCGCAGGTCGCAGCCGGTTCGCATTTCCAAGTCGATAAAGCCGGCCTGCTCCCCGTACCCGCGAGCGCGAAGGGCGCGGGCTATCTCTCGCCGCGAGTGAAGGCGCGCATGGAGGAGTTGCAATTGACCCAGGCCGACCTCGCCGCCATCCAGGGAAGTGGAAATGCCGGACGGGTTACGATCAAAGACCTCGAAGTGTTCCTCGGCGGCTTGGAGAAACAAAAATCGGAAGACGCCAGCGCGATCCGCACCGGTGTGGCCGATGCGATGCGGCGCAGTTGGATGCGACCGCTCGCCACCGTGGGCGTTTCTGTCTGTCTCGATCCCGTGCTGCAGGATCGAAAGAAACGCGATCCAAAACCAGGTCCGGCTTTGTATGCTTTGCGCGCCTTAGCTTTGGCTTTGGCGGAAACGCCGAGTGCGGCGGCTCGACTGATTGGCGGTCGCGCGCTTCGCTCGGACTCGATCGATATCGGCGTCGCGGTAGAAGCGCAGGACGGGATCATGGTGCCGGTTATTCGCAACGCAGACAAAACGTCGCTTGCGGACCTAACGAGTCGTTACACGGAGCTGGTCGATCTCGCCCGGCGCCGGCGCGTCACTTCCGAGATGACATCTGGCGGGATCGCTTCTGTTTCCAATTTCGGAACTTTCGGGCTGGACTGGGGGACACCCATCCCCCTCCCTGATCAAACGCTTCTGCTCGGGTTGGGCGCCGGCAAAAAGGCGCCGACGTGGAGCGAGGAAAAAAAGCAGTTTGTTCCGACGACACAAGCCGAACTCACGCTCAGCTTCGATCACCGCAGCCTCGACGGTGGCGGTGCCGGGCGCCTATTGCAACGTGTCGTCGAATTGTTAGGCGTGCCGGAAAAGTTGTAGCAGTGCGCCGTCCGCCGTTTGCGACGGCCAGCGACCGCCTCTATCATTTGGCGCGATGAATTCCACCGCGACAATTGATCCCAACCTGACGATGCGCGAGCTTCTGGAGCAGTTTCCCGGAGCGCAGCGCGCACTTTTTCGACGCTATCACATCGGCGGTTGCGCGAGTTGCGGTTTCGGCCCGGCGGAAACGCTCGCCGGCGTTTGCCAGCGCAACGAAAACCTCGAGGTCGAGGAAGTGATCGACCACATCCTCGCGAGCGATGCGGCCGACCGCGCGATGCAGATCGAACCGAGCGAACTTGCGGAACGCCTCGCTGCAGGCGAAACGGCTCACCTCCTCGACATCCGGACCCGCGAGGAATTCGACGCGGTCAAGCTCCCCAGAGCTCATCTCTTCACCCAGGAATTCATGCAGGAAATTCTCGCCCACTGGTCGCGCACTGACCTGCTTGTGATTTACGATCATCAAGGCATCCGGAGCATGGATGCGACCGCTTATTTTCAGGGACACGGGTTCGAGAAGATCAAGAGTTTACGCGGCGGCATTGATGCCTGGAGCACCGAGGTGGATCCGAAGTTGCCCCGCTATCACTTGGAGTAGCCCGACGATGAGCGACGAACTGGAGAAACGCATCGAGGCCGCCGTAAAAAACCCGCAGAACCTTGGCGAAATGGAGAACGCCGACGCCATCGGCACAGTCGGGAGCGCCGATTGCGGCGATATGCTGCGGATGTGGGTGAAGTTTAAAGAGCAGGACGGCCGCAAAGTGATCGATCGCGCAACGTTCCAGACCTTCGGTTGCCAGACCGCCATTGCCGTCGCGAGCGTCGCCACCGAGATGCTCGCCGGCAAGACAATAGATGAAGCGATGTCGATGTCGGGCGAAGAACTCGCTGCGCCGCTGGGCCCGTTGCCACCGGTCAAAATCCATTGCGCGCAACTGGTCGAAGGTGCCTTGCGCTCCGCTCTGGGCGGCAGGCCTGGCGCAGAGATTTCATCCGCAACGAACGCGACTCAGGCGCCAACCTTGATGGAATCATTTGCCCCGCCACAGACAGCAAAGGGCAAACTGAAAATCGTTTTGGATTCCTAACCTAACGAATCTTGCACCATGCACGAAAATACCGAATTCACCACCACCCGCGACGTCGAAGCGATCCAGATCCCGAGCGGAACTAAAACGACCATTCCTGCCGGCACGCCCGGTGTCGTCACGCAAACCCTCGGCGGCAGCTACACCATTGCGACTTACCAGGGTCTCGCCCGTATCGCGGAGAAAGATCTTGATGCGATCGGATTGGAAAAGTCTGCGTCCTCTAACGGCGAAAAACCGACCGGAGCCACGGGCGGAGCGGTCGATGAGAAAGCGATTTGGGAACAACTGCGCCAATGCTATGACCCGGAGATCCCGGTCAATATCGTCGATCTCGGCTTGGTTTACGACTGCAAGCTTATCCAAAATCCAGGCGGAGGTTCAAAGGTCGAGGTCAAAATGACTCTCACAGCGCCCGGGTGCGGAATGGGACCCGCCATTGCCCACGACGCGCAAAGCAAAATCCTCAGCATCGAGGGAGTCGACGAAGCGGATGTGCAACTCGTCTGGGATCCACCTTGGAACCAAAACATGATCAGCGAAGCCGGGCGGATGAAGCTTGGAATGATTTAGCGGACGGGCTTCCGCGCAATGTCCCTTAAGCCGCCGGAACGCCCGCCGATTGCGAACGCGAAGCGGCGATTACAGGTGCTGAAATTTCGCTAGTTTAAAAATGTGTACCGATCCAAGAGCGCAACGTTGACACGCGTTCTTCGCGTCATATAATCACGTCCCCTGCGCCTGCCATCGTCGGGATGGTGCGTGTTGAAATTACCTGCCAAATTCTCATGCCTTCCACTCGAATCATCCTCACTGAAAACGTCCCCGGCCTTGGCGCCGAGGCCGATGTCGTCAAAGTCCGCCGCGGTTATGCGCGCAATTTTCTTTTGCCCAGCGGCAAGGCCTACGAAGTGACGCCGCGCGCGATGCGTCAACTCGATATGCTGAAGGCGAAACGGGCCGAGCGTGAGGCGCGCGAATTGAACGAAGCCGAGGACTTGGCGCGCCGCATCAGCAAGCTCAAGGTCACCTTCACCCTCCAAACCGGCGAGACGGGCAAGGCATTTGGCTCGATCACGGCAAATGACATCGCCGAGCGGCTGAAACAGGAGCTCAATCGTGATATCGATCGTCACCTGCTCGGACTCGAGCATCCGATCAAGACCACCGGCGAACACGAGGTGCAGCTCAAATTGCACCACGACGTGACGGCGAAATTTACCTTCAACGTGAAGTCTTCCGAGGAACCTAAACCGGAAACGCCGGCTGAGGAACCTGCTGAAAAGCACCGCGGTCCGCGCAAGCGCACGAAGTAAATGCCGAGAGATTCTCGAGGCTCGAGCAGAGCCGCAGAGAAAACTCGGAAAGAACCCGGAAACGGGTCCGGCCGAGAATGGCCGGGGCCAGGCGGCAACGGCGGGGGCCAGAAGCTCACAGCTTCTTCACCGGATATTCACCGCGCCCTTCCGCACAGCGTCGAAGCGGAGCAGGGCGTGCTCGGATCGATGCTCATCTCGCCCAAGGAAGCGATCGGCGAAGCGGTCGAGCAGATCAACGAAGACTATTTCTATATCCCGGCGCATCAGACGATTTACACCGCGCTGGTCGACCTCTGGAATTCCAATCAGGGCATCGATCTGATCACTTTTACGCAAGTCCTGCGCGACCGAAATCTGCTCGAGACCGTCGGCGGCGCGCCGTTCGTGACCAGTCTTTTCGCCTTCGTCCCGACGGCGGCCAACGTCGGTTACTACCTCGACATTGTGCGCGACAAATACGTCCTGCGTCAGATTATCGCCGCCTGCACTGAAGGCGCGCGCCGTTCCTACGAGGAGCAGGATGAAGTCGACAACCTGCTCGATGAGGTGGAGCAAAAGATTTACGCGGTGGGCGAAGATCGCTTCAAGGGCCAGAGCCTGACGATGAAGGACCAGGTGATGGACGCGATCGAAGCGATCGAAAAACTCTGGGAACAAAAGGGCAGTCTGACCGGCCTTGCGACCGGCTTCATCGAGTTCGATCGCATGACCAGCGGCCTGCATTCCTCCGAGATGATCGTGATCGCGGCACGACCGAGCATGGGCAAGACGGCTTTCGTGATGAACATCGTCGAGCACGTCGCGGTGCATGAGAAACGGCCAGTCGCGGTGTTCAGTCTGGAAATGAGCAGCCAGCAGCTTGTGCAACGCATGCTTTGCTCCGGCGCGCGGGTCAATCTTCGCAAGGCGCGCGACGGCTTCCTCGCCGACAGCGATTTCGACAAGCTGACCACCGCTGCTGCGAAACTGGCCGAAGCCGAAATCTACATCGATGACACGCCGGGTCTCACGATTCTCGAGCTACGGGCCAAGGCTCGCCGACTCAAATCAAAACACGATGTCGGATTGATCGTGATCGATTATTTGCAGCTTCTGCGCTCGACCTCGAGGCGCGGCCAGGACAATCGGCAGATTGAAATTTCGGAAATCTCCGCCGGCATCAAAGGGCTTGCCAAGGAACTGAGCATTCCGATTATCGTCGCGGCTCAGCTTAATCGAAATCCGGAAAACCGCACTGGCGACAGTAAAGGCCGGCCGCGCCTGAGCGACCTGCGCGAATCAGGCAGCATCGAACAGGATGCCGATCTCGTTGGTCTTCTCGTCAGGCAGGAATATTACGCCGACACCGAAGAGGAAAAAGACGAAACCGAAGGCAAGGCGGACCTGATCATCGCCAAGCAGCGCAACGGCCCGACGGGCGACGTAGCGCTCACCTTCCGTAAGGAATTCACCCGCTTCGAAGACCGGGCGCGAGAAGAGCGCGAGCCGCTCTAGCCTAGCGATCGTGCCACCTCAACCACGTGCTGCGCGTCGATTCCCAACTCTTTCATAACCTCATTCCCCGGCGCACTCATGCCGAAGCGATGGAGGCCGATGATTTTCCCATCGAGCCCTACGTATTGCGACCAGATCTCCGGCACACCCGCCTCGATCGCCACCCGTTTCCTGCATTCGTTAGGCAAAACTTCTTCGCGATAACTTTCCGGCTGCCGCGCGAAGCGCTCGAAGCAGGGCATTGAGACGACGCGTGTCCCCGCGCCCAGCTCTTTCGCAGCCGCCATGGCGTGCTGCAATTCGCTTCCGCACGAAAGCAAAATCAACTCCAGCTTCTTGCTTTCCTTCTTCGCGATGTACCCGCCGCGAAGAACTCCTTCGCGCCGCTGCTGCGCGTCGATCTCGTTCAGCATCGGTACCGCCTGGCGCGTGAGCGCGAGCAGCGTCGGCCCGTCAGTGTGCTCGACGGCGGCAACGAAGGCACCGGCCGTCTCCTCAGGGTCGGCCGGACGGATAACGTCGATCTGCGGCATCACGCGCACGCTCGCTACCGTCTCGACCGGCTCGTGCGTCGGTCCATCCTCGCCCACCCCGATCGAATCGTGGGTAAAAATGTAGATGTTCGGTAGCTTCGACAGCGCGGCCAACCGGATGGAGGCCCGGCAGTAGTCTGTGAAAACGAGAAACGTCGCGCCCGAAGCGCGAAAGAGGCCGTGATAACTGACGCCGTTCATGATCGCGCACATCCCGTGTTCGCGAATGCCGAAATGGATGTTGCGTCCGCCTGGAGTCGTGCGGGTGAAGTCACCGCCGTCCTTGATATAGTTGAGGGTCGACCCGTGCAGATCGGCGCTGCCGCTGATCAATAACGGCAACGCCTGTGCGAGCGGCTGGAGCGCTTCGCTCCCCGCTTTGCGCGTCGCCAGTTTGGCGTCGCTGGGGAAATTCGGGATTCTCGAAAGCAAGTCGTCAGGCACTTTACGCTCGAGCGCGTCGTCGAGGAGCTGCGCCTTGTCGGCATTTTTCTTCCGCCAATCATTATAGGTTTTTTCCCAGCGATCGTATTCCGAGAGCAAATCCTTTTTGTGCTGCGCAAAAAATTCGCGCACGTCGTCGGAGACGAAGTAATGCTCTTCGGGCAGGCCGAGACCCTTACGCGCCGCCTCGGCGAATTTCGCGCCGCCTTCGCCGTGCGCCTTCGAAGTGCCGGCGACTTCGGGAATCCCCTTTCCGATCAGGGTGTGCGCGATGATCATCTGCGGTTTCCCGTTGTTGCGCTCCGTTGCGACGTTGAGCGCGTCGAGGAATTGCTGCATATCCTGGCCATCGATTTCCTGCACGTCAAAGCCGTAGGCGCGGAAACGCATGCCGGTATCCTCGCTCTGCGTTTCCTTCGCCATCGCGTCGAGCGTGACCGCGTTCGAATCGTAAATCAGGATCAAATTATCGAGCCCGAAATGGCCCGCGAACGCGCTCGCTTCCGCTGAGACGCCTTCCTGCAAGCAGCCATCGCCGGCGAGGCAAATGACGCGCTGATCAAAGATACGGTGCTCGGCGGTGTTGAAGCGCGCCGCAGCCATTTTGCAGGCCATGGCGATGCCGATCGCATTGCCGACGCCCTGACCCAGCGGGCCGGTCGTGCACTCGACCCCCGGCGTCTCGGAAAACTCCGGGTGTCCGGGCGTTTTGCTGTGCAGTTGCCGGAAACGTTTGATCTCCGACATCGGCAAATCGTAGCCGCTCAAGTGGAACCAGGCGTAGAGAAACATGCTGCCGTGCCCGGCGGAGAGAACAAAGTAATCGCGATTGATCCAACGCGGCTGATTTGGGTTATGCCGGAGCGCGTAGCCGTAAAGCACCGCGCCCATCTCGGCGCAGCCTAAGGGCAAACCAAGATGGCCAGATTGCGAGGCGTGGACGGCATCGATGCAAAGACCGCGGGCCTGATCCGCCGCGCGAGAGAGGACTTCGAGATTCAAACTCATGGCGCCAGTCTATATGCGAAACCTGCGAGTGTGAAAACCCGGAGTTTTCAGCTCGGGTCGCCCAGCCTGCCTAACGACGCCAGTGCGCTATTTCTTTGGACTTGCCTGTGGCACCGCCGCCGTCTCTTTCGATTTCTTGCCCGGTTCGTTCAAGGTGAAGGCCCATTGCGCTTCCGCTTTCTTGCCGCCCATCTTCGCTTCGACGATGACCGAGCAGGCATCGCCCTGCAGCGGTTGCGTCACCTGATACGAAATGGTCTTGCTCGCCGGATCATATTTCGCCGGGACGAGGCCCAGACCGCTGACGCGCATTTTCACCGAGCCGGGATCGATCCCGCCAATCGCGCCGAGGTTGGCCTTGATCAACGGCCTCGGGTCCGAGGTTGAGCCGTCGGCGGGCTGCGGACTGATGCTGCCGAGCGGGATTTCCGCAACCTGCACACCGCCGCCACTCGAGGATCCGCCAAAAGAGATCGCGTCCTCAAAGACCTTGGGTTTGTTCGCCTCGATCATGTAGCGGCCTAACGAATAGTCGGGCGAACCGTAGGTCAGCTTCTGACCATAAACGGTGAAGACCGCCTCATAATGCGCCTTCCTTCGTCGCCTCCATGACCCGGTCGTTGTAATAGCCAAACGGGACCGCGAAACAATTCACCCGAATGCCGAGCTTCTGCTCGAGCGTTGCCTTCGAGCCGCCGACCTCGGCGTTGAGCCACTCGATGTATTCCTGCGGATTGAGTTTGCGCTTGGTCGACTTGTCGTACGGCTTGCGCAGGTCCTGGTGCGTGTCGCTGTGCGCTTCGATGTCGACTCCGGCATCACGCATCTCGGCCAGTTGTTCCCAGCTCATCGCCTCGCCGCCGCCATATTTCCCGCCTTTCACACCTTCGGTGTAAATGAAGAGCGTCAAAGGATAGTTAAATTTCTTCAGGATCGGCCAGGCAACTTCGTAGCCTGACTTGTAACCGTCATCGATCGTGATGATGGCAGCGTGCGGCGGAATCGCTTTCTCGCCGCGTTTCCAGGCGAGAAAATCCTGCATCCCGATGACGGCAATCTTCTCGTCCTTCAGCTTCTGCATCTGCGCCTCAAACGCTTCGGGCGTGATCTCGGTATCGGGTCGCCGAACTTTTTGCTCGAAGCGGTGATAGCCGAAGACGACCACCTGCGCGTTCTGGTCGATCGGCGGCACGGTCGGCGTTGGCTTAGCGGTCGGTGTCGCCGCGACAGCGGCGACCGGTGACGAAGTTGGCGTCGCGGTTGGTTTCGCCTTGCCGGCGAAGCTGCCCTTCTTGCAGCCGCCGAAAGCGAGCCCGCACAGCAGCAAAATGATCGTCAAACGGTTACGCATAGATCAGATGGTAGCCATCGAGTGCGACCGCGGAAAAAACAAGCGCTTTTCGCTCCCTCCATTCGAAGTTTCCGCCTTGCGGGGCTTGTCCTTTACCCGGCACGCGATTGGCTCTATCAACTTTCATGCCGCGTCCGATTGTGCAACCTCTGCCGTCTTGCTCGCCGCCGCTTTTCTGCTTGGCGGCTGTGCGACGGTTGCGACCAACACCAGCCACACGTTCAACACGGTCGTGGTCGATGCCGGTCATGGCGGGAAGGATAGCGGTGCATTGCGGCGCTACAGCCCCGCCGGAAAAAGTGGTCGCGCTCGATGTCGCCCTGCGGGTTGATCGCAAGCTGCGCGAGTCGCAGCTCAGGACCGTGCTCACTCGCTCGAACGACACGTTCGTCCCGCTCGACAACCGGGTGGCGATCGGCAACGAGCAGGAAAACTCGATCTTCGTCAGCATTCATTTCAACGACTCAGGTCGACGCGGCGTGGAGGGCGTCGAAACCTATTACCATTCACCCTACGCTTACGATCTTGCCGCGGCGATCGAGCGCAGTCTTTCTACCCTCCCAGAGACGACGAATCGCGGCGTGCACACCGCACGTTTCCGCGTCCTGCGCAATGCGCGTTTATCCCTCGGTGCTGGTGGAATGCGGTTACCTCAGCAATCGCTCCGAAGGCCGGGAAGCGGCGAACGCCGATTACCGAGAGAAGCTCGCGGACAAGATCGCCGAGGCGATCGTTGATTATCGTTACGGCGAAGGCGCTTATCGACGGCACTCGGCTGTGGCTGCGCGCGGCGTTGGCGGAGGAGGCAGCGCGGCGTTCCTGCCGAATGACCGCTAGAACTCGATCCCGCGCGCCTCGCGCCCGAGCGCGGCGAGCAGGATGAGGACGACGAAGACCGCCAGAGTCACGCACGCCATGGTGAGGGCGTAGTCCGGCTGGCCATTTGGCCTGACGAAATGCTCCGCCAGTTTCGCCTGTAGCATCGCGGCGTTGGCGGAGAAGAAATTTCCCAACTGATAAACGACACCCGGAAACGTCCCGCGCCAGGCGGGCGGAGAAAGCTCGTTCAAATGCACCGGCACCACGCCCCATGACGCCCTGCACCATGAATTGCATGAAGAATCCGCCGGCGATCAGGAGCGGAAGCGTCGGCGAAAAAATCCATGCCGGAATGAGCAGAATCCCCAGCACCGCCGCGAGGATGATCGTGCGCCGCCGTCCCCAGCGTTGCGAGCAGAAGACCAAGCAAGGTTCCGCCGCAGATCGCGCCCAGATTGTAGATGATCGCGATCGGGGCGGTCTGGTTGACGGAGAGGCCGCGCTGCTTTTGCAGAAATGTCGGGTAGAGATCCTGCGTCCCGTGCGACATGTAGTTGAACGCCGTCATCAGGAGCACGGCGATAGATGAAGAGACGCCCGTGCTCGCGCATGAAGCGTCCCATCGCCTAACGACCCGCGCCGCCCGCCGCTGTTTTTCCCAGACGGCTGATTCCGGGACGTGCATCCGAATGTAAATGACAAGCAGGGCCGGCAGCGCACCGACGACGAAGAGGGCGCGCCAGCCGAAATGCGGAAAGACCAGCCAGTAAACTACCGCCGCAAGCAGAAAACCGAACGAGTAGCCCTGCTGCAAAATTCCCGAGGCCAGCCCGCGCGCCTTCGGCGGCAGCGCCTCCATCGCGAGCGACGCGCCCAAGCCCCATTCGCCGCCCATCCCAATGCCATAGAGCGCGCGGAAGATCAGGAAGACGGTGTAGTTGGGCGAGAAGGCGGTCAGCAGTTCCATCAGCGAATAGAAAATGATGTCGATCATGAGCGGGATCCGCCGGCCGAAGCGATCGCCTAACAATCCGAAAATCAACGCGCCGAGCGGTCGCATCATCAGGGTGAGGGTGATGGCAAACGTCACCTGGACGATCGAGACTGAGAAATCGGCGGAAACGTTCCGCACGACAAAGGTGAGAAGAAAGAAATCGAGGGCGTCGAGCGTCCAGCCGAGAAAGCAGGCGAGAAAGGTTTTGCGCTGATGGTTGAGCGAGCGATAAATTTGGATCGCTTCCACGGGCGAGCGAAAACCGCCGCACCGCAAGGAAGGTAATTGTAGGGCGGGCGCTCCGCCTGTCGCACCTGATCTCCACCGACCGAGACGGATCCTGGGCAAGCGGAGCGATTACCCACAGTCTTGAAGAGAACATATTGACGCATCATGATACGTTAATTTGTTAGTTGCCGAGCCAGCGCCACTGCTCTTAAATTGCCGCTTCGCCGTGACGCCGCTCTCGACCATCCGCTCGCCGCGCTTCTCCGCCAACGCATCGTCATTCTCGATGGCGCCATGGGGACGATGGTGCAGCAGTCACAAGCTTTCGGAGGAACAGTATCGCGGCGCTCGCTTCGCCCAGCACCCGGCGAAACATCTCAAAGGCGACCTCGAACTGCTCCAACTCACCCAGCCGGAGGTGATCGAAGAGATTCACACCCAGTTATCTCGAGGCCGGCGCCGACATCATCGAGACGAACACCTTCAGCGCCACCACCATCGGCCAGCACGATTTTCTTTTCGCTGGCAAGCCGCCTAACGGACGCAAAGACGCGGAATTTTTTGACCAAGTGGTCGGCGACAAGGAGTTGAGCACGCTTGTCCACGAAATGAATTTTGCGGCGGCGAAGATCGCGCGCACCGCGGCCGACCGAGTCGCAAATCAAACCGGCTGGCCACGATTCGTTGCGGGTTCGTTAGGCCCACTCCCCGTCACCACCTCGCTTTCGCCGGACGTGAACGATCCGGGTTTTCGCGCCGTTACGTTCGACCAGGTGCGACATGCCTACGGCCAACAGGTGCGCGGTCTGCTCGAGGGCGGGGTCGACCTGCTCTTCGTCGAAACGATCTTCGACACCTTGAACGCGAAGGCGGCGATCTTCGCCATCTCGGAAATTTTCGAAGAACTCGGGCGCAAGATACCGCTGCTGATTTCTGGCACGATCACCGATCTCTCCGGACGCACACTCACCGGCCAGACGGTTGGGGCGTTTCTCACCTCAATCCTGCACGCCGAGCCGCTCGTGGTCGGATTGAACTGCGCCCTCGGTCCCGCCGAAATGCGACCACATGTCGAAGAGATGGCGCGACTCGCGCCTTGCTTCACCAGCGCCTATCCGAATGCCGGTCTGCCCGATCCGCTCTCGCCGACTGGATTCCCAGAAACACCGGAGTCGATGGCCCCGCAGTTGCGCGAATGGGCGGCAAGCGGCTGGCTAAATATTGTCGGCGGATGCTGCGGCACAACGCCAGATCACATCCGCGCGATTGCAGACGCGGTGCGCGATTGTCCGCCGCGAAAGCTGCCGGATGGGAGGAGTCTTGCGCCTCGGGGCAGCAAACCAGAAGATCGGGGCGCAAAGGCCCCTCCCACGTCTCCATCTTTCCGGACTTGAAGCGCTCGACGTTACCCCCGATTTCGGCTTCCTCGTCATCGGCGAACGGACCAACATCACGGGCTCGCCAAGGTTCTCGAAGCTGATTCTGGCCGGCGACTTCGAAGCCGCGCTCGCGGTCGCGCGCCATCAGGTCGAAGGCGGAGCCAACATTCTCGACGTCAACATGGACGAGGGCATGATCGACTCGGAAGCCGTCATGACGCGCTTCCTGCGCCTGATCGGAAGCGAGCCCGACATTACCCGGCTGCCGATCATGATCGACAGCTCGAAATGGAGCGTGATCGAAGCCGGCCTGCGCTGCGTCCAGGGCAAAGGCGTGGTGAACTCAATCTCGCTCAAGGCCGGCGAGGAGGAATTCCTGCGCGCGGCACGGCTTGTCAGGCGCTACGGCGCTGCGGTCATTGTCATGGCCTTCGACGAGCGCGGCCAGGCCGACAACTTCGCGCGCAAGATCGAGATCTGCGCCCGGGCCTGGCGCCTCCTCACCGAGCAGCTCGATTTTCCGCCTAACGACATCATCTTTGATCCCAACATCCTGACGATCGCAACCGGGATCGAGGAGCATAACGAATACGCCAACGCTTTCATCGAAGCGACACGCTGGATCAAGGCGAACCTGCCAGGAGCCCGAGTGAGCGGCGGTGTGAGCAACATTTCATTTTCCTTCCGCGGCAACAACACGGTGCGCGAAGCGATGCACTCGGCATTTCTCTACCACGCCCTCCGTGCCGGGCTCGACATGGCGATCGTGAATGCGGGACAGCTCGCGGTTTACGAGGAGATCGACCCGGCACTGCGCGAATTGGTAGAGAACGCGCTCTTTAACCGCCGTCCCGATGCAACCGAGAGGCTGGTGGATTTCGCCGAAACCGTGAAGTCGAAAGGCAAAGTCGCGGCGAAAGATGAAGCCTGGCGTGACGCGCCGGTCGAGGAACGCCTTTCGCATGCCCTCGTCAAGGGCGTTGTCGATTACATCGAAGCCGACACGGAAGAGGCGCGAAAGAAAGCTGCGCGGCCGCTTGACGTGATTGAAGGGCCGCTTATGGCGGGAATGAGCGTCGTCGGTGATTTGTTCGGATCGGGGAAAATGTTCCTGCCACAAGTCGTGAAGAGCGCGCGGGTGATGAAGAAAGCGGTCGCTCATCTGCTGCCGTTCATGGAAGCGGAAAAGGCGGAAGGCGCGAAACCGCAGGGACGAATCGTAATGGCGACTGTAAAGGGCGACGTACACGACATCGGCAAGAACATCGTCGGGATCGTCCTGCAATGTAACAATTACGAGGTGATCGATCTCGGCGTGATGGTGCCGACAGAAAAGATTCTCGAGACCGCGCGCACGCGGCAGGCGGATATCATCGGTTTGAGCGGACTCATCACGCCATCGCTCGACGAGATGGTGCACGTCGCACAGGAGATGGAGCGCCAGAAGTTTCGCCTGCCCTTGCTGATCGGTGGCGCGACCACGAGCCGTGCCCATACGGCAATAAAAATCGCACCGCACTATCGGGAGAGCGTGGTCCATGTGCACGACGCATCGCGTGCCGTGGGTGTGGTGAACAAGCTTTTGAATCCCGATGCCAAGCTGAAATTCGACGCCACCACGCAGAGCGATTACGAGCGGCTGCGGAAAGACCACGCTGATCGCTCCCGCGAGAAAAAAATGCTCACCCTTGCGCAGGCGCAGGCCAATCGCCTAACGATCGACTGGAGGAGCTATGAACCGCCGGCGCCGGATTTTCTGGGAGCGCGGGCAGTGGCAAGCGATTCGGTTAGCGGCGCTCTCCCAGTATCGCTCGCAACGCTGGTCGACTATATCGATTGGTCGCCGTTCTTTCACGCCTGGGAGTTACGCGGACGCTACCCTGCGATTCTGGACGACGAAGTCGTTGGGAAACAGGCGCGGGAATTGTTTGCCGACTCGCGAAAATTGCTTGAACGAATCGTTTCAGAAAAACTGCTCACGGCACGCGGGGTATACGGCTTCTGGCCCGCCAACTCGTTAGGCGATGATGTTGAAATTTATCGCGACGACTCGCGCTCCGAAGTCATCGCCCGCTTTCATTTTCTCCGGCAGCAGATGCAGAAACCGGCCGGACAACCGAATTATTGCCTGGCGGACTTCGTTGCGCCGAAGGATTCCGGGGTCCGAGACTATCTCGGGGGATTTGCCGTCACGGCCGGAATTGGTGCGGATGAACTGGCGAAGCAATTCCAGTCTGAGCACGACGATTACAGCGCCATCCTGACCAAGGCACTGGCCGATCGACTGGCGGAGGCGTTCGCGGAATTTCTGCACCGCGAAGCACGGATAGAGTGGGGCTTTGGAAAAAGCGAAAGCCTGATGAAGGAGGATCTCATCCGCGAACGTTACCGCGGCATTCGGCCGGCGCCCGGTTACCCGGCTTCGCCCGATCATGTGGAGAAACGGACGCTCTTTGACCTTCTTCAGGCAGAGCAAAACACGGGCATTACCCTGACCGAGTCATTTGCCATGCATCCGGGCGCGAGCGTGAGCGGTCTCTATTTTTCGCACCCGGAATCCCGTTACTTCGCCGTCGGAAAAATCGAGCGCGACCAGGCGCGTGATTATGCAGTCCGCAAAGGCGAAGCGTTAGGTGAGGTCGAGAAATGGCTTTCGCCGAACTTGAACTATCAGACCGAAGGTTGATACGGCGCGGGTCGTCCGGGGACGATCTCTGCCTAACGAGTGTCTTCGACCCAGCTGACGATCTCGTAGTTGTTAATGAGTCCGCTGCCCGCGAGTGCTTCGTCGTAATGCAGGTTTGTCACCCCGGTCATCCCCACGGTCTTCCCCACGATGGACCCAAAGACATGGCCGCTGTTCCCTCCGCCGTTTACGGTGACGTCGTAGCCCGGAGCGTAAACCGCCGCTGTAATCTGGCCGTTACCGCCGAGATTCACATGCGGCGTTACATCGCCGGTCGGTTGCACCCCGTAGAGAAGCAGGTCAGCCGGCTGATTCGCGGGGTTTAGCATGCCCTTGCCGCCAATATCGACGTTACCTTGAAAATAGATCTTCGCTTGCACGCCATCGCCAAGAATGATTTGCGAAGTTCCCGCGACTGAGATGTCACCGGTGACATAGATCTCAATGTAGGTCGGGCTGCCATTCGGGTTCCCGGCGAGCGTCAGCGTCTGACTGCCGCTGATCGAGATCCCGCTCAAACGATATCGCGAAGAAGCAGCGCCCTGAGTCGCACTTGCGGTAAGGGTGGCTTTTCCGTTAACAACGGAAGGAGTGGGATTAATCGAGAGCCAATCCGGTTCGCCAATCGGAATCGGGTCCTGATAGAAGTCGGTTCGCTGGACCCCGGTCACATTGGCTACGCCAGTGACCGTTCCCGAGTTGGTGGCAACATCTCCATACACGTGGGCGTTGCCGGCCTGGATCAAGTCGCCGTCTGTGGCGATGTTTCCGTTCTCCTGACGCTTTGTCACGTCGTAGAGACCGTTGGTGGACTTCGTCGGGTCGGTGGAATTGTAACTGTCGACGACAATGTTTTGATTGTTCAGGTTGAGCGTGCCGACGGAAAAGATGGCTTGCCCAAAGGAGGAGAGCGGCGCCACGACCGCCTCGATCCGCCGCGCCGCATGCGGTGCATTTGTTTCGCTGGTAAAGAGGTCGTCGATGTATCGCTGCACACGCAGGGTCAACTTGCGTAGTTGGTTGTCCTGCTTGTTAAAGGCGACGCGCGGCGGTCCGGTCAGCGGCATGCTGCCGAGTGTTCGCACGCGATAGTATTGCCAGCCGTTACTGGGATCGATCAGGTTCGCCGGAGCGTCCACATCTACTTCGATGGTCATCGGTGTGCTGGCGAGGCCGGCGTTTGGAATGGTCGTTAGGCCGTGGCTGATCACGCCGTTGCCCGGAGTATTATTCCAGCCATCCCAGGCTTGATTGGGAGCGGGATAGAGCGATTTGCGTAGCTCCACGACGGCGAGGTCGATTCCTGATTCTGAGGCAATCAACGATTCCTGCCAGGCGGCGGCCTGTATTCCGACCTGGAATCGACCAGAGACCGCGCGGAGCACTTCAGTTGCGAAGAGCGAAAGGATGGCGATGACGAACACTGTCCAGAGTAGGACGCTCCCACTCTTCTCAGAATACTGGCTTCGTTGCATTAGTAGACGCTGCTCCCGGTGTCGGTGCGAGTGTTCCGAAGTAAGGTCGTGTTGTACACCGCGGTGGCGTCGATCACGGCCTGCGAAGGACCGCCGGAAGCAAAATTCGGGTTAAAGGTGATCCGGGTCGTCACCACCTTGCCCAGGTCCGTTACGTCAAAGTTAAAGTCGGCCACATTCTCGGCGATCGCGACCGGAGCGGCCGAATCCTGTCGCCGATAGATCGTACCGTTAAACAGGTAGTAGCGGATCTGGACAACGCTGTCGCTGCTCCCGTAATACACGCCGCCTTCACCGTCGAGCTGCGGCGTCTGCGGATTGCCCTCGGCATCGTAATAGGCAGGGATGGAGATCGTCGTGTTGTTCGCGGTCGACTCAATGCTAAGTGCGCGGCGCAAATCCAGCGCGAGGTAGTCGGAAATTCGCATCGCATCAGTGTGATTGGTCGCGAAATCGGTCGTGGCGGCAAAATTTCGCTCCAAGCTGGTGAAGCCCATGATCAGAGCCAGACTGACGGCGCTAAAGATTGACATCGAGATCATGGTCTCGGCGAGCAGGTAACCGCCTCTCGAGGATTGCTGCGGCTTTATCATTTTGCCACCCCACCCTTGGCCAGAATCGCAACGATCTGGTGCGAAACCGACCGGCTATTAGGCGCGCCGGTATAGCTTACCGTCCAGATCACTTTGACGGCGTTCTCTGCCAGCAAGTCGGAGTCTTGATTGACAATGGTCGCCGTGCCGTTGCTGCGCGTGAGCTCCGTGTTCCCGACGCTGGTGCTCCCGTAGGGAACCACGATCAAGGTCTCGACGAGATTCTTGAGTTGGGCGCTGCCCGAGACATCGGCGTCCAGGAGGTTATCGTGCAGCCAGTTTACATCCGTGACCTCATGCCAATTGGCGATCCGCATCGATTCCATTCGCTGTTGCAGAATCTGGCTGGCAGCGATGAATTCCTTGGCACACCGGATCGTGTCCATCGTGGCCATGTTCATCGTGAAAAGAGACCCGAGAAACATGGCCGCGATGGAGGCCGCGATGATCGTCTCGATCAAGGTATAACCACGGCAAGCAGCACGGCGTTGTAAGTGCATTGGCGGTCCTTAGAAGCAAAAAAGGTACCGAAAACCATAAGTTCCATAATGATGTTGGCTTTACTTCCAGTCTAAGTTCCCGTGGCCGTGGCTAATGCGTGCTGCGAGCAGCGAATGTTGCCTTCAGGTCGTGTAGCGTAATGATGCCGGCCGGCTTGTCCCCTGCTTCCAGGACGGCGAAGCCACCGGGCGCCTCGATAAGCAGGCGCGCCACTTCGCCAATCGTCAAACTGCGCCGGAAGGTTGCGCCTGCTCGAGGACGGGTGGCCGATTCTCCCTGATCGCGCCTTCGGCTTCCTCACGCGTCAGGCAGCCGACCAGCTTTTCCCTTTCCACCACTGGGAAACGCTTAAACTGATTTTTCTCGAGGACCGATTTCAGATTTCCGGCGCTCCCCGACCAGAGAAACACACTCACGCCGAGTAACCAGACGGTGAGTCCGCCCAAGAGTGGGATGCATCCAGCGCGGGAGTCCATTCCATTTCTTGGAAAGAACCCGGAGGTGCATCGCGGCACGTTGGAATCCAATGCCGACGAGGAAGGCGAAGGCAGCCGCAAGAGGGACGCCAGCGTAAACCTGCCAGGTTGTGTTCTCGATCTGCGGCAGAACGAACGCCGGGTCTTTGCCGATGATCGCGTGCACGGTGAACGCGCCGAGGGCCGAAGCAAGGATGATGCTGCCGATGAGCGGGCTGTTGAGGTCCTGCACAATCTCCTCGAGGACGAAGGTGATCGAGGCCAAGGGAGTGTTGAAGGCCGCTGCCAGTCCGGCCGCCACGTCCGCCGCGACCGGGCGTCGCCGACGCTGCTTGGGAATACCGAGTACGCTGCTCAACTCGGAAGCGACACCGCCGGTGATGTGCACCGAGGGTCCTTCGCGACCAAGGCTCATCCCGCCCCCGACGTGGAGCAGACCAGCGACGAATTTCACCAGCACGGTCTTCATCCTAACGAGTCCGAAATCCTCCCAGAAGGCGAACTTGAGCTGCGGAATGCCGCCCTCCCGGATCAACCCGGCCCATGAGCCAGTCCCCACCTAACGAACAGAAAAAAACGACGGCAAACGAGCCGATGAGAAAGACGAATCTGCGATAGATACGCAGGCCAAGTTTTGCAGAGCGAAACGCCTACAGAACTGAATTCGGATCGACACTCGTGATCAGCATCGTGCCGGCTTCGTCGGGCGAGATTTCTTCCGTCTCGGTCGCGGTCGTGTCGAGCGCGGGCCAGACGACGTTCCAAGCGAGGTGCAGCTTCTCGAGAGTCCAGATGCAGTAGCGGGTAAAATCGAATTCCCACCATTTCAAGCCGTGCGCGGCGCAACGCGGTTTGGCGTGATGGTTGTTATGATAACCTTCACCAAGCGCGCCGAGACCAACCCAGAAGTTGTTTTTGCTCTCGTCGGAGGTCTCGAAGCTGCGATAGCCGAACTGCTTCATGTGGCAGATGGAGTTCACCGCCCAGGTGCAGTTGTAAATGATCAGCATCGGCACGTAGAGACACCAGAGGAGACCGGCGAGACCGAAAGCGGCGAAAAGAATTCCCGCCGTGACGAGATGCGGAATGACGTAGAGAGCGGAATTTTCCCAGAGTTTGCAGTACCAGATCTTGCGCACGTCGGCCGCATAACGCAGGGAGCGTTCGCGAAAAGACGGTGGCTTGCGGATCAGCCACATCATGTGGGCGTAAGGGAACCCGTGCCGCGGGCTGTGAATGTCCTCTTCGGTGTCGGATTTCAGATGATGAAAACGATGGTCGCCGACCCAGGTGACCGGATCCCCCGCCAGACCGATGGCGGATCCGGTGGCAAAGAAAAGTTTCAACCAGCCAGGCATCTCAAAACCGCGATGGGTCAGGTAGCGATGCAGATAGAGTGTTGTGCCGAGACCAAGCCAGAGATAAATCCCGCACATGACCGGCACATAATGAATTTGGAAGCGCGTCCAGAGACCCGCGATTCCCAGGAGTTGCAACACGACGAGGATCGTGAAAATAGCGATATTGATTTTTTCGTTTTTGAACATAGCGAGGCGAAGAGCAGATTGCCGCCGGTCGGAAAGAAGGTACAGCTTCGCCGGTAACTGGCTTCAGGGCAAGCCGTTTTTGCCAGAGAGCGCGGGATGCTTTTCGTTAGGCAAAATTATTGCCGGCTCCCGAAGAAGGATCGCGTTCGTCGGGGGAAAGTAGATTTTCGGATGCGCGCCGCAGCGCGGCATGGTAAGCATCGCGCAGACTCGGCAATCCCGGGGTGTAGCTTAGCTTGGTAGAGCGCCTGGTTTGGGACCAGGAGGTCGCAGGTTCAAATCCTGTCACCCCGATTGCCGGACTCCGATGATGCGATGAAATATTACCTGCCGCCGCTCCTTGCGCTGATCGTCGTTTCAGGGGCGATAGTCTGGGCGCAATCTTCGCCGAGCCCGGCCAACGCTTCCACCCAGAAGAAAAGTGCGCAGCTTGACGCTTCGCTGCCGACGCCTTCACCGTCCGCCACGGCAGCGATCGAACCCCCGTCACTCATCCCGGCAAACATCCTTCCTCCGCCGAGCGCGCTTCCGAAGGTGCCGACGATCCCCGACCTGGAGCAGTTGAACGCATTTTTTAAGCAAACCTCGCTCGGCAAAGCCGCGGACGACTATCGTCTCCACCTGCAGACAGCGGAGTTGGAAGACGCGGATCCGCAATGATCAGGACCTTCACGCGCTGAAGGCCAAGGCAATGCGAGTCCCGACAGATCTGGAAAGACGCCACCTGCTCAAGGCCTATTATCAGCTCTACTACAGGAAGCTACGGGCGCTCACGACCGCGCCGGATCTCATTGCCTATCTCAACTCGCAGGAAGCAGGCTATGAGGCGAGCTTGCTTCAGCCGCGGGTCCGGCACGAAACAGATGAAACGGTTACAGCGGCGCTCGGGCCGGCGGGAGCCGCACCGAGCCCTCCTCGGGCACTCCCCACCCCCGTGCAAGCGCGCGCCGGAAACGGGCGACGACCGTAGTCCGGGGAAACCGAAGGTTGCCGCGTCAAACGAGTGCGGCTAAAATGGCGGAGCGAAAACGGCGCATTCGTCTAGTGGTTAGGACACAGCCCTCTCAAGGCTGGTGCACGGGTTCGATCCCCGTATGCGCTGCAAAATCTTTCATAGGTAAAATCGCCTGAATGAAAGAACGGTGCGACCGATCCGCGCTCGTAGTGTAGACGCACGAAGCGACGCCACCTTCCGCGCTTTCCGGCTTTCGCTTGTGCTTCCAACTCGGCCAGGTGCGCGCCAAATACGCGTGCGAGGTCGGGCACGTTTCTCTGAGTAGTCGGTCCCACTTTTCTACCGAATGGGACGTTCTAGAAATTATATTATCTCTAAACGGCGGCACAGTGACTGCTCCTGATTGTTCTTTGCAGACCTGCCTTATGTCGATACGTCGCCTCTGTGAATCTTTATGATGGCATCGCTTTGGGCACTAAAGGCGCGTCGCAGTTTTTTGGGCAGGGTCATTCTAATGGGGGACACGATGGGCAAGCACACTGGTAAAAGCCGCGGGGAACACATCCGAAACGATTTCGATTATGACGCAACCGATCTAAACGTGACCGAGCGCGGTCGCCGATTGACCGAAGAAAAACGCGGCTGCAAGCCCAGCAAGCCGCCCGATTTCATTAGCCGCAGCCAGCTTGCATTAGCGATTTGCCTTTTGCATGACGCGGTCTCTAAAACCATGCGTAGCGCCCTGTCACCACTTGCCGGTTCTCTCTCGGCAATCATCGCCGCGATTCTGCTCTATCCCTCCAACCACGCCGATGCGCAGGCGCCCCCCGGCATCGGGATCATGTATCTAACAAATAGCGATGCAGTCGGAGACCCGATACATGATTGGTCTAACGATCCCGCTTTAACAAACCCGTTTGCGCAGGGCATAGCCTTGCGAACGCAGTGGGGTAGGGTCGAGCCCCACGAACACGCAGACGCAAATGACTTTTACTGGGACTTTCTCGACCAGGGTGTCGCCTTGGCGGCCGCTAATGGGAAAAAGGTTTCCATTCTTGTAACGGCCGGGGTGACGACTCCGCAGTGGGTTTACGATGCCGGTGCGCCTCTTTTCAACGTCACGGAGCAATATGGTTATTCGTCGATCACAGATGGAGTTACGACTGCCGGATCTACTACGGTAAGAAGTGCCGGAAATACTGCAGCCTGGAGTTCTGCTTATAGCATAGGGTTGCAGATCTCCGGAGGCAGCATACCGGCCGGAGCGACTGTCATTGCGGTTAATTCCAGCAGCAGCGTTACCATTTCTGCGCCTGCGACCCAATCAGCTACGGGAGTCGCAATCGTGACCGCACAGATTGAACCGATGCCCCTGCCGTGGGACCCGGTCTTTCAAGCGAAATGGGGCGCGTTTATTCAGGCGCTCGCGACGCGCTACGGCAACGCTCCGAATCTTGCCTATATTGTGATGGGCGGCCCAGGCCGGAGAGCAGAATCGTATTTCTG
The DNA here is from genome assembly GCA_963776615.1 of uncultured Verrucomicrobiae bacterium. Lineage (GTDB taxonomy): Bacteria > Verrucomicrobiota > Verrucomicrobiia > Chthoniobacterales > UBA10450 > Palsa-1392. Next base: position 159,138 of record CAVZNJ010000009.1, read on the forward strand.
TTTCACTCCAGGCGATATGGACTACTTCATCAACACTCTCGGGGGACTTCCGAACTGGCAACAGGGCGTCAGATGGATTATCGATCAATACGGAACTTACTTCCCGAACACGCCGTTCATCCTCGACATGGCGTCGCCAATTCCGACGACCGACGGGGATACTTCCTTGCAGGCAATGTGTGATTACGGGGCCGCTCAATATCCGGGCAATCACTTCGGTGTAAAATCGGACGGCCTCGAATATCCCAGCGGTCCACCCAATGGCTCCGCTGGAGTAACAGAGGTTTCCCTATTGTGTCCTACTTCGACCGTGGGGTACCAATTTTACCTGCCCCAATTGGGGGCCGTCGACCCCGTGACAGGACGATTGCTGTTAGACTTGGGATTGGAAAGAGGAATTAGTTTTGGCGCACACTTCATCGAGGTCTACGCTCAAGACTGTGATGACCCTAACTCAGCCGCAGTGCTTACATCCGCTGCACGGACACTAACAACGACCCCACCGATTCCCGGCCCTCCCAACGCTTTGACAGCGTCCGCCACGTCCTCGTCGATGATTGCTCTTGCCTGGAACGACAATGCCACCAACGAAATTGGCGAACGAATCGAACGCAGTGTTGGATCGAACTCCGCCTACGCTCTTTTGTTCAACACCGGGCCTGGCATCACTGCGTACACCGATAAGACCCTGCTCGATGGCGTCCATTACTACTACCGCATTCAATCTTTTAATACCGGAGGGTTTTCCCCCTATTCCAACGAACAATCGGCCATCACACCCTTAAACGCTCCGACCGGTCTCACCGCCACGACCGTCTCGTCCTCCCAAGTGAATCTTACCTGGACTGATACGTCTGCTACTGAAACTGGTTTTGCAATCGAACAAAGCCCCGCTGACGATCTACACTACACTCAAATCGCGACCGTCGACCCCAATGTAACCTCGTACACGGCCTCCGGGCTCGAAGAAGGAACCCAGGTACTATTATAGAGTGCGAGCCTACAATGCGCTTGTAAACTCCGACTACAGCAGTGAAAAGCATACAACCACGCTCTCCAATCTTCCAGCCGCGCCGTCAAATCTTATAATCACCTCCCTTACTTCCACCAGAGTATTTCTCGCCTGGACCGACAACTCTGGAAACGAACAGGGTTTCAAAATTCAGCGAAAACAAGGCGTTGCGGGCACCTATGCTGATATCGCAACGCTCAGCGCTAACGTAACGATCTATACGGATAGCGACAGCACACTTCTAGATGGCACCAAATACTATTATCAGGTCTATGCCTACAATTCCGCTGGAAGTTCTCCCTTTTCCAATGAAGTCAATGGCACCACTCTTCTTGCCTCCCCAGGATCGCCGCAAGCGACTGCCGTGTCGTCCTCTCAAATAAGGCTTACCTGGACTGATGCATCATCCACCGAAAGCGGTTTTAAGATCGAGCAAAGTCCCCTCAATAATGCCCACTTTACCCAAATTGGCACCGTGGGCGCGAATGTAACCTCTTACACCAATGCCGGCCTCGCCGAAGCAACCACGTACTATTATAGAGTGCGAGCCTACAATATCATTGCGACCTCAGTCTACAGCAGCGAAAAGCACGCCAAAACGCTCTCTGCTATTCCCGTAGCTCCGTCTGCGCTTACAATCACCTCCGTCACTTCAAACAAAGTCTTTCTCGCCTGGACTGACAACTCTGGAAATGAAGCAGGTTTCAAGGTTCAACGAAAACAAGGCGTCGCGGGAACTTACACGGATATCAAATCGCTTGCAGCAAATGCAACAACCTATACGGATAGCGATAGCGCTCTTCTAGATGGTACGCAATACTATTACAAGGTCTGTGCCTACAACGCCGCTGGAAATTCTCCCTTCTCAAATGAAGTTAATGGCACAACCCTCCTCGCGACGCCCGCATCGCTTACCGCAACAGCCGTGTCTTCATCTCAAATAAATCTTACCTGGACTGACAATTCTGCCAGCGAAACAGGTTTTAAAATCGAGCGAAGCCCTCTGGACGATCTGCACTACACCCAAATTGCCACCGTGGGCGCGAATGTAACCTCCTTCGCCAGTTCAGGTCTCGCTGAACGAACCAAGTATTACTATAGAGTCCGAGCTTACAATGCGATTGCGACCTCCGGATATTGCAGTGAAAAGAACGCCACGACGCTTTCCAGTATTCCCGTGGCACCATCAGGATTAACAATCACCTCCCTCACTTCAAGCCGAGTCTTTCTCGCCTGGACGGACAACGCTGGAAATGAATTAGGTTTCAGGATTCAGCGAAAGAAAGGTGCAACAGGGACCTACGCTGAGATTGCAACGCCCGGAGCCAATGTAACAACCTATACGGATAGCGATAGCGCTCTTCTAGATGGTACGCAATACTATTACAAGGTCTGTGCCTACAACGCCGCTGGAGATTCTCCCTTCTCAAATGAAGTTAATGGCACAACCCTCCTCGCGACGCCCGCATCGCTTAGCGCAACCGTCGTGTCTTCATCTCAAGTAAATCTTACCTGGATTGATAAGTCAGCGTCTGAAACTGGCTATTTAATTGAAAGGAAAGAAACCGTCACGGGCACCTATGGCCAGATCGGAAGCGTAGATATGAATGTGCAGAGTTATGTCGATACATACACTTTTGGATCCCACACAAGGTATTATTATCGGGTACGTGCCACCAACGGAACGATTAATTCGGCATACTCAAACGAGTCTTTTGTAACGCCTGCTCCTTAAAAGGGTGCCCCGTCAGAAGGTGGTCCGCGCTGCTGAAACCATAGGAGCGCGCTGTTGCACTCGGATGGTGTCGAGCCATGGGTAGGAATGAGCGCCCAGGATTCAGCCTTTTCACGCTGGGTCTGGACGCTCGCGGTCGGGCACGCCGCGACTGTGAGTAGACCGGATATCTTTTCTCGAGCTACGGGATCGAGTGGCCCCTGTTGGTCTGCACCGATTGCACGTCTGGTTTATCCACAATACCGCTCAGATTGATATCGTCGCGGAAGTTGCCGGCATTGACCACCTGGCTTTTGTCGGCCTGAATCCGTTGCTGGTCCGGTTTGTCGACGAAGCGATTGCCATTTACATCGGCCGTGAGGAAACCAAACGGGACGTCGCCATGCGGCAGGCCATCGCCGTTGATGTTTTGCGTATGCAGAGTTACAACCTCGGCCGCGGTCACACCGGTAAGTTGTGCCGTCATGCTGTTACCGCTAAAGGTAATGGCTCCGACGGTGGCCGTGCCGGCGGTGACCGTCAACCTCACCCGATGTCACCGGGGCATCGAAGGTAAAGACGGCGTTGTAGGTGCTGGCGCTGCGGCACTCGACTCCGGAGGTGCCGGTCAGCGGCATACTGATGTCGAAGGTCCCCGCCGCGCCATGAGTCAGACGTGACGCCGCGCTCACCAGGTTCAGGGTCGAGCTAGAAGGAGCGACCCGGACATAGTAAACGTCTTCTTCGTGCTGCGCCCCGAGCTTGAGTCGAAGTTAAACGTAGCCGAATAGGCCACATCGGCGCCGGTATTGTCGGAGACGATGGTGATGTAATCGCCGATCTTGTCTGGTTCGGATAGCCTTCGAACGGGTTAAACGTATTGCTCACCGCGACGTTCGGCGCCCAGGTCACACCCGCGTCGGTGCTCCAGGAATAGAACAGTTGCGAGTCGGTGTTATTCGCCGCGTTGCGCGTGTCATGCCAGACCGCATCGAGTCGTCCATTAGGCGCGACGGACAAAGTCCCAAACCAGTGCCACTTGTTAGGATTGACCGGATCGTCATTGACCTCGGACAGGTGCGCTGAAGGTCAGGCCGCCGTCTGTGCTGCGGACAAACATGACGTCGGTCGTGCTGCGCCCGGTCGGCACCACGCTGGCCAGCATGTAAATGTTGTTGTTAGTCGGTCCGCCGGAGTGATCGATCGCGAGGAATACCTGTCCATCCAGTCCGGCTGGATTGATTCCCCCGCTCCCGAGGAAGCCACCCAGGTTGACGGAGGTCTTGCGATCAAAGGTCGGCGTCTGGGTCCCGATCTGCGCATTGCTCGAGCGAATGCACCAAAACGAAGTGTTGAATCCTTCGCCGCCGATAAAGAGGTTGCCGTTGGTGTCCACGTCGAGCGTTCCGTATATCGGCGAGTTAGGAATAGTAATCGCGCGACTGCCAGGTGACTCCGCCGTCGATGGAACGCTGAAATTGCACCCCGCCGCCGCTGCAGTTAATGCCGTCGTCCGCCTGGTATTGGAACCCATGCCCCGGGCCGTTGGTCTTATCGATCGTGAACCATTGCTTGTCGCCACCGCCGGCGCCTTGCTCGCCCGAAAGCAGCGTCCAGGTTTGGCCGCCGTTTAGCGAGCGCCAAAGGTCGTCGCAGAAAAACGACTGGTTTACATCCGACTGAAGACTGAGATAGAAAAAGTTTCCTACCTCATCGGAGTTTGTCACCGGGTCGCTGCGGAAGACGTTGTTTTCGAGGACACCGGGGAAGGTCCATGTGGCACCGCCATTGGTCGTGTAACCCCACCCGCCCTGCCGGAAGTTGGAGGTCACGTCGTTGAACTGTCGCCAGCCGATTGTCTTCTTGTTGCCATCGGTGGGGTCAACCGAGATCGACGCACTCGTTCGCGGCGTCGCCGAGGATATTCTGGCCGCTCGCATCGACGTTCACCTGGAACTGGTGAACGAGCCGAATTGCGAGATCATTCGCGGCGAAGTCTCCATCGTCCGAGGCGGAGCAGGCGGGTTGTCGTATGTCTCCAGCGGCACATCTCGGGGCACCCTCTGTAGTGGGTGCCAGTTGGCCCGACGCAAGGGGAACCAAAAACAACGACAGCAGACAGGTGGAAAAGGTAGCCTTTAGCGTTTTAAAAAAAATTATCATAAGAAATTCCCTATTTGAGCGGAGTTGGACTACAGAAGCAAACGGTGGCCGTCAAGACAAAACGGGGAGGCAGACCCCTAGGTTACCTGCGCGTCATTCGTGTACCGCTGACCTTACTTTTTTGTCAGATCTGCCAGCCGCGGAAGCAACCGGGGTCAGCTCCTCCCTTCACGAAACGCTCGCGTTTGTGACGGCGGAATTCAGATGGCCACCCGAAATCGAAGTCAGCGCTGCCAAGTATTTCGCGCGAATACGGCGGCCTGATAAAATCCCCGTTTTCTCTCTAAAATGCGAGATGGTGCGGAATCATGTGTGAGTCGCGCAGCCTCGCGAAGCGTCAAAATCGGGTTCGATCCCCGTATGCCTGCCATCTCGTCTCAGCGCGCCTGCTTCTCGGCAGGCTGCGGCCGTTGATCGGAGGTTCCACGCCGGGTAGTGAGATAGACCGCGAAGCTGCCGAGCCAATGGCCGCCTTCATAATGCGCCCCGGTCACCGCTGCGAGTCCTGCCTGTTTGTGGGCCGCGGCGGCCGCCTCCAGCGCGGAGCGGCGCGGGTCATCTGCCGGCAGGCCTGAGATGATTCCCTCCAGCATCCACGCCCGGCTGAGGTTTAGCCCATCCAGATGGGCCAGCTTCGGATCACTCGGGTCGGGTGAAACCACCACCGGCAGCCAGTCGGCGTTCGGGGCGGTCGGGATCTGTGGCATGAACGTTGTCAACCAGCTTGCGAATTCGTTAGGTGCAAGGATCCGTCGCATCACATCAGCTTCGCCCAGTGATGGAGAAAGGAAATCTTCGCCCGAAGGCTCGTAGGCAAGCGGACAATCTTTGTCGTCCAGGAAGAACTTCTTCGCAGAGTCAGCCGCCAATTTCGTGAGGGCCTGATTGCCGCTGCTGCGCGCATAATCAAAAATCAAACCGAGCGCAAAGGCGGTCTGATCATGTTCTCCGATGCGCACCGGGTGGGAGAGCTTGGGCAGCCAGTTCGAGAGTCGCTCCACCGCCACCTTCTCGAGCGGACGCAGGTTTGCCGAAAGCTCCCGGGCGAGCGGATCATCCCATTCGCGAAGTTCGGCAGAGAGCTGGAGCAACCAGGCAAGCCCATAGGGTCTTTCGAAACTCTGCCGTCCCGTTCCGGCAAGGTAAGCCGCCTCTTGTTTGATATTTTCACTCGTTAGGCTTTGACGCAGCGCTTCCCGCGCGTCCTTGGTGAACGAAGCCTTGGGAAAGGTGCGCGCCAGTCGTGCGAGCAGCCAGTGACCGTGGACCGAGGAATGCCAGTCGTAACAGCCACAAAACGCCGGCGTGAGTTTACGCGGCGGCGCAACGTCCGCATCGCTGTTCAGAGTATGACTGATATGGTTCGGGTATTCCTTGTGCACGCAAGCGAGGGCGAGACGCGCGAATCGCTCCGCCACGCTCGGATCGAGAGGCAATGGTGGCTTTTCCGCAGCGAAACTGAGCATAGGCAGGGACATCAGGAATGGGACAATCTTCTTCATGCCTTGAGACCGTAGCACATCTGGCATTTGGCCCACGCTACGGAATTTCGCCCTGCTACTATGAGACGTTGCTCAACTACATTCATCTCAATCCGGTGCGGGCCGGGTTGATCGATCCCGGGCGGGGAGAAAGCGTGCATGATTTCGCCTTGGTTTGTTTCCCAAACCTCGCGCCTCCTCGAACTGCTTTCATGTGTTATCTGACCCCAATCGTCCAGACCCCCACAGTTATCACGAAATCGCTTGACTATTGCAGAGCACCCTAGGCATGATCGCCGCCATGAAATCTCCCATTCTGTCCTGCGCCATCATTCTAACGCTTGCGCTCGGTGCGCTGAACGCCGTCTACGCCGACAGCGCCACCTGGAGCACCAACCCGATCAGCAACGATTGGAACACCGCTGCGAACTGGACGCCGAACACGGTTCCAAACGGGCCGGACGATATCGCCACTTTCGGACTTTCACATCACGCTGGCGTCTTCGTTTCGACCAACACAGAACTCAACGAGCTGATCTTTAGTCCAGGTGCAAACCCTTTTACCATTAACGCAGCCACCGACCAGGACTTAACGATCAGCGGCGTCGGAATAACAAATGATTCCGGAGTAGCCCAGAACTTCGTTTTCCCGACTTTTGCAGGTATTAATCTGATAAACGGCGCGACGGTTGGGGACATGACTTTTTTCACCTTAAAGGGTGGCCACGGCCAAAAAAATTCAGGCGGTTTCGCGGGTTTTTCTGATACCGCGAGCGCTGGGAATGGCACGTTCGTCCTAGAACCTATTGAGACTCCAGATGCTTACAGAGGCGGATCGGTATCTTTCCGTGGCAATTCAAGTGCCGGGAACGGCACCTTTACGCTTCAGTTTGCCAGCTTTCTTAGTATCGACGACAATTCGAGCGCCGCTAATGGCACTTTTATCGTGGACGGTGGTGTTATATTGTTCGGAGAGGATGGGGCCCCTGCACCGACGGCCGGCAACGGCTTGTTTATCATAAACAGTGGAGGAGTTACTTTTTGGGAAGGCTCTTCAGCCGGCAATGCCACCTTGATCGCCAACCCTGGGACAAACGGCGGGGAAGGCGGCCGAATCTCTTTTGAGAACCTTGCGGATGATGGCGGTGAAGCCAGAATTGAGCTTTTCGGCAACGGCACCCTGGATATCGAGTTCGGAGGGTCTGTCTCTGTTGGCTCAATCGAAGGAGACGGTATTGTCTTCCTGGGCAAGAAAGAACTTATCACCGGTAGCAATGATCTTAGCACAACGTTTTCGGGCACAATTCAAGATAGCGGGGATCATAGCTTTCCCGGTTCTCTTAAAAAGATCGGCAACGGGACGTTAACACTCGTAAGCGAGAATACCTACCTGGGTGGCACCACGGTCGAAGGCGGGAAGCTTGTTGTATTCACTTCGACTGGGTCGGGCACCGGCCCCGGGCCGGTGAACGTTAACAGGGGTAAGCTCGGCGGTAGCGGGATTATTGCTGGCACGACAACGATTGGCACCGGCAGCTGGAACCGGCGCGTTTCTTGCCCCGGCAGCCGCGCAGGCCACGTCTGCAACCGGCCACGCTCACCATCCAAAGCGCACTCACTTTCAACGCCGATGCGACTTACAGTTGCACGTTCAAGGCGCAGCAGAACGGAGACACGGGACCGGACCAAGACCAGCATGGTGATTGCCAACGGGGTCACGATCAACAGCGGGGCCATGATTGACTTGATCGGCCACATCACGGGAGCCTTGAACCAGGGAACAGTGCTAACCTTGATCAGTAACACCTCAGCTGATCCGATCAGCGGCACCTTCAGCAACCTGCCCGATGGCAGCATTGTTACAATCAACGGCAACAACTTCCAAGTCAGCTACTCCGGAGGAGACGGGAACGATTTGACGCTTACTGTGATTCCCTAAAGCAACGCCTATGAACACCAGGCTAATCATTTTCTTAACTTTTACTTTTGCCTTCGTCCTTGATGTAAACGCCGACAGCGCCACCTGGAGCACCAACCCGATCAGCAACGATTGGAACATCGCTGCGAACTGGACGCCGAACACGGTTCCAAACGGGCCGGACGACATCGCCACGTTCGGACTTTCACAGCAGACTAACGTCTTCATTGATCAATCATTCGTCGAAGTCAACGAGCTGATCTTTAATCCAGGTGCGAGCCCTTTTACCATTAACGCAATTGAGTACACGCAATTAACGATCAGCGGCATCGGCATAACGAATAATTCCGGCATAGCCCAGAACTTCGTTGCCAGAATTAACACATTTTTGTTTCTGACAAACAATGCGACGGTTGGGGACAACACTTTTTTCACGCTGAAGGGTGGCAATAACCAAATAGATTTAGGGGGTTCCATATCTTTTTCTGATACCGCGAGCGCCGGTAATGGCACATTCGTTCTTGAGGGTCCTGAGACCTTCCTTGCGGAACCCGGGGTGGTGGTTTTCAAGGACGATTCAAGTGCTGGCTATGGCACCTTCACGCTTCAGCCTGCCAGCGTTCTTACTTTCGAAGGAAATTCAAGCGCGGCTAATGGCACTTTTATCGTCGAAGGTGGCCGTGTAGATTTCCAGCCCCTTTCTCCCGGCGGAGCGACCGGCGGCAACGGCTTATTTATCATAAACAGCGGATCAGTTACTTTTTGGGATGACTCTGACGCCGGCAATGCCACCCTGATTGCCAGCTCTGGCGGAGGGGGAATCAGTTTTCGGGGTGGTGACGGCGGTGAAGCTCGAATTGAGCTCTTCGACGACGACTTCCTGGATATAACTGACCCTACGAATGGGGGGTTTGTCTCTGTTGGCTCAATCGAAGGAGACGGTCTGGTCCTTCTCGGCAATAATGAACTCATCAGCGGTAGCAATGATCTTAGCACAACGTTTTCCGGGACAATTCAAGATTACGATGATCCCCGTCATCCCGGTTCTCTTCAAAAGATCGGCAACGGGACGTTAACACTCGGAAGCGAGAATACCTACCTGGGTGGCACCACGGTTGAAGGCGGGAAGCTTGTTGTATTCACTTCGACTGGGTCGGGCACCGGCCCCGGGCCGGTGAACGTTAACAGGGGTAAGCTCGGCGGTAGCGGGATTATTGCTGGCGCGACAACGATTGGGACCGGCACTGGAACCGGCGCGTTTCTTGCCCCGGCAGCCGGGCAGGCCACGTCTCAACCGGCCACGCTCACCATCCAAAGCGCACTCACTTTCAACGCCGATGCGACTTACAGTTGCACGTTCAAGGCGCAACAGCACGGAGACACGACTCGGACCAAAACTAGCATGGTGATTGCCGACGGGGTTACGATCAACAGTGGGGCCATGATTGACTTGATCGGCCACATCACGGGAGCCTTGACACAGGGAACAGTGCTGACCTTGATCAGTAACACCTCAGCTGATCCGATCAGCGGCACCTTCAGTAACCTGCCCGATGGCAGCATTGTTACAATCAACGGCAACAACTTCCAAGTCAGCTACTCCGGAGGAGGCGGGAACGATTTGACGCTTACTGTGATTCCCTAAAGCAAGCCTATGGATACCAGGCTAATCATTTTCTTAACTTTTACTTTTGCCTTCGTCCTTGATGTAAACGCCGACAGCGCCTCCTGGAACCTGAACCCGACGAGCGGCGACTGGAATACCGCCACCAACTGGACTCCACAGACCGTGCCGAACGGACCCACTGATGTAGCAACCTTTGCTGGCTCCAGTATAACCGGCCTTACCCTCTCCGCCGAGATGACGGAGGTGGCGGCGATCGTCTTTAATCCGGGTGGGAGCACCTTCAACATCACTGCCGATCCCGAATCAACCCAAACCGATGTTACAATGACCATCAGCGGAACCGGTATCATCAACAATTCAGGGGTGACGCAGAATCTGGCTGCCGCGCAAGTAAGTGGTCACGACGGGTTCATCGATTTTGCGAACGGTGCGAGCGCCGGCTATGGGACCGCCCTCACCGCTTTCGGCGCGACCACGAATGGCCTGTACCATGGCGGCTTTATTTCCTTTCACAATTCCTCCACCGCTGGAACTGCCAGCATCGTAGTCGGCGGCGCCCTCACCGGTGACGGTGCATTCGGAGGCAGCTTATCCTTTTTCAACCGCGCCAGTGCGGAAAATGCCAGTATAATCATCAATGAATCAATGGCCTCGGGTGGGAAGGGCGGTGACGTAGCTTTCAATGACTTCTCGAGCGCAGGCAATGCGGTCTTCGTTCTCAACTCTGCGAGCGCGCCTGACCGCGGAGCGGGCTCGATGCTGTTTATATCAAACGCAACTGCCGGGAATGCCACTTTCACGCTGAATGGTTCGACAACTAGCTCTGGCGAAACGGCCAATATCGTTTTCATCGGGATCTTCGGCGGCATCTGCACGGCAGATAGCGGTTTCTTTACGATCAACGGCGGTCAGGGACCGGGCAGCTCTGGCGCTACCGTCGACTTTGAGGGAGAGGCCGGAGCACCAGGAACTGCCAGCGCGGGAACGGCAACTCTGATTAACAATGGCGGCGATGGGGAAGGTTCCCTTGGAGGGCAGACGATTTTCGAGGAATTTTCTACGGCTAGCCGGGCCACGCTCGTTGCCAATGGCGGTGTAAGCGGCGGCGGCGGAACAATCGCGTTTTATGGAGATAGTGACGGCGGTGAAGCCCGGATTGAGCTTTTCGGCAATGGTCTATTGGACCTAACGAACACAGCGGAAATTAGCCTTGGCTCAATCGAAGGTGATGGTTTGGTCAAGCTAGGCGCTAATCGACTCATCACCGGCACGAACAACTTGAGCACGACCTTTTCCGGGACAATCCAGGATACTGGTTCGCTTACAAAAATCGGCCGCGGGATCTTGACGCTCAGCAGCGAGAATACTTACACGGGCGGCACCACGATCGAGAATGGCAAGCTTGTCGTAGCCAATCAGAGCGGGTCGGCCACCGGTAGCGGGCCAGTCAATGTCACAAGGGGTAAGCTGGGCGGTAGCGGAATCATTGCTGGCGAGACAAGGATTGGCTCCGGCAGCGGGACCGGCTCCTTTGTTGCCCCGGCATCTGGAACAACTGTGCAAGCCACGCTCACCATCCAAAGCGCGCTCACGTTTAACTCCGATGCGACCTACAGTTGCACCTTCAAGGCGAAGCCGAACAGGGCTAAGACCGACCAGGTGATTGCCAACGGGGTCACCATCAACAGTGGGGCCATGATTGAGTTGATCGGCCACATTAGCGGTGCCTTAAGCCAGGGACTGGTAATGACCTTGATCAGTAACACCGCGAGCAATCCGATCAGTGGTAGCTTTAGCAATCTGCCCGATGGCAGCATTGTCAAAATAAACGGCAACAATTTCCAAGCGAGTTACGAAGGCGGCGATGGGAATGATCTCACGCTGACAGTGGCGCCGTAGTCATCACGAATCTGCTTGACTTTTAAGGAGCGCCATGGGCGTAATTGCGGCCATGAAAGCTCCCATTCTGTCCTGCGTTATTATTCTAACGCTTGCGCTCGGTGCGCTGAACGCCGTCTACGCCGACAGCGCCACTTGGAATCTCAACCCAACTACGGGCCAGTGGAACACCGCGGGCAACTGGACGCCAGCCACTGTCCCCAACGGCCCAAGTGACGTGGCCACTTTCGGCGTATCCAACGAAACCAGCGTGCTCCTTATCAGAAGCGTGGTGGTCGATTCAATCGTCTTCGATGCCGGCGCGAGCGCCTTCACCATCACCTCCGTGGCGCGCCCGGAATCTGGCGCCAATCTCAGTTTCGCTGGCGCTGGTGTGATCAATAATTCAAGTATCAATCAGACTTTTGTTACCCAGGTGGTTGACGGTGTGATTGGGCTGGGAAGTGTCTCCTTCTTTAACCAGGCGACCGCCGGTAACTCAACCACCTTTATCAACAGCAGCGGTCCGACCGGATTCCAAAACGGCGGGCATCACCGACTTTTTCGATTCGTCCACAGCGAGTGGCGCAACCATCATTAACGAGGGCTCACCCGCCTTGGGCCAAAGCGGCCGCCTCGAATTTCGGGATAACACCAGCGCTGGTAACAGTTTTATCCTCAACCACGGTGGCACCGATGCGGTGACCGGCGGCGGCGAGACCGACTTTTACGACTCCTCCACGGCCGATAACGTCATAGCTGTCTGCAACGGCGGCGAGGCAGACGGGGCAGGAGGAGGAGGAGTTAATTTCTGGAGCAACTCAACGGCCGGTAACGGCAACTTCACGGTCAACGGCGGCGCGGGCGCTAACTCCTTCGGCGGTGCCGTGAATTTTGTCGCGGACAATACAAGCGCCGGGAGCGCTAACTTTACCGTTAATGGCGGTACAGCGCCAAATGCCAACGGCGGCAGCGTCAGCTTTCGTGGCGAGCGGGGTATGTATCACGGTGCACTAATCGCTAATGGCGGCAGCAACGGAGGTCTCGGCGGTACCATCTACTTTGCAGGACAATTCCAAGCCCGCACAACACCGGTTGATGTCTATGGAAACGGCGCCCTTGATATTAGCGGCCAGTCGCGCAGCCCTTTTGGTCATCCGGGCGCGAGAATCGGATCACTCGCCGGTGACGGTTTGGTCTTTATGGGAGGGGTGGTCTTGGAGGTTGGACGCAATAATCTCGATACGACTTTCTCCGGCACGATGCAAGATGGCGGCTCGTCAGGGTGGAAGCGGCGGGTCATTTACAAAAATTGGCACTGGTACGCTCACTTTGAGCGGAGCCAACACCTATACCGGCGGAACAACTGTGACTGCGGGTGCTCTGGTGATCAATAACACCACCGACTCGGGCACAGGCAGCGGAGCGGTGCAGGTCAATCAAGGGACTCTGGCTGGAAGCGGGACAATTACTGGCGCGGTCACCGTTGGGACCGGCGGCGGCCTTGCGGCATTCCTGGCTCCGGGGAAGGGGGCAAGCGAGGCAACTACGCTCACCGTCCAAAGTGCGCTTACCTTCAAAGTGAACGGCATCTACACCTACAAGCTGAACGCTAAGAGAGCCGAGGCAGACCAGGTGATCGCCAACGGCGTGACCATCGAGAGCGGTGCGCAGTTTAGCTTTGCGGCGGTTGGGAACAACACGCTGACGGTGGGCACCGTGTTCACCGCCATTAGTAACACCTCCAGCGATCCCATCGCAGGCAACTTTACCAACCTGCCCGACGGCTCAACCTTCACCGTTGGTCTAAATAACTACCAAGCCAGCTATGAAGGCGGCGATGGGAACGACCTCACGTTGACAGTGGTTCCCTGATACCGAGCGCATTGCGTTCAATGAGGCGGATCGAAAGCTTTGATTACGCGACGTAACTTGCGATTACTGATTGATTGCGCTTGCAAAATCCCGAGCAGTCCGGCACAAATTTTCCATGATTCCGCTTTTGTCGGGATCTCCCCAAGTAACCAAGCGGATTTTACGGAATCAATTCCGTAAAATCATTATACCCGATTAGATTGGAGAACTACCGAACGGCTGCGACAACGAAGACTCAATCAACAGGAAAAAAGAAAAGAACCTCTATGAAAACAGCACGTACTTCTCGAATCGCCTTCCTCAATCCACGCGTCTTAATCGGCTTTGCTCTTTACGCGGCTGGCCTCGTTTTGGCCCTCGGTGCCACGAGCGCGGTCGGAGGAGATAACGCCGTCGCGGAGCTGAGTGCATCGGGCCCGGCACAGGCGACTGGGGGAACATGGACGGTGACCGGCGACCTTCACGCTCCACGAGCCGACTACACGGCGACGCTGTTGCCGGATGGGAAGGTGCTCGTGGCTGGGGGCGGCAACGACGACGTCAACATGGCAAGCGCCCAACTATACCATCCAGCGATCGGAATGTGGCAGCGCATCGGGAACATGAATCATAGACGCCGCAGGCACACCGCGACATTGTTACCGAATGGGCAAGTACTGGTGACCGGCGGTACTCCTTGCGGCGCTAATTGCCCCCCAGGTCCGCGTGGCAGCGCGGAATTATACGATCCGATTGCCAGAACGTGGACGGAGACCGGCAGGCTTCCCATTGCACTCTGGTATCATACGGCGACGTTGCTGCCGAATGGACAGGTGTTGGTGGCCGGCGGAATCGCCGGGGATATACGGAATCCTGGCGAGAACCAGACCGGCGCTGAACTATACGATCCGGCGACGGGAATATGGACGGCGACCGGCAGCATGAGCGTTGCACACTCCCACCACACAGCGACGTTACTGCCGAGTGGGCAGGTGCTGGTAGCCGGCGGCTATAGCGGGAGTAACGCTTTATCAGCTGAACTATACGATCCGGCTACCGGAGTGTGGACCGCGACCCGCAACCTCCCCATAGGACGCTGGGATCATACGGCGACGCTGCTGCCGAATGGGCAGGTGCTGGTTGCCGGCGGCATTGGCAACAATTTCAACAGCATAGCAAGCGCGGAACTATACGATCCGGCTACTGGGACATGGACGGAGACCGGCAGTATGGCCCATGAACGTTCCTCACACACCGCGACGTTGCTGCCCAGCGGACAGGTGCTGGTAGCCGGCGGGGAAGGCGTCTGCTGCCCGTTTCCGTTCTGGACAAGCGCGGAACTTTACGATCCGGCTACTGGGACATGGACGGAGACAGGCAGCATGGCCACTGGACGCTACTTACACACGGCGACGTTGCTGCCCAATGGGCAAGTGCTGGTAGCTGGGGGCGGCAATTTCCCCGGTGGGATTTTATCAAGCGCGGAACTATACACACCGGCGCCCTGAAATGCCCGACACTGAATAGCGCGACATCGGTCAAGGTAAGTCTAGAATTTTGCCAAAAGGAACCCTGCGTCTGGCGAGCGTCTCCAAGTCCGATGTGTCTCTATTCTTCAAGGCCAACTCCGTCGGCATATCGGTTGTTTTGGATTTTAACGAATTGACTTGGGCGGTGCCTAACGAGTTCTACAAACCTTGGTCGACGTTCTAGATTAAGAAGTTCTGGTGGCCTGGGGGTGCGTGTGTGATGACCCGATGGGGGAACAGCCGCGCTCCACGCGCGTATGCGAGCTTCCCTTCGTCGCTCCGGGTTGCTTTCCTAGCGCGGGAACCTCACTAGCAGCTCATTAGAGCAGGTCTGGGTGCCAGCTTCACACACCATGTACGTATATTCAGCTTGGCCAATGTCGCCGGTGGAATCATCATAGGCACCATCGTTGGCCGTTGTCGCCACCACCACGGCATTGCGGTAGACGTCGATGTTGGCCGAGGTCGCCCCGCTCCAGGTGAGACGCACTGTATTTATTCCCTGCACTTTTTTCTTCTGGGCGCTGAGCGTGATCGGTCCAGGTGTCGGCGTCGGTGTTGGCGTTGGGGACCCAGATTGCACACAGTATCTCCCGCCTGTGTTTAAAGTGGTATCACCATCAAAGCCGCCCCACACGATCATTTCGCTCCCGGTCCAGATCGCCGTATGACCGGATCGGGCACGGGGCACGTGGGATGTGCTCGTGGCAGTCCAACTGTCCGTGCTGGGATCGTATCTGGCACCGGTATTCGAATAGTTGAAGGACTCGTTATCAAATCCACCCCACACGATCATTTCATTGCCGGTCCAGACTGCCGTGTGAGCGACTCGTGCTGTGGGCACGTTGATCGTGCTGGTGGCTGTCCAATTGTCCGTCCTGGGATTGTATTTGCCGCCGGTGTTTAAATCGCTGGTGTCACTCACTCCGCCCCACACGATCATTTCGCTACCGGTCCAGACTGCCGTGTGATTGGCTCGTGCTGTGGGCGCGTTGATCGTGCTGGTGGCTGTCCAGCTGTCAGTGCTGGGATTATATCTCCCGCCGGTGTTCACAAAGTGGCCGCGAACAGCTCCACCCCAGACGATCATTTCACTGCCACTCCACATCGCCGTGTTAGTATCCCGGGCATCCGGCGCGCCGATGGTGCTTGTGGTCGTCCAGCTGTCCGTGTTGGGATTGTATCGCCCGCCGGTGTTCAGAAAGCCGGTAACGCCATATCCGCCCCATACAATCATTTCACTGCCACTCCACACCGCCGTGTGGTAAAGCCGGCCCGTCGGCGCGTTGGCGGTGCTTGTAATCGTCCAGCTGTCCGTGCCTGGATTGTACCTCGCCCCGGTGTTCGTAGGGGGACCCACGATGGATCCGCCCCAGACAATCATTTCAATGCCGGTCCACGCTGCCGTGTTATTATCCCGAGCATCCGGCGCGCCGATGGTGCTTGTGGCAACCCAACTGTCGGTGCTCGGATTGTATTTGGCGCCAGTGTTCAGATAGCCGGTGCCGCCACCACCAAATCCACCCCAGACGATCATCTCGCTGCCAGTCCACAATGCCGCTTGGTCGTACTCGTGCGGCAGGCGCATTAATCCTGCTGGCAGCCGTCCATGTATCGTCGGTGCATCCAGTCGCCTCATCCGATATTGTCGGAAGGGTATAATTAGCAGTCGCTGCTGCCGCCGCGTTCGGACTCAATAGTCCGGTCTTGGTCTGCGTCACCTGCAAGCTAGTAGTCATGCGCTCCGATAGCACAGGTCTGGACAGACACTCGGCAATCACAAAAGGATCATTGCCGAGGGCCTCAAAAAGTTCGCGCAACACTTCGGGCTGTCTGGTGTCCCTGGCCATGCGCTCCATCTCAGCCTGCAATTGCTCGGCACTCAGCGGTTCGTTGTAGGTAATCTTCCACTGCCTGCGAGTTGAGCAGATAATCTTCGACTTTCTTTTCTAACTGCGCCTGAGACATCACTGCGTCGAGCGACGGCTTGGGATTAGGGTTCTCTTTGGGCCAGATACGGTGACGCCAGTAAACCTCTTCAATCGCTCGTTGATAGGAGACGCGCTCTGCAAAGCTCAGTCCCGCGACTGCGGGATGGGAAACCTTCGTCGGCGCTTCGGGACCGAAAAAAGCCATCACTGTCCCGGCCACCATCAGGAGTAAGTAAGAGGCGCCTCGAATAATATGCGCTTTAAATGCCACGTCTGTTTGCTTTTTCATTCTTGTAAATTGCCTTTCTACTGCGGACTTGATTCCCCGCGCTGCTACACGACGCTCTTTTACTAAAGAGCACCCAAACACGTCAAGCCCGAGATGGACGCGGCATCCCACGCCCGCTCTATGTTTTTTATCGAACCGTTGTCTTTACATTCCGGAGATCAATTTGATGTTATTTACCAGTATGAGCTTGTGAGTGGGGTATCAAGGTGCAAGGTGCGTCAGAGGACAGCGCCATAACACAGCCGAAGGAAGGCAAACCTTTGCTATCCACCGATTTTTGCCGTTGTAGCGACGGATGAATCTTCCCGACCAGCGCGACATCGGTCAAGGTAAGTCTAGAATTTTGCCGAAAGGAACCCTGCGTCTGGCGAGCGTCTCCAAGTCCGATGTGTCTTCTATTCTTCAACGTCAACTCCGTCGGCATATCGGTTGTTCGCCATTCTAGCAGCCAGCCCTTACTTGTTAGGCCATTGCCTTGCCCCATCAGGCTTTGACTGACAATGACTGGGCCTGGCCGTTGACCTTTGGTCTTACGGGAGACCAAGGGCTACGGGCACCAACAGCCACAGCACCCCCAACCGCAACGGACTGAGTTTGACGGGGCGGTCTATCATGTGGTTCTCGGCGTCATCTCGCAAGCCTCGCAGTCTGCGCCTAACGAACGGCGATTGCGATTCCAGCCGGACTCTAGGCGTCCGTCACCGTCTCCGGATTTGGCAGCGAAGCCGGCTCGTCTTGCGGCCCGATTGCAGGAGCTGGCACCTCATCGGCCGCGTGAACTGCCGCGACAGCCGGCGATTCCTGCGGGGCCGGCTCGGGCTCCGTCGTCGGCGCCTCGGCCTCACCGGCAATGGGCGAGGACTCCGTCGCCGGCTCCTCACTCACCGGTTCGTTAGGCGAAGGCGCCGGCGCCTGGCTGCCGTTCGGCGCATCCGTCGCGTTCGGCCTGGGCGCGCTCGGTGCGTGCGCCCTGGTTCGTGGCAGATCGAGCGAACCATCGTTAAATTCAATCAAGTGGCCCTCGCTGATCAACCAGTGCAGATCGGAAGCCAGCGCCATTTTCTTTCGTTCGCGCTCTTCTGATTCCCCCGCCACGTCCGGATACAATTTCTCGAGCAGTTGTTTGCGATTGATGCCCGGGCTTTCGGTCAGAGCGGCCAGGACTCCGGCGACCGACGGTGAGAACGATGAACTGGCCCGACTGAAAGGTCGTGCCCGAATCGGCGAGACAAAGAGCATGCCTTTGCGATGTCGAAAAATCTGCAACCCGCCCTCGCGAAAAGCGCCGCTCAACTCCTGCATCATCCTGGCTGGCGAGCGGAATTCCTGAGCCCACGCCTCCTCGATCAATCGCCCCAGCGATCGATCGGCCAAGCGGCGACTGACGACGCCGTCGATCGTCAACTCCGTGCCGCTGTGAACCAATCCCGGCAGGTAAGTCTGTCGAAAATGCCGCTCCGTGTCAGCTGCGCTCTTGAAAGTAATCGGTGTTTCCTCCTGCAGCGTCACATAGGTAGTCACACTGCGCGCCTCCTCCTTCCAGCGCTCGACCGCTTCCGGACTGGTCACGATTTCGATCTGCCGTTGGTACTCCGGGAAACTCATCCGACGGCTAAAGCGCTGCTCATACAGGCTGCGCAGTTGCGACTGGTAAGCGTGGTGATTGGTCGGGCCGAGGAAGGTCCCGCTCAAGCGGCAGCGCGCGACCGAGGTGAAGTTGCCCTTGATGGGTTCCGATTGCGTGACCTCGCTGCGATAAAAACGATTCTTCTCGCTCTGGAAAGCAGCGTTCTCCAGCACAAGCCGATCGCTCGCCACCGGTCCGTTTTCACCAAGTTGAAAAAGCTCCGCCGTCTCGGCTTTCACGTGCGCGTCGTAACGCTCGGGTTTATCGAGAAACATCCGCGCCAGGGAAAAAACCGAATAAGCGAGATGGTTCGCTTTGATCTGCGCCTGGACGCTTTCGAGCACGCGGGCATCCGGAACAAATCGCACCTGGACCGCGGGCGCCGGCGTAGCTGGCGCAGGCGGGCGGCGAGCTTCGGGCGGCTGTCGCATTCCGGGGCGGCGTTCGTGTTCGCGCCGCGGGCGCTCCCCGTCTCTGCCCCGGGGTGGTCGAGGGCCGCGCCCGCGTCGGTCGCCCCCGTGGCGCGCGGGCCCGCGGCCTTCGCGCGCTTCGATTGCGCGACCCTCGTCGCCGGCATAATGCGCGTAGGCATTTTCGTTAGGCGTCTCCTTCACCCAGGCAGGCAGGAACTTCAGATCCAGAAGGTCCGGCGCGTCTCTTTCCTCGGGCATGAGAGTCTGTACGCAATGGCGGACGGATGTAAAATCGAGCGCACGGGCAAAGGCCGCCGGCACGCGAAATAAATTGACAACGAGGCCAATTATTTTAGTTGCCAACGTGACCCTCCGCCGTTAAGCGGTGACCCACAGAATCGAACCAAGGAGATTAAGCTTTATGTCGGACAAACCGATCGAAGAAAAAGTGAAGGACATCATTGTCGAGCAGTTGGGCGTCAACCCGGAGCAGGTGACCCCCAACGCCTCGTTCATTGAAGACCTCGGGGCCGACTCCCTCGATATCGTCGAGTTGGTGATGGCTTTCGAAGAGGAATTCTCGGTGGAAGTGCCGGACGAAGATGCGGAAAAATTGCAGACGGTCGGCGACGTGGTGAAATACATCCAGGAAAAGTCGAACAAGGAATAAGCGGCCGCTGCGTGCAGCGCGCTCCGTCAGTGAACCAAAGACACGGCTGCGGCCGTGTTTTTTGTTTCGGCGTTTTGCAGACCGTCCTTCGCGGGGGAGATTAAGGCGTGAAAGTCCTCTGGCTGAGCACCCCGCTCTTCGACATCGCCGGGAACCACATTACGGCCCTCGGAATCGCCGCCTTTGTCGGCCTGATGGCTCTCGGGGTGATCGTGGCGAAATTCCTGCAAAGTGCATTCGTCAGGCGGTTCCTCGCCCGCTTCAAGCTCGAGGCCAATTTCGTCGCCATTACCACGACGATCCTGAGCTCCGCCGCGCTCGTCTTCTTCACCGTCAGCGCGATCAATGGCCTCGGCATTCCGCTCGCCTGGAACGCCCCACTCCCGGGCGTGCCGATCAGTCTCCTGCAAATTTTTCTGCTCGTCGGCCTGCTCATCCTCGTCTTTTGGATCTCGTCGCGCACGAAGCGTTTTCTTTTCGAGCGCTTCCTCGTCCACAGCGGCCTTGATCGCTCGCTCCAGTACGCGATTTCCCAAATCGCGGCCAACGTCGTCCTCGTCGTCGGCATCTTCATCGTTCTCCAAAACACCGGCATCCAGCTCGGAGCGCTCACCGTTTTCGCCGGCGCGGTCGGCGTCGGCATTGGTTTCGGGCTTCAGAATATCACGAGCAATTTCATCAGCGGCCTCGTCATTCTGGCGGAGCGGCCGATTGCGATTGGGGATCGCGTTGAAGTCGCGGGCATTACCGGGCAGGTCGCAAAAATTCGCGCTCGCAGCACCGTCGTGGTGACGAACGACAACATCAGCACGATCGTGCCCAACCAGAAGTTCATCGATTCGGCGGTGATTAACTGGACCTACGGCGATCCCAAGGTGCGCTTCCGGATCCCGGTCGGCGTCGCCTACGGGAGCGACGTGGAAAAAGTGCGCCAAAAGCTGATCGAAGTGGCCGAGGAAGATCCGAATACCTTGAAGAACCCGGCGCCGAGCGTTTTCTTTGTCGAGTTTGGCGATAGCGCGCTCAATTTCGAACTCGTGGCGTGGAGCGACAAAATGAGTTCCCGGCCGCGGCGCTACCGGAGCGACCTGAACTTTGCGATCGACAGGAAATTCCGCGAGGCCGGGATCGAGATTCCATTCCCGCAGCGCGATTTGAACATTCGCAGCGGCGTTCTGCAGGTGGACCCCTCGTCAGGCAAATCGACCGACGACGGGACCGCGCAACCTCGGAAATAGCGGATTTTTCAACAGTCTCCTAGACCGCGGAGCGCGCTTCGCCCGCGCGAATGAACTTCTTGCCCGAAGGGCAAAGCTCGAGCACTTCGCAGTTGCGGCAATCCGGTTTGCGGGCAAAGCAGCGGCGGCGCCCATGCCAGATGAGCCAGTGGCTCCAGTCCGTCCAATGTTTGCGCGGGATGAGCTTCATCAGGTCGCGCTCGATCTTCTCCGGATCTTTTTGTTTCGTTAGGCCGAGACGCTGCGATAGCCGGGCGACGTGGGTGTCGACGACGATGCCTTCATTGATCGCAAAAGCGTTGCCGAGGACGACGTTGGCGGTCTTGCGACCGACCCCGGGAAGCGCGTGCAATTCGGCCATCGTCCGCGGCACCTTGCCGCTGTGATCTCGCTCGATCGCGGCACTCGCGGCCCTGATGCTTTTCGCCTTGTTGCGAAAGAAGCCGGTCGATTGAATCGCCTTCTCCAGATCAGCCGGTCTGGCTTTGGCAAAGTCGGCCGCGGAACGATAACGTTTGAAGAGCGCCGGAGTCACCATGTTGACCCGCTTGTCGGTGCATTGCGCAGAAAGAATGGTGGCGATCAGAAGCTGGAGCGGTGTCTTGAAATCGAGCTCGCAATGCGCGTCCGGATAAACCTTCGGCAACGCTTCGACCAGCTTTTTCGCGCGCTCACCGCTGGTCATGGCCTAACGAACTTTCGGACGCTTCCGTATCGCGCCGCCGCCACTTGCTGCGCGCCTGGCGCCAGGCCACGCCACCGCGCCTGATGAGCCGGCGCGCCCAGGCAAATTCGGTCGCGAGAATCGCCAGCCCAAGCGGCACGACGAGGGCCGCCGGCCCCGGCAGAACGAGCAGCGCGAGGCCGAACAAAATCACTGTGCTGCCAATCACCCCGACGATCGTTTTTCGGACCCGCGGCCGGTTTTCCAGGCCGAAACGATTCACCCATCGCGCGTACCAGTTCACCGGACGTTAAACGGAACAATGCTTGTCCGCGCCTGAAGGTTCGAGGTAAGGCGCAAGCCTTTGCTCCAACTGCGGCGGAACGTGCGCCACCAACTCGGCAAACTCGCCTTCGTAGCGCAACTCCAGCACATGGCCGACACGGTGCACCTCCGCCAGCAAGGCCGATTCGCTCTGCGGCACCTTGTAACGGCAACGCAGACGCCAGGAGCTGAGTGCATTTTGCAGCGCCGGGATCAGTTCCTCCACGCCTTCACCGCTCCGCGCGGAGATCGCGACGCTCCCCGGAAATTTCTCGAGATAGACTTTCGCCAGGTCACGATCCGGCAGCGCATCGATCTTGTTGAAAATAATCAGCGTCTGCTTGCCGAAGGCGCCGATTTCCTTGATCACGGCGTCGACCGCCGCCATGTGCTCATCGAGCCGCGGATGACTCAGATCGACGACGTGGATGAGAAGATCCGCCTCGACCACTTCCTCGAGCGTGGCTTTGAACGATTCGATCAAAGTGTGCGGCAGCCTGCGCAGAAAACCGACGGTGTCGGTCAGCAACACGCGTTGTTTGTTAGGCAAGATCAGGCTGCGCGTCGTCGGATCGAGCGTCGCGAAAAGTTTGTTCTCCGTGAGAACGTCCGCGCCCGTGAGAAGATTGAGGAGCGTCGACTTGCCCGCGTTGGTGTAACCGACGACCGCGGCAACCGGCCATTGATGGCGTTTGCGCCCCTGGCGTTGCACCGCGCGATGTTTGCGCACTTCCTCGAGATCGCGCTCGAGGCGCGCGATTCGCTCCTGGACGCGACGGCGATCGACTTCGAGCTGGGTTTCGCCCGGGCCCCGCGTGCCAATGCCGCCGGATTGCCGGGAAAGGTGCGTCCACATTCTCGTCAGGCGCGGCAGCAGATACTGCAATTGCGCCAGCTCGATTTGCAGTCGTCCTTCGCGGCTCCGGGCGCGCTGCGCGAAGATGTCGAGAATCAGCTGGGTGCGATCGAGCACTTTTCGCGAAAAGAGATTCTCCAGGTTCCGGCCCTGCGCCGGCGAGAGTTCGTTGTCGAAAATGACCGAGGTCACGTGCTGATCCTGGAACGATTCCTTGATCAGCTCCGCTTTCCCTTTGCCGATGTAGAAGGGCGCGGTCGGCTTGGGCAGCTTCTGCGTGACGGTGTTCACCACCTGGGCGCCGGCCGAACTCGCCAGCTCGCGCAATTCTTCCATCGAATCGCGCAGATCCCACTTCGAGACGCCGTCTTTTTCGAGTCCGATCAGGAGCGCGCGCTCCTGCCGTCGATGCGGTTTGGTCTCAATCATTCAAGGGGACGCAAAAGGGACACCTTTTGCAGGATCCAATCGACAGCGGCTGAGTGATCCTTTAACAGAGATAAATTCAGTGATTCAAGAGTAAGTTGCCGCCGAAACCAGGTCAACTGCCTTTTGGCATAACGGCGCGTCGCCTGCTGGATCGCCGCGATGCATTCGGCCTCGCTCATTCCTCCCTCGAGCAACTTGACGAATCTGATCGAGCCCGATGGTCTTGGCCGCGGTCACGCTGAGCTGGCCTGCGCGGGCGACTTCATCCGTCACTCCTTCGCGAAACATCTCTTCAACTCGCCGGTCGATACGGGCGCAAAGCTCGTCTCGGTCTCGAAAAACGAAAACGCCGCGCGTCTCCGGCGCGCGCCTGCTTCCATTGCGAACGTTGCTCGGAAGCCGGCGTTTTCGTCTGTGCATAAATCTCCAGCGCCCTAACGATCCGCCGTTTGTTCCGGCGATCGATCTTTTCCGCGCCTGAGGGATCAACCGCGCGCAGTTGCGCGTTCAATTCATCGAGTGAAAGCGCATTCAGCTCGGCACGCAGTCCCGGATCGACCTCCGGGAGAGGCGTCAGGCCATGAGTCAGCGCCTTGAGGTAAAGTCCACTTCCCCCGACGACGATGGCGAGTTTTCCGCGGCGATTGATTTCCTCGATCGCAGATAGGGCAAGCCCGCGAAACTTGTCCGCGCTCATCTCCTCGGTCAGTGGCACGGCGCCGATCAAATGATGCGGCGCTTTGCGGAGTGTCGCCTCGTTAGGCTGGGCGGTCAGCAGTGGCAGACCGCGATAAATTTGAAAGGCATCGGCGCTGACTATCTCCGCGCCGCAGCGCACCGCGACATCAGCCGCGATTTCCGACTTCCCGCTCGCGGTCGGGCCAACGATGAAAAAGGTTCTCAAGGCAGAGCAAGCTTCCAGCCTGCGTATTCAAACGCGAACCGCGAAGGAAACAAAACCGGAGATTCTTTCACCGCGGATTACGCGGATTACGCGAATGGGAAACTTGGTTCCTTCGTCCTTGTTCTGTGTCCGCGTCATCCGCGTAATCAGCGGTTCAATCCCGGTTCCGCGACAAAAAACCGGGAGACCGGCGACGCTTGGCCACCTGATCTCCCGGTTTTGAAGACTGCGGCGTGATTAATCTCGCGAATGACTGTCGGACTTCGCGCCGCTCACCACCAGCTTGCGGCCCAGGAATTCCTTGTCGTTCAATTCCTCCACCGCTCGCCTGGCCTCCTCGATCGACTGCATCTGGACGAAGGCGAAACCTTTTGAGCGTTCGTTATGCTTGTAGGTCACCACCTCAGCGTTCTGCACGTGCCCGACGCCGTTGAAGAGCTCAAACAGATCGCTCTCCGTTGCTTCGAAGGACAAATTGCCGACGTAGAGACGCGGCGTGGTTACTTCAACACTTTCAGGTTTGCGCGAAACGCGCACCGGTCGTGGCAACGCCCCGTTGCGCGTCTGCGGCGCACCATTGCGTCCGGACCCAGCCGGTTTCGCGGAACTATCGGCGCCTCCGAAGAAGGCCGTGATCTTCTGCCAAAAGCTCTTTTTTGCGGGAGCCCTCGACTCCGCGCGATCGCCGCGCGTATCGAACCGCCGTCGGGATCCACTGCGACGCTGGCGCCGCGCGCTTCTCCCGGGGGATTGAGATTTCATAATAATCCTCGGTTTTGAACCAATTGTTTTTGGGGCGGAGCGCATCACAGGATGCACGGTCCACGGCGCGCGGACCTCGGAAGGTCCAATCAAGCAGCTCAAGAGCAGTCTGCGCAGCCGGAGGGAACTCCGCCTCATCTGGCCGGGAAACGGGCAAAAGCCTGTCCGTTGGCGATCTCCTTGGCGGCCGACTGGTTTGAGAGGACGAGCAGGCCATCATCATATACTCCAAAATCTGGACGATCGCGGGGAGCAGACACGCGCCTGAATTCCCCGGCACCCGCGCACATTATTCACGAGGAGGGCGTTATTGCAAGCCCGAAGCGCGGACGGGATTGGCGGCCGTTCGTTCCACTCGCAGTTTCGTCCGTTTTTCCGGGGAACACGGTGCTGCCAGCCCGTCCGTTGCCCGTTGCCCCTCGCTCCTCGTCACTCGTCACTTTCTTCCCCTTTCAGCTTGTCAGCGTTTGAAAGCCCGGCCGTTGCTGCGCATTTGAAAGCCCGGCCACGCCTGCGGCTGCGTGACGGGTTACGGCCGCTCTCAGCTTTTCTTACCCGTCCGCGCGTCGGACGTCGGACGCACCAACGATTAAGCAAAGCCGCGTCCGGTTCCGGACGCAGTTTTTCCTTCCCTCACGCATTCGGACACTCTAGAACCTCCAGCACCGATGGCCCGTACCCGCTCCTCGAAGAACAACTCTACCGCCAACCTCGGCTTTGAAGCCAAGCTCTGGCTCGCCGCGAGCGAAGTGAGAAAGCAGAATGATGAAAGAAGACTCGTCCTGATTAGCCTTCTTCCTTCTTCATTCATCCTTCAAACTTGGTCTGCCTGGGTGCAGCACTTCATCCACCACCTCGCGCCCCACCGCATGGCCGGCTTCGTCCTCGTCCGTTTCTGTTTTTGGGTAAAATTGAAAGCCGCGCGTGTGATCAAGAATTCAGATATTTCGACGCCGGATAGCTTTCGAGAACGCCGAAGATCAACGCCCCTGGTCCGCCATTCGCGCCGACGACATTCAAACTCCGTTCAATTCGCGCGAAGGTTCATCAAAGGGCATACTTCTCCATGAACTCTGACGCTCTGAACATTTCCTCGGCGTTCACTGATGAAGCTCGCGCCATTGTTTTTCCCGGCGATTGCAGGGAGCTCCTTGCCTCGATTCCAAGCGGCAGCATTCAACTCGTCGTAACGTCTCCTCCATACAACATCGGAAAGGAATATGAGGAGCGTCTCGATTTGGAGCGTTACGTTGCTGACCAAGCAGCGATCATTGCAGAGTGTGAGCGTGTATTGCGCCCTCAGGGAAGCATTTGTTGGCAAGTCGGTAACTATGTAGCGGACGGAGCGATCATTCCCCTGGATTCGCTGCTCTATCCAATCTTCGCCAAACTCGGGTTGAAGATGCGCAATCGCATTGTGTGGCACTTTGAGCACGGCTTGCATTGTCCCGCCGACTGTCGGGAAGATATGAGACGGTCAATTGGTTCACGAAGAACGACCATTATACCTTCCATGTAGATCCAATCCGGGTTCCGCAGAAATACCCAGGAAAGAAATACTTCAAGGGACCGAAGGCGGGACAATATTCGTGCAACCCACTCGGTAAAAATCCCGGCGATGTTTGGACGATTCCAAACGTAAAGAGCAACCATGTCGAAAAGACCGAACACCCGTGTCAATTCCCAGTCGAACTAGTTGAGCGTTTGGTCCTGTCGCTCAGTAGCGAGAACGACTGGGTTTTAGATCCTTTTTTGGGAACTGGTACATCTGTAATAGCCGCGCTCCGTCGGGGCCGACGTGGTGTAGGCGCCGAGCTTGTAAAGAAGTATCAGATAATCGCGCGCGAACGTATCAGCGCTGCTTTAGAAGGGCAACTTGCCGTCCGCCCAATGGACCGCCCTGTCTTCAACCCTAAAGATGCTGGTCGGAATCTCCTAACGGCGCCATGGCTGGAAACCGAAGCGGAACAACTCCGAATGCTAGAAAGCCAATCGGAGTAACTTCATATGCGGATCGTTCATCAATACTCGCACTTGAACGGCTGGGAATTCCTCCAAGTCCATCACAAAAAACTCTGGGACGAAATCGTTCGCGTGATTGGCGACGTAGACGCGGAAGCGTGCCGAACGAAGGTGAGCCGTGAAGAGCGAAAGGCGGCACTCGGAAATTTGTTTAGCCCGATTGACATCAATGCGCGCTTTAATGAGTTGCTGACGGTAAGAAATTGGGCCGAACGCCGAGTGAGCTATTGGGTAACGGACGACGTAAAACTCATCCGCCAAACGCTCACAAAGAAGCCAGCGGAACAAAAGGCCGAGATCGACGCCGCCGGTCACAAAGCTATCAAGAGCTACAATCAGACGGATTTCGTTCGCAACCGTGTCGCGATCGAGGTTCAGCTCGGTAAGTATTCTTTTGTGGCCTACGACCTTTTCGTAAAACACCTTGCGTTTTACGTTCAGGACGAAATCGACGTGGGAATCGAGATTTTACCGACGAAAGCGATGCAGCAAAGGATGTCTTCTGGCATCGCGTACCTACGAGGGCGAGCTTTACAACGTGATCAGGAATGGACGAGGCGTGCCCGCCGTTCCGCTCGTAATTTTAGGGGTAGAGCCCTAACGAGCAATCAGTCGCAATGACACTTTTCGCGCAGCAACAAGGTCAAATAACATGCCTAATCATTTAGCGAACGCATACCCACGCAAGCACTTCTTTCTAGAGATGTTCACTCGCGACATCTCCCTTGAGGATTGCATTCTAGACTTAATTGACAATGCGATCGATGGCCTTGTGCGCACTCGAGATATCGACATATCCGCCTCGCTACTACAACAGAGCGAACACGCAAACGCGGAGGCGGAGAACAACGATTTGGCTCGAATCGAGGTTTCGTATTCAGAGACCCATTTTACGATAAAGGACAACTGCGGAGGAATTACCAGAAAGCATGCACTGAAAGAGGTATTCAATTTTGGTCATGGCCCGGATGCAATCGCGGGTGTCCTCGGCGTTTACGGCATCGGTTTGAAAAGAGCCATCTTCAAGATTGGCAATCGGTTTGAGATGCGGTCGAAAACAGAGGATGAGGGATTCGAGGTTGATCTCAACGTCAGGAAATGGTCGGAAAAGGACGACGCGATGGCGGACTGGAAAATTCCCGTCTCGTTTATCAATGGCGCAGACGAAGAGGATGCCGGGACTGAAATTCGCATCAGAGACCTGCGCCCAGAGGTGATTATGCGGCTTAAGGACGGGGTCCTAGCGCAGCGGCTGCGCTCCATCATTTCGCATACCTACGGGCTATTTATCGGCCGATATGTTGTTATCACGCTTAATGGGATCGACGTTGAACCATTTCAAATCCCTCTCGGCGCATCTGACGACGTTGACCCAGCACACGACGTTTTCAAAGACGGCGCCGTCGAGGTAGAGCTCTTCGCGAGCGTGGCGACTCGCAAGGATGGATCGTGGAAGGGTGAGGCAGCAGGCTGGTATGTGCTTTGTAATGGGCGCATTGTTGTGTCTGCGGATAAATCGGAGCTGACCGGATGGGGTGTAGGTGGGTTCCCGCAGTTTCATAGCGGAAAGTTCCGTGGATTTGTTGGAGTTGCTTTCTTTCGTTCATCGGAGGCGCTCGCGCTACCTTGGACAACTACTAAACGCGGACTCAATCGAGAATCGCCCGTCTTCCAAGCGGCACGAAACCGAATGCTGGGAGCAGCGCGTCCAATCATCTCGTTCCTCGACAGTCTATATAAGAATGACGATAACGAGGAGAAGGCGGGCCGGGAGATAGCGGACGCGGTTACTCCCGTTAGCCTTAGTGCGATTGCTAATAAGCCCACGTCAACGTTCACGGTGCGAACTCGAACGAGGACGGCAAGGCCAGAGGTTAGCGTGCAATACGACGCGGACCGTGCGGACGTAGATCGAATTAAGAAGCACCTCAAGAAGTTTAGATGGAGTGCCGGCCGAGTCGGCCATTACACGTTCCAATATTTCTTGGATAATGAATGCCCCGAATGAGCGAACCCACGGCCAGCTACCTCAAGGTTCACTACGAATTGCGGCCTGCAAAGCAGGTCGAGCGGCGAATGCTGATCGATGCCTTCCAACAGCTTGCCCAATCGGGATTCCAAATCCGCGATTATCAATACACGGGAATGGGGTCGATTTACTTCGTCGATTTCGACCGATGCATCGATTGCTCGGAATCAGCCGAATGCTCAGCGTCGAATACGACTCTAACATTGAGAAGCGGGTTAAATTTAATCGCCCCTTCAATTCCGTTGACATCAAGATTGATGCCATCGGCAATGTGATTCCTACGCTATCTAAAGACCTTCAGCATATCCTCTGGCTCGATTATGATGGCGTGCTGCAGAATGCGCATTTGCAGGACACCCGCCTTGCCGCCACGTACCTTCCCGTCGGATCCTTCCTGCTCGTTACTGTTGACGCAGAACCTCCTGTGGACGGCGGTAAACCTAAGGACTGGCGAGACTATTTTGCAGAGGAGGGAGGGGAATATTTCAACGAAGGATGGAAAACGAAAGAGTTTGCCCGTTCGAATCTTCCACGCCGAAATATCGACCTACTCTGGAACGCAATTCAGGCCGGAATTGTAGGCCGGGCGGACGTTGAGTTCATTCCGATCTTTAGCTTTCTCTACAAAGACGGGCACGAGATGGTAACGATTGGCGGAATCATCGGCGGGAATAAAGAGGGGCGAAGAATCCGTGGCAGCGATTTAGCAAAAGCGGGATATTATCGGAGCAGTCTGGAAGCTGATCCATGCGTGATTACGGTACCCCGTCTGACACGAAAGGAGCGGCAGTATTTAGATGCCGCTATGCCTTGCGTGGACAAGTGGACTCCAAAGGACTTCGAGATGAGTTGGGACAATGTCGATGCGTATCGAGAAATTTACCGCTTCTGCCCTTCGTATGCTGAGCTCATGCTGTGACACGACGGGGCACCGTATGCTATCTTCCCGATAGCATACTACCTATTACTGCTTAATATTGCTGCGTAGGAATGCGCAGGGAATTGCGGTCAGGGTGCCAATCTTGACAGATTCAGGGGTCTGGGAAGTGGGGTCAGGGTGCCACTCTTGACAGATTCAGGATACGCCGTCGGACCATGGGCTGAACTTGAAAGTGTGAATCGGGTCGCGAGAAGGAAAGTCTGAAGGCAAAAGGAAGAGGTCTAATGCCGCTAGCTGTCGGCAACCAGTTTATTTACTGGAAGGGCAACTGCCCTGGGAAGTCTTACTCGCGATCGTAAACGTCCACCTCAGGTTTGCTCACCCCGGCGTAAGTCACGGTTTGCGTCAGCGTTTTACCGTCGGCCGAAAGCTCCCAGCGATCGGTCTCGGTCGTCTTGCCCTTCAGCATGTAGGTCAGCTCCATGTTGTGATCGCCGGTCTTGCTGGCGGCGACCGTGGTGCCCATGGGGACACGCGGCCCGGTCGGTGTGTACTCTTTGTCATCGAGCTTGAAGCGGAGATGCTGTTTATAGGCCGGGTTGTTGAGCGCATAACCGTCCCCCTCCCACTTCGAAACCTCAATGGAGAGCGGGGACATGATCTTGACTGACACGCTTTCCCAAGTGCCCGCCAGACCGGACGTGCCGCCGGTGCGTTTCAACGTCGCCTCACTGCGACCCGTGGACCCATCCGGCCGCATGTTCTCATCCATCGTGGTGAACGTTTGTCCATCCTCCGAGACGGTCCACTTCGACGTGGCCGTTACTTTTCCGTCCCGCTTGTAAAGCTCCGAGTCGCCGGCTCGGCTGAAGAGAACGCCCATCTCCTGATTCTTCGCTTCGCTGAAGTCGTAGAGATTCAGACTTGTGATGATTCCCATCTGCTCGTTCAGATAGCACTTGGCGTGGACCTTCTTGCAAAACGTCACCTTGACGCCGGCCAGTTTTCGGAGCTGATCCGCTCCATCGCACGTCTCTTTCTTCCCGTAGACGACCTGGACGCGTACGCCGAGGCGCACAGCGTCCTCGATCAGTTCGCGCACCCTGGGCCGCAGTTTGAGGTAAGGACTGATCAGGACGATGCGCTTTTCCGCGGTCTTTAGGAGGCGTTCAATCCGAAAACTGATTTCAAACGCAGTTGCGCGTGATCTAATAAGATTTCAGCGTCCCCCCAGGACAAGCTGAAAGCGAGAGGCGTGTCGAACGATCAACGACACGCTTTTTTGTTTTCTTTAGCGGCGGTCTATGATCGTCGAAGGCGGGAGCGCCCAAGTCATTCGAGCAGCCCCGGCAACCATCCTAACGTCTACTTGCCGAGCGCGGTTTCTTCTTGATCGAATACGACTGGCTTCACCGAGACTTGGCGGCAAAGGAGACTCTATGAAGACGAGTTTGGATGAAATCTGGAATCCGGTCGGCAAGCCCGGTGTTGCGCAGGGATCTACCGAGGTTGCCGAGTGTTTGGCGAGGATTCTTAAGAGCGCTGAGGTGGATTTCGCAGCGACGTTCGGGAGTGGGATCCACGCTCTGGCAGCAACAACGCACAAGGCCGACGAATTGTTGCGTGAGCTTGGCGAAGTCTCCACGAACACTGCGCTGGCGCGAGGACAGGCGATCGCGTTAACGTCGCCTAACGACAAATTCCTGGCGATCCAGTTGGAAGATTTTGCGGGCCAGATCGATTCCTGCCGGCACCGGGTGCAAAGCGCGCTGGAAAACTCGCGACAGAACGTGCGGGCACTCTTTAGCGACGCGGGGGCCTGGGCGATGCACTTCAGCGTGGTGCGCATGACGCTAGGCACGTTTTTTATGACGGCTGCTTGGGGACTCGTCACTCTGAAGTGGAACGAGGAACGACTCCCTCTATTGGGCGGCTTGGGGTGCGTGGCTCTCGGGGGGGGTCTTTTTGTTCATATTTACGTGGTTTCTTTGCAAGAAGTCGAAGGATCAAAAGACCGACAAGGACCTCCTCATGAGAGGCGTTTCTGGCGACAAGTCGAAGGACGAGAATGCCAGAATAAGGCGCCCGCGGAAGGTGATCAGGCGAGGTCCAAAGCGGCGAAGAGTCAGCACAGCGTTCCCGCGAAGCGGAAGGATTTTTTGGTTGGCATTCACTCGGTCCAGGCGCGGCCTTCGGGATCTGGGGTCCCTTCGCTTTTTGGATATTGCTGATGTGCCTTTTTTGGTGGCTGACACACCGGTGGAGTGCGAACGACGGATTGCAGGACGTGAAGTGGGTCGCCGTCGCGAGTGATCAGTCAATGCAGAAACATGCATTCGACCCTAAGGTGAAACTGCAAAGCGTACCGTTTTCCTGCTGGGAGGCCTCGCTCGCTGACATTGCCGATTCGCTGGCTCACCCTCGGTCCGCTCCTGGTTTGTCGGTGGATTTGTCCTCTCTGGAGGCGTCAGCAAATCTTGCCGTGGGATCACTGCGGGAAATAAACCTGACCCTCGAGAAGTGCTGCGGAAAATTACATTCAGAGCCGGGCCCAGGGGAGGGCCCCGCCTGCGGTCCCGAATGCAAACGGCATGGGTGCAAGTGCAGGAAGTAGATGATGAACTTGGGGCGGCCTCGGGTGGCGGCGACCTAGCGGAAATCGTCAGCTATTATTAATCGTGCGACACGGAACAGGCGTAGGTGCGTCGGAGCTCAGAGAACTTTCAGAACTGAGGCACGGAGGCGTGGGGTTTTTGCTCCTCGGCGGCCTTTTGCTGCGCTTCGTATTGGCGCGCAACCGGAAGCTCGAGTTGGACGACCATGTTCACACGCAACCAGAGGATTGCCCCGTCGGTGCGTTGCCACATCTTTTGTCCGAACGCTTCGCCAAAATATGCCTCCACCCCTTTGTTGAAGATCTTGTCCGGTGCGGCCGGATCGTGAAACATGATCTTCTTCCAACTCATGCCCGCCGGCGTATTGGCCGAAGCGATCGCCTGGAGTTCGTAGTCTTCAATTTGCGGTCTTACGCCGGCAGCGAGAATTTTCTGGTAATCCATTCGCACCGCCGGCCCATCCAGTTGAAGAAAGGCAGCGCGAATTTTCCAGCCCTGATAGGAGTTGGGGTCAGGGTGCAAATCTTGACAGATTCAGGATACGCCGTCGGACCAGGGGCTGAACTTGGAAGTGTGAATGGGGTCGCGAGAAGGAAAGTCTGAAGGCAAGAATAATGATGAAGTCCAATACCGCCGGCTGGCTTTCGTTTCATTTTGATCTTGAATTTCCTCCATGAGCAGCGTGGTCACGCTGGGGTTGAACCAAAGCGAGCTGCCGAAGATCGACGAGGAATTCGAAGCGATCACCGAAGGGGAAGAGCTGACGCGCAAGGAGGGGCTCAAGACGAAGTGGCCCCGCTCGAAGCGTTGGTCGGAAACCCGAAGCGGATCGACCTCGTCGCCGCTGATCTGGTGCCGCACTCCGAGCGCCGGGTCGAAACGATGGAAGGCAGGGCGACTGTTTGTGCCAGCGAGAGCCGAAAAGGCCCCAAGATTTCTGGGAACGCCAGGCAATTTTGAGTTGACACGAAAGTAGCCTTCGCGGCAAAAAAGGTGGCAACCAAGGAATTGCGACTCTTATGCCAAGGAACACTTCCACGGCTCTCCCTCAGCCGATTTTTGATGAGGGCGATATCATTCGTGATCCGACCCGTTTCAAGACGGCCCATCCCTCGGACGCCGCTCAGTACAAGGAGATCCAGAACCTCCTAAAGAAAGACGTCGTAGGTTTCGAACCGTCACGTATCGCGCCCGGGGATCTCTACACCCTGGAGTCGGCCTTCGGGGCGCACGGTCCTGAGATCGTGCAGCGGATAAAGGCGGCGGGCAAAATCGTCTTCCATGCCGCCGGCGACACCGGCGCCTCAAACGAGGGGAAGTATGGAAACGAAATTCGCGTTGCCGATCAGGTAACCAAGGACTGCCGCACATCTAATGCCGCAAACCGCGCCCTGTTTTTTTATCAATTGGGAGACGTTGTTTACGACTTTGGAGAGTCGAAATATTACTACGATCAATTTTACGATCCGTTCAGAAACTACCCCGGTCCGATCTTTGCTATTCCCGGCAATCACGACTCCTTCGTGATACCGAACACGCCCGCGGCTGACACGCCGCTAAGCGTCTTCGCGCGAAACTTCTGCGCGCCGGAGCCCACCATCACTCCGGAGGCAGCGTCGCTCCACCGTACGGCTGGCACGCAGCCGGGAGTCTATTTCACTCTTGACGCTCCTTTCGTTCGTATCATCGGCCTTTTCAGTAATGCGCTTGAAGATCCCGGTGTCATCTCGAGCGAGAACGGGAAATGGCGAGAGGTGCCCGACATTCAGCTGGAGTATTTGGCAGCGCAGCTTGCGCGAATAAAAAGGGAGAAGTTTGACGGCGCGGTCCTGCTCGCCACGCACCACCCGCCGTTCAGTTACGCGCCGCCCCCAAGGAGCGGCGGGGCTGGTGGCAACCACGGCGGCAGCCCCAATATGCTGCGACAGATCGATACCATCTGCCAACAAGCGGGCGTCTATCCACACGCCTTTCTTGCGGGTCACGCTCACAACTATCAGCGATTCCAGAGGACCATCGAGCTCGGCTCGAGGCGGATGGCCATCCCGTTCATCGTTTGCGGAGACGGCGGACATAATGTCAACAAGGTTGTCAGGAGTCGGCGCGGTGAAGTTGCGCAAGAACCCTATTTCGGGGTGGACGTGAGCTATCTGGAATCGAAACCTGCGCTTAAGACAAATGGGCTGCTTCTAAAGCACTACGACGATACGAACTACGGCTATTTGCGGATCACTGTGGACAAAACCAATCTTCGGATCGGCTTTCACCAAGTTGCGAAGAGCAGTGTCCCTCAGTCGCGCGTCGATCTTATTACTGTTGACCTTGCCTCGCGACGTGTCGTCGCTAACTAGATCGAACAAAGATAATAGCGACTGAGGTCGAACCGTCTATCGAACACGCGCGTTCTCCGTCCCAAGGATGCGTAAGGCGCATCGGCTCCCCAAAGGTTAACGCCTATCAGAGGTAGGGAAGACGGGGTCGCGTCTATAGGGCGTGTTGCTCAAAGCCAGACGAGGAGGAGACGGGGTCGCGGCTATACATTTAACATTTGGCCGTTTGCGGCGCCATGGCGAGCGACTTGAAACGGAGAATTTACGGTCGACTTATTCGGATGGAACTCGATCTGGAAGGCAAGGATGCCAGCCGCGCCTATCACATGCTGGTCTCACTCGTTACACCTCGCCCCATCGCCTGGGTGACGACGCTGAACGAGAACGGCACGGTCAACGCCGCTCCATTTAGTTTTTTCAACGCGCTCGGGGCGGACCCGCCCATTATCGGGTTCGCCCCCGGCGATCGCGACGATGGAGCGCCCAAGGATACCGCGCGCAACATCCGTCGGAGCCATGAGTTCGTGGTCAACCTCGTTGATGAAGCAACCGCAGAAGCGATGAACCGGACCTCGGCGTCGCTCCAATATGGGGTGAGCGAACTTGAGTCCGCGGGATTGACCGCAGCGGAGTCATCCGTGGTGATGCCACCCCGAATCGCCGAAGCGCCCGCCAGCCTCGAATGCAAGGAATGGGGCACGCTCGAGATCGGCCGGAATCGAGTGATCATCGGCCTCGTGAAGCGGGTGCATGTGCGCGACGCGTTAATCGATCCCGTTAAATTGCGGATTCGGTCCGAGCATTTCCATGTCATCGGCCGCATGGCCAGCCCGAATTGGTATTGTCGCACTCGCGACAGGTTTGAGCATGGTTCGGCCGGGCTAGGAAACTGTTGAAATAGTCCACAGATTGCGCAGATGAACACAGATTTATGGGAAACCCAGGAGACGGGCTCACACTATGATCATTTACAAAGTTGAGATAACCGTTGAGGCCGGCATCGAATTGGAGTGGCTCGATTGGATGAAGCGGGTCCATGTTCCCGATGTCGTCCGCACCGGCTGTTTTACCGAGTGTCGCATCTACAAGGTTGTCGAGTCCGGGTCGGCCGATCCGGTCTATGTGATGCAGTATCATTGCCAGTCGATCGAGGAGTATCACCGTTACCGGGACAATTTTGTTCCTGCGCTTCAGAAGGAGCATTCCGACAGGTTTGCCGGGCGGTTTCGCGGTGCTCGCCAGCTCCTCGAGGAGATCGCGATTAGAACTGGAAGTAGATGAAGTCGGAGGTGGCGACGCTGCGAATCGTGACGATGCCAAAAAAGAGCAGCACGGCGATGGCCGTTTCGAGGATAAATCGACCGCGCTCGTTTAATCGCGCCTCGATCCGCCAGCCCGCGATCCCCGTCGTGAGCATGTGGATGACGAGCGGCAGGGCATAGATCAGGACCAGTGCGATAAAATAAATGCCGATGCGCCATTGTTGAGCGTTCGCGGCAAAGGGCGATTGCGCGAGGTCGTGCGCGATTTGAGCAAGATTCCGCTCGCGAAAGAGGAGCCAGCCGAAACAGGTAATGCCGAACGTAATTACGACCTTGCCGAACCAGGGGATTTTTTGTGTCAGGCCGAGCCAGCCGAGAAATCGCTGCCCTAAAATCAGCAGTCCCCAGTAAACCCCCCAGAGCACAAAATTCCACGACGCGCCGTGCCAGAGGCCGCTGATGGCGAAAGTCGCCATGAGATTGAACGACGCGCGAGCCGTGCTGCAACGGCTGCCGCCCAGCGGGATGTAGATGAAATCGCGCAACCAGGTGGAAAGCGAGATGTGCCAGCGCCGCCAGAAATCCGACGGCGACGTGGCGAGATACGGATGGTTGAAGTTTATCATCAGGTCGATGCCGAGGAGCCGCGCCGTGCCGCGCGCGATGTCGGTGTAGCCGGAAAAATCGGCGTAGATCTGAACGGCAAAGGCGAAGACGCCCGCCCAAATAATCGGAAAGGACGCGTCCTGGACGGCGAAAATTTTGTTCACGACGACCGCGGCGTTGTCCGCGATCACGACTTTCTTGAAGTAGCCCCACAACATCAGACCGAGCGCCATGCGCCACGCGTCGGCATCGCATTTCCGCGGGCTGCGATATTGCGGCAGCATGTGACCCGCGCGCTCGATCGGGCCCGCGACCAGCTGCGGGAAAAAGGTCACATAGAGCGCGTAATCGGGAAAATAGCGGACGGCCCGAACGTGACCGCGGTAGACATCGACGACGTAGCCGATCGATTGAAAAGTGTAGAACGATAACCCCGCGGGGAGGACAAGCCGAAAGGTGTTGCGGATGGGTTCGGCACCGAAGTTCGTCAGGATGGCGTTGATGTTCTCGATCCCGAACCCGTAGTACTTGAAGGTCGCGAGAAGCGCGATGCTGGCGCAAATGCTGGTGACGAGAAACACGCGGCGCCGGAGCGGGAAGCGTTCCATCCCAAGGGCGCAACTGTAATCGACCAGGGTCGACGCCCAGAGCGGGAGAAGAAACCAGGGATGTTCCCAGCCATAGAAAATATAGCTGGCGATGATGAGGAGAAAGTTCTGCCCGCGCCGTGGCAGCGACCAGTAGAGCGCCAGGACAATCGCAAGGAACGCCAGATAAGTGAGCGAATGAAAAATCATGGGTGCAACAGCGGCCGCAACTTCGCCGCGTAAATCTTCGTCACCTCGTCTTTCGCCGCCGGCCGGATGTGGTCGTCTCCGGGTTTGAGATACATCGACTGGCTCAGCTCTGTGTCATTCGTCAGGTCAACGAAAGCGCAGCCGTGGCTCTCCACCCACGTGCGCAGATCCGCCATGTAACGCCGCATGTCTTCGCTTTCGGGCGTTGTGCCGTCAGGCAGCGGATAGCGCTTCTCGCGCACGAAGCAGAGCGGAATCCCGGCCTGCTTCGCCGTTTCGACGATGTGCGGAAGGAAATTACGCTGCGGATCGGCGCTGAACTCTTCCGGCTTTTCGCCGCTGACCTCCGCCGATTCGTTCATGATTTCGTCGCGCAACTTTGCGACGTCAAAGATCTCGTTCACCCGCCGCCGCAAACGCCCGATGCTCGCGCTGCCACCCTCGGCAATGCGAAAGGCGAGCCGGCTGATTTTTTCCTCCTGCACGTGGCGCCGGCTGTTCAGCGGGTAAAGCCAGTCGATGACGCGGCCAAGGACGTTCTCTTCTTCCGACTCGTCGCCGCGGAGGATGGACTGATAAACCGGCTCGTTCTCGTGCCGGA
Source organism: uncultured Verrucomicrobiae bacterium (assembly GCA_963776615.1). Taxonomy (GTDB): domain Bacteria; phylum Verrucomicrobiota; class Verrucomicrobiia; order Chthoniobacterales; family UBA10450; genus Palsa-1392. The sequence goes on from CAVZNJ010000009.1 coordinate 197,563, forward strand.
GCGACTCGAGGAATCGTCGATAGGTCGGCGTGGTGCGAAAGGTGGCGTCGGTCAGCATCCGCTCGCGAAAAAAGATGCAGACCAGCCGCGGATGAATGCCGGAGGCGACGACGTAGTTCTTCAAGATCAGGTACCACGCGGCCGAGGCGGCACCGCCATTCCAGAGCAGCTCGACATCTTCCACGCCAACCTCCTTCGCGAAGAGCTGCGCGTTAATCGAACCGCCGAGGACTGAGTCGCCGATGATGACGACTTGGGGCTGCTTCTTGCGCAGGCGCGCAATCGGCTTCGGATCGAAATCGCGCCGCGCCGGGATGAGATGCGCGATCAGCGCCGGCAGCAGCACGACGGCTGCGACGAAGATCGTCAGGCGCCAGCGTCCCTGCGTCACGCGCGGTCCAGCGTCTGATGAAACCATTCGACGAAACGGGGCAACCCGACGCGCAGCGGCGTGGCCGGCTGATAGCCGAGCAGCCGCCGCGCCTTCGAAATATCGGCGCAGGTCAGCGGAACATCGCCGGGTTGTTCCGGCAGCCGGTTGATCTTCGCCTTGCGACCCAGCGCGTCCTCGATTGCCGCAATCAAGTCCTTGAGCTGGATCGTTTCACTTTCTCCCAGATTAAAGAGATCGAAGAGCGGCCCGTCGTAACCCAGCGACGCCATGACTCCCTGGATGATGTCCTCGATGTAGGTGTAATCGCGCCGGGTCGTGCCGTCACCGAACTGGTCGATCGGCTGACCGTTCCAGATTCGCCGCGTGAATTTGTGGATCGCCAGATCGGGTCGCTGGCGCGCTCCGTAGACGGTAAAGAAGCGCAGCGCCACGATTCGCATCCGGTAGAGATGCGAGTAGGTGGAGCAGAGAAATTCGCCCGCGATTTTCGTGGCCGCGTACGGGCTCACGGTTTGCGTAAGGTGAAGGTCCTCGGAAAACGGGACTGTCTTGGAAAGACCGTAGACTGATGAGCTCGATGCGAAGATGAAGCGATCGATTCCGATCGTGCGTGCGGCCTCGAGCAAGTGCAGGGTGCCGTTCACGTTCGTATCGTAATAGAGTTGTGGATGCCCAATCGACGGGCGCACCCCGGCGCGGGCCGCAAGGTGGATCACGGTGTCGATCTTCTCCCGATGAAAAACGTCGTTCACCGCGCGCGCGTCGCGCAGGTCGGCGTGGTGCACGGTGATCTGGTCGGCGACGGTCGCGATGTTTTGGCGCTTAATTCGCGGATCGTAGAAATCGTTGAAGTCGTCGAGGATCGCGACCTGGTGTCCGTCGGCGAGCAATTTTTCGACAAGATGCGACCCGATGAAGCCGGCGCCGCCCGTGACGAGAAGTTTCATTGCGCGAGGGTAAGGAGGAAGCGATAAGCGGGCAAGAGGAGAACGGGAACGGTGTCGGTTCAATCGCGTGCGACGATCCCGATCAAGACCCGGTCGAAAACGATCAGTCCCATCCGCTCTGTAGGAGCTATGCCTCGGGCACGTCCAAAGCACGCCAAAAATACCAGGCAGCCACCGAGCGATAGGGCCGCCATTTCTCGCCCCTGGCATGCAGTTCTTTTGGCTTCGGCAATTTCCTTTTCCCGAACGTCTTTGCGTAACCCTTCCGCACTCCGTAATCGTCGACCGGCCAGACATCGAGTCGGCCCAGATCGAACAAAAGCATCATCTCAACCGTCCACCGACCGATCCCGCGCACAGTCGTGAGGCGAGCGATAATCTCTTCATCGTTCATCCGATGCAGTGCGGCCGCCGTTGGAATGGTGCCGTCCAGCGTCTTCGCGGCGAGATCCTTGATCGCCGCGGTCTTGTTGCGGGAGAGACCCGCCGCGCGCAGCCTTTCGTCCGCCGTCGCAAGGACAAGCTCTGGAGAAAACCATTTTCGCCGGGGATAGAGCGCACGGACCCGTCCAAAAATGGTCGCGGCGGCTTTGCCGCTTAGTTGCTGATAGACGATCGACTCTGCCAGGGCGTCGAATGGCCTAACGAGTCTGACTGCTTTCACCTGATACGGCCGGGACCTTGCGATCAGCGCCGCGAGTCTCGGATCGGTCGCGGCCAGATGTTGTTCAGGTGTCAGCGTCATTTGATCCCGAAAAAGCGTTCGTCTGGTTCCCTATCGAAATCACACAGCTTCGGAAAGCGTGCCACAAATTCCTTCGCCATCTTCATTCGATTCCTCCTTCGGACACAACCACGTTTGCCGAGACTACCACAACTCCCCGCGAACATGGATCTGCGCCCGTGTGCACTCCGGCAGCTCCCAACGAGCCCGGCAGACTGGCGACGGCAGCGCGCACGGATGTAGTTTGGGCGATGAACGACACACCCGTCTCGCAACGAACCGCGATCGCAGAGTTTCGCCGCCTGCACCGCGAAGGATGTTTTGTCCTGCCCAACCCGTGGGACATCGGAACGGCGCTCTATCTCCATCATCTCGGATTCAAGGCACTCGCCACCACCTCGGCCGGGTATGCCTTCAGCCGGGGAAGGCCCGATGGGGGCGTGGCCCGCGACGAGATGCTGGCGCACATCCGGGAAATTGTCGCTGCCACGCCGCTGCCGGTAAACGCTGATTTTCTCGGCGGCTTCGCCGACGACCCGCAAGGTGTTGCGGTCAACGTGACTCGCTGCATCGCGACCGGAGTGGCCGGTCTGTCGATTGAGGACTCGACTGGCAGAAGCGAGCAACCTCTTTATGAGAAGGAGCTCGCAGTCGAGAGAATATCGGCTGCACGTCGTGCGATCGACGAATCCGGCACAGAGCTCATTCTGACGGGCCGTTGCGAAGCGTTTCTGGTGGATCATCCCGATCCGTTGCGAACATCTCTTGCGCGTCTCGTGGCTTACGCCGAAGCCGGCGCTGATTGTCTTTACGCTCCGGGCCCGAGCGCGCCCGAGGAGATCAGCGCAATCGTCAGGGCAGTTGCTCCGAAACCGGTTAACATCCTCGTTTCCGGATTCAATTCGCAGCTGTCTCTGGCTCAGCTTGCCGACCTCGGGGTGCGCCGGATCTCGGTCGGTTCCGGTCTCGCGCTGGCGGCCTGGGGCGCGCTCACCCGGGCCGCGCGCGAGATTGCCACGGACGGGACTTTCCAAATGCTGGCGAGCGGCGCTCGATCGGCCGAACTGAATGGCCTCTTTGAACGCCCGGCCTAACGAACAAGGACTGCACGGCGAGAGGCGAGGGCCCGAGGAAGAATCTAGACAAGACCGGCAACTTGAGAGAAGCATGTCGCAGAGAAATCCGCATCATGTTTGCTCACGCCGATTACGACCTTCGCCCGCTAACCGTCAATGATGAACCGGTCCTGTGGGAGATGCTTTACTCCGGACTCCGACCGACCGGCGGTGAGGAACCGCCCCGCGAAATCTTGCGACGCCCCGAATACGCCGGCTACGTCGAGGGTTGGGGCCGGCCCGGGGATGTTGGTTTCATCGCGCACGACAAGGACCAGGAGATGCCACTCGGCGCGGTTTGGTTCCGGGAGCCGCTGGAAAAGGAGACCCCTCCGGAGCTGGCATTTGTGGTCAAGCCGGGACATCGGCAGCATGGAATCGGCGCCTCACTTCTCACCCAGATCATGCGAGCCAATCCGCAACTCTCGGCGATCGCAATGCGCATGGGCGCGAATAGCCCTGCGGTACGACTCTTCGGGAAATTCGGCTTCGAGATCGCCTCACAAGGCGACCAGGTTACTGTCATGCGTCGCGCAATCTGAATTCGACCGCGCCCGTCATGATAGAAGATCCGCAACCTTCTTTGAAAACCGCCCAGGCTACGTCGTCTGGACGCGCCCTCGACATTCTCCACGAGTGGGTTCAATCCGAGAGTCTGCGCAAACATTGTTACGCCGTCGCGGACTCGATGCGGCATTTCGCCGAGGCGCGCGGGGCCGACGCTGACCTTTGGGAAGCGGTCGGCCTCTTGCATGACATGGATTACGAGCGCTATCCAAACCTCGAGCGAAGCGCGACCGAGGGGCACCCCTTCGTCGCCGCAGCCTGGCTGCGCGAACAGGGTTGGAGCGACGAAATCTGTCGCGCCGTGCTCTCGCACGCTGACTACTCCGGGGTCGACCGACAGACTCCGCTCGAGAAAACACTTTATGCAGTGGATGAATTGAGCGGCTTCGTCATCGCGGTGGCACGAGTGCGTCCGAGCAAAAGCATCGATGAAGTCGACGTCACCGCGGTGAAGAAGAAGATGAAAGACAAAGCGTTTGCGCGCGCCGTGAATCGCGAAGACATCGTGCGCGGCGCGACGGAGCTGGACCTGCCACTGGAAAACGTCATCGCGGAAGTCATCACCGCGCTCAAGGCGGACGCTGAACGGCTGGGACTGGCAGGAATGCAACGGCGCGATATGACCGGCGGCGCCTGAGCCTGACGATGCCGGCAGAAACCGGTCCGTTCGTTAGACGCCGATGCCTGACTAGGCCGCGAGCTGATTCAGCTTTGCACGGAGCGCCTTGACGCTAAACGGCTTGTCCATCATGGCATCGACGTCCATTGCCTCATAGGCGGCACGCACCTCGGTCGACAGATGGGCGGAGAGGACCATTATCTTGCCGGCGAAACTTCGTTCGCGCAGCAGGCGCACCAACTCGGTACCCAGAAACTCCCGGCATGTTGTTGTCGACAATGATGACATCAAACGGGCTTGGGTCATCCGCCATGCAGGCGAGAGCCGTTTCGCCGTCCGGCGCGCTCGCCAGTTCATAGAGTGGCTCGTCGAAGATGAAGTGCATCGACTGCGCGATCGAGGGCTCGTCGTCGACGGCCAGAATCTTGAGCGGACTAGTCATGTTCGAACACATTGCCTCCATACATAAAGCACCACTCGTGCCCTGCATGGTCTGGTGAGGGTTGCCCGGCGTGGCAAGTTAAGCTTCGATGCCGCCAGCAAAGACCGGAAATTCGTCAACCAGCACCTCGACGGCATGCCGCAACTCGTCGATGTCAAACGGCTTGGCGAGCATCAGATCCACGTTTTGCTCTTCGTAGGCGTGGACGTTCGTTTCCGTGAGATGAGCCGACAGAACTGCGATCTTCCCGTCGAAATTTCTCGCCCGCAGCTTGCGCACCAGTTCCAGACCCGTCATCCGCGGCATCCTGTGATCCGTAATCACGATATCGAAAGGACAACTTGCCGCGTCGATTTTAGCCAGCGCGTCCTGGCCGTCGCAGGCCGTCGAGACTTTGCAGCGCGGGCCACAGAGAACCAGCGCGAGGAATTGAGCCACGGCGGTCTCGTCTTCGACCGCCAGGATCTTAAAATCGTTCTTCATCTTGCCTTCAAAACAAGTAGCAAGACTCAGGCCGCCAATCACGGCGACAGGTATTCGGAGCTCCGTCTCGCGTCGTGACCGCCCGCTACGGCGTCAGAAAAATCTTACCGGTAAATGGATCGACCACTTCGGTTGAACGGGGGAACAAGCGCACGTCGACATACCCTTGATTGGGCGCATACGGACTTATGACAAACCCCGGTTTGTCAGCCACCGCCAGACCATACGGCACGTCTCGCCTTCTGGTCTCCGGCGGAGCCGGGGTCGCCGGCCGAATCTCGAAGGGCGTCGGCGTCGGCCAGGGCGTGGCGGTGGAAGCCGGCGCCGGTCGCTCACCGGATGCAGTCTTGCTCGCAGAGTCCTTTTCCATCTTATTTTTGCCCGGCTTCTTTGAGGCTTCGGGCGGTGGCGAACTCTTGCCGAGTTTGGCAATACTGTGACCCAGGCTCTTGAAGAAATCGCCGATCGGATTCGCGAGCGCCCGCGGCGCGCTCGTGGCGAAGCAGATTACGAGGGCACTCAAAATCAATCGCCTGACTATTGCTTGCTCTGGCGCCACCATGGGTGCGAGTCGCGGTTGTTCAAGGAAAGTGCGACGCCTCAGGAATGAGGCTGCCCGGCGTGATTGACCAATTCCTCGAGAGTGCGGCGCCGAAATTCCATCGCGATCAAGGCAAGAATTGTCAGGACGTCGCTGGTCACGTGGGTGACCTTCACGCTCGAATAGGTAGCCGGAGTGAGGGTGGGTTCGATCAATTCCCGCACTGCTTTGGGGTTGGCGGCCGCTCCGTCGGCCTCAAACTGCTTGATCGCATCGAGGACGGCAAAGCGCTGCGCCGTGCAATCTTTCATCGCGCCCAGATTTTCATAGGCAAAGAGCGCAAAGAGAATGCAGACCAGCAAGGTGGTGATGGCAGCATGGTGTTTGCGAAGCGAGGAGAACGCGAGAATGCCGCCCACGATAAGAACGTAAAGATTCCAATAGTTCTGCATCGCAGTCGAGCGATCGAAATAGAGCTGGATCAGTTCGCTGTAATTCATAGGTGATTTGCGGGCATCATGAGGTCTCTGCTTCCTCCGAAGCGAGGGAAAACTTTGGGCGGATCGTAAGGAAGCAACCGGCAGCCAAAGCAAACCCACCGACGATGTCGATGAAGTGGTGCTGATGCGTCAGGAGCGGCGATAGACCAACGAGGACGAACCATGCCATCACCAAGGCACGCGCGACGCCGTGCAAATGCCGCGCATACGCGTCGACGAGGAAAACCAGGAGCGCGGCATGGAGCGATGGAAAGAGATTGTTTGGCGCATCGAGGGCGCGAAACCAATCGAAGATCGTTCCCAGCCATCCCGCAGCGTGCGGCCGAGGGAAGGCAAAGCGAAGAGGGAAAATGAGAAAGCAAGCCCCAGCGACGATGATCGCGGTCGCCACCCGTCGCGTGTAGAGATTCAGCTCTGGTTCGTTTGGGAAAAGAAACGGCGCTGCGATAAAAAAGAGATCGATCGAGAGATAGGGAAGGATCATGAAGGGAACGAAAGGGATTGCCCGTTCCCAGGCGAAGTAAAAAACGCCAACCTCGTGCCGTCGCGCCGTAATCCAGAGACAGCCGCCGTAAACCAAAACGAAGAGAAGCGAAAGCGCGGCGGAGACGCCGAGCGCCCGCCGCCGCGGAACTGGCGCGCCCGTTTTCAGGAGTGAGTGTGCCGGGCAACCGAGACGGTGAACATGCCCCAGCGATCGATTTCCATCATGCATTTTTCAAAACCAACACTGCGCACCAGCTCATCGATCTCGGCCGTGGTGCGCCGTCGCATAATCCACCGCTCTCCCTCGCGATTGCGCAGGACGCGCGCGATGAATTCCAACTGCGGATGCCACGGCTGATTGGTATAGATCAAATAGCCCCCCGGCTCGATTGCCCGAGCCAGTCCGCCTAACGAATTCATGACCGCGTCATTCGACGGGAATAATTCGTAGAGCCCCGAGACGATACCGATCGTGGCACGCGGAGTAAGCCTAGCGAGGGCCGCGCGATCGAACGCATCCCCCACCCCGATATTGACATTCTTCAATCCTAACTCCGTCGCAAGCGCGCGTGCGGCATCGACGTTTTCCTGTTTGTTGTCGCGTAGCGTCGCAGTTATCGGGATCTCCGGCAGCGCGCGCATTGTTTCCAAAACATAACGCCCCGGCCCGGCCGCGACATCCAAGATGCGGATCGGTTTCCCTTCCCCGTGCAGCTTTTCGATCACAGCACGGAGCGATTTCCCGAGATTGGCTTTGCGCTGACGGATACCCCGCCAGCCGATGCTGTTGAGGTAATTCGCGTCGACCAATTTCCCCAGGCGCGATGAACCTCGCGGCTGATTTTCGTAAACGTAATCAAGCGATCGGCCGGAATCGAAGCCGCTTCGCCACCCAAGCTCAATCCCTTTGCTCAGACGGCCGCCGATTCTCAACGCCACGCGCGCCGCCATAAACTGGGAACCCCCGCGCAGCTTCAGCCTCTCGTATTCCTCCCAGGTGTAGCCGTATCGGTCAGCCTCGCGCAGCGAGACGGCCGGAGACGTTTGCGCGAAGCGTTCGCAAACGAATTCGCGGACCCGCGCAATCACCTGCTCTCGATCCGTCTCATGAAAAATCGCATGATACATCGCCGGGAAAACGTGCATTCGCTTTAGCGGCGAAGAGAGGCGATGGAAAAACTCCCGCTGCGCCTCCAGCCCGACAATGTGATCGCGTCCCGCCGCCAGCATCAGGGTCGGCACCTGAATCGCACCGGCGTCCGCCACCAGCCGACGCGCCGTATCGTGCAGGTCGAGCAGCACATTGATCGCGATCTGGCGAAAGATCAGCGGGTCGGATTCGTAGCGCGCGGCTTCCACTGGATCGTGGGTCAGCATTTTCGCGCGCACGTAGCTCTTCACGCGGCCGCCGCCGAAGAGTTTCTGCTGCAGGCGCAGGCCCGGAATGGCGAGCGGGATGTAGAGCTTCACCTCAAAAGCTGCTGTAGCCAGAATCAGGGCGCGGATCGGCGGCGCGTAATCGTGCACCCATGCGCCGACCGTAACGGCGGCCAGACTGTGCGCGAGGACGATCATGTTCTCCAGCGCAATGCCGTAGCGTTCCGCGATCTGCCTAACGAACGTATCCACGTCCCGGATCACGTCGGTTAGCTCCCGCGCCGCGCCGCGCTCCCCGGGCGAACGACCGTGACCGCGCGCGTCCCAGGCAAAGATCGCCACGTTCTCCAGGCCCAACGAATCGACCGTCTCCTGCCAGCGGCCAGAATGCTCGTGACCGCGATGGAAAAGGAGAAGCGCTTTCTCAGCCTGTTTCCCGTCGGGGAACCACGCGCGATAGAAGAGTTCCGTGCCGTCCCAACTCGGCATCGTCTGTTCAACCGGTTCCATCGCGCTCCCCCAATTCCTCTACCGCCCGCTGCAATTCCTGCGCGATTGCACTGATCTCGCCCTTCTCCGTGCCATGGCCTGCGTAGTTGCGCGCCGCACCAATAATCAACCGCACCTTCCGCGGTCGCGGAACCCGGCATCCCTTTGGCCAGGCGCGAAACGCCCCTTGCAGATGGCACGGCAGCACCGTCACATTCCGGCCAGCGAGCAGTGCTCCGATGCCCGGCTTGAACGATTGCGTTTCGCCTGTTCGCGACCGCGTGCCCTCAGGGAAAATGATGAGCACGTTCCCGGGTTGCGCGAGCAACTGCGCGCAGATGGAAAGGCTTTCCCGCACCCGCATCCGCCGTGCGAATGGCAGAGCATTCATCGCCACCGCTGCGAACCAGGTCCGCGGCAGACTCCGGAAAAAATAATCCTCCGCCGCCACCGGAAAGGCGCGATGCAAACGGCCCAAAGGAAGGGCCGCGAGAAGACAGAGAGTGTCGAGATGACTGGAATGATTCGCGACCAGGACGAAAGACTCGCCGTCGTTAGGCAGATTGTCCGCACCCACGATCTCGAAACGAAGGTAAACGCGCAGCAGCCCGCGAATGATCAGCGCAATCGCAGAGCGAAAGCTGTAAACGATCATGTCCGGTTCCCGCGGAAACCGCCGCAGTCGATCCACCGCCCTGCGTTCCAGCGCGAGAACTGCCTCGCTCCCCATTTTCGTCATCGGCCCGGATGATAATATCCCGTCATTTGAATGAACAGCGGCGCGACAAAGATCAGGCTGTCAATTCGATCCAGAATGCCGCCGTGACCAGGAATCGACGCGCTCCAGTCCTTCGCGCCAAACTCGCGTTTTACCATGCTCAGGGTCAGGTCGCCGAGTTGTCCGCCAATCCCGACGATCAGCCCGGTAAGGACCAACTCCCGCATCCCGAAGAAAGGAAAAGAAAAGCGCAGCAGAAAGGGCAGCGTGAGGGAAAGAGCGAGCGCGCCTAACGAACCCTCCCAGGTCTTGTGCGGGCTGATCGCGCTTCGCAGCGGATGGCGTCCAAACATTCTGCCAAAGGTAAAGGCGGCCACATCGTTCACCTCCGTCGCGAAGAGCAGATAGCAGAGGTAACCATAGGCCTGGGGGGCGTTCGCGAGGAAGGCAAGTTGGCCAAACATCCAGCCGAGATAAACGAAAGCGATCATGCCTAACGACAGCTCTTGGATTCCGCCGCCGGCTCGATCGCGCAGAACTGGGATGAGCGAAATCAGCACCAGCGCGCCAATTGAAACGAATGCGAGACCCGCATCGAGCAGCGCCGCGGCCCCTACTGCGGTGATGGCGAGATAAACCGCGCCGCTCATCCACCAGTCGCGATTCAGCAGAGAGACGCGCGCAAATTCCCGGAAGGCGAAGAGGGCAACGGCCGTCACGCCAACAATGAACGGGACCCGGCCGGCGAAAATTGCGAGGGCGGCGAGCGGCGCCATCCAAAGCCAGGAAAGGTAGGTTTTCCAGATACCGCTCAGTTCGATGCGAAACGCACCGCGCAGCAGCGCGAGCACAATTCCCGCTCCAAGCAGCAGGCCAAAGACAATGCCGAGGTAGGCGCGAAAGACCGGATCGTGCAGCGCTGCGCTTGGAGCCATCAGGGATTTTTCTTTTTCAACGAACGCAGGATCCGGCCGAGACGCTGCGTGCTGGTTTGGAGACAGCCGGCGATCACAGCCAGGCAGGCCAGGTCGAGCACGCTCAAGTTGCCGATCGTCGTGTCGCCACCATTCCAGCGGATAAGCGCGTAGGTCAGCCACGCCCCGAGAGACAACACCACCATGCGCCACGGTTTCGACATCACGCCGCCAAACTCGCGCTGCGCGCCGACCGCCTGCCCGAGCATCCCGACATAGGCCGTGCCTAACGACATCAGCGCCGCCCAATACCCGAAGAGCGGATTCATCCAGTCGCTGTGCGCCGCACCGACAAAGATCAATACATCAGAAACGCGATCGGGCAGATCGTTGATGACCTCGCCGCGGCGGCTCGCCTGCCCCGCGGCGAGTGCAACCATTCCGTCCAGCATGTTGCACCAAAGACGCAGGGAACAGAAAAGCGGCGCCACAATCAGGAGCAGCGGATGCGCGCCCGAGCGCCAAAAACAAACCGCCGCCGCCACCGCAAAGACGACCGACGAATACGAAATCAGATCGGCTGAAATCCCGAGCCGCAGAGAGACTCGGGTCGCGCCGCGGGCGGTCCGGCGAAAGATTTCCGCGATCGGACGCCGCGCTGTTGGTCGATAATCTGCCACCGGCCGCAGGTTCGCCGATTTCAGGGGCGAATGTCCACGCGGATCAGCCCGGTGCTGTCGGGGGTGGTCATGAAACCGCTCGCCCAGTCGTCGTAAAAATACTGTTCATAGCGCCAGACCATCTCGAGCCGGCCACCATCCGGTTTCTCGCAAATCAAGCGATAATAAACGTGCCGCTTCCAGGATGGCGAGTGGCCGGAGATAAAATTGATCGCGAGCGGCGTCGGCCAGCTCAGCATCGAATGATCGATTTGCAATCGGGCCCGGTCCCCCGGCCCAGGCCGGAGAATGCCTGGCGAATTTTCCACCCGCCCCAGCGCGATCGCGTGCCCGGCGGTTTCGATCACAACTTGCCGTTCCGGATCGATCTTCGTCTTCATCGGATAGGGATGGTAATCGGTTCCCGCCAGGCTCAATGGCAGGTCGTTGATCCGCAGCGTGCCGCCGTTGCCTTCGAAGACGATCTCGGTGATCGGCTTGGAATCCATTTGCACGGTGTGAATCCGATCGAGCGCGAGCGAAAGCGACCGCGCGACCGCGATCCATGCTGCCAGGAGCGCGACCAGGCCGGCGACGGCAATCGCACCCACGATCAAAAAGCGACGCATCTCGCGCCTTATAGTTCCTCTCCGGGCCGGAGTCGATGCGCGCTTTGCGCCATTACTCCCACTGATGTGGCGGCGGCCGGTGTCGGCCGCAACCGAGCGACGGCCAGACCGACTGCAGCGCATTCCGCCCCTGCATACTTCCCAGCAGGCGATGACACTGGGTTCTTCTTTAGGGTTCCTCGTCCGTGTTTTCGCCTTTGGCCGCTTTTTGCCCGCGCAACTTTGCCTGGATGAAAAGATCGATGTCGCCATCCATCACCGCCTGCACATTGCTTGTCTCCGCCCCGGTGCGGTGGTCTTTCACCATTTGATACGGCTGGAAAACATAGGACCGAATCTGGCTTCCCCACGCTACGTCGCCCTTCTCGCCGTATTGGCGATCGATCTCGGCGCGCTTTTTGTCCTGCTCGATTTCGTAGAGCTTGGCCTTGAGCATCTTCATTGCCAGCTCGCGATTGCGGCCCTGACTTCGCTCCGCCTGGCAAGCCACCACGATCCCGGTCGGCTTGTGCACGATCCGCACCGCCGTCTCGACTTTGTTCACATTCTGTCCGCCTTTCCCGCCTGCGCGAAACGTGTCGATCTCAATATCGGCGGGATTCACTTCGATCGGCGCGGAGTCCGCGATCTCGGGAACGATATCAACGCTCGCGAAGGAGGTGTGACGCCGCTTGTTGGCGTCGAAAGGCGAGATGCGCACGAGTCGATGCACCCCGCGCTCCGTGTTCAAATAGCCGTAGGCGTATTCACCGCTCACGAGCAGCGTGACCGATTTGATCCCGACTTCTTCGCCCTGCTGAATGTCGATCGTCTGGGCGCTGAAACCGCTCCGCTCGATCCAGCGTTGATACATCCGCAGAAGCATGTCGGCCCAGTCGCACGACTCCGTCCCGCCCGCCCCGGAATGAATCGTGAGGAACGCGTTCGAGCGATCGTTTTCGCCGGAAAGAAATTGGCGCAGCTCGAACTCCTCGAGTTTCCTCACGAGCCGCGCATGCTCCGCCGTGATTTCCTTTTCCGCCCCTGCCCGTGCAGCCGGATCGGATTCCTCCGCCGCCAGTTGTTGCAGCGCTTCAAAATCCGCCGCCTCGCGCTCCAGTTCGAGCATCGGATTGATCAGACCGCGCAAGCGCGAGACTTCCTCGACTTCGCTCTGAGCACGCTCGCGGTTTGACCAGAAATCCGCGGAGGCCATCCGCGTTTCAAGCTCGGTCAGGTGAGCCTGCAGCTTCGGCAGGTCAAAGAAACCTCCGCAGTTCGCCGACGCGTGCGCGCAATTCTTCTGCGTTAACGATTTCCACTTCCATTGCCATGGCAGAAGATAATCGGGCGCGCCCTGGTGCCAAATCCGGTCATCTGGCGCCATCCGCGACGGCGCAGACAAAAATACGCGACTTGAGCCCGGAGCGCTGGCGGTAGGACTGCGCCAGTTCCTCCGCGATCCGCGCGGCGGCCGCGCTTTCGCACAAGGTGACCGTCGCGCCGCCGAAGCCGCCTCCGGTCAGACGCGCGCCGAAAACGCCCGGGAGACGCCGCGCGATTTCAAAGAGCAAATCGAGTTCCGCGGTACTGTTCTCAAAATTCCGTTGCGAACTCTCATGTGATTCATTCAGGAGCGCACCGAGGCCGGGGCCATCGTTTTGCGCGAGCAGCCCGAGAGCGCGTCGCACCCGTTCGTTCTCACCGACGACATGCGCCGCTCGCCGATGCAGGAGCGGCTTGAGATCGCTCCTGGCCAATGCGTCAGGCGAAATATCCCGCAACGAGACCAGGCCGAGCGCTGCCGCAGCGGCGCTCGTTTCCTCTCGTCGTCGGTTGTAGAGACCTTCGGCCAGCTCACGTTTTGTGCCGGACTCGGCAATGACCAGAGCAAGCTTCGGCGGAAAGGAAATCGTGCGCACCTCCTGACTTCGCGCATCAAAGAAAACGGCGTGCTGCGCCCGGCCGAAAATGGAAGTGACCTGATCGAGCAAACCCGAGCGCACCCCGACGAACCGATGCTCGGCCCGCTGGCAAAGCCGCGCGATTTCGAATGGCGCAAGACGCGCGTCAAAAAGCTTCAAGAGAAGAAAAGCGGTCGCAACTTCGAGCGCGGCGGAACTGGATAGTCCGCAACCGGCCGGGAGGTCGCCGTCGATTTCGGCCGTAAACCCGTCAATCGAAATTCCCGCGTCGAGCAGTTCGCTGACGACACCGAGCACATGGTTCACCCAACGCGACTCGGTTTGGGGCTGGAGATCTTCGCGTTTGATCTCGAATCTACCGAACGATGAAGACCGAAGCGCAATGAGTCCATCGCCTCGTCGTTCGCCCCTCACCTTCAGCCCGCGATCGATCGCAACGGCGAGCACGACACCCTGGTTGTAGTCGGTGTGATTGCCCAGCAGTTCTAACCGCCCCGGCGCGTAGGCTTCGGTGTGCATCAGCGAGGCGATTGGACGAAGCGGGCGATGGATTCGAGGATCCGGCGATCGACCTCCTCCTGCGTTTCACCCGCGGCCTGGAGTTGGCGCTTTCCGACGACCAGGGAATGATCGCCGCCCTCGACGACATGCAGCGTGTTCGACGCTTTCATCGCGGCGCGCACCTGCTCGAGCAGGTCCAGCGGGCATAGTGCGTCGCGCGTGCCCTGCACGAAGAGAATCGGCGTGTCTAACGACCGCAGAACTTCGTCGCGCAGCTTGGCTCGATCGCCCATCGCACAAAGCGGGTAGCTGAGGCAGATCAGACCGCTGACTCTTTCCTCGAGCGCCAGGTGACATCCAATTCGGCCCCCCATGCTCTTGCCGATCAGAAAAGCAGGCGAGTCGATGCCAAATTTCTCGCGCGCTTTGTTCAGCGCCTCTCGATGGGCAGCGATCAACTCGGGCAAACGATCGGGCCGCTTCCGGCCTTCTCGCATGTAGGGATAATCGAACGTCTCGACCTCCCCGATTTCCTGTAGACACGCCTTCCAACGCTGCATCCATGGATGCGACGATGGCGCTCCTGCGCCGGGCGCAAAAAGGAAAAGCGGCGTTGGCATCTCGTGAGCCTTGGTGGACAAAAACAGACGATCCATAGATTACGCAGATTTCCGCAGATTAGTTTTTCAAAGCAACGCCCACTTGTGGATTTCCAATCTGCGGAAATCTGCGAAATCTGTGGACGAAATTCTTATGCCCACGATGCCACCACCAGTTCGTCCGATTGAACTTTCGAAAATCCGCGCCGCACGCGAGCGGATCGCTTCCACCATCCTGCGCACGCCACTCGTTAGGCTGGAGCTGGGCGCGGATGATCCCGATATCCGGCTGAAGCTCGAAAACCTTCAGCCGATCAACGCATACAAATTACGCGGCGCGGCCAACGCGGTCGCCATGTTGTCGGAATCCGATCGCGCGCGCGGCGTCTGGACGATCAGCGCCGGCAATGCCGGGCAGGGCGTAGCGTATGCGGCGCGCCAGGCTGGCGTGCCTTGCAGCGTGGTCGTGATCGAGACGGCGCCGGCGGCGAAGGTCGAGCGGATGCGCGCGCTCGGGGCGAAATTGATTCCCGTCCCGTACGAAGTTGCGTGGCGCGCCCTCGACGATCGTTCCTATCCCGGGGCGGAAGGCACGTTCATCCATCCGTTTGACGACGACAATTTCATCGCCGGCCATGGAACGATGGGACTCGAGATTCTGGAAGACGCGCCCGAGACGGCAGCGGTCATCGCGGGCATCGGCGGCGGCGGACTGGTGACCGGCGTCGGGAGCGCGATCAAGGCGTTGCGGCCGGAAATCAAGATCTGGGGCGTGGAGCCGGAAACGGCGGCCCCGACTGCCCTCTCATTCGCGATGGGTTCGCCGCAGGAATTTAAGGACTGGAAAGCTTCCTTCGTCGACGGCGCCGGTGGCCAGAGCGTTTTCCCGCGAATGTGGGAACGAATGCGGCCGATCCTCGACGGTTCGTTAGTCGTTAGTCTTGAAGAAACGCGCCGGGCGATGCGGATGATGGCGGAAAAAGCGCGTATCATTTCCGAAGGCGCCGGAGCCCTGCCGCTGGCCGCGGCTTTGAGCGGCAAAGCCGGAAAAGGACCGATCGTCTGCATCGTCTCCGGCGGAAATGTGGATCTGAAAAACTTTTGCGAATTGATCGATTTGTAAAGGGTGCCTGACGATATGTATCTTGACGAAAAAGAGGTCCGCTCGCTCTTGCGGATGGAGGAACTGATTCCCGCCATGGCTCGCGCGCTGCGCGATCTTTCCGCGGGTCATGTGCAACAACCATTGCGCCAGATTTTGCCGGTGGCGGAGCACAGCGGTTTCTTCGGAGTCATGCCCGCCTATGGCGGCGCGCTCGGTGCCAAGCTCGTCACGTTTTATCCGAACAATCGCGGTCTGCCGACCCATCACGCCATGATCGTCCTCTTTCGCCCGCATACCGGCGAGCCCCTTGTGACGATGGACGGCCGA
Organism: uncultured Verrucomicrobiae bacterium; assembly: GCA_963776615.1. Classification (GTDB taxonomy): domain Bacteria; phylum Verrucomicrobiota; class Verrucomicrobiia; order Chthoniobacterales; family UBA10450; genus Palsa-1392. Next base: position 213,603 of record CAVZNJ010000009.1, read on the forward strand.
CTGATCACGGAAATGCGGACCGCGGCAGTCTCCGCGGTCGCAACCGATCTGCTCGCGCGCAAGAATGTTTCGGTACTCGCCATCCTCGGCTCCGGCGTGCAGGCGCGGAGTCATCTCGAGGCACTCAAGATCGTCCGACGGTTTCGTGAAGTCCGGGTCTGGAGTCCAAGTCAGGCGCACAAATTCGCGAAAGAATTCGGAGTCGCAGCCGCAGTTTCGGCCGAGGAAGCCGTGCGCGGCGCGGACGTGGTCGTGGTCGCGACCGCCGCGACCACGCCGGTCCTGAAGGGCGAATGGTTGTCGCCCGGCACGCACATCAACGCCGTCGGCGCGACGCGTCCGAACTGGCGGGAGCTGGACGACGAAGTTCTGCATCGGTCTCGCATCTACGTCGAGTCCCGTGAAGCGGCGAGGAAGGAATCGGGCGACATTATCGCCGCGGGCGATATTTTTGCCGAACTCGGAGAAGTCATTTCCGGTATAAAACCCGGCCGTGAATCGGATGACGAGATCACCCTCTACAAATCGGTCGGCGTCGCCGTCGAAGACGTCGTGGCGGCAGATCTTGTTTACCGGCGGGCCTGCGAAAAGAATTCCTCTTGCAAGGTCTGAGGCTGGCGACCGCTAGGGTGAGAGCGTGTAGACCTCAACCAATGCCACCCCGGTCGTGTTGTTGGCCCCACCCACAATCGCGGTATACGCACCGGGCTGCAGAGTGGCGACAATCGCCGACTCCCGATCGTCGGTCGGAGGGATGGTCGTATCGATGATTTCTTGTTCCTGATCGGTCCGCCAGTTGTCGTTGCTGAAGATCAAGGCACCGGTGCTGTCGTGCAGTTCGAGAGCCGGATCGGCCAAGGCTCCGCTGATGCCATCCGCGGCGAGAGAGGGTCCGATCGCGCGCACAAGCACCCTGGTCGGCGCGGTGCCGCCGATGATGAAACCGCCGATCATGACATCGTCCCCCAGCCCGACATCTCCCCGCGTGGAGATGTTGCGCACACTGGATTGAGTGGTGGAAAGATCGTAGGCCTCGCAGAGTGCGACACCGGTCGTGCCACCCTCGCCACGCACGATCGCGGTGTAGTCGCCGGCAGGCAGACTGGCGTTGATCACGGCCTCCCTCGGATCGGTGGGTTGCAAATCAACCGGGACGGTCCCGGGCGGTAGCGTGATCCAGTCCGAGTTCTGCGCGAGCAGCGTCCCGTTGGAATCGTAGAGTTCGACCTCGGGGTTACCCAGCACTTGGGGAACTCCCTTGCCCGCGAGCGACGGGCCGAGAGCCCGGATGAGCACATTCGTCTCGGCCGTGCCGGCGACGATGAAGCCACCGATGAGGACGCCATCGCCAGTGCGGACTTGCAGGCGGGTGGAAATGTTAAGCAGGGAATCGGGTTGCGCGCGTGGGGTCGGACTTGGGGTCGGATCTTGGGTTGGCAAAGAGCGCCGCAATCCATGACATCGCGCGATCTCCCACCGTCTCGGAGGTGCCCGGTATGACGACATCCCAGTTTGCCCAGGCATGTCCACTCCCGGCGACTCGGACGCGCTCGTAATTCGTCACGCCTAACGAATCGCAGCGGGCGGTAAAATCATCCTGCTGATCCGGTGGCATCATATCATTGTCTGAGAACACAGTGAGGATCGGCCGAAGGTCCGAAGTGATGTAGCTATCGGGCGAATATTGAATCAGCTTGGCCAGGTCCGTGTCGTTCGGTGCCGACGGATAGGTGTCGGGCACCGGGATGTAATTGGTGACGAGACTCGCGAAAGTCTCGATGTTTTCCGACGATGAATCCCAATCGTCGAATTCGTGCGCCCCAGACAAATCGACGCCGCCCAACGGCCGATCGTCCGCCGTCCACGCCGGGCCGGTCGGGCTGCCGTGAGTATCCGCGCAGAGGACCGTCGTGTGCGAGCCTCCGGCGCTTCCGCCCATGGCCGCCACCTGCCCATTGCAGAATGAACTCCTGCGCGCAGCGAGCACAGCCACTTCGCAGTCGTCGTATTGCAAAGGCGCGTAGGCGGGCGCGGTTTGACCCGGAAGTTTCCATTCATCGGTGTCGCCGGGCGGGGCCAGTCGATACCAAATTGCGAGGGCGACGTAACCGTTCGCCGCACACCGCTGCGAGGCGGTTACCTGTTCGGCTCGGGTTGTCGGACCGTTGGACCTGAAGCCGCCGCCGTGAATTGTCAGGACGACGGGATAAGGTCCATTCCCATAAATCGCGGGATCGGGTGAGTAGCGAATCCAATTCAGAATCGAGCCGTCCGGAGCCGTTCCGTATTGCTCTGTCACCGGGGCTGGAGTCGAGGCCCGCACGGCGGTGACAAAGAAAAGCGCCAGAAGGATAAGACTTGCACGCAGGAACTTAATTGGAGTCGGCACGGGTATTATAGATATTTATAGCAACGCTCGTGCCGCGAATCGCCCTGAAGGGGCATTTGGCACTTGGGTCAGCGAGGCATTTCGAAACCAGAAATTCGACGACGTCTCGGGGCGTGTGAGACTCGACTGCTTTAACCGGTCGAGTTTGAAACGGATCGCGAATCAGAATGGACCGAGCATGTCGACGATTTCGGTTCGCCTGACACGATTTGCCTTGAAACGAAAATCTCGGTTGCTCAGCTTTAAGGTGTCAGGCACACCCGTAGGACGACGCAGTTCAATATATGGCTCATGACGTTTTCGTAAGCCACTCGGTCAAGGACAAGCTCGTGGCGGATGCCATTGTGACGAGGCTGGAGGCGGAGTCCGTTCGTTGCTGGGTGGCGCCGCGCGACGTGGTGCCAGGCGCGGACTGGGGTGAATCGATCGTGAACGCGATCGAGTCCAGCCGGATCATGATTCTGGTTTTCTCCCGTAACGCCAACGCGTCGCGCCAGATCAAACGAGAGGTGGAGCGTGCGGACGACAAAGGCGTCTACACCATTCCCTTCCGGATTGATGACATCGAACCGACGAAGTCATTGGAGTATTTCATTTCCACCGCGCAGTGGATGGATGCGTTCGTTCCGCCGCTGGAGCAACATCTGGATACGCTGGTGAAAACCGTCGGCGCGATCCTGGCCAATCCGCCGCCGCGCGAACCTGTGCCTAACGAGTCGACGCGAATACAGGTCCAGCTCCCCACTCGGCGAGAGGCTGAATCGTCTCCGGACAAGACGAAGAGAGAGGTCCGCATCGCTCCGCGCTCCTGGATTTTTGTTGCCGCAATCGCGGCCATCTTGATCGTCGCCGCGGCCGGATGGTATTTCAGTCACGAGCGATCGCTGGCCCAGACGAGCGCCAGCCACCCAGGGGATGAGAACCCGGCTCCCAGATTCAAACAGGCGAGGGACGAGGCGGCCCCAAAAGTAGTGCAACCGGCGGCGGCTCCGGCCGCGAATTTACAAGCTCTTCCTACCGAGACGCAGACGCGAGCCGCGCTGCCAGCGGCGGCGCCCGTTGACTTAGTGAGGCGTTACTACGACAAGATCAACGAGCGTTCCGTCGAAGAAGCTTACGAATGTTTGTCGCAAAGCTTTAAATCCCGGCTGTCACCGGAGCAGTTTTCGCAAATTTTTGCGGATACGCAGACGATTGCGATCAGGCGGCTGCGCAGAGTAAGCCTCGATGAGACAGCGGCGGTGCTAGCGATTGGGTTCGTGGAAATGGACAGCGACAATCGCACCCACGAATGGACGGGGAATGTTTACCTAGTGAAAGAAGGTGATGCCTGGCGCATCGACCGCACCGCGCTCAAAAGTGACCGAGGAGCAGCGCGCTGATCTGCGGTGCGGGCCAACGAGGTTTCGATAGCAGGGGCTCGGCTGTTTGGGATCCGGTTTTTTCCCGAAAGGCACATCGACGAACCAGGGGGCTTGCTAATTAATTCATGGAACGAATTTGCAATGTTTCCACACGCGCAAACCGCGAAAAACATTGGCTGTCCACCAAGCGCCAGGCAAAATCATTTCAGCGACCCAGCCTAACGAAATGAACGACATTTTCATCAGCTATGCACGCGAAGACCGCGAAAGGGCAAAGGCCATCGCGGCTGTTTTTGAAGCGCAGGGTTGGTCGGTCTGGTGGGACCGGAACATTCCGCCGGGTCGCTCCTTTGACCAGGTCATCGAAGAAGCGCTCTCCGCGGCCAGGTGCGTGGTGGTGCTTTGGTCCAAATCGTCCACCACCTCGGATTGGGTGAAAACCGAAGCAGGCGAAGGGCTGGCGCGCAAGATCCTCGTCCCGGTGCGACTTGAAGAACTCAATCTCCCGCTCGAGTTCCGACGTCTCCAGACAGTCGACCTTTCGCAGTGGAAGGGAGACGCCACCGATCCGGAGATGAGCGGCTTTCTCCAGGCGGTCGCCGCCCTTCTCAAGAGTGAAGTTCGCCTAACGAGTCGGCCAGTTCGACCCCGCCTTCGCATGAAGCCGGTATTCATGGCCCTAGGCGCTCTCGCATTCCTGGCGCTTGGATGGTCGGTTTATCAATTTGCCGACCGGGGGAAAAATCTGACCTCCTCGCACAAGCCGCTCCCGGCACACGCGGAGGACTCCGCGGCTTCCGAGAACCGGGCCGAGCCCGTGCCCGATCTCATGCGCACGCCGGAACTGGGCCTCGAGTTCTGGCAACGCAGCAAGGAATGTCCGATGTTCGTCATCGACTGGGAAACATCCAAAACCAAGGTTCTGCTCAAGCCGGAGCCATTCGAGATTCGATGCCCTCACTTCAAAGAAGCCGTTCAGATCTGCGCTTGGTCGGACGCCTCCATTTTTGACGAGATCGCGGCGGGCAAAAAACTGAACGACGTGACCTATTTCAGTGATGGGACCGGGATGGCCGATACCCAGTTCGGCACGCCGCGCCTGCGGGTGGAAAATCGGGCCCACAACAATTTTGATGAATCGCGGCGTCGACCCATCTCCGATCAACAGGACTCGATCTTTATTTCGAGCCTGGTGCGCGAAGGCGAAACTCAGACTCCGTGGCAGACGCTTTACCTGGTGGTCTTCGTCGACCTCGATGAAAACGGAGAAGTGGGCGCGAATGAATTCGAACGAATCGTGCTCGAGTTTTCCAAGTGAAACGGAGACGTGGCTGGGGAGGGAATTGAACCCCCGACACGAGGATTTTCAGTCCTCTGCTCTACCAACTGAGCTACCCAGCCGCATGGCGGAAAATCCGAAATCCGATTGTCGAAAGTCGAAACGAATTTTTCCGGGCTGTCACTATGGCGGATTCTTCCGGACAGGCAAGCGGGCGCTCTTGCGGTGCTGTCGGTGGGGCGAGACGTCCAGATAACTTGTTGGTGCTCGGCAAGAGCCTGGACGTGCAGAAGCACGTCCTTCCGCAATCGTCTGCTGGCACCACCACCTTAGTCGTCGGCAAAGCGGCGTGGCAGGTCGACGGCTGCGTTCATGAGGTGCAGATAAAGAGCGCGCGAGATTTCTTTCGCGCCGAATTGCTCGAGGTGCGGGGTGAGCCATTGCGTGTCGAGGAGCGTGAAGCGCTGCGCGCGCAGCCGCTCGACCAGTGCCCAGAGTGCGATCTTCGATGCGCCGGTGACGCGATGGAACATCGATTCGCCGAAAAACGCCCCGCCAATCGCGACCCCGTAGAGGCCGCCAACGAGTTCGTTAGCCGACCACGTTTCGACCGAATGCGCCGAGCCCAGCACATGCAGATTGGTGTAGCTCTCGATGATCTCGTCGTTGATCCAAGTGTCGGGACGCGCGGCGCAGGCCCGGATGACTTCGTCGAAGCGGGTGTCGATCCGGATCTCGATTGCAAGAGAGCGGCGTTCGCGCTTCAATCCATGCGAAACGTGGAACGCGTCCAACGGCAGGATGGTGCGCGGGTCGGGCGAGAACCAGCGGATCTCGCCGCCGTCCAGCGCCATCGGGAAGACGCCGAGGCGATAGGCTTGCAGAAGGAGGTCGGGTTCGATCATGCGCCGTAAATTTTTCGTTAAGATTCGGTGACAGGATGCCGGTCGTGCGGCTCTTCTCTTGCAAAGCCGGCACTGTTCTCTAACATCTCCAGATGAAACCCCTCTCGATCCTCATCCTTTGCGGATGCGCGGACAATACGCCCCCCGGCGAGGACGTTCGTGAGCATCTCGAGCGCGGCCTTTCCGGCCAGGGCCATCTCGTCCCGCTCGGCAGTCCCGAGGATTCGACTCCCTCTGCCGGCCATCCGCAATGATCCAGTGAAGACGGCGGCGCATTCCAGAATTCTCATTCTCGATTTCGGTTCGCAATACACCCAGGTGATCGCGCGCCGGGTGCGCGAATGCCAGGTGTATTCGGAGATCGTCCGGTGCGACATCACGGCGGCGGAAGTCGAGAGCATGGATCCAAAGGGAATCATTCTTTCGGGTGGTCCGGCGAGCGTTTACGAAAAAAGCGCGCCGCAGATCGATCTGCAGATTTTTTCGTCAGGCATCCCCGTCCTCGGCATTTGCTACGGAATGCAGCTCATGGCCCGGCATCTCGGCGGCGAGGTCGAATTCAGCGGCCGGCGCGAATACGGCGCGGGACTGCTGCAAATCGACGAAGTCACTCCGCTCTTCGACGGTCTCGGCGAACACCTCGACATCTGGAACAGCCACGGCGACAAGCTGACCGCGCTTCCGGAAGGTTTCCACGCCGTCGCCCATACCGAGAACTCACCCTTCGCTGCGGTCGAGGACTCGAAGCGCCGGCTCTATGCACTGCAATTTCATCCCGAGGTTTCGCATACGCCGCGAGGCAAGGAGATCATCGAGAACTTTCTCTTCCGCGTCTGTCACTGCGCGATGGACTGGACGATGGGTTCGTTCATCGACGAAGCCTGCGCCCGGGTGCGCCAGCAGGTCGGCGATGAAAACGTTGTCCTCGGCCTGAGCGGCGGGGTCGACTCGTCAGTCGCGGCTGCGCTCCTGCACAAGGCGATCGGCGACCAGCTCACCTGCATCTTCGTCAACAACGGGCTCCTGCGCGAAAACGAAGCCGAGGTCGTGCAACGCGTCTTCGGGGAAAATTTCCAGATCAAACTCAAATACGTCGATGCCTCGGAGCGGTTCCTCAATGCGCTCGCGGGAGTGACCGACCCGGAGACGAAACGCAAAATTATCGGGAAGGAGTTCATCCGCGTGTTTGAAGACGCGGTGAGCGATCTCGCTGCGAAAAATCAGAAATCGGAAATCAGAGATCAGAAATTCAGATTCCTCGCCCAGGGGACGCTTTATCCCGACGTGATCGAGAGCGTCGCGATCGGCGGCAATCCCGCGTCGCTCATCAAGAGTCATCACAACGTCGGTGGTCTGCCGGAGAAAATGAACTTCGAGCTGGTCGAACCGCTCCGGCAGCTCTTCAAGGACGAGGTGCGGCAGGCCGGCCTGCAACTCGATCTGCCTAACGAAATCGTGCACCGCCAGCCGTTTCCCGGTCCCGGCCTTGCCGTCCGCATTCTCGGCGAGGTGACGCCCGAGCGGCTCCGGATTTTGCGCGAAGCCGATACGATCGTGGTGAGCGAAATGAAAGCGAGCGACTGGTACTATCGGGTCTGGCAATCCTTCGCCGTCCTTCTGCCGGTGCGCTCGGTCGGCGTGATGGGCGACCAGCGCACCTACGAAAACACGATCGCGCTCCGCATCGTCGAGAGCCAGGACGGCATGACTGCCGATTGGGTGCGACTGCCCTACGAGATTCTGGCGCGCATCTCGAGCCGGATCGTGAACGAAGTCAAAGGCGTCAACCGCGTGTGCTACGATGTCTCGACCAAACCGCCGAGCACAATCGAGTGGGAGTGAGGGGGACTTGATTGTTGATTGATGATTCCTGAGTGATGAGCAGAGCGAAGCGCTTCTGCCTGGCGATGGACGCGGGCGAATCCAATCAGCTCGTAACGCAGCCGAAGGCGAGGCCGGGCTTCCCATCATAAATCAACCATCAGCAATCCAATGCTTCACGTTTTCGACACGCTTCATCTCGACCGGCCCGGGATTATCGCCGTCATCGCGCTCGAGACGAACGACGGCATCGCCCTCTTCGATACCGGCGCGGATTCGACCTTCGAAAATCTCTCGGCCGCGATGCGGATGGCGAATCTCGCGCCGGACGAAGTCCGTCACGTTTTTCTCAGCCATATCCACCTTGATCATGCGGGCGCGGCGTGGCGCTTTGCCGAGATGGGCGCGACGATTTACGTCCATGCCCGCGGCGCTCGTCACCTCATTGATCCAACGCGTTTGATGGAATCGGCCACGCGCATTTTCGGCGATGAAATGCAGCGACTCTGGGGAGAAATGCACCGAATCCCCCAGGAGCAAGTGCAAGTCACGGATGACCAGGTCGTGATCCGCGCCGGTGAGTTTGAAGTACGATCCGTCGCAACTCCCGGACACGCCTCGCACCACAATGTTTATCTGTGGGACGACAACCTGTTTGGCGGCGACGTCGCCGGCGTCCGGCTCGACAGCGGACCGCCCGTGCCCCCCTTCGTTCCACCGGAGCTGCAGGTCGAATCATGGCTCGAATCAATCGAGCGAATGCGCGCGCTGCAGGCGACCCGGCTCTACCTGCCGCATTTCGGCCTGGTCGAAGGCGACCTTGCCGCACACTTCGACGGGCTCGCCGAGCGGGTGCAACGCTGGGCGATCTGGTTTCGTGACGAACTGCGCAAAGGGCGTGGCGAATCCGAGCTGATCCCGGACTTCGCGCAATACGAAGCGCATGACATTGTCGAATCAGGCGCGGCGAAGGAACGGGTGGCGGATTACGAACGAGCCGACCCCAGTTTCATGGCCGTGACGGCGTCGATTCGCTACTGGCAAAAGTATCACCCGGAAGCGATCGCAGGCTCCGCCTAACGAACTAATCCCCAAGCAGCTTCTGGAAGCGCGGCTCGGTCCGCAACAAGTCCCATTGCGGCTCGACTCGCAGCGTGCCCGGCGGTGGGCCGCCCGGCAGCCTAACGAGTCGCTCCAGTTCTTCCAGGGCGCGTTCCGTTTGGCCGAGCTGCGCATAAATTGCCGCCAGATTCGTCTCGATCAGCGGTCCGTCGAGGGCGTCGGTTGAGACGGGAAGCAATTGCACAGCCCGTTCGCCTTCGGTGATGGCGTCTTCCGCGCGACCAAGCATGGCATCGATCAAACCCCGCATGATGAGGATTTTCGCGTCGTTAGGCGATCCCTCGGCTTCGGCCATCACCATCTTCTTCGCGGCTGCGAAAGCCAGCCTGGCCTCTTCTTCCCTGCCGCGGCCGCGCGCGATCAGGCCGACATACCAGTCTCTCGGTACCGTGTAGTCGTCCAGCGCACCGACGAGTCCGCAGAGGCCCACATCGTTATACTTGCATTGCGAACAGGTTCCCAACTGCGCTTCGGCCTCGTCATAATCGCGCTCCATTAACGCCAGTCGGATAGCAATTGTCGTCACCGCGCCACCCGGATCGAACTCCTCCGGCACCCGCCGCAGGGCCGTCCGCAGCGGAGCGGTGTCGCCTCGCTCGCGCAGAGCAAGTTCAGCCCGCGCAACGGGAATCAGATGCGCCTCCGGAGCAATAGCTGCGGTCTCGGCGAGGACCTGATCCGCCTCCTCATAACGCCTCAGGTAGGTCAGCGTCTCGGAAAGATTCCAGAGCGCAGAAATATTCCGCGGATCGAGCTGGCGGGCGCGTTCCAGATGCAGGATCGATTCCTCCCAGCGTCCGCGCCGGCGCTCGATCACGCCGAGCGCGCCGGCCACGTCGGACTCGTTAGGCAAAGCGCGTTGTGCGAGGGTCAGCTCGCGAATGGCCGACTCATAATCGCGCGAGGAATAGTAATGATAAAAGGCGAGCGCGAGGTGTCCTTCGCCCAGATCGGGTCGCAGACGCAAAGCGGCCTCTGCGGCCGCCTTCGATTTCGCGAGGCGTTCCCAGCTCTTGTCATAACCAAACCAGAAGAGTTCGCCGTGAATGCGTGAAGTGAGATAGCGAGCGTGGGCAAACTGCGGATCGCGCTTCAGCGCCTGCTCGAGCAGCGGAAGCGCTTTCTCGCCGTTTTCCTGCGGGTCGCCAATCCCGCTCCAGCGAAAAAGATCGCGCGCTCGCAGGTAAAGGTCGTAGGCCTGAAGATCTCTCGTCGGTGGCACCTGCAGGCCGGCTCTTTCCTGCGGCGAAAGATTGGCCTGGAGCGCCCGAACGATCCGTTCGGCCAGCTCGCTTTGAATGGCAAAAAGGTCGGTCAGCTCGCGATCGAAGGTTTCGGCCCAGATGTGGGCATCGCTGCGAGCGTTGATGAGCTGCGCATTTACCCGCACGCGATTGCCCGACCGGCGCACCGTGCCTTCCAGGACATGTGCCACGCCCAGCGCCTCGCCGATTTCGCGCAGGTTGCGTGTCCCCGTGCGATACTGTTGGACAGAAGTTCGGCTGATCACTTTCAAGTCCGCGATCCGCGCCAGGCTGGAAAGAATATCGTCGTGCACCCCGTCGGCGAAGAACGTGTTCTCCCGGTCGTCGCTCAGGTTTTCAAAGGGAAGAACCGCGACGCTTTTCTCCGGCACGAAGGGCGCAGGCGGCACTTCCTCGGTCCGTTTGATTCCCGAAGGAGTGATGTCGTAAGCCCAGGCGAGCACGACCGCGATCGGGAACCCGAGGCAAAGCGCAAGAATGACCAGGCGCACCGTCCAGTTTGGAACTTCGAAGAACGGAAAAACCTGGGTGGCGACCTGGATCAAAACCCAGGCAACCACGATATAAGCGGCCGCGACGCGATAAACCTTGCGTCGTTTCAGTTCGACGAAGAACTGTTTCAGAGCTGCGCTCCGGGAAGGCGCATGCTGGTCGCTCGGCTGCCGGGCCATCGGATGGTTATGGCGCGAGATTGGGCGAGCGGCAAGGATCGGAAACTAGGTCAGCAATTCCTTCAGGTCGTCCGTCGTTAGGCCGGTCATGAGCGGCGCTTCGGTTTCGACCATCGCGCTCGCCAGTTCGCGCTTTCGGTTTTGCAGATGAAGGATCTTTTCCTCGACCGTGTCGCGTGCGATCAACTTGTAGGCGGTGACGACGCGCGTCTGGCCAATGCGATGGGCGCGATCGGTCGCCTGCGCTTCGACCGACGCGTTCCACCACGGGTCGAAATGGATCACCGTGTCGGCCGCGGAAAGGTTGAGTCCGACGCCCCCGGCTTTGAGGCTGATGAGGAAGACCGGGATCTTGCTATCATTTTGAAAACGGTCGACTTGCTCCTGCCGATTCTTCGTTAGGCCAGCGAGATAACAATGGGGGGTGCTACTCGCCTCGAGCCGCTCCCGGACGAGATCGAGCATCTTGACGAATTGGCTGAAGACGAGGACGCGATGCTCGCCGTCGATGATTTCTTCGAGCAATTCATCGAGCAAATCGAGCTTGGCCGAGCTTTCGCTCTGGTCGTTAGGCAACGCTCCGAGCAGACGCAGGTCGCAGCAGGTTTGGCGGAGACGGAGCAGACCGGTCAGCATTTGCATCCGCCTGGCCCCTTCGCTCCCATCGCTATTCGTGATTCCTTGCTGAATCTCGCGCAGGAGCGCGTCGTAGGTCGCACGCTGGGTCGGGCCAAGTTCGCAGGGAACGATCTGTTCGATCTTCTCCGGCAGCTCGCGTGCGACGTCGGCTTTGCGGCGACGGAGGAGGAAGGGGCGGAGACGGCGGGCGAGGCGGCGTTGCACAGTGGATTCTGGACGTGCGGAAGCACGTCCCTCCGCGAGCGGCTTTTCGTAGCGTTCGCGGAAATCAGCACGGCTCCCGAGATAACCCGGGGCGACAAAATTCATCAGGGACCAAAGATCGCGCACCGAGTTTTCCATCGGTGTGCCGGTGAGAACGAAGCGCTGCCTCGCGTTGAGGCTGAAGGCGGCCTGAGCGTTTTGGGTGTCGGGATTTTTGATGTGCTGCGCTTCGTCGAGCACGACCGTGCGCAGACTGAGACCGGCGTAGAGTTCCAGGTCGCGCCGGAGCAGACCGTAACTCGTCAGGGCAAGATCGTGTTCCGGGAGACGCGCGATTTTCTCCGTTCGGTCTGTTCCGTCAATCCTCAGCACCTTCAACTCAGGAGTGAAACGCGCTGCCTCCCGCTGCCAGTTGGAGAGGAGCGAAGTCGGGCAAACAATTAGGGACGCTCCGTTCCCGCGATCGAATTGGAGAAAAGCGAGCGTTTGGACCGTTTTGCCGAGGCCCATCTCGTCCGCCAGGATCCCGCCGAGATTCTGCGCGGCGAGCGCGGCGAGCCACTGCACGCCACTGCGCTGATAATCGCGGAGCTGGTCGGCCAGTGAGCCTAACGAGAAAATGGGCGGTTCGGCGTGAAAGAACTGCGATGCTCCAATCAGGCGCGCGCCGATTTCCTCTGCCGTACTCGCGAGGTAGCCGGCCTGAATTTTCTTCAACCGATAAACACCGGGCTGGCTTTGTCGCGGGTCGCCGTCGCGCAAAACCTCTTCGAAATCGTCGAGAGCCGCGGGATCGAGCACGGCGGTTTTCCCATTCGTTAGGCGAGTCTGGCTCTGTCCGCTGCGCAGAAGGCGTTGCACCTCGGCGAGCGGAATCCCCTCACCCGCTGCGGTCGCGACGGAATACTTCAGCTCAAACCAATCCTCGCCCGAGCGTACGATTTCGATCGCCGGCGTGACCGGCTCCAGCTCGCGACTCGCTTTCTCGAGACGCGGGCTGACAGAAACGTTCCAGCTCCGCGGCAGCGCCGGATAATCGAAAGCGAAGAAGCGAACGATCCGGCCGGCATCGCGCAGCTCAAGCGTGTCCGTGTCGCGCGCAAAACCGGCGTGCTCGAGTCGCGCGAGCGCTTCCTTTTCCGCCTTGAGATTGCGGACGAGAAGGCGGTCCGCGCTTGCGGGATCGCGAAAGACGAAACGTTTTTCCGGATCGGATAACGGGAAGAAGGCGGGGCGATCCCCGTAGGCGCAACGGAGAATCGCGCGCAGACGTTGCAACGATCCTTCCAACTGCAAGCTGAAGGCGGGCGACGCTTCCTCGACTGGCGGCAGTTCGATCCCGGTAGGAAGCTCAAGGTCCACGGCTTCGCGCCAGAGCGGAACTTCGAGCGCGAGGAACTCATCTGCGGTCCGCGGCCGAAGACGGAGTGGCTCACCGAGGAGACTTGCTAGGCGAAGCGGCAGGTTGCGGCCGATCTCGAGGAAATCGGCACCACGCCAAAGCCAGGCGTCCGTTCCGGCCACGAGCGGGACCTCGTTCGCCCCCAACCTGGCCGTGAGCTCGAAGACCGCACCGGAGCGTTGCAGAAGGATTTGCGGACGATAAACCTCGGCCCGGACGCGAGCCGGACCAGACCTTCCGAAGCTGAGCCGCGAATGCCCGCGCACGGCTGCGAGCCATTGAAGAAAGGCCGAGCCGGAAAGCAGGTTCACCGCGGCGGCTTCCTGGCCGAACGAGTTGAGCGCGATCAGATCGGAATCGTCGCAGCCGAACTGTTCGTTCCTGGGCAGGGCATCGAGCATGAAACGGCGCCCTGCCATTTCCGCCTCGATGCAGATCATGACCTGCCGCTTTTCCCAGGCCACGCGAAAATTCGGCGGCAAAATAAAGTGCAGCACGATCGGGCGGGCGCCCGACTCGCCTAACGAAACGAAACGCACCGCCAGCATTTCCCCAGTCGTGCTCGGCGGGACCACCGGGTTGGGCGACGGCGGCGGCGCGAGCCAGGCCAGCCCGACGGCCAGTGAATGCGGGCAGATCTTCCCCCATTCGCGCGACTCGCGACAGGTGCAGATATTTTGCACATCGCTCGCGCTGCGGATGCGCAGCCCGGCGCGATACCGCTTCGAACCCTCACGTACTTCGCCCGCGAGCAGGGGCGGCTCGTAGGTCGCGTCCGAGACACGGCCTGCCTTGACCAACTCGCGCGCCGCCTTCATCGCCTCCCAGCCGCCGGCGCTGGATAATAGCTTTTCAGTGACTGCGATCGCGCCGGGATCCACAGCGGAGTGTCTGCGCGACCGCTCCGCCGCGCAATGTCGCCACAGGATTGCTCCTGACCGGTTTCCATGAAATAAAAGCGCGCAATGAAATCGACCGGACCGCCTAACGACCCCTCCGGCCTGGTCGCGGGCGTCGCTGCCTTTGTTTTTTGGGGATTGGTTCCGGTTTACTGGAAGCTGCTCCGCTTTCTTCCCGCGACCGAGATTTTGGCGCATCGCTTTGTCTGGACCTGTCTTTTCATGATCCTGCTTCTGAGCTGGCAACACCGCTGGCCCGAGGTGCTCGCCAATCTCCGCTCCCGCCGCACCACGCTTTTTTGCGCCGGCAGCGGACTGGCGATCGCAACCAACTGGTTCGTTTTCATTTGGGCGGTAAATGCCGGGCATGTCCTTGAGACAAGCCTCGGCTATTTCATGACCCCGCTCGTGAACGTACTGTTCGGCGCGATTTTTTTGCGCGAACGGCTCTCGCGCGCGCAACTCCTTTCCGTCCTCCTCGCGACCGGCGCGGTCTGTTTTCTCACGTTCGGATTCGGCGGGCTGCCGTGGGTGGCGTTGACGCTTTGCTTCTCGTTTGGCCTTTACGGGCTGCTGCGCAAAGTTTCAGGCGCGGCGCCAATCTCCGGGCTCTTTCTGGAAACGACGATCCTTGCGCCTTTGGCGCTCGGCTGGCTGCTCTACCTCGAGCAAAAGCACACACTCCAGTTCGGTTTTGCGGCGCCCGGTTTATCGCTCCTCCTCATCAGCACCGGCATCGTGACCGGCCTCCCGCTACTCTGGTTTGCGCACGCTGCGCGACATCTGCGCCTGACGACACTCGGTTTCCTGCAATACCTTTCGCCCAGCTGCACTTTTTTTCTCGGCATCTTCGTTTATCACGAACCGTTCCGGCGCGCCCAGATGCTGGCCTTTGCTCTCATCTGGATCGCGCTCGGAATCTTTACAGCCGACGCCGTGGCGCGCTGGCGTTCGACCGGGCCTTCGGCATTACAGCCGGTCGAGATGTAGTCGCTTCGTTAGGGCAGCGGTCTTCGCGAAGTGTGGTAAAGTCGCGGCGAAATGTGGAGCGAAGATGATTTTCAGTACGCGATCGAGAACACCGAGGTGATTCTCGCGCCCCAGGGCAAGATCGCAACTTTTGGCCACACCAGCTTTCGCTTTTATCTCATCAGCGAGTTGATGGACCAGGTGAACGAGGTGCGGGTGCGCGACGGCCGTATCCATGCCGAGCGTCCCCAAATCCTCACCCCAGACCATTACGCGCGGCTTCTGCTCGATGGCTTCGGTGAAAAGGCTCAGCGTTTTGCCGAGCAACTGCGGGAGCAGGCGCAGAAGTTTGCCGTCCTGCGCTACGGATTTCAGTTTCGCAAGACCGACGTGGCAGAAAAGACGGTGCGCGCTTCGATGGCCTCGGTCATCGAACAGACCAAGTCGCGGGTCGAGCGCGCGGATGAACCGCTCAGCGCGGTCATCCAGGGAGTGGACGATGCGTGGGAAGTTTGCCTGCTTAAGTTCACGATTGATCTCATCGAGCGCTCGAGCGGCGGCAATCTGGGCGACTTCCGGCGACGCGGTTTGATGTAGATTCGTCAGACGACCTCTTCCAGTGGCATCGCCGGATGAGTTTTGGACCGCGGTGAGTCGAATCAGAATTCCGAATTTGCGCGCTCAGATCAGAGCTTGCTCCCGCTTTCTTTTTCTGGTTAGTCTGAATTCTTAACCAAAATAAGGAGCGCAAAATGAATGCTAAAACACCTGCAGGCAGTATGGAGAAAGCCACCGGATGGTCAATGGCCTGGGGCATTCTGATGTTTATTTGTGGAATTCTGGCCATTGGGCTGCCTCTGGCGTCCTCAGTTGGCCTCGTCATTGTGCTGGCCTGGTTGATTCTGGCCGCTGGCATTTGGCATCTCATTTTTGCTTTCCATGCGGGGAGCGTCGGAAGCGTTCTTTGGAAGATGTTGCTGGCCGTGCTTTACCTGATCGCGGGCATTTATCTCCTGGCACACCCGCTTATGGGCGTGGTCTCGCTGACCCTCGTCCTGGCGGTGTTTTTCGTCCTGGAGGGGATCATCGAGATCGCACTTTATTTTGGTTTGCGCGGTGTGCGCCATTCCGGGTGGGTCCTGTTTGACGGGATTATCACCCTCATTCTCGGGATCCTTATCTGGCGGCAATGGCCCTCGAGTTCCGTCTGGGTCATTGGGACTTTGGTGGGCATCAGCCTGATGTTCAGCGGCATCTCAAGGTTCATGCTTTCCCTCGCGGCACGTTCAGCCTGACCACGCCGGATTGTACAAGTGTCGGCGCCCGACGGTGCGTGAAGCGCAACTCCCGGTCCTGAAAGCGCCTTGTAGCGTGCCAGAAGCTCGTGCTTCTGCGCAGGCTCCGCGGCGATGCTGAGAAAAACCTGCCTCGAATTCTCCGTGGCCCGCTTTCGGTGAAGTTCTCCTCATGAAACCGGCCTGGTTCACTTCCTCGATGGTGCGGAATTTCGAAGCGATCCGCGGCGTGGCTGTGCTGGTGGTGATCCTGGCGCTGATCCCCTGGCTGGCCCGGGATTACGTCGCTTCGCTCGCCGCCACGCAATATGTGACGCACACGACTCTGCGAACGATGGATGAGAAAGATGATGCCCGATTGTTGCGGGCCTTCAATGCCGCGCGACGAAATAACCGGGCCGAAGCGGGCCTGGCGACCGAACAACATTCCGGCCGTCAGACGCGCGATGCCGTGCTCACGATCACGGCCAGATCAAAGCGCGAAGCGTTGGCCGATTTGGAAAGCGTGACCAGGGCGATGAAGACGTCCTTTGCGCAGGAAGGCGCGGGCGAGCTTTACGACATCGGCAACACGCCCAGGGCATCACCCGTACCCAATGCGCGGATGGTCCTCCTGCGCAATGCCTGCAGCTGGGGTGCGCTGCTGATCTTTCTCGGCGGCCTGGCAATCATGGCGAACAGGCTGTTGCGCTCGGGACTGCCCCCGGCGGCGATGCTCATGATCGCGGCCGGGCTGAGCGGCGCAGCGCTCGTGTTGTTTGGCGGCGCCCTCGTCTGGCTTTTCGTCTTCCCGGTTTTTCTCGTGGGCGTGGTGACGGTCGTCACGCAGCGCGTACGCCGGGCAGAGAGCTGGGCGGAAGGTCAGGCGGTCATCACGAAATCCAAGGTCATGGTAAAGCGCCATCAATTCGGCGGGGAGGCGACCAAGGTGACCAACACGGCCTTCGTCGCCTACGATTTCGTCGTCGGCTCGCAGCCCTTTCACGGCACTCGGATCACTCTTGGGTTTGCTCCCTCAGACCGGGTAGACGAGACCCTGAAACGTTACCCCGTCGGGGCGACCGTGCCGGTCTTTTACGATCTGTCGGATCCCGAAGACTGCGTCCTGGAACGAAAACCACCCGTGAGCCTGGGATGCATCTGGGGCGGCACGATCGTCGCCATCCTGATCTACGGAGCGGTGCTTCTCGCCATCGGCAAAAGCGAAAACATCGCCGACACGATCCAGAACGCGCTCCCGCGGATTCACCATCCCATCGCGATGATCGTGGCGGGCTTGTTCGGATTGTTCTGTATCGGATCCTGGCTTTGGAACCGGCGCCATGTGCGCAAGGCTTTTCCCTGGCTGACCACCAAAGGCCGGATCGTTTCCAGCAAGACGGAATCGTATCACGTAGCCGGTGGCCAAAACAGTACCGGACACCGGTATTACCACGCGCTCATCGAGTTCGCCTACGACGTCGAGGGGCAGGAATACCACAACACCGTGAATGAACCTGGCACGACGCAAGGCGCGGCGGACGCGGAGGCAGCGCGCTACCCGGTCGGCGCTCAACTCGACATCCACTACGATCCGCAAAATCCAACCGACTCCGCGCTTCAGATCGATGAGACGATGGTGCTCGATGGCCGCGCCTCGCTCGTCGTGGGTGTCGTCTCACTCGCGGTCGCGATTTACCTAGCGTTTTCCTGACGAACAACGAGCATCGCTCTCTGACTGGCGGGACCGGGTAAACGATCGGAATTCAAATTTCTCCCGCTCCTGCTTTGTCCTCCCCTCTGTTAACTCCAGAATTCGCTCCTTCTCCTGCTCTTGCTTCTATCTTCCGATGAGCCACTTATGGCTTATTTTCGGCGAAGGGGTCGACAGATATGAAATTAAGTCTATATGGAAGCAAGATGAAAACGATCCGTGCGCTATTCACCTCTCCGGCCTCCGGCGAGAGTGTATAGGCACACTCTGATCAAGGCTTTCTCGTTGCACTGCGCGACGATCTGAAGGCTGCGATTTTTCCCCGCGGCTCTCGCCACGGGTTATCCGGAACTCAAAACACCGGATATCCACCACTACGCAGAACAAAACACATCTATGAAATCATTATCATCTCTCATCTCGAGTCAGAAATTGTCCCGTCATGACAAGCGGGCTGCAGGCAGCGGGTCTACACTGCCGCTTACCGATTACCATTACCAAGCCACGGCAGAAGCGCCCGCCACCGGGCTCGCCGATCGTCGGGCTCCGGCGGATCTCAAGGCTGAACTTCGGAGTTTCCGTCAGCTCAGCGATTCGTTCGCGGGTACGGAAAGCCGTTGGCAATTTGCTGTGGAAACCGCAGTGCTGGTCCTGGTCGCCGCGATCGTCGCCTGGTCGCTGGTCTCGCTGCTCATCGTCCTCGCGCAAACCGCCCGCGGCTAACGCCATTCGCTGAGCGCGCAGCGCTCTTCCGGGACGCGCCATCGTCGAGACGACTCAATGCCGCGCAGCCTGAAGCTGCGAAAACTTCGTCGCGTCCGGGAAACGGCCAGCCGTCGCGGCATGCTACCTGGGCGCGGCGCTGATCGTTGCCGCGATGGTGCCGAGAACCGGCTCCGCCCATCCGACGGTCCCGGCCGGCTCGTCGACCGGGCGTGACTCTGCCAGTTGCCTTTCTTCGGCCAGGCGGACCTTCTCGGCAGGTACCGCGCGCAGATTTTTGGCCAGGCCGATCTTGGAGAGCGTCCAGATAAGCCACTTGGTCGGGTCAAACTGCCAGGGCTTTACCCCGTTGCGGTAGTCATACTGAAACTCGTGGTGATAATTATGGTATCCCTCGCCAAAGGTGAAGAGCGCCATGAGAAACGAATCGCGGGCACTGCACTTCTTCGAATAAGGTTGGTCGCCAAAGACGTGGCAGGCGCTGTTGATAAGAAAGGTGCAATGCTGCAAAACGACTACCCGGGCGACGCCGGCAAGAAGGAAGCCACCAAGCGCCCCGGCCCATCCATTCCAGGCCGCGCCTAACAGCGCCGGCAGGACAAAACCGACCGCCACTGCGATGGTTTGAATGTGTCTGTTCTGCCAGCGAAGAAGGCCGTCCTTTTCGAGGTCAGCCACATTATCGTAAGGGCCCTCAGGATTTAGCTTGAAGATGAGCCACCCGATGTGGGCATGGAAGAACCCTTTGGAAATGCTGTAAGGGTCGTCGTCGTGATCCACGTGCTTGTGGTGGTTGCGATGTTCGCTCGCCCACATGAGAACGGAGTTTTCGAAAGCGGCCGCGCCGAAGATCGTGGTGAAGAGCCGCACCGGCAGAGCGGCCCGGAAGGTGATGTGCGAAAAGAGACGGTGATAGCCGAGGGTAATGCTAAACCCGCTCGCGATGAGCAACGAGAGGAAGAGTCCCACTTGAAACCAATCCAAGCCAAAGTGCCAAAGATAGAGAGGCACGGCAGTGAGCGTGAGGGCAAGAGTGCCCATGAGGAATGAGCTGGTCATCCAATTGATGCGGTGTGCGGGCAGACGGAAAATCATGTTCGTGCGTGGAGCGGTGGTGGTCGTGAGGTCGTGTTCGGAGCGCGTATTTGCGCTCTTTCACAGTGCGGGAAAAGCCTGAGGGGGAGCCTTCCAAGGTTCCGAGTAGCGCCAGGATCGCACGAAAAGCGGTCGGACGCCGGACATTTCTACAAAATCGCAACGCCGGCTGTTGCTACAGCGCGATCGCCTGCTCAAGCCAAAGAAGAAAGCAAATGGTGATTCTTCCCTGAAGCTCTTCAGTCGCCCTCTACTTCCGGCTTGGGCAAGGGCGACGAGATTTCGACCTCAGTGATCTTTGCCCCAACGGGACGGCTGGCGTGCATCCGCACTTTTTCCTGGGCGCCTTCGCGCGAGTCGAGGAAGAGAGTAGTGCTTTTGTCGCCGTTCGAGCTGTTGGTATTGAGAATGTGATTGACTGGCTTTTGCGCGATCGCCGCTATCCAGGCCTCCGCTAATTGATCAGGCGTCAGGGTCGAGGTGCCGGCCATGACGACCCTCACTTCGTCGTCGACAAGTTTTTTGGCTGGCGCGCTGGTTTGGTGGAACTGCGGAGTCGCCGGCGTCCAATCGGGCATGGCAACGGGGCCGGGCGCCGCGAGTTGCTTTTGCAGGGCGGCTTTTTCTTTCAGCTCTTCCTGCTTCTGCTCCTCCTGGATAGCGGCGGCCTGCTTCTGCAGATCCGACATCTTGACCGGTGTCTTGGCCGCACCGCTCTGCTTTTGCAGCTCCTGCGCCTCCTTCATCATCTCCTGAAGATCGGGATCCTTGGTCGGATCCTCCTGAGCGCGCACCAACGGAAGGAGAAGAAGAGAACCGGCCACGAGCGAAGCGAAAATCCAACGGAATTTCAAGTTCATGGTGCAGGGGTAACAGATGAGGGAAACAAACGGCAATTCTGAAATAAAGATGTTTGAAGACGGACCGGTTACACACGGCAGTCCGAAAGAGAGTGATCCTTCCCCGGTTGTTTTGGGAAGCGCGATTCCGATCTCACAAAGAATCGGCTGCAACAAATACAACTTGGCTTTCAAACCAACTGCCAGATCTCGACACGTTCTTTCGGAGTTTCCCGCTCCGCTCCACCTAGTGATGCGGGATGAATCGCGGCAGGACGACGGAGACGAAATCGACGAGAAAATGGCCGATGATGTTTGCGACGAGATCGCGACGCCAGAGATAGACGATGGTCAGCACAGCACCGAGCGCGAGGGCGAGGATAATGTTGGCCCAGCCGTTGGTGCCATGCGCGAAACCGAAGATGAGCAACGGGATCGTGCCCGCCCAATAGCGGTTCAATCCCAGCGACTGAAGCCGTTCGATCGCGTAACCCCGATAGAAAAGTTCCTCCACCACGCCGGCACGCAAGACGATGAGGATCACCAACCAGAGTGGGAACCTGGCCAACGCTTCTCCCATCGCGCCACCTCGGAAATGGGTCAGGCTGACAACCACGCCGCCGACCAAAGCACAGAGCACCGCAAGAATAGCTCCCCATAAGAGCGAACTTCCCAGCGGCGCCGCGCCGAGGTTGACAGACCTCAATGACAAGTGTTCGCCGCGCCGGATGATGACCACAAGCGAAACGACGCAAACCCAGACTAGCGATTCTTTCCAAATCGTGCCAAGAAAGCTGAACTCCGGATAGAAAAGGGAGACTGCCCAACGAACAATCAGGATCCCAAACAGAGCCACGAACAGGCCGAGCCAAGTGGCAGCGGACGCTTTCGGCCCGGTCGCAGACGAAGGAGTCATCTCTTGGCTAAAGCTAGCTGGAGCGAAGGATCGTATTCAAGGTCTTTGTGTCCGTGCCGCGTTGACTACGATTTCGACGTAGCAACCCGTACGTGCGACCGCCGGGAAGCTCGCGTGCGTTTGAGAATTTGCGCCCGACGGACAATTGCGAATTGTCTCGACGTTCTGATGGCGAAGCGGCTTCATTTTTTCTTCACAGCGGTTCTAGTGGCGGGCTTCTCCTCTGGTTGCGCCTCGGACCCGCCTGCTTCCTGGCGCGAAGCGGCAACGCAGTCGCATCCATGGGGCTACTACACGGGCACGCCGGTGACACAATGGAATCCGGACGGACGCACCATGACGCTGTTGCGCGAGCTGCGTTACATCGATCCGAAGGGCACCGTCTGGGTCGCCCCGGCGGGCTCGGTCGTCGATGGCGCGTCGATTCCCCGCTCGCTCTGGTCGTTCATGGGCGGACCTTTCGAGGGCAAATATCGAAACGCTTCCGTTCTGCATGATGTCGCCTATACCGAAAAGGATCGGCCGCCGCAGGATTGCGACCGGATGTTTTACAATGCGATGCGTTGCAGCGGGGTGAGCGCGCTTGAAGCCAAAACGATGTATTACGCGCTTCTTCGCTTTGGCTGGCACTGGGATTTCGCAATCAAGCGAGCGAAGCCGGTCAAGATCGGTCGCAAGACGGTGGCACGCGCCGAGCCTGAATCTCCCGTCACGGTGATGGCAGCGCAGCAGGAGATCCTTTCGGCCCGCGATTGGATCCGGAACTCCGGTGCGAATGTGGAACAGATCGAGCAACGCGCCGAGGCTGGAACGCACTGAACGATCCGACGGTTCTTCGTTAGGCCAACGAAAAACCGGGACGTGACGGGGCACGTCGCTCCAGGGACGCGAGCGGGTCGCAGGGAAAGAATCACTCGACTCGCACAGGCCCGCGCTGGCAGGATGCGCGGCCGAATGTCCCGGACATCCATCGCGAACACATCTGCGCCAGATTTGGAATCGAGCGCCTTGATCAACGACGATCTCGCACCGGTGCCGGCCGGCGGGCGCACCTGGTCGATGTGGAACATCGCGGCGCTCTGGGTCGGGATGGCGATTTGCATTACGACCTAGACCCTCGCGAGCAGTCTGATCGAGCAGGGCATGGACTGGAAGCAGGCCGTGCTGACGATCTTTCTCGGCAACGTCAACGTCCTCATTCCAATGACGCTTAATGCGCATCCGGGCACGGCTTACGGCATTCCCTTCCCGGTTTTGATTCGCGCTTCTTTTGGAACGCTCAGCTCGAACATTCCGGCCCTAATGCGGGGGCTGGTCGCCCGCGGCTGGTTCGGCATTCAGACGTGGATCGGCGGCGCCGCCATCTATGCCATGGTGGCGATCATCTTGGGTTCGAGCTGGCGCAGCGGACGGCGCTGCCCGTGATCGGCATCTCGAGCGGCGAGTTTCTGTGTTTCCTCATCTTCTGGGCGATCTACATTTTGTCATCGTTTGGGGGAATGAACTCGATCAAATGGCTCGAGGTCTTCGCCGCGCCCTTCCTCATTCTCACTGGACTCGGGTTACTGGCCTGGGCGTCCCAACACCGCCCGGCAAATAATCACTGATGCCACCACGCCGGCGAAATCCGCCAGCAAGCCGGCCGGAATAGCGTGGCGCGTCTGTTTGATGCTGACTAAGCCGAAACAAACCGCCGCGACATAGAACGTCGCCGCCATCAGGCTCACGAGTTGTCCGGACCGAGGCGATGCACGACGTCGGTGCATAGTGCCAGCGCCGCGCCGCCGCTCAAAGGCCGAATCAGGGCGATGGGTAACAGATCGGTCGGGAAATGCAGTGGGGTCAGGACCGGCGAAAGGACTCGCGCCGTGCAGGTCGATCCCGCCGGCACCCTTAAACATCTCGATCGCCACCAGCATCGTCACGAGGAACGGGATGATTTTACAGATCACGCCAAAACCTTCCTTCGCGGTCTCGACGAATTCATCGTAGCCCTTCAAGCCGCAGAGCACCGATGGCGAGGTAAACTCATTATTCTCTCGCGTCGGCCCGCTGAAGCAGGATAGCCTCCCCTTTCCCGCCGGACTCGTTAGTGGAGATCGAAGACTTCCACCAGCGCGACGCCACTCGTCTCATCCACCCCGCGGACAATCGCGGTGTATGCACTCGCTGGCAGGGCTTGGACGATCGCGGCTTCGCTGTCGTTGGTCGGGGCAAGGCCGGTCGCCTCGATTTCGGTTTCCTGAGTGTCGCGCCAGTTGTCGTCGAACGCGACAAGCACGCCATTTTCGTCGTATAACTCCAGACTTGGATCTGCCAGTGGATCCATGATGCCCATGGTCGCCAGCGACGGGCCAATGGCCCGGACGAGGACTTGGTCCATCGGCCCCTCACCCGCGCCGAGGATAAAACCGCCGATCATCACATCATCAGCCGTCTCGACAAACCCCCGCGTGCTGATATTCCCCAAAGATGAGTTCGCGTTGGTATCGAGATCGTAAACCTCGACCAGGCCGACACCCGTGCCACCCGATTTCCCCGAAAGGATCGCCGTGTACCTCACCCGGCTCGAGCGTCGCCACGAGCGCGGACTCGGCGTCGTCGCTCGGGGGAATGCCAGTCGCCTCGATCTCCGCCTCCTGGCTGTCCTTCCAATTGTCGTTAGACATGAGAACCCCGGTCGAGTCATGCAACTCTAGGACCGGATCGGAAAGGACTCCCGGCACCATCTGTTGAGCTAACGACGGCCCAAGTCCACGAACGAGGACTCGCTTCGGATCGGCGCCGGTAATAATGAAACCGGCATCCAAAATGTTGTCCCCGGTCAGGACCTGCAACCGGGTCGAAATATTGAGCGAGTGCACGGCCTGTTTTTCAAAGGCGCCAATGTCGCTGTTATTGCCGCCTTCCGCCGGCGGTATTGCCAGCGCGTCCACCGGCCGGAATCGTCCGCGTTGATCCGTAGTCACCACCTCGGCGGCACCCCCCTTATCGATTGCCGGGCTGCCGTAAAGAGGCTCGTGGGTCTCGGTCGGTCCCCCGTTGTCTTGCAGCGGACCCAGCATCGGATCGATCGGCGAGTCGGCCGTGCCGATCTGGTCACCCGTCGCCGGAGTCGTCACGGTCTCGAAATCCGATCCGACCAGGTTGTAACCGTTGGAAACAACCGTTCCATCGATGTCTGTTTCAACATCAAATGGCGGTTGGGAGCCGTTCGAGTTGGCGGCCACGATCGTGTTCTGGATGTTCACTTCAGCGGCGTCGCTTCCGCTCGCATTGAAAATCCCTCCGCCGCTCCCAACCTCAGCCGCGTTCTCGGCGATAGTGCAGTTAACGATCGTCAGGACCCCCTCGGCGTTGGCAATTCCGCCGCCGTAACCTTTGGTGGTCGTGTTGCCTGATATGGTGCTGTTGATCAGGGTCAACGTTCCGTAATTGAGGATACCCGCACCGGCGATGATCGGCGGCCCGCCGGCAAGACCATCGGCATGGTTGCTCGAAATGGTGCAACTAACAATCGTCATTATACCTTCGTTGTAAATTCCGCCACCCCCGCTGGCACCGCCGGAGACTCCATTATTAGAGACGGTGCAGTCAGTAAGAGTCAAAGTGCCCTCGTTTGCCACGCCGCCGCCGAAGGATGCCGAAGTTAGAGTCAAAAACGCAGTCTCGAATGCTCGCCGCGCCGGTGCTGCGGTTGAACAATCCGTTTCCTTCCAAAAAAAATCCGCCGTTGGCGATCGTCAGTCCTGTAATCGTCACATCCAAACTACCGGCGGCGATCTCCATCGCCTGAGGACCTCCGCTGCCGCCAAAAACTTCGATCGTCAAGCTTTTCGCTCCGGGACCCGAAATCGTCAGATTCCTGTCGATCAGAAGCTCGTCGCTCGTCAGGCCGATGATCGCGGGCAAAAGCAAGTTGAAGGTGATGGTATCGCCGGCCGAGGCGTCCGCGATCGCCTGACGTAGGGAGCCGGGGCCGTTGTCGTTTGTATTCGTGACCGTGAGCGTATCACTGAAAGCGATGGCAACACTTGCTGCGAGAATTACCAGCAGCGGGATGAACACTTTCATTTGAGAAGAGTAGCAGAGATGCCCACCACCTCGAATCAAAGAACCGCCCGGCAAATAATGACCGATGCAACCACGCCGGCGAAATCGGCCAGCAAGCCGGCCGGAATAGCGTGGCGCGTCTGTTTGATGCCGACCGAGCCGAAATAAACCGCGGCGACATAGAACGTCGTCTCCGTGCTGCCGTAGATCGTTGCCGCCATCAGGCTCACGATGTTGTCCGGCCCAAGCCGATGCACTACGTCGGTGAAGAGTGCTAGCGTCGCGCCGCCGCTCAAAGGTCGCATCAGAGCGATGGGCAACAGATCGGTTGGGAAATGCAGCGGGGTCAGGACCGGCGAAAGGACTCGCGCGAGCAGGTCGATCCCGCCGGCACCCTTAAACATCCCGATCGCTACCAGCATCGTGACGAGGAACGGGATGATTTTCAAAATCACGCCAAAACCTTCCTTCGCGCCCTCGACGAATTCGTCGTAGACTTTCAAGCCGCAGAGCGCCGCGTAGAGGATGAAGAACGCGATCAGGAACGGGATGGCGAGGATCGAGAGCGCGCTGACGCCCCGCACAAAATAACCCGGGGAAGGCGTGCTCGCCCCCAATGGAAGACCAAGCATTTCGGGAAAAACCTGCCTGACGAAAAGCGCGAGAAAGAAAATAACGAGCAGTGCCAGCACCGCCCTCCCCCAGCCCGGCAGCCGTAGTATGGCCAACTCGACAGCCGGATCTGAAACCGGCGGCGTTTCCGATTTCATCGTCGCCTCCGCCTGGATCGCGCGTTCGTTAGGCCGGACGCGAAACCATGGCACCTTTTCGAGCAGCTTCACCGAGGTAACGGCGACCGTCGCGGCACAGAGCGTCGCGAGGAGCGCGGTGCCAACGATCGCGGTCGGGTTGGTCGAACCGGCCGCGACCAGGATCGCGATCGCAGTCGTCGGAATCAGCTGCACCGAGCTGGTGTTGATCGCGAGAAAAGTGCACATCGCGTTCGTCGCAGTGCCCGGATGCGGATTGAGCGTTTCGAGATCGCCCATCGCGCGTAGACCGAGCGGCGTGGCGGCGTTGCCGAGCCCAAGCATGTTGGCCGCCATGTTCATCAGCATCGAGCCCATCGCCGGGTGATCGTGAGGCACGCCGGGGAACAAACGACGCATCAGCGGCCGCAAACCGAGCGCCAGTTTTTGAATGAGGCCGGCTCGCTCCGCCAAACGCATGACGCCGAGCCAGAGCGCCATGATTCCGATCAAACCGAGCGCGATCGTGACCGCGGTCTTCGCGCCGTCAAATGCACCGTCGGTCACTTCTTTCAGGTGACCGGTCGCTCCGCCGATCGCAACCGCGAGCAGCACAAGCGCGAGCCAGATGTAATTCAGCACGATCTTTTATAGCCACCGATCGTAACGCGCAGAAACAGTTTTCGTGCTCTGGTAACCCGATAACCAAACCATCGCGCCGGAAGACCTGCCGGCCTAACGAATGCTGTCCGTATGTTTATCCAGCGTCGGTTGCGCTTCGCGCGACTCGAGCTTTATGGCCTTGAGTGCGGCCTCCAGTGCGGCGCGCTGCATCTTGAGCTGAACGTTTCGCTCTCGCAGCGCGAGCAGGTTCTCGATCCGGAGCAAGGTCTCGGCAAGATCGAAAGGTTTTAATATGAAATCATTGGCCCCGGCATTAAGCACACGCAGTTTCGTTTCCTTGCTTTCATCCGCGGTCAGCACGATCACCGGCAGGCAAGCCCCGTCCGGTTCGGAACGCAGCGCCTCAAGAATGGTAAAGCCGTCGACGTGGGGCATCATGAGATCAAGCAGGATTAGATCGGGTTCGAAGATCCGGCAGACATCGAGAGCAAGGCGCGAATCCGTAATTGCTTTCACATGCTCGTATCCATTGTCCATCAGGATCGCCTCGAGCAATTCGGCATTCGCCGACTCGTCGTCGATCACCAGAATCTTCAATTCGCCGTAACGGGGAGATTCGCAGGGGAAGCAAGCGGAAGGCTCGCTCAAAAGGACTGTTTCTTCAGCCAGGGTCTCCATTCCTAGACTGCGAGGCATTCTTCCTTGCTCGAGGCGGTCTGCTCCATCGCACGATAGAACTGGGTCAAGTCGATCGGCTTGGTGATATAACTGCGGGCGCCGGCATCCAGGAGGCGCTTGAACTGTCCCTCGGTGGCGTCCGCACTGACGATAATCGTCGGGATGCGACGCGTGGCTTCGCTCCCCTGCAATTCGGCGAGCACGTCCCATCCCGGCATGTCGGGCAAGTGGAGATCGAGCAGGATCAGATCCGGCGAATGTTGGCGAGCCAGATCAAGACCGATCCTGCCCTGCATCGCAGTCAGCAGATGAAAGCCAGCGTCCTCGTGCAGGAGTTGCTCGACAAGGTTGAGATTGGAAAGGTTGTCTTCTATGTAAAGGACGGAACGCTGTTTCTCCAACTTCTCTCCTCTTTTGCGCGCGCCCGCGCTACTTTTTGCGGCAATCGCGTCGAGCGGCGATTCCTTCCGTATCAGCTCCAACCAGAAATTACTCCCCTGCCCCTCCATGCTTTCGAAGCCGATCACTCCGCGCATTGCCTGCACCAAGCGCTTCGAAAGCGCCAAGCCAAGACCCGTTCCCTCGATGCCCGATCGCTCCGCGCCGAGTCGATCGAAAGGTGTGAAGACGCGCTCGAGCTTGTCTGCTGCGATGCCGACACCGGTATCGCGCACAGCCAGCCGAACCCTCCCGCCAACCGGTCTGCACGAAATCATGACCGCGCCGCCGGCAAGAGTGTATTTCACTCCATTAGTCAGAAGATTCAGCAAGACCTGCTTGAGACGCTGGTGGTCGGCCAGCACAAAGAAGTTCGTCTCGTTTGCAGACGGCGTGAAAAGGCTGATCGATCGTTCGGCCGCCAGAGGCTGGATCAAATCCACCGCCTCTTCCAAGGCGACACTTACATTCACCGGTTCGAGCGAAAGATGCATCCTCTCGGATTCGATGCGGCTGATATCGAGAACTTCGTTAATCAACTCGAGGAGATGACGGCCGGCTGTCAGGATATGATGAAGGTGTGGTCGCTGGCTTGGTTTTGGATTCCGCCGCTCCAGCAATTGGCCGAATCCGAGAATGGCATTGAGCGGTGTGCGCAGCTCGTGGCTCATACGCGATAGGAACTCGCTCTTCGCGCGGTTCGCTCGATCGGCCGCTTCCTTTGCTTCCCGCAGCGCTTTCTCAATCCTCTGGCTTTCCGTGGCATCGTGCGCGACACAAAACAGAATTTCATCAGCCTCCGACCAGCTCCCGGACCAAAGCACATCGACAGTCAATCCGTCCTTGCGCACGCAGCGATTCACGAAATTGCTGATCTTGCCTCCGGCCCGCGTCCCACTTTCGATCTGCTTGGTGCGTGCGCGGTCCTTCGGATGGACAAGGGCCAGATAGCAGCGGCCGATTAGTTCTTCCGGCTGGTAGCCCCACAGGTTTTCACAGGCGGCATTAGTCGAGAGGAACCGGCCTTTCGCGTCGAGAGCACAGATCACGTCCTGCGAATTATCCATGATCAACTGATTGGCCTGGAGCGCCGAAGCAAGTTGCCGGTTCGTTTTTTGCGAGGCCGCTTCCGCCTGTTTGCGTTGGGTTATGTCGCGCGCCACTTGGAACATCGTCCCATCGCTCTCCGACCAGTAGGCCGACCAGAGCACGTCCACGATCGCCCCGTCTTTCCGGACATAACGATTTTCAAAGTTCGTCACCGAATGTCCCGCCATGATCTCGAGATTCGCCAGACGGCTCTTTTCCAAGTCCTCGGGATGCACCATTTCCGCGCAGCTTTTCCCGATCAGTTCCTCCGGCGTGTAACCCCAGAGCGCCTCACACGCGGCACCGACCGTGAGGAAGCGCCCTTCGGCATCGTTCGCGCAAATCACGTCACGCGATTTGTCCATGATCAGCTGATTAACGTGCTGGCTCGCCACCAGACGCTCTGTCTGCTCCTGCAATGCTGCGGTCCGCAGGGCCATGCCGCGCATTTCCTTGTTGCTGGAGAGACACAAGATCCCGAGGAGAATGTCTTCGAAGACTACCCAAACGCACGGTTCGATCGATTTCCAGGAACTACCGTCGAGCGCTCCGTGGATCGAAAACGGCCAGTAGGCGTCACGAAAAAAGTGATCCGTCGCTGCGACCACTGTGGCCAGCACCAGCACCCGCCAGTCGCGGTAAAACGAGAGAATGATGAGCGAGCAGAAGACGACGTCAAAGTGGGTTTCCAGTTGGCCGCCGCTCAGCTTGATCAGCAAAGCCGAGAGCAACATCTGGGCTCCCGCAACGGCGTAACGAGTGATGGCGGCCCCAGGCCGGAGCCGCGCCAAGGCCAGCGGGACCAACGTGACCGTTCCACCTAAAATGGTCGCCACCCAAGCCTGCAAATCGATGCGACCGGCCTGAGCGCTCCAGTTTCCCGGTGCGACGACCAGCGCGGTAATCACCAGGGCAATCCATTCCAGAAGCAGGAGGCGAACGAAAATCTGATCCGTCTCGCGGTACACGTTCTCCTGCCGTTGCAGGAACAATTCATCCGCCCGATCGGCTAACGGGGTCCTCTTTTCGAAATTCGTGTTCCAATCGACCGTCCTAACCCCAGTTGCGCTGGCTATTGGCGTAAATTTGCTTTTCATCCAAGACGCAGTGCGGGATTGCGCTCTGCTAAAAGCAGGGCCTGTTCCACACCTCCCGGGAAACCCTGGCTTCCAACGCCTTTACCTGAGCAACGTAGCGGCGTGTTTGAGTGCCGATTCGCTCTGGCCGCCGAGCATCCGCGCGATTTCTTCCCGGCGCGCTTTGCCCTTTACCTCGCGCAGTTCCGAAAACGTGCGGCCGTTCACCACTTCTTTCGTGACGACAAATTGCGTTGTCGCGGCCGCGGCCACCTGTGGCAGGTGCGTGATGCAGAGCACCTGATGTTTCTCCGCCAGTGTCCGCATCTTCGCTCCCACCGCGTTCGCGATCTCGCCTCCGACGTTGGCGTCGATTTCGTCGAAGACGAGAAGCGGAATCGCGTCCTGCGCGGCGAGCGCCGATTTGATCGCGAGCATCAGGCGCGAGATTTCGCCGCTCGAAGCAATCTGGCGCAGCGGCTTGAGCGGCTCCCCGGGATTCGGCGAGAAGAGCAGCTCAAGCGAATCAGTCCCGAGAGGTCGCGGCTCGTCGTTAGGCGTTAGGCTGGCTTCAAACTTCGCTTGGCGAAACCCAAGACCCGCCAGGTTGCGTCCGACGGTCGCGGCCAGTTTGGGCGCCGCTTTCGTGCGCGCTCTGCGCAACGCCGTCGCTGTCCGTTCGAACGTAGCGCGTGCCTGGCTGATCTCGCCCGCCAGCCGCTCCAGCTCCGCATCGCGACCCTCGATTTTGCGCATCCGATCCGCGGCCCGCTCTCCGAAGTCGATCACCTCTGGGATGGTCGCGCCGTATTTGCGCTTCAGCGTTTCGAGCAAAGTGACCCGCTGCTCGAGTTGCGCGAGCTGCTCCGGATCGAGATCGAGCCGTTCGGCATAACGATCGAGGGTTCGCGCCACTTCCGTCAGTTCGACGACCGCGCCGGCATGAGCGGCGGAAGTTTCCGCCAGACTGGAATCGATCTTCTCCAGCTCCCGAAAGAGCCGCTGGGTCTCCGCGAGCTGGTTTAGCACGGCGTTCTCCACTTCGGATAGTTGCCGTGAAATCGTCGTCGCCAGCTCGATGAGGCGCCGGCTGTTGCTCGCCAGTTTGTAGCGCGCTACGATCTCTTCCTCTTCGTTAGGCTGAAGCCTGGCGGAGGCAATTTCAGTTGCCTGGTGGCGCAACAGGTCGAGTTCCTGTTCGCGGGCTGATTCCGCCGCGCTCAGCGCCGCTTCCTCCGCCACCAGGGTTTGCAAACGCCGGTAGGCTTGCTGGTATTCCCGCCGTTCCCTTTCTGCATGGGCGAAGCCATCGAGCAAATCCAGCTGCCGCTCCGACGAGAGGAGGGATTGATGATCGTGCGGTCCGTGCAGATCGACCAGTTCGTCGCCGATCATTTTCAGAAATGCGAGCGTTGTGGGCGAACCGTTGACAAACTGCCGATTGCTTCCGCCTAACGAAAAGCCGCGCTTCAAGATCAACTCGCCCCCCGCCGGTTCAACGCCCCCTTCCGCGAGACACCGGTTGAGTTCGGAAAAATCGTCGGCCACAAAAATGGCTTCAACCGTGCACGACTCCGCTCCGGTGCGAATGAGCGATTTATCCGCTCGCTCGCCAAGCAGCAACTTGAGCGCGCCGATGATGATCGATTTGCCGGCTCCGGTTTCTCCCGTGATGGCGGTGAAGCCGGCCGTCAGCTCCCACTCCAGGTCCTCGACCAGCGCGAGGTTCTTGATTCGAAGCAAACTGAGCAACACAGCAGTTGAGACTTGAGGGTTGAGAGTTGAGAGATGGAGTCTCTGAACGCCTCCGACTCTCAACTCTCAACCCGCAACTCTCAACTGGCCGCGAATTCGCAGCTTCGCCTGACCTTTCTCGGGACCGGGACCTCGCAAGGCGTGCCGATGATTCGTTGCAACTGCCCGGTCTGCCATTCGACCGATCCGCGCGACAATCGCACCCGTGCTTCGATCTATCTCGAAACACCCGAAGGCGCATATGTCGTCGATACGGGAACGGACTTTCGCACCCAATGTCTGCGCGAAAACATCTGGCAGGTCGACGCCGCGATTATGACCCACGCACATACCGATCACGTCATGGGTTTCGACGACTTGCGGCGCTTCGCCGCGCCACGCGGCGGGCGGATGCCAGTCTACGCGTCGGCCGAAACGATGGCGGACTTGGAACGCGTCTACGAATTCGCCTTCAAGACACCGAGCCCATGGCCGGGCTATTTGAAGCCGGAGCCACACATTATTTCCGGGCCATTTTCGTTAGGCAAAACCCACATCACGCCGCTTCCCGTGCCGCATGGAAGCTCCGAAACCTACGGTTACCTCTTTGCCCGCAACGGCCGCAGACTGCTCGCTTACCTGAGCGATTGCAGCGCGGTGCCGGGCGACATCGCGCGCCAGATCGACGGCGTGCAGTTGCTCGTCATCGATGCCCTGAGGCACAAGCCGCATCCGACTCACCTGAGCATTGACCAGGCGCTCGAAGTCGCAGAGCGGGTGCGGCCGGTGCGAACTCTTTTCACCCACATCTGTCACGAGCTGCCGCAGAGCGCGGAGAGTGAGCTGCCACCGTACGTCGGCCTTGCCTACGACGGATTGAAGATCGATCTCTCCGAATAAAGCGCCTGCTTGCGCGCCCGTTCTCCGTCGTTAGGCGTGCGTGTCAGCCCACGCCATGACCGTCGCCCGTAACGACAAACGGGGTCGCGCGAGTTTCCCGGCTCGCGAGGGAACGTTAACTGGCAAGCTGGACGCTTGCGCTACCCTGCGCGCAATGTCTCCCTCACGGCTGCGGCTTCGCGGGAAGTTGCGCGCCAGGCCGCCGTGTTTCGATGCGAAAGATGGTTTCGCCTTCCTTCATCAAATCGAGCTTGTCGCGCGCGATCGTTTCCAGATAGGTCGGATCCGATTTCAGGAGCGTCACCTCTTTGGTCTGGCGCGCGAGGAGTGTTTTTTGCTCGGTCAATTGGGCCTGCAATTGCTCAATCTCGGCGCGGCTTTGATTCAGTTTTTTGTAGGGCGGGAGGAAGAAGCTGATAATGAGCAGCCAGACCGCAAGGAAAAGAAGCACGCGCAAAACGTGATTCATCCGTTGCCAGATGGTGGCCTCGCGTCGCGCGCGAAAATCGCCGTAGCCGGTGGCGTCCACTAGCGCATCTTACCTCCGTAGACCGCTTTGTCACCCAATTCCTCCGCGATGCGCAAGAGTTGGTTGTACTTCGCGACGCGATCCGTCCGGCAGAGCGATCCGGTCTTGATCTGCCCGGCGTTGGTCGCGACCGCGATATCGGAAATCGTGGTGTCCTCGGTTTCGCCCGAACGGTGACTGATGACGGCGGTGTAATCGTTTTGCTTCGCCAGGTCGATCGTCGCGAAAGTCTCGGTCAGGGTCCCGATCTGGTTCACTTTAACGAGAATGGAATTGGCCACGCCTAGTTCGATCCCTTTGCGCAGGAATTGCACGTTGGTCACAAAGAGGTCATCACCCACGAGTTGCATCTTGTTGCCAAGGCGGTCGGTCAGTTTCTTCCAACCATCCCAATCGTTTTCTGCGCAGCCGTCCTCGATCGAAATGATTGGGAAACGGGCGCAGAGCGAGGCGTAGTAATCGACCAACTCAGCCGCCGTCCGCTTCGAACCGTCGGATTTCTTAAAGACGTAGGCGTTTTGCTCCGCGTCAAAAAATTCAGAAGAGGCGGGATCGAGGGCGATGAAAATCTGTTCGCCTAACGAGTAGCCGGCCTTCTCGACCGCGGCCGCGATCGACTCGAGTGCGTCCTCGACCGACCTGAGATTCGGCGCGAAACCGCCCTCGTCGCCGATCGCCGTCGAAAGGCCGCGGTCCTTGAGCACGCTCTTGAGCGCGTGAAAAACTTCCGCGCCATAGCGGAGCGCTTCTGGAAAACTCGGCGCGCCTTTTGG
This sequence comes from uncultured Verrucomicrobiae bacterium, assembly GCA_963776615.1. Classification (GTDB taxonomy): domain Bacteria; phylum Verrucomicrobiota; class Verrucomicrobiia; order Chthoniobacterales; family UBA10450; genus Palsa-1392. The sequence goes on from CAVZNJ010000009.1 coordinate 247,736, forward strand.
CATGATCATGAACTCCTGGAAATCGATCGGCGCATCGGAATGCGCGCCGCCGTTGAGGATGTTCATCATCGGGACCGGCAAAACCTTGGCCTCGCTTCCGCCGAGGTAACGAAAGAGCGGAAGCTTCTCGGAGTCGGCCGCGGCGTGGGCCACGGCGAGGGAAACGCCTAGCAATGCGTTGGCACCTAGTTTCTTCTTGTTCGGCGTGCCGTCGAGTTCGATGAGATGTGCGTCGAGCCTGGCCTGCTTGATCGCGTCAAAGCCGATCAGAACCGGTGCGATGGTTTCGTTAACTGAGGCGACTGCCCTCGTGACGCCCTTTCCGCCATAGCGTTTCTCGTCGCCATCACGCAATTCCCAGGCTTCGTGCTCGCCCGTACTCGCCCCGCTCGGCACCGCCGCGCGCCCGAATCCGCCGCCATCAAGATGCACATCCACTTCGATCGTCGGGTTGCCGCGGGAATCGAGAATCTCACGCGCGATGATTCGGTTGATGGTCGTCGCGGACATATCGTTAGGGAAATAGCCACGATTTGCATACGGCGCAACGCCTCTTTCTCGCTCCCCGGCGACCTCTTGGCGAACAGACTGAATTCGCCGTGGTGAGTCTCTCCGGAAAGATCCGCTCCCTCGCGGCCAGACTGCAAATGATCGAACCCGTCATGGTAGCCAACTCGTTCCAGTCAGTGCGTGCAGTGGCGCCGTAGCTAGCTGCGGTGGATTGGATTTCCCGCTGGCATTGCCCTGCGGCGTGGTTAATCTGCGGGCATGTTCGTGCGGGACGTGGCTGGGTTTATCCTGTTGCAGTTGCTGAGCGGCGCGGCTTTTGCCTCGCCTACGGCCACTCCGGTGCCGACTCCAGCGAGTCTTTCCGCCGAGCAGATGTCGCAGGCGGTCAAGACTGACGAAGTGACCATCCCGACACCGGGTGAGCTTTTCGCCGCGCTCGCCAAACCGGCGCAACCGGATTGGGCCTCGCGTTATCGCGGACCGATCGCGATGAATTACAAAACCCGCGCGCAGATCGCGCTCAATCTTGGTGGCTTGATCGCCGACGGCTTTATCGCGGTTCAGGCCCAGGATACGCAGCAGGTGAAAAACATCGGCGGGGACGTTATGAAAATGGCGAAGGCCCTGGGCGTGAGCGAAAACATCCTGGCGCGGGGGAACAGCATCAATCAATTCGCGGAGAATAACGAATGGGCCACGCTTCAGGAGGAACTCGAGGCGACCCAAAACGAAGTCAAAGCCTCGATGCAATCGCACCGCGATCAGGATCTCGTCATTCTCGTTAGTCTTGGCGGTTGGATCCGCGGCACGCAGGTGGTCGGGGGCCTGATCGAGAAAAACTATGACGAGAAGCTCGGACAGATCCTGCGTCAGCCGGAACTGCTCCGCTTCATCCGTGCGAAGATCGGGCAGATTTCTCCAGAGATGCAGAACGATCCGCTCGTGAAGAGTGTGGATGCTCAATTGGGAGGGATCGAGCAGATCGTGGCCAAGCCCTTCGGCCAGGGTCTCTCGCTCGCCGAGGTGACCAAGCTGAACCAGAGCGTGAATAAACTGATGCAGGAGATCCAAAAGAAAGATCAATGATGCACCTGCCGGTCACGTCATTGCCTGACGATCCTCATCGTGCTGGCCCTCGCCGCTCCGGCGCTGGCCGAAACCGACCAGGAGGTGGCTGCGCGCGAGGTGGTGCTCGATCTGGCGGGTGCGTTTTCCAACGATGGCTTCAAGCTGCGGGACGGACACTGGGCGGGGACCCTCGCGCCCAACGAGAGCAAACTGATCGCGGTTAACCTTTATGCCGGAAACCAGTACTGGTTTTGCGCCGGCGCAACCGACAAGGCGAAAAAGGTTTCAGTCGCGGTTTTCGACGAGACTGGGGCACCGGTAGCGGCAGAAAAATATGACTCCGGCACAAAAGCGGCGGCTGGTCTTTCGGTGACCCGCAGCGGCGAATACTTCATCCGGGTCCGTCTGGACGAGGGCGAGGCGGCAGGAGTATGTTTCGTTTACAGCTACAAGTAGAATTCCTCTCCCTCCCTTCATCTTTGCAGCCATGGGGCTCCCCGCATTCGGCTGCGCTTCGTCAGGCAAGACTGGCGCATTCTTCGGCAAGACCGGCGGCTGGTATTCTGTCGTAACTCCGCAAACCGCTTTTGCCACTACGGTCCCCAACAGGGCAATGGACCCGACTCGCAATTGCCGATGGATTCGATTTTGAAAGTCATCCGGCCTTCCTTCGGCTAAATGAAAATGCAACTGCAGGATGGCGAGAGCGACTACGTGGCGAATGGAGACCGCGGCCACCCTGGTCGCGGAGAAGCTGGCGCCACCACCGGCGCCGCCCGTCCTCGCCGGCCAGGCTGAAGAGTTCCAGCGCGATTCGAATGATCCGCGCCTGATCGCGCCCACCGAGCCGTCGCCAGAAGCGAGTCCGACACCGATTTTCCATTGCCAGGAACGCGCCGATCCAAGCATCTCGTTAGGCGAAAACGTTGCCCAACCTAAAGCACCATCCGCTCATTCCACGGATGACAAAGCAGCCGGGGCGCTTACGATTGCTGGCCCGGCTTATGTTTTCGCTCCAGATTCTCTTTGAAGGCAGCGTTCAGGGCGTTGGCTTTCGCTGGTCGGTCAAACATGTGGCCAAGGGTTTCGACGTCACCGGCTGGGTGCGCAACCTGCCGGACGGTCGAGTCGAACTGCAGACGGCAGGCGAGCAAAGCGAAGTCCGCGCCTTCGTCGACGCGATCGGGCAGAGCGGACTGCGCGCACACATTCGCAAACAAACGGAGTCGCTCCTCCCCCAACCGCCGCAAGTGCACGGCTTCGAGATTCGCCATGACTGAGCCGGCGGTTGCGGTCCACGGACTCACAAAGGTTTTCCCGATCCCGTTTCGCCGGGGCGGAGTGGTCGCGCTCCGCGGGCTGAACCTCGAGGTCACGCCCGGCCAGGTATACGGCCTGCTCGGCCCTAATGGATCGGGCAAAAGCACGACTCTCAAGATCATCCTCGGCCTCGTCTCGCCAACCGCCGGCACGACCAGGATTTTCGGCCGCGACAGCCGGGAAGTGAGCAGTCGCGAAGCGGTCGGTTTCCTGCCGGAGAGTCCTTATTTTTACAAATACCTCACCGGCGCAGAGACGCTTCATTTCTACGGAAAACTCTGTGGCCTGGGCGGGCAGCATTTGCGAGCGCGAACCAACGAGTTACTCGCTCTCGTTAGGCTGGAGGACGCGCGGGACCGCCGGCTGGGCGGTTATTCCAAGGGGATGCTGCAGCGCATCGGCCTAGCGCAGGCGCTCATCCACGAACCGAGACTCATCGTGCTGGACGAGCCGACCGCGGGCGTCGATCCCAAGGGCTCGGCCGAAATTCGCGACCTGATCCTCGACTTGAAAGGCCGCGGTATCACCGTGTTGCTCTCGTCTCATCTCCTCGCTCAGGTTCAGGAAGTCTGCGATCGCGTCGGTATCCTGGCGCAGGGCGTTCTCGTCAAGGAAGGATCAGTCGACGAGTTGCTCGCGATCGAAAACCAAACCGAACTGATCCTGGAAAACAGCACCCCTGAGGTTCTGACGCAAATCGGCGCGATCCTCGCCAAATCCGGCGCCCGCCTCGTGGCGCAGCGCCAGTCCCAGACCACGCTCGAGGGACTGTTCCTAAAAGCGACCAGGTCCGTCGAAGAGAAATGAGATCCACTGCAACCCACATCTTCCGGCCTGAAGTGAAACACCGTTCGTTTTCCGGCGCCCGGGTCGCGGCCCTCACCGGCAACACCTTTACCGGACTCGTTAGGCTGAAGCTCTTTTATTTCCTGCTCCTCTTCGGCCTCTTCCTGATCGGCAGCTCGGCTTTCATGGCACGGCTTACTTTCCAGCAAGAATTTCAAATCCTGAAGGACGTTTCGTTAGGCTCGATGAGCATCTTCAGCTCGCTCCTCGCGATCGCAGCCACGGCCCAGCTCATTCCGCGCGACCTCGAGGAGCGCACCATCTACACCATTCTCGCCAAACCAGTCCCGCGTTACGAATATCTCATCGGCAAGCTGGCCGGTGTGCTTCTCCTTCTCGCGTGCAGCGTCCTCGCAATGAGCGCGCTTTTTCTCGGCCTGCTTTTCGTTAGGGAGCAAATTCTCCTGGGTGAGACACTGCGCTCCGGCGCCGCGCTTCCTCCCGGGCAGGTTGAGGCCGCGATCCGCAGCCTGAAGGCTTCGGCTTTCAACGCCAACCTGCTCCCGGGCATTGTGCTGATCTATCTCAAGGCCGCGCTCCTCGCTTCGCTCACCCTTTTCGTCTCCACCTTCGCGACCTCAAACGTCTTCACCATCGTGGTGATGGTCTTCGTATATTTCATCGGACATCTTCAGGCGACGGCGCGTGCCTATTGGCTGCAGGCCCACAGCGGCGGCTGGCTCGCGCATGTCTCTCTTGGTTTTGTCGCTCTCGTCTTTCCTGATCTGCAACTCTTCAATCTCGCTGACGGCATCGTCGCCGGCATCGCGATCCCGATGGCCCTCTTAGTCCAGACCGCAGTGCTGGGTTGCATCTACGTTTCGGTCTATCTTTTCTTTGCCTGGGTCGCTTTTCACGGAAGAGAATTATGATTCGCGGAGCTATCGTCGCCTTTCTTGTCCTTGCCTTCGGCGCCCTCCGCCTGCCGATCGAGACGGCTCTTACCGCCGAACATCGGAGGGCCGATTTCCACCAGGCGCGGCTTGGCCTCGATCTGCGCGAGCAACTTGGACAACTCGGTTTCCTCGCGGCCTTGAGCGGCTTTCGGTCGGTAGTCGCGGATTTCGTTTTCATTCAGGCACATGTGGCCTGGGAACGAACGCAGTGGGAGCGCGTGCTTCTCCTCTTTCGTGAAGCGACAACGCTCCAGCCGCGCTCCATCCTCTTCTGGGATATGGCCGCCTGGCACATGGCCTGGAATGCGAGCGCCGCCGCAATGAATGATCTTTCCCAGCCTAACGAAGCCCTTCGTCGCAAGGCGCAGCGCGGGTATCTTGCCCTCGGAAAAGATTTCCTTGAACGCGGAATTCAGAACAACCCTGACCGCCCGCAACTCTACGAATCACTCGCCCGCCTCTGCCGGGAGAAACTCAACGATCACGCGGCCGCTGCCCGTCACTACGCACAGGCGGCATCGCTCCCTGGCGCGCCGGAATATGACAAACGCTTCGCGGCCTACGAGCTTTCCTATGTGCCGGGACGCGAGCGCAAGGCGTACGAGGCTCTCCGCAGGCTCTACGACCGCGGCGAACACGAGCGCCTTCCAACCCTGCTCAAGCGCCTGAAATTTCTCGAAGAAAGACTCGATATCCCGTTGCAAGAACGCATTCCCGACAGACAAATGTAACCTTTCGATCGATGCGGTACGCCATCCTCAGTGACATTCACGCCAACCTTGAAGCGCTCGATGCGGTGCTGGCAGACGCGCGCGCCCAGTCCTGCACGCATTTCGTCTGTCTTGGCGACGTCGTCGGCTATAACGCCAACCCAAGCGAATGCGTGCAGCGCATTCAGGAGCTTGAATGCCCGGTGGTGAAGGGTAATCACGATGAGCAGGCCTCGATTGTCACCCCGACCGAAAGCTTCAACGAGCTGGCCGAGGAGGCGATCGATTGGACGCGCGAACATCTTTCCGCCAAGGACAAGGCCTGGCTATCCGAGTTGCCCCTGACGAGACAAGTGGGTGACTTCACCATCGTGCACGCAACTCTCGATACGCCGGAGCGATGGGGCTATGTCTTCAACGATCTCGATGCCATCGCGAGCTTCACCTGTCAGCACACACCGCTTTGCTTTTTCGGCCACACTCATTGGCCGACCGCCTTTGTGTCTGACGATAACGTGCATCGCATCACCGTCGGGCAGACCGTGCTCGACCGGGGAAAGAAATATTTCGTCAATCCCGGCAGCATCGGCCAGCCGCGCGATCGAGATTGGCGCGCCGCCTATGGCATCTACGACGTCGAACGCCAGGTCGTCGAGCAACGCCGGGTGAAGTATGATCTCGAGACCGCGCAGGGAAAGATTCTCGCGGCCGGTCTGCCTGATCGCCTCGCCGCCCGCCTCGCCGCGGGACGTTAGAAGGACGAGGCAGGACCAACAGAATTTACCGGATCAGAAATTGAGCCAAGCCCGTATCTGATTCGAATCCCGATGAGCCTGTAGATCCTGTCTGACTTGAAATCGGCAATTTCTTCCATCCTCATCATCAAGCCGAGTTCGTTAGGCGATATTGTCCATACCCTGCCGTCGGTGGCGCTGATCCGCGACGCCTATCCGGAGGCTGAGATCACCTGGGTCATCAACCCGGAATGGGCGCCCCTTCTGCGCGGGAACCGAAGTGTCGACCACGTCCACATTTTCCCCCGAGGCGACCTCGGCGGCTTCGGGATGTCGAAGCATCTTCTCCCCTGGCTGCAGCAGACCGCGCGGCTGCAACCGGACGTGGCGCTCGATTTTCAAGGCCTGCTCCGGAGTGCGTTAATCGGGAAGATGAGTCATCCCGACGAGTTCTACGGAATGAGCGATGCCCGGGAAGGCGCGCGTCTTTTCTATCAACACACTGCGCAGGTCAATCGCCACACGCATGCCGTCGAGCGCTACCTCAAGCTCGTCGAAGCCTTCGGTGTGCCGGTGACGCGCCCGCTCCGCTTCCCGTTGCCGAGCGGCGATTCCATCGCCCGCTTCGATGAGGACACGCCGTTTCTCCTGCTCCATCCTTTCGCTCGCGGGCGGTGCAAATCGCTCAGCCGTCTGGCGGTGGAGGAATTCTGCCACGCGCTCGCTCCGAATCGCGTCGTGCTCGTCGGGCTGACGAAGCGCGAAATCGCGGTGCCGGACAACTGCGTCAACCTGCTTAATCACACCACCGTCCAGCAACTCATCTGGCTGATCCGCCGGGCGCGTTTCACGATCAGCGTCGATAGCGGCCCAATGCATATCGCCGCTGCGCTGACCGATCGTCTGATCTCAATCCATACCTGGAGCGATCCGCGCAAAGTCGGCCCATACAACGAAGACGCCTGGGTCTGGAAAAACGGCGAGATTCTGCGCGTGCGCGATCTCGCCGGGCCCGCCAGACGCAGCAAGAGCCGTTTATTCAAGCCCAAAGACGTAGAGAGCCTCCTCCCCTTGATTCAAAGCGAGTGGGCTGATCAGCCGAGCCAGATGAAATCGCGGACTGTTTGAATTCTCCAGATCGCCGGCTTCCGCATTCGCCCTGTCGGCCCGATTAGTTGCTGTCACGCACCACCAGACCGCGCGTTTCCAACCACTCTAACGCCAGCGGGATCATGCCGTAGCCGAAATGTGCATGCGGCACGGTGACCAGTTCCGAGCCTGGCCAGGCATTGCGCAACATCGCGAGATCGCTCAACCGCACAATGCGATCGAAGGCACCGCCGATGATGACCGTTCGCTCTGCAACGTCGCCCGCGGGAAGCGTTCGCAGTGGCGAGGAGAGGTGCGCGTGGCGATCCGCCAGTGCCCGGTCGAGACCGGCCCGCGCCAGTTGCCCACGCAGCGTCCAACTGGTCGGGCCCTCATACAGCGCATGGCCGATGTTTACCATCGGGGCGAGGAGCGCGAGAAACCTTAGATCCGGCTCGAGCGAGGCAAGCAAAGCGGCAATCCAGCCGCCGTAGCTCGTTCCAAGCAACCCAAACTCCTTCGTGCCTTGCGCGCGCAACCACGCCAGGAGCTGCCGAATCTCCACCACCGCCTGTCGCACCGTGTCGCCGGTCAGGGCGAGATCGGCCGTGAAGCAAAGCTCGCCATTGAGATGTCCCCGCGGCCGGCGCGAATAATGAAACGGCAGATGCACAAATGCGGCGTTCCAACCGGCCGAGTTGAAGCGCTCTGCCCAGCGCACGTAGCCGGCATCCGAGACCGACATTAAGGCGTGCAACATGATGACGGTCGGCGCATCCGGACGCACCCGATAAAGGACGACGCGCGCGCGCCCATTGACGGGAAATTCGGCGACCGATGCAGCCGGGCTCCGCCAGGTAATGGTGTCAGGCGCGAGCTCGCGAAAGTCCTCCATCGCCGACGGCAGTGCGAAATGCTCGGCTCGCGTCTGTCGTTCGCAGGCGGCAAGATATTTTTCGACCGCATCGCGAGTCGAGACGCGGCCGGCATGTCGGCGGTGGAGCAGGGCCAGGGTGCCGCACAACATTTGATCGACCGCCAGTCCGAGACTGCGATGAAGGAACGGTTTCATATTCGTTAGGCAGGCGCGTTCGCGTCCCGTCCTTTGCGTTTTTGGGGCGTCGTCGGCAGATCATCAGGCCCGAGCGAAAAGTGAGCGATGGTCGCCGCGTATAAATCCCGCACAGTGTCTGCCATGCGCGCATCCGCTTCATCGCTCTTCAACTCCGTCACTGAGAACGGCGCGCCGACCGTCACCCATATCGGAGTGCGCGGCGGGCCGGGCCGCCAACTGCGCTTCGCGTAAAGGCGGTCCGTACCGAGCACAATACACGGAATGATCGGCGCGCCCGCCAATCTCGCCAAAGCCGTCGCGCCGCTCTTCGGTGCGGTCCCTTCCAGCATGGAGGAAGTGCCCGCCCGAATGCCGCCTTCTGGAAACATCCCCACCATCCGCCCGGCACGCAGCCGCTCCACCCCAACCCGCAGCGCGCGGCGGTCCGGCCGCGAACGATCGACCGGAAAGGTATTGACTGCGCGAAGCCAGGCCCCCGTCAATGGGTTGGTATAGAATTCCGCGGTCGTCATCCAATCAATGACCCGCTTAAAGGCGAACCCGAGATAGAGAGGGTCAAAATGCGAAATATGATTGGCGACCAGAACGGCGGCACCGGCAGGTTCCGCGGCGCCGGGGGCGGGCCAGATTTGCAAACGCACGAACGACCACGAAAGCACCTGCAAGGACTTCCGCGTGGCAAAATAGCACCAACTTTTCACCGCCCACCGATAGCTCAAGTGGCGCCAGCCTCATAGGAAATTTGCGGTGACCGCCCCCGCCGGCAGACGCCCCGGAGTTCGTGCCCTGCCCTGTTTTCCCCGCAAACTTCTCGGTGATTCCTCCGCATTTTGGTGCACACTGCAACGCTTCATGCGCCGCCGGCCCGCTTTGATCCTCGTTTCGTTCGCTCTTGCGCTTCCCGCGATGGCTGATCAACCCGGTTCGGTCGCCGCGTCCGACGGTTGGAAAATATCGAGCGAAGGCGACGGCATCAAAATCTATAGTCGCGCGCACCCGAACAGCCCGGTGAAGGAATTCCGGGCATTCGGCGAAATCGAGGCTCGCAGCCGCGAAGTGCACGCCGTCATCGATGATGTTGCCAGCTACCCCGAGTTCATGCCCTACGTGACCCAGTGCCTGCTCCTGAAGCGCGATGAGGATTCGGTTTTGACCTCCCAGCGCATTTCTCCCAAGGTAGTTTGCGACCGTGACTACACGTTGCGCATAAGGGAAAAATCCTGGGCAAGCCCCGACGGATTGACCTACTTGAACCAATGGCAGGTCGCGAATGGGCTCGGTCCCCCGGAAAAGCCGGGCGTGATTCGGGTAAAAGTCTGTGAGGGAAGCTGGCTGCTGGAACCTTCCAGCCCGATGACGACAAAGGCCACCTATTCGGTTTGCAGCGACAGCGCCGGCAGAGTCCCGGTCTTCCTCGCGAATCACTTTAGCCAGGTCAGCATCCGCAAGGTCTTCGAGGTCGTACGCAAGCAAGTGAAAGATCCGAAATACGCGGTTGCCGATTAGGACCGGAGAAGGTCAGGTATCACTGTTGACATTGCTCGGTGACAGCGGCCCTTTCGAGTTCGCTAAATTGCCCTGTAAAGCTCTCGACGGGTCCGATTATCAAGTTCGTCGGAGGATCTTACATTTTCTCAGTTCGATTGGTGCGCTCAAATAAGTGTGGGTTTCTGGCGCAATATTTTTAAACATCAGTGCACCAACTATTTCTCTTTGGATCATGATGCTGAATACAAGCCAATTCTGGGCGTGGCACCGAACCTGCTGAATTTAATTGATAATTGAAAACTAATTTATGAAGAACCTAAAATCCCGTTTCGGTCTGCTCGTTCTCGTCGCTGTCGCTTGTTTCGCGTTTCCGGCGCTTTCCAAAGCGACCATTATCAATATTACCACCAACTTTACTAGGTACTGCTCTGGTTGGAGACCTCCCCTTCACGGCCTTTGGTAATAACAGTCCGACTACGAACTTCAATGGCTTGGTCGCCGACATCGGCAGGTACGAGACTTTTACCTCAACGAGCCTTCCTAGTGCCGTTTTCCTGGGGTACGGGGACTTTGCGCCAGGCACTGTCTCTTTGACCGGTTTCGATTACGCTGTTCTCCACTATGGCAAAGGACCACACGGTGCGTCTTCTGGCGGTGGTATCGTATTTGAATATCTTAACGGGATGACAGGGAACTACACGTTCCCAGCCAATGGCCTTGGACCAAACGGTTTTGGTGGTCTTTCGTCCATCCGTCTCTTTGTCGGCTCCCACACTTCCGTTCCAGACGGCGGCACGTCCGTGATGCTGATGGGAATTGCGCTGACCGGCGTCGCTTTGCTCCGGCGCTTCGTTTTCGCCTAATTTTTATTTCAAAAGTCTGATTGCAAGCGGCTGTTCGATGAACAGCCGCTTTTGCTTTTCCCGCGAGGCTGACCCGCTCTCCTCGGAGCAAAGGCACGCGATTCGGGAAGCGACGGCGCGCTTCCCTCCGCAAGATTCTAGCGCCACTGGCGGAGGATGAACTCAGCTAAAGGAAGATCGGTAGGATAGGTAATCTTGAAGTTCGGTTCGTCGTTGGGCACGAGAACCACCTCGCCCCCGATCCGCTCGACCGCGGAGATCTCGTCGGTGATCTCAATCGCTGCGTCGAAGACGGCACGATAAGCCTTTTCCAACAGCTCCCGGCGGAAAATCTGCGGCGTCTGGACCGAGTAAAGGTTGGCCCGCTCCACGCCGCCAATCACGACGTAGTCGCCGTCGACGCGCTTTAGCGTATCGATCACGGGCGCGGCGCTCGTCGCCCCGTCATGGTTGCGTGCCAGCTCGAAAATACGTTCGATCAAATCCGGACTCACGAGTGGCCGGGCCGCGTCGTGTACAGCGACAAATTCGGAGGCTGCGCCCGTTTGCTCGAGACCACGCAAGACCGAATCCTGCCGCCGCACACCGCCCGGGATGACGGCCATCACTTTTTGGAAACCATGACTTCGAACCACTTGTTCGTAGTCGGAGAGACGCTCGGCGTGCGCCACAAGCACGATCCCACTCACGGACTCGGTTTGCTCGAAGGCGGCGATAGAATGCGCGACGACCGGTTTGCCAGCGAGCGGCGCGAGGAGCTTGTCGAAGCCCATGCGCTGGCTGCTGCCACCGGCAACGATAATGGCGGTGAGCATGAGAGCCCTACGGGCGGGGAAAACGTTCAACGTTCAAACAGGAGAAGAGCTTCGCGTCACCGACTCTTCGTTCAGCGTTGAGCATTGAGCGTTGAACGTTGAACGTTTTCTTCATCCCAACTGCCGCTGCACTTCCTGGCTGAGCGTTTTGCCGTCCGCGCGACCCGCGACCTTCGAACCAAGCGCTTTCATCACCGCGCCCATCTGCGCGCGAGAGGTGGCACCGACTTCGGCGATCGTCTCCTTCACTAATCGCGCAATTTCATCCGCGCTCATCGCGGCCGGAAGGTAGGAATTCAAAATCGCGAGCTCGCTCTTTTCCTTCTCCGCCAGCTCGGGTCGCCCGCCCTTTTCAAAACTCTCAATCGAATCCTGCCGTTGTTTGACTTGTTTGCGGATGACTTGCGTCGCTTCGGCGTCGTCGAGTTCGCCCTCCGCACCGGACTTCTCGATTGCGGCATATTTGAGCGCCGATTTCAACATCCGCAGGACCCCGAGCCTTGCGCTGTCCCTGGCGCGCATCGCGTCTTTCAGGTCGGAATCGATTCGTTGGGCGAGTGTCATCAAATAAAAGAATGGAAGTCCTCAGGCGACGGCCAGCTGCGGGATGGGCGCTTCGACTTCCGAGATCGAGGGAATTTCAAGCCATCCGGCCTCGTCGAAAAACCAAACCCGTCGATCGAGTTTCACAAAAATCGGCTGGTTGACTGCGAATCCGATCAGCGGGAGCGAGATCTCAGCCTGGAAGGCGTCACCGCGGTAGCGCCCGACATGTGTTATCGCGCCGGTCGCCCGGTCGATCAGGTCGAGCCGTGCGCTTCGCCCGGGAAGCGTTGTGCGCAGGCAACGCAGGCGGCCGCCCGAATCACGACCAAGAACGTAGAGCGAAGTCTCTTCCGCGCGGAGCGGCTTAAGGGTAAAGGCAACGCGTAGCCGCAGCTGGCTACCAGCGCACGTAAAAGAACGAATCGGGCCGTCACAAACCGTTGCCATTTTTTCCTCGCCCACGACGAAACGCTCCGGACGTCGCGCGTAGGAAAGAAAACGACGACGCGAGAGGGCGACCTGCGTCGCGTGGCAGAGAATGGCGCGCCGTTTCGCCTTTCGTTCCACGGGGTTGTGCGCGAGATCGTGGGCCTGCCGGGCAAACGATTGGCTCGCACCATGCACGAGATAATGGAGCTGCGTCACTTCGAGCTGCGACGGGGGATACTCTTTGATCGCCAAGCGGAGCAGGATCGCAAGCCCACTGTGGTCCGGGTGTGTATCGCGCGCGGAAGGAAGAAGGAGATGAGTCGGTCGCCAGACTGCGATCGCAAGCGCGAGCCGGCGCAGCGTTTCCTTGCAACCACCGAGCAAAAGGTCGGTCACCCCCTGATCTGGGAGGGAGAGGAACTCGACATCTTCGGTCTCGATGCCAAGGACCCGCAAGGCGGCAAGTGATTCGGTCTGCCGCCGCGCCGCCCAACGGCGGCGATCCGTTTCGTCGAGGCGGACTTTGCGTTCGAGCAGGCGCTGCGGCCAGCAATTTTTCTCGCCATTCGTCGCATAGACGACGCGCACCGCCGCGCCAGCCGCGATCGCGCGTTGCAGGTAAACGCCGCTAGCGAGCGATTCATCGTCGGGGTGCGGTGCGAAAAGCATCACGCGAGAGCGCGAGGTCAGGAGCGGCAAATTCATCAAAGGAGTCCCGGTCTTAGCAGAAGTAAACGGGAGTGCAAGCATGGATGGCCGTAGCCGTCCACTTGTCCTCGTGATCGAGGAGCGCCAATCGCAGACAGGAGCAGACGGAAAAGATCGAGCGCTCAGGCCGTAGGATGCACTTCCCGCAATTTCGCGGCACACGTTTGGAGCGAGGCAACATCGCTCACGCTCAGGACTTCGGTACCTTTGCGCGTTCGCTGCATGAGGCCAGCGAGGACGCCACCAGGCCCAAGCTCGAGAAAAAGATCGCAGCCCATCTTGAGCATGCGCTCCATGCAATCGGTCCAGCGCACCGTGGCGGTAACCTGATCCTGCAAGGTGCGACGGATTTCATCCACCGATTCGACCTCAGCGCCGGTCACGTTGCTGATCACTGGGAAGCCCGGCTTTTGCAAAGTCACCTCGATCAGCGCTTCGCCAACCTGCACATAGGCACTCTCCATCAGACGCGAATGATACGCGCCGGCGACATTGAGAAGGGTCGCGCGCCGAATGCCGTGTTCCCTGACCAGACCGACCGCCAGTTCGACTTTGGCGCGCTCGCCCGAGATCACGATTTGGCCCGGCGCATTGAGATTCGCAACGTCCACATCGGTGTCGGCCGCGAGCGCGCGAACCGCCGACTCGTCGGCGCCGATCATCGCCGCCATCGCGCCGGTAGTTGCCTCGCAGGCCGCCTCCATGAAACGGCCGCGCCGCTCGACAAGCTGCAATCCATCTTCAAAGGAAAAAGTGCCGGCCGCGGCATGAGCGGTCCATTCCCCTAACGACAAGCCAGCGGCTGCCGTCACCGGGAACATGCCTGCGATGTCGCGCAACACACTCAGGCAGGCGAGTCCGTAAATGTAGAGGGCGGGCTGACAGTTGGAAGTCCGAGTCAGTTCCTCGATCGGCCCATGCCATGCGATCTCGCTCAGTTTCCGGCCGAGCACTTCGTCCGCCCGTTCAAACAAGTCGGCCGCTTCAACAAACTCCGCCGCGAGGTCCCGGCCCATCCCGACGACCTGCGCGCCTTGCCCGGCAAAGAGGAGTGCGATCTTTCGGTTCATAGGCAGAGATCAACCAGAGATCTCTCAGGAAGGCAAGAAAGCAGGAAGATTCAGAGAGAAAGTGCACGCCAACGCCGATCACTCTGAATCCCATCTCTCTTCCTGCGTTCCTGAGAGATTCTTCGTCCTCCATTTCCAGAGATATCTCGCTTTCCTGTTTGGCAATTGGCGATTGGCAATTCATCTTCACGAATGCCGGTCGAAACCCGCGAAATCAACGCGCCCGATCCCCTCGCCCGCACTATGCAGGCGCAAGCCGGGACCTCACCTGATGACGATCAGATCGGCGAAAAGATGGTGCTCAACATGGGCCCGTCGCATCCTGCGACGCACGGCGTCCTGCGCCTGGAGCTGGAGCTGGATGGCGAGATCGTGACGAAAGCGACGCCGCATGTCGGTTACCTACATCGCGGCGACGAGAAGATCGCGGAGAACATGCAATACAATCAGTTTGTCCCTTATACGGACCGGCTGGATTATCTCGCCCCGTTGGCGAACAACGTTGCCTATGCCCTCGCGGTCGAGAAACTCATGGGCTGGGAACTTCCGCCGCGCGGCAAAGCCATTCGGGTGATCTGCTGCGAAACGGCGCGCCTCTCCGCGCACCTGATGGGCTTGGGCGCGATGGCGCTCGATCTCGGGGCGATGACGGTTTTCCTCTACACCTTCACCGAGCGCGAGAAGCTCTACAATTTGTTTGAGCTGCTGACCGGGGCGCGCTTCACCACTTCCTACACGCGAATCGGCGGACAGATTCGTGACTTGCCGGAGACTTTCATCCCGCAGTTGGAGGCTTTTCTCGACGGCTTCATCCCGCAACTCGACGAGATCGATCGACTTGCTGACGCGGAACAAGATCTTCGTCGATCGCACCCGCGACATCGGGGTGATTCCGAAAGATCGCGCGATCGCCTATGCGCTCTCCGGCCCGAACCTCCGCGGGAGCGGCATCGAGCACGACGTGCGGCGCAAACATCCCTATCTCGATTACGAGCATTACGACTTCGAGATCCCGATCGGGAGCGTGGGCGATTGCTACGATCGCTATCTCATTCGGATCGAGGAAATGCGGCAAAGCGTGCGCATCCTGCGCCAGGTGATCGAGAAACTGCCGGCCGGTCCGATCAACGTCGTCGATTGGAAAAACATGCTCCCGCCCAAGTCGCATGTGATGACGAAAATGGAGGAGCTGATTCACCATTTTATCGTCGTGACCGAAGGCCTCGATGCGCCGCCCGGCGAAGTGTATTTCGGGGCCGAAAACCCGAAAGGCGAACTCGGCTTCTACATCAAGAGCAAGGGCGGCGGCGTGCCGCACCGGCTTAAGATTCGTGCTCCTTCCTTCGTGAACCTCAGCATTCTTCCGGAGCTTTTACCGGGATCAATGATGAGTGATGTGGTCGCGATCCTCGGCAGTCTGGACTTCGTGATGGGAGAATGCGACAGATGAAAAACCCGATGAAAAGCAGAACCCCGTGCCTGCGGCTTCTCCTCGATCTTCGTCATTCCACTCTGTATCAGGTCATCGACGAAAAAGTATCTCGCACTATTCCTCCTGGCGATCGTCCTCGCCTGCAGCGGCTGCGAGGGCCGGCGAATCTCGAAGGCGAACGTGGATGAGGTCACCGACGGAATGAGTCCCAAACAAGTCGAATCGATCCTCGGGCCGCCCACTTCGATCGACAACGCCGACCTGCCGGTCACGAAAAAACTGACCTACACCTACAAGCAGGGAAAAGAATCGGTCACAATCGTCTTTTTGAACGACGAGGTGAAGTCGAAGGAAAGCAACCTCCGCGAGTAGCCGTCATCTGTGGAGGCAACGATGACGACAAACGTTCCGGCCGAACTGGAACGAAGAATGGATGAAGCAATCGGCCATTACCCGGCCGAGCACAGGCGAAGCGCGTCCATGCCGCTGCTGCATCTTTGGCAGGAACAGTTCGGCTTCATCAGCGACGAGGGCGTGAACTGGATCGCAGCCAAGCTCGGCCTGGAACCGATCAACATTCTCGAACTGGTCACATTCTATCCGATGTTTCGACAGGCACCCGCCGGGCGAAAACACATCCGGGTTTGCCGCACCCTCAGCTGCGCCATGGCCGGCGCGTATCCGTTGATGGAAAACCTCGCCCGCCTCACGAAGATTGACCGCGAGCATCAAGGCGCCGGAACGCACGAACCTTTTTCATTGAGTTCCGACGGCGAATACAGCATCGAATTCGTCGAATGTCTCGCCAGTTGCGGCACCGCGCCGGTCTGCATGGTCGATGATGAACTGCTTGAAAACGTCGAACCAAATCGCGCCCCCGAGATCCTTACGAATCACGATTCACGATTCACGATGCACCCTCCTCCGCCCCATCCGCTCGAGCGCCGATTGATATTCCAAAACATCGGACGCGAAGACTACACGATCGACATCGATTGCTACCTCAGGCACGGCGGCTACGAGCAGCTCAAAGCCGCGATCGAAATGTCCCGCGCCGAGATCGTGAACGAAGTGAAGACCTCCGGACTCCGCGGGCGTGGCGGCGCCGGTTTTCCCTGCGGCGTAAAGTGGAGCTTTATCAAGCCGGATGAACCGAAGCCGGTCTACCTCATCTGCAATGCCGACGAATCAGAGCCGGGCACATTCAAGGATCGTTACATTATTCATCAGGACCCGCATCAGTTGCTCGAAGGAATGTTGATCAGCTGTTGGGCCCTCAACGTTCGCGCTGCCTACATCTATATCCGGGGCGAATTTCCCGAAGGCGCCAGGATCCTTGAGCACGCGATCGAGGAAGCCCGCGCAAAAAGTTTTCTCGGAAAAAATATTCTCGGCACCGGTTTCGACGTCGAATTTTACATTCATCGCGGCGCCGGCGCCTATATCTGCGGCGAAGAGACCGGCCTGATCGAATCGCTCGAAGGCAAGCGCGCCTATCCGCGCATCAAGCCGCCCTATTTCCCCGCCGTCCTCGGTCTCTACATGTGCCCGACGATCGTGAACAACGTCGAAACGCTCTGCCATGTGAAGCACATCATCGCGATGGGCGGTGCGGAATACGCCCGGATCGGCCGGCCTAACAATACCGGGACGCGCATCGTCTGTGTGAGCGGCGATGTCGTCAGGCCGGGATATTTCGAGATCGAAGTCGGTGTGATCACAATGGGTCAGTTGATCAACGAGATGGCGGGCGGCGCGAAGCCCGGTCGCCGGATCAGAGCCGTTGTTCCAGGCGGCAGTTCGGCCAAGGTCCTGCGGGCCGGCGACCGCTACCAATTGAAGGACCGCGAAGTGCCTTTCGAAGACATCCCGATGGATTTCGATTCGCTGGCTGCGGCCGGCTCGATGGCCGGCTCTGGTGGCGTGATCGTGCTGGACGATTCGCGCGACATGGTCTGGGCGCTGAACAACATCAACGAATTCTACGCGCACGAGAGCTGCGGCCAGTGCACGCCCTGTCGCGAAGGTTCGCTCTGGATGAAGAAAATCACCCAGCGCATGCTGGCCGGCGGCGGGGTGACCCAGGATCCGGCGACGCTCAAGAACGTGGCCGATAACATTGCAGGCCGCACCATTTGTGCATTCGGCGAAGCCTGCGCCTGGCCAACGCAAAGTTTCCTCGAGAAGTTCCCCGAGGATTTTGCCGAGCGCGCCCAGAAACCGGTCCCGCCGCCACTGCCGCCCGAATATACCTCCGAAGAATTGATCGCCGAAAAGGAAATCCCAACCGTCCCCCTGGCCAACGATCCTGGCTGGGAAAAGGCCGGCGCACGGGGAACCCTTTGATATGTCTCAGGAAAGCAGGAAAGCAGGAAAGGAATTAAGGGATAAGGACATCACGCAAGAGGTGATTGCCGCCGCGATTGCCGTTCATACTGAGCTCGGGCCAGGCTTTCTGGAGTCCATTTACGAGCAGGCGCTGGCTGTGGAGTTTGCGCTGCGCGGAATCGCGTTCGTCAGGCAAAGGGCGATCCCGCTCTTCTATCGCGATCATCAGATCGGCGAGCACCGGCTCGATTTTCTCGTCGAGGACAAAATCGTCGTTGAACTCAAGGCCATCGAACGCCTCGAGAACGTCCATTTCGCAATCGTGCGCAGCTACCTCAAAGCCACGGCCTTGTCCGACGGCTTGATTCTTAACTTCTCGTCAATGCCCTTGACGGTGAAGCGCGTTCAACGCGAGCGCACCTTTCAACCGCCCGATCTTCATTCTTAAAAATTTCCTGCTTTCCTTAGCAATGCCTGATCCGAATACAGCAATGGTCAACGTGCAGATCGACGGGGTCTGGCATGAATTTCCGAAAGGCACGCGATTGATCGAGGCCTGCGAACAGGCAGGCAGCTACGTCCCGCGCTATTGCTATCACAAGAAGCTCTCCTCCCCGGGCAACTGCCGGATGTGCCTGATCGAAATGGGCATGCCGAAGATGGGACCCGATCGCAAACCGGTCCTCGGCAACGATGGCAAACCCGTGATCAATTGGATGCCGCGCCCGCAGATTTCCTGCGCGACCGATGTTTCGGAAGGCCTCGGCGTGCGCACGCAGTCGCCGCTCGTCGAGGAATGCCGGCGCGGAGTAATGGAATTTCTGCTGATCAATCACCCGCTTGATTGCCCGATCTGTGATCAGGCGGGCGAATGCCGACTCCAGGAATTCAGCGTCGAATACGGCCGTCAGGATTCGCGTTTTCTCGAGAACAAGGTGAAGAAGCCGAAAAACGTCGAACTCGGTCCGCGCGTCACTCTCGACGACGAGCGCTGCATTCTCTGCTCGCGCTGCATTCGCTTTTGCAAGGAGATCGCGCACGACGATGTCCTCGGGTTCATTGATCGCGGCAGTCATACCGTGCTGACCGCGTATCCGGGCAAACGGTTGGAGAACAATTACTCGCTCAACACCGTCGACATCTGCCCGGTCGGCGCGCTTACTTCCTCGGATTTTCGTTTCAAGATGCGGGTCTGGTTCTTGAAGGAAACGAAGAGCTTTTGCACAAGCTGCGCGACCGGCTGCAATACGATCATCGGCTCGCGCGAGGATGTGATCTACCGCCAGACGCCGCGCGAGAACGACGCCGTCAATTCCTGCTGGATGTGCGACTACGGCCGGCTCAATTTCGATTATCTGCACAGCGACCGGCGCCTGCTCGAGCCGCTCGTCTACGAAGAAAACAAACTGCAACCGGCGACCTGGAAACACGCGATCGAAAGCGTGGCGGCGCAGCTCAAGCCATTTGTCGGCTGGCAAATCGCAATCCTTGCCTCCGGCCGAATGACAAACGAGGAGATGTGGCTCGCCGCGGGCCTCGCGAAATTGCTCGACGTGACCCTGATCGACATCGTCCCGCGCACCGGGCTGGGCGACGACATTCTCCTGAGCGAAGATCGCAATCCAAACACGAACGGCGCCCGCCTCCTTGGCCTCGCCTCGGAGGGAGGAACAGTCCTGCAACAAATCAAGGACGCGATCCAATCGGGTCAGGTCCGCGCTCTGATTTCGTTAGGCGAAAATCCGCTCCGAATCGGAATCACGACCGATGACCTCGAACGGCTCTCGGTCTACGTCGTGATGGATTTGCTCTCGAATGCAGCCACCGGCTTCGCCAGCGCCGTCCTGCCATCGTTAGGCTTTGCCGAGAAACGCGGCTCGATGATCAACGGAAAAGGTCGCCTGCAACGGCTTAATCGCGCCGTGCGCGGACCCGGGCGCGCCGGGGATGATTGGGAGATCCTGAGAGATTTGATTCAGGCCGTTTCGGGCGGCAACGGCATTTACACCATCGAGGATGTTTTTCGGCAAATGAGCGAAGCAATACCGGAATTTGCCGGCCTGACGTTGAGCCGAATCAGCGACCTCGGCGTGCAGATATTGAATACGGGCAAATCGCCCAACCCTCCGGGCGAGCCGGCTCAGGAAAAGGTGCGCGAGCGCGAGAAGGAAAAAGTGCCGCAATGAGTGCCTCGATGGCTCTGGCGAAAGCTCCGGGGAGCGCACGCGACCCGCGTGCCGTTTCCGGCGACTCGCCGGAAACAATCTGGGAGGACTCCCGACAGTGGATCGGGATCGCGAAAGCTTCACACGTCGCATCGCAGTTCGGCGAGCCGCCGGACTGGGCACGCGAGTCGCGTGCGTTCCCCGGACACTTGCACTCCGCGCGCTAACTGGACATGACCTTTCTCATCCTCACCTCGCTGGCAAAGATCATCGGGATCGTCTTCGTCATCATTCTTCCGATGGTCTCCTACAGCGTTTATGCGGAACGTCGGGTGAGCGCGTTCATCCAGGATCGGCTTGGACCCAATCGCGTCGGGCCGGCCGGTCTTTTCCAGCCGATCGCCGACGCGATGAAGTTCATCCTGAAAGAAGATTTCACGCCGGCCAACGTAAACACCTTCTACTACTGGCTCGCCCCCTGCCTCGCGATGGTGCCGGCCATCATGACGATCGCGGTCGTGCCGTTTGGCAGCACGCTTTTCGGCGTGCCGATGGTGATTGCCGATATCAACGTCGGCGTCCTCTACGTTTTTGCCATTGCCTCGTTAGGCGTTTACGGGATTGTCATCGCGGGCTGGTCGTCGAACTCAAAGTATCCATTCCTCGGTGGGGTCCGCTCCGAGCTCGCAGATGATCTCCTACGAACTGTCGTTAGGCCTGGCCGTCATTCCGATTTTTCTTCTCGTCGGACAGTTGCGTCTGACGAACATCGTCCAATACCAGATCGAGCACGGCTGGATGATCGCGCCTTTCATCGGTGATTGGGGCAACGGTTGGAAATGGCTTCTCGCCATCCCGATGTTTATCTCCTTTGTCGTTTTCACGATCGCGATTTTCGCGGAAACAAATCGGCTGCCGTTCGATCTTCCCGAAGCCGAGACGGAACTGGTCGGCGGTTATCACACCGAATATAGCTCGATGAAATTCGCCCTCTTTTTCCTCGGCGAATACGCCGCCATGATCACCGGCTCAGCCATCATTGTCACGCTCTTCCTTGGCGGCTGGCATTTGCCGATTCCGTGGTGGAATCACGCCCAGGGCTGGCACTGGGCGCTGGTCGACGGCTCGTTAGGCGGCTGGCGCGGAGTACTCGGCGGGCTCTTCAACATCTTCACCTTTTTCGCCAAGGTCATTCTGCTGCTGCTCTTCTTCATTTGGGTGCGCTGGACCCTGCCGCGTTTCCGTTACGACCAGTTGATGCGCCTTGGCTGGGTCTTCTTTTTCGAAATCGCGCTCGCCAACATTTTCCTCGCCGCCATCATCATCGCGGCCATGCCGCAATGATGAAATGACGAAATCCGAATGACGAAGCCCGAAACAATGACAAATACGCGAACCCCGAAGCGCATACGTGCTCGGTGTCTGGCTCAGTCATTCAGTCATTCGCCATTGACTCGTCTTTCGTCATTCGTCATTCGACCATTCTAATCATGGCCATAACCGTTCGACGTCCAAACCTGAGCTGGCCGGAGAAGATCTACCTCCCAGCCATCCTGAGCGGCATGGCGATCACCTTTCGGCATCTGAAAAACATGCTCACCGGGCGGACGCATGTGACGATGCAATATCCGGAACAAAAGTGGGACAGCCACATGCCGGACCATTATCGCGGCGCGCCGGCCTTGGTGAAGGACGAAGAGGACCGCGTCCGCTGCGTCGCCTGTCAGCTCTGTGAGTTCATTTGCCCTCCCCGCGCGATCAGGATTGTGCCGGGAGAGATTCCGGCCGGCGACCGCTTCGCCAAGGTAGAAAAATATCCGGAGGAATTCGACATCGACATGATCCGCTGCATCTACTGCGGGATGTGCGAAGAGGTCTGCCCGGAGCAGGCGATTTTTCTGCGGAAAGATTACGCGATCACCGGCTTCACCCGCGCTGAAATGGTGCATGACAAGCAGAAGCTGATCGAGATCGGCGGCGTCCTGCACGGCTTGGTTTTGAAATGGAACGAGAAGAAGTGAACTCAGGTTTCAGGGTTCGGACTGCCCAATCGCGCGCGCCGTTTTCTGGACCCCTGAAACCCGAACCCTAATTTCCATGTCGCCCATCTTCTTCTGGACCGCTTCGGCCCTCATGCTGATTTTCGGCGCGGCGGTCATCATTAACCGTAACCCGGTGGCGAGCGCGCTCAGTCTGGTCGTTTCATTCCTCGGGCTCGCCACGCTCTTCATGTCACTCGACGCCTTTTTCATCGGCATCATTCAGGTGCTGGTCTACGCCGGCGCGGTCATGGTGCTGTTCCTTTTCATCATCATGCTGCTTGATCTGCGGGCGGAAGAACGGCGCCGGATCAACTTCGTCGCCTTCGCCGGCGGTGCGGCGGTCGCGGTCATTTTTTTCGGGCAGCTTTATCTCGTAATCGGGCATCTGCGGCAGGCGAAGTTCCCCTTCCCGCCGCTGTCGGCGACATCGCATGATGACGTGCACAGCGTCGGTCTTCTTCTCTTCGGAAATTACAATTTGCCGTTCCAAATCATCGGCGTGCTCATTCTCGTCGCGACCATTGGCGTGATCGTGCTGAGCAAACGGGAGCTGCACTGAAGATGGTCACGCTGGGCGATTATCTTTTCGTGAGCGGGCTTCTCTTCACGATTGGTTTCGCCGGCGTGCTGCTGCGCCGGAACATCATCATCATCTTCATGTCGCTCGAGCTGATGCTGAACGCGGCCAATCTTTCGCTGGTCGCGTTTTCACGTTTCCGGGTCGATTCGTCAGGCCTGCCGAATTATCACGGGCAGGTTTTTGTTTTCTTCATCATTACCGTTGCGGCGGCGGAAGTGGCGGTGGGTCTCGCCATCATCGTCGCGCTCTACCGCGCGCGCCGGACGACGCATGTCGAGGACATCAACACAATGAAGTTTTGAAATGAAGCTGGTGCGTCGAACCGACGATCCGGGGAGTGCACGCGAGTCGCGTGCTAGCGCTGTCAACTTTTTGATCCGGGACGATCTCGGGATCGCGCTTCCCGCTGCGTCTGCGCTTCAGGAGGCAAAGTTCGTGGCGGCGCGTCGCCGCCACCAGCACGCGGGTGGCGTGCGCTCCCCGGACGTGTCCAGCGTCGCTCCACGGAAAATTGGTAACCGGAGATTCGCGCGATGACTTCGCTTGTGCCTTGGGTCGCGCTTCTGCTGCCGCTTGCGGCCGTCTTCATTATCATGATCGCGACCCGGCAGATGCGGACCTTGAGCGCGTTCATTTCGGTCGCGGCGGTGCTCGGAAGTTTCGGTTGCGCCTGCCTCACCTTCTTCCGGGAAACCGTTGCAGCGCCAGTCGTCTCGTGGATCAACCTCACGCCTCTCTTCTCCGTGCCGCTCGGTCTCACGCTCGATCCGGTGAGCCGTTCGATGCTTTTCATGGTCACGGGAGTCGGCGCCGTCATTCACATTTATTCGTTAGGCTACATGGGGCAGGACGAGGGCAAGTCGCGTTATTTCGCCGGACTCTCGCTCTTCATGTTCGCGATGATCGGCATCGTGCTGGCGAACAACTTCGTCATGATGTTCATCTTTTGGGAGCTGGTCGGGGTCAGTTCCTATTTGCTCATCGGCCATTGGTTCGAACGCGCCTCCGCGGCCGCTGCCGCGAAGAAGGCGTTCATCACAAACCGGATCGGCGACTTCGGTTTCATGCTCGGGATCCTGATGGTCTGGACCGCAACCGGTTCGTTTGTTTTCACCGACATCGCAGACGGCATGGGGAAATTTACCAGTCATCCCGGCTATCTGACGGCAGCCGCGCTCCTCGTCTTTTGCGGTGCGGTCGGCAAGTCTGCCCAATTCCCGCTCCACGTCTGGCTGCCGGACGCGATGGAAGGTCCGACTCCGGTTTCCGCGCTCATCCATGCGGCGACGATGGTAGCGGCGGGCGTTTACATGCTGGTCCGAGTCGGGTTTTTGATCGATCCATCGAGGGGCGCGCTCGATGTAATCGCCTGGATTGGCACGATCACGGCCCTGCTCGCAGCTCTGATGGCGACGCAGCAGAACGATATCAAACGCGTCCTCGCCTACTCCACCCTCTCGCAGCTCGGTTACATGGTGATGGCGGTTGGTCTCGCTTCCGGTCGGGCGGCGATGTTTCATCTTTTTACCCACGCCGCTTTCAAGGCGCTGCTCTTTCTCGGCTCCGGCTCGATCATCTACATGCTGCATCACGAGCAGGACATGTGGCGGATGGGCGGGCTGGCTAGGCGCCTGCCGATCACCTTTCTCACCTTCCTCGTCGGCACACTCGCGCTCATCGGCTTCCCCGGGTTCAGCGGATTCTTCAGCAAGGACGCAATCCTCGGGCTGGCCTATCAGCGCAGCCTGCCGATTTTTGCGCTCGGTGCATTCACCGCGCTCCTGACTGCATTCTACATGACGCGCCTCGTAATCGTGACCTTCTTCGGATCGCCGCGGAGCGAGAGCGCGGCCCACGGCGGCGAATCGCCCGCGATCATGACCATCCCGCTCCTGATTCTCGCGATTCCAGCGGCCATCGGTGGTTACGCATTTTTCGCCTCGCGTTTCCTGGTCTTGCCTAACGAAAAGGAACGGACCATGGCGGTGTCGATGATCGCCTTCGCTTCGGTTCTTCTCGGGGTCTTCGGCGCCGTTCTGCTCTATCGGAACCGGAAGAGCGAACCGCTCGACATCGCCCTTTTCCGCAACCGCTTTTACATCGACGAGTTTTATAGCTGGCTGATCCGCTGGACGCAGGGTCTGCTCGCGTCGCTTTCTGGATTCATCGATCGCTGGATTCTCGACGGCGCCATCGTTCGCGGCCTGAGCGGAGGAACCTTCGGCAGCGGATTTCTCCTTCGCCTGCTCCAAGTCGGAAACCTGCAGGCTTATGCGTTTCTCTTCGGACTCGGCGTGATCGGGCTCATTTACTTCACCATTTTCCGCTGATGCTGTTCTTCATTGTTTTCGCGCCGCTCCTGACGGCGCTGCTGATTCTGGTCGGCACGCCGGCGCGCTTCACCGCGCTGCTTGGCGCGGTGGCGACTGCGCTCGCGACATTAATCACGCTCTTCCTTTACCGATCCGTCCCAGGCGGGTTTCAGTTCGTCACGTCCTTCCCAATCAGCGAAAGCTGGCGCCTCAATTTTTTGTTAGGCGCGGATGGACTCAGCCTGATCATGCTTTTCCTGGCCGCGCTCGTCCTGCTCTGCGCGGTCTGGTTTACGCCTCCGATCGAAAAATCGGAGCGGTTGTTTTATGCGTGTCTCCTCTTCCTCGCGAGCGGGGCGATTGGCGCCTTCGCTTCGCTCGATCTGTTTTTCTACTACGCCTTTCACGAGCTGGCCTTGATTCCGACATTTCTTCTCATCGGCATCTGGGGCTCTGGAAATCGCTTCGCCGCCGCATGGAAGGTAACAATCTACCTCGGAATCGGCAGCTTCGTTTTGCTTCTCGGATTGATCCTGCTCTATCGCAGCGTGCCCCCGGCATTGCGCAGCTTCGATCTTCGCGCGTTGCAAGCCGTCGCGGCCAATGGCGGCATCGCCGCGGCCGCGCAAAATCAAATCTTCTTCCTCCTCCTCATCGGGTTTGGCGTTTTGATTTCGCTCTTCCCATTTCATACCTGGGCGCCGGAAGCCTACGCCTCTGCGCCCGCCCCGGCCGCGATGTTGCACGCCGGTGTCTTGAAAAAGTTCGGCCTCTATGGGTTGCTGCGGATCGCGTTACCGCTCCTGCCAGAAGGCGCGCAGCATTGGCGGTCGCTCCTCGTCGTCCTGTTGCTGGGCAACATCATGTATGTCGGCCTCGCCACGATCGCGCAGAAGCGACTCGATTGGATGCTCGGCTATTCGAGCGTGATGCACATGGGCTACATCTTTCTCGGGATCGCGAGCGCCAATCTGATCGGCTTGAACGGCGCTGCCGTGCTGATGTTTGCCCACGGCATCTCCATCGCGCTGCTCTTCGCTCTCGCGGGAGAAATTCGACGCCGAACCGGCACGCTGGTCTTCAGCGATCTCGGCGGTCTCGGCAAGCTAATGCCGTTCGCGGGATTCGCTTTTGGCGTTGCGACTTTTGCCGCCATCGGGCTCCCGGGTTTCGCGAATTTCGCGGGCGAAATCATGGTCTTCTTCGGCGCTTTCCGCGTCGGTGCGGACTGGCAGGGTTTTCATCTTTTCCAAGTCGCGACGGTGCTCGCGCTATGGGGCGTCGTGATTTCTGCGGTTTACATGCTGCGCGCCTACCGGGCGATCTTCATGGGTGCGCCTAACGAGCAGCGTTTGCATGGCCGAAGCGCGCCGTCCGATCTCGCGCGCACCTTGCGACTGCCGGTCATTTTGCTCATCGCTGCGACCATGATTGTCGGCTTCTTTCCCAATACTCTCCTGCAATTGCTCCGGCCCGACTTTTCCAGCGCCCGTCGCTGCCAACCGATGATTCCGGCGCCCGCTCTCGAAATTGCCTTGCTCGTCTGGGGGTTGGTGCTGCTCCTCGCGGAGGCGTTTGCCGGCACAGCGAACCGGCGCGGCATTCGCGTCGCTGGAATCGTGGGGCTCGTCGTCGTCCTGGCAGCGAGCTTCTTTCTCGCGCCCCCGCCAACCGAGAGCGCGACGGGTTTCTGGAGTTTTTACACCGCTGATCCGCTCGCGATTTTCTTCAAACGTTTCGCCCTCGTGACAACCATCCTGGTTCTTCTTATGGCGATCGATTACGCGCCGGCCATTCGAATGGGCGTGCCGGGGGCGAATCCGCATGCCGGCCTGGGCGAGTTTTTCATTCTGCCGCTTTTTACTTGCGTGGGCCTGATGTGGATGGCGTCCGCGATCGATTTTATCATGATCTTCGTCTCGCTCGAGCTCGTCACGATGTCGTTCTACGTGCTCGTCAGTTTCACCCGACGGAACCCCACGACCCTCGAAGCCGGGGTAAAATATTTAATCCTGAGCGCGCTCTCGACCGGCTTTCTGGTTTACGGCATCACCTGGATTTTTGGCGTAACCGGCGACGACGAATCTCGCGCGCATCAGCTCGGGGTTGACGACGCATGCTGTCGACCAGATCCCGCTGCTCTTTGGCATCGCGCTCGTCCTCATCGCGCTTGCTTTCAAGATCGCCGCCGTCCCATTCCAAATTTGGGTGCCGGATGTCTACCAGGGCGCGCCGACGCCGGTGACCGCGTTTCATATCCGTCGGCTCGAAGGCGGCGGGGTTCGTCGTACTCCTGCGCGTGCTCACTCCCGTTTCTCATGCTGCCACAGGTCGAGCGCTTGCTCGTCGTCATCGCCGCGCTGACTCTCATCTACGGCAACCTCGCTGCTCTCCCGCAATCAAACCTGAAACGGCTCCTTGCCTACTCGAGTATCGGGCACAGCGGTTATTTGCTCATCGGCGTGGTCGCGTTTTCCGGTGCAGCGGTGGCATACTATCTGGTTGCGTATCTCCTCATGACGCTGCTCTCTTTTGCCGTGCTGGTTGTGGTCGGGAACAGCGCCGGCGATGCAGATCGAAGATTACGCTGGCCTTGCGAAACGCTCTCCGTTTCTCGCCTTCGCGCTCTTGATCGGAATGATCTCGCTCGCCGGGGTGCCATTCACGGCCGGCTTCCTCGGAAAATTTTTCATCTTTGACGCCGCGATCCGCCAGCATCAGACGCTGCTGGTGGTCGATCGGCGTGATCACCGTCGGTTGCGGTTTCTACTATTATCTCAAAGTGGTGCGGGCGATGTACTGGCTCGAACCGGCGAAACCAGAGCCGCTGCCGGCGGGCGGGCTCTCGCGCCTGACGATGTCGCTCTTGATCGCGGCCATCTTTTTCTTCGGCGTTTATCCACAGCCGATTTTGAATGCGATTGACCAGCCGGCAGAGCGTGCCACATCCCCAAGTCTCGTTAGGCACCAATCATCCGGAACGTTCGGAATGCTTCACCTGCTGCACCAGTTCTTCCATCCGACCCACTGTTACGCTCTTTGTGCGGTCGCGCGCTCCGGAGCGCATCTGCTCCTCCGGGATTGCAGGCGACCCATCATCGCTGGCCGACCGCTGCAGTATTTCCACGACCATCTCGCGCCCAAGTACGCCGCACGTTACGGGTTCGATGCTACGCGACTCTTTCTCGCGTATCTGCGCGGTATCATGACGGCGTCGGCGACTCGCAATGGCGTTTTTGGCGTTCGGATCTTGAAGCCTGGGACGTGGAACGCTGGTCTCGGCCAGCTCCGAGAGTCGGGCGAGTTTGGAGGCGCCAGGGCGCGCGAAACGGAACTGCTCCGAGCCGCTTTTCCGCGGTTGCGCTGCATCCAACTCACGCGCGAGGACAAACTCCGGCAAGCGATCTCGAAGGCGCGCGCGATGCAAACTGATTTTGGGTGGGCAAGCAGCACAATGCCGCTCGCGGGAAGCCCGTCTTCGACCCGATCTGATCACGTTGTGTCGCGTAGCGCAGCCCAGCGATCGGAGGAAACGTGGCGTGACTTTTTCCAGCGCAACCGATTCACCCTCTCGCCATCACTTACGAAGACTTGTGTGCCGATTATCAGGGGACCGGTGCGCGCGCCCTCGATTTTCTTCGGATTCGGCCGCCGCGCGGATTTGTCCTCGGGCCACCCAAGACGGTTCGGCAGGCCGATGCGTGACCGAGGAATGGCTGGAGCGCTATTGCCAGCTGGAGGCGAGGAAAAGCGGAATGCGCTTGGGCCAGGCGACTCAGTCGCTCAGCTCGACGTTCCAGTAGGCGAGATCGACAAAATGCCGCCAGCTCTCGTGCGCCTGGCTGCTGAAGGTAACGTGGACGAACGGTCGCCACTTCGGCCGCTTCGGTCTTGCGAATCAAACGTCATGTGCGCCTCGTGCGGGAGGCGGTTGCCCTTGCGCGTGTTGCACGGGATGCAGGAGCAGACCACGTTTTCCCACGTCGTTAGGCCGCCTTTATCGCGCGGCAGCACGTGATCGAGATTCAGCTCGTGGCGCTCGAAAAGTTTCCCGCAGTACTGGCAGGTGTTGTTGTCGCGCTCGAAGACGTTGTGCCGGGTGAATTTCACTTCCTTTTTCGGCAGTCGATCGAAGAGCAGCAGCACGATCACGCGCGGGACACGGATCTTCCACGAGATCGTCGTCACCATTTCGTGCTCGGCTTCGGGCGCGCTGACAGAGAAGTCGCGCCAGCTGTCGAAATCATGGGTCGCGAAATTATTCTGCTGATCGGCCCAGACAACCTGGGCATGGCCCTGGTAAAGGAGGGTGAAGGCACGACGCGCCGAGCAGACGTTCACCGCCTGCCAGAGGCGGTTGAGAACCAGGACCTGACTGTCGAGTAGCGTGTGCAGAGGTTCCTTCGTGCGGCCTAACAATGAATCGCCGCCGCTCGAATTGGCGCGAAATTATCATCCGGACTTTTCGTTGTCAATGTAACGACTCGGTGACGAAACGGGCCGTCGTCCCCGTCGAGCTTCTTCCGGCGAACATATTCGTCGCTCCAGAAAGCGCCATCGGCATCGTCCATGGAGGAACGAGTGAAGATAAAATCGCGGTTGCGCTCCATTTGTTCAAAGCCCAGTTTGGAAACTCATTTTCATCACCACAACCATGCCGATTCGTCTCGACTCTCGCCTTCATCTGTCTGCTCACCGTCATCTTGCTCCCGATCGGTTTCGCGTCCGGGCCAAAATCTTCCCGACACCACTCGGCTCCTTCGCTTTCCCGACGACCAACGGCGAACAAATCGTCTTCTGCTATGCAGGCGAGCTTTACACCGTCTCCGAAGGATGGCGGCACCGCCCGCCGCCTGACGAGTGGTCCCGGTTACAGCTCGTTCCCGCACTTTTCGCCGGATGGGAAACAGCTCGCCTTCACCTCGCAATACGACGGCAACACCGAGGTCTACGTCATGCCGGCGACGGCGGCGAACCCGAAGCGCCTCACAACCACCGCGACCCTCGGCCGCGACGATATTTCCGATCGCATGGGGCCGAACAACATCGTCATGGGCTGGGAAAACACCAAGCCGCTGGTCGTCTTCCGTTCCCGCCGGACTTCCTTCAACTCTTTCATCGGCGATCTCGAAACGGTCGGGCTTGAATGCAGACTTGCCCGAGCCAGGTACCGGTGCCGCGCGGCGGCTTCTTCTCCTTCTCGCCGGACGATTCGAAGATGGCCTACAACCGCGTCTTTCGCGAGTTCCGCACCTGGAAACATTATCGCGGCGGCATGGCCGACGACGTCTGGATTTACGATTTCAAGACCCAAGCAGACCGAGAATCTAACGAACGATCCCGGCGCAGGATATCTGCCCGATGTGGGGCCCGGACAATCACATCTATTTCCTCTCCGATCGCGACGGTCGGATGAACCTCTATTCGATCGACCTCGGCAGCAAGGAGACGAAGCAGCTCACCACCTTCAAGGATTTCGACATCAAGTTCCCGACGATCGGCAAAGGACGCAATCGTCTTCGAAGAGGCCGGCTACATCTGGCGCTACGACCTCGGCAGCGGACAATCCGCGCCGGTCCCGATCAAGATCAAGGAAGATTTCGCCTCCGGCCGCGCCGCCTTTCTCGACGCCTCGAAGCATATCGAATCCGTCAACCTCGCGCCGGACGGCCAGCGCGCCATCGTGGTTGCGCGCGGCGATCTTTTTTCCGTGCCGATGAAGGACGGAGTCGCCCGCGCCCTCACGAAGACGTCAAATGCGCACGAGCGCGACGCGGTCTGGTCGCCCGACGGGAAGTGGATTGCCTACAACTCCGACGTAACCGGCGAGAACGAGCTCTACGTCCGCTCCCAGGACGGCAAAGGCCAGCCCCAGCAACTGACCAAGGACGCCGACACCTATTACTACCAGCCGATTTGGTCGCCCGACAGCAAGAAGCTGCTCTGGAGCGATCGTCTGCAGCGTCTGCGTTACGTCGATGTCGCGAGCAAGGCCGTAACCGAAGTCGCCCAGGATAAGGTCGGCGAGATTGAATCCTATGATTGGTCGCCCGACAGCCAGTGGATCGCCTGGGCTCAGCCGGAAGAAAAAGCACTCCAAAGGTCTATCTCTATTCCCTGGCAGGCAAGAAAGTCCGTCCCGGTCACAGACGACTGGTATACCGCCGGGCGCGTCACCTTCAGCGACGATGGCAAGTATCTCATGCTTTCCTCGAGCCGCGACTTCAAACCGACCTTTGGCGAGGAGGAATTTGCCAGATGTCTACGTCGACATGCAGCGCGTCTTATCTCGTGACTCTTTCCAAGGATACCGAGTCGCCGCTCGCACCGCGCAGCGACGAGGTCGGCAAGAGAAGAGAAGAAAGGACAAGGAGAAATCGGACGAGAAGAAAGGCGACGAGAAGGACGAAAAGAAAAGGAGAAGAAGGACGAAGAAGCCAGTGCACGGTCAAGGTCGATCTCGACGGAATTCAGAACCGGATCGTCGGCCTCGAGATAGACCCGGGTAATTACACTAAGGATTTGCGACTGGTGGATAATCGGGTCTTTTATCTCCGTCGCACGGTCGGTGACAACGCCGGTGACGACGACGAGAGGACGGCGGCGGCGAATCAGAAATGGCATCTTTGTTCCTACAGCCTGGAGGATCGCAAGGAGACCGTCCTCGGCGACGTCAATAGCTACCAGATCAGCTTCGACGGAAAGAAAATGCTGGTCAAGATCGACAAGGATTATTCGATCATCGACCTGCCAAAAGACAAGCTCGAGACCAAGGATCACAAGCTCCAGTTCAAAGGCCTCGATGTGATGGCGGATCGGCACGCCGAATGGAAGCAAATCTACTGGGAAGCCTGGCGCCAGATGCGCGACTTCTTTTATTCGCCGACGATGAACGGCGTTGATTGGAAAGCGATGCGGCGAGAAGTACGCCGCGCTCCTTCCTTACGTGAACCATCGCAACGATCTGACCTACTTAATCGGCGAACTGATCGGCGAGCTAAACAACGGTCACTCCTATGTCGCCGGCGGCGAGCGACCGGAGACTACCACGCATCCAGCTTGGCCTGCTCGGCGCCGAACTCTCACGCGATCCCGCCAGCCGCGCTTATCGCATCGACCGGATTCTTCCCGGCGAAAACTGGGATAAGGATACACGCTCGCCGCTCACCGCGATCGGCCTGAATGTAAAGCCGGGCGATTACATCCTGGCGGTCAACGGCAACGCGGTTTCAACCTTGCCGAATATCTACGACGCGCTCATCGGGACGGCCGATAAACAGGTCATCCTGCGGGTCAACTCCAAGCCGACCGACGCTGGGGCGCGCGACATCACGGTGGTGCCCGACGGCGGACGAGTCACCGCTTTACTACCTGCGATTGGGTCCAGCACAACATCGAGTACGTGAACAAGAAGACCGACGGCCAGGTCGGCTATCTCCATATTCCGGACATGGGCCAGCCGGGCTTGAATGAATTCACCAAGCGTTATTTCCCGCAGATCCACAAGGAAGGGCTCATCGTGGACGTTCGCGGCAATGGCGGCGGCTTTGTCTCACCGCTGGTGATCGAGCGATTGCGTCGCGCTCTGGTCATGGTGGAGATGGCGCGCAACGGCGTCCCCCAGACCAATCCACCGCAGACCTTCCTCGGTCCGATGGTGACGCTGATCAACGAGTTTTCTGCGTCGGATGGCGATATCTTCCCTTATCGCTTCAAGACTCTTGGTCTTGGAAAACTGATCGGCAAACGCACGTGGGGCGGAGTGATTGGAATTCGCAACCCGCTCCCGTTGATCGATGGTGGCCAGCTCTTCAAGCCGGAGTTCGCTCCTTATTCCAAGGACGGCAAGGGATGGATCATCGAGAGCCACGGAGTCGATCCCGACATCGTGGTCGATAACGATCCGGCAAAGGAGTTTCACGGTGAAGACCAGCAACTGGATCGCGCAATTGAAGAAGTACAAACCGAGATGAAGACCAAGGGCTATCAGCTGCCGCCGATCCCACCCTTCCCGAATCGCAACCCGGCGAACGGCGGATCGAGTAGCACGAGATCCAGTAAGCGCATGTTTTTGCCGAATCAGAAAGTCGTTTGCGTAAACGGCCGTTTCCCGCTCGGCATTGAAAAGCTCTACGATGAGCTGCCGAAGGAAGGCTCGACCTACACTATTCGCGACATCGTCCCGGGGATCGGTCTTACCGGCGACGAAGGCGAGATCGCGGTTTATCTTGTGCGAGATCAAGGGACCACTCAATGCGCATGGGATCGAGCGCGGCTTTCGCGCGGATCGGTTTGCGCCTTTGCAGACGACCAGGGAGACGGCCGAGGAGGAAATGTTTCTCGGCCTGCCGGACATGGTGCCGGCTTGATCGGTCTGCGACGGCGTTTCGTCTTGACCAATGAGCGTGCCGGCAGGTGTTCTGAGACTTTTCTTCACCGGACTCGTCTTGTCGTCCCTGATCAAAGTGCAGGCAACCGAACCAGCCTCAGGTTCTGACACAGCGGAGAAACGACTTGAGACCATCGAAAAGAGTTTGGGCGGTCGTCTCGGGCGTTGCCGCTCTCGACACGGGCAACGGCCGGCGCTTCGAGCACCGCGCGAACGAGCGCTTCCCGATGTGCAGCACGTTTAAGGTTCTCGCTGTTGCCGCCGTGCTCCATCGCGTCGACGAGAAGCAGGATGATCTGACTCGCTTTATTCCTTACACAAGAGCGGACCTGCTCGAGTATGCGCCTGTAACTACGGAGCATGTCAAGGAAGGTGGGATGACGCTCGGGGCGCTCTGCGCCGCCGCGCTTGAGCTAAGCGACAACACCGCCGCCAACCTCCTCCTCAAGACGATTGGCGGCCCTGAGGGCTTGACTCGTTATGCGCGTTCGCTTGGCGACCAACAGACCAGGCTGGACCGCGTCGAGCCCGATTTGAACAGCGCCATTCCCGGCGATGAACGCGACACGACCACCCCGGCGGCCATGCTGGCCGATCTGCGGGTGCTCCTCCTGGGCGATGCCTTGTCGCCGGCATCGCGGCACACAGCTCGACACCTGGCTGGGAGAAAACAAGACCGGAGCCGAAATGCTCCGGGCTGGCGTGCCAAAGGACTGGCGGGTGGGCGACAAAACTGGCCGCGGCGCCCACGGCGCGACCAACGACATCGCCATCCTGCGCCCGCCGGGCAAGGCGCCGATCCTCGTGACGGTCTATTACGTTGACTCGACCGTCTCGTCCGACCGCCCGGCTCGCGGCCATCGCCGAAGTAGGCCGAGTCATCGCGGCAGTATTTAAGTAGGACGTCCCCCGGCGCGTTCCGTTCGTGGTGCAGCGACTGACCAACAAGGCGCGCCTAACGAATGAACCGAATCGAAATGTCGAATGTATGGACGCGACCCCGGGGCCGGGCGCAAAACTCTTTCAGCGTGAAGCAGCTTACTTGAGCGTTTGAGTCTTCTTTAGTAGCTGCCTTTTTGCTTCCTGCCGTATTGGAGGCTCTTGTCTCGGATGTTTTCATGTGGTGTAATCATGAAGTTCCACCTAGGCTCTATCTGGGGATCGGAACGATTCGTTCCTGCGGCCATCTGCTTGCCCAGGGATGTAATGATTTTCCGAAATTCAATGATCATCTCCGACCCTCAAGAAGTGCAATTACCTGCCGCATCTGACTATCGACTGCATTCATCGTCCAGGCGGCGGCCAATGTGATCATGCCAACCTTATGGTCCAAGACAGCCATGGATCAGCCGGAATTCCGGTTGAACCTGGAAGATAGGGTCAAAGTCGAGGCTGATCGATCAAAATCAAAAGCTACCGACCCTTCAGTCGACCTCGAGCTCGCAAAGCTTCGGGCGAGGTTGTGCCTCCTATGAACTGTCTGAGGAGGTCGGTCGAACATGGAGACATTTGAACGTTCTTCACCTGGTGGGAGATTTCGAAAAAAGCAGACTGCACTTTCAAAAGAACGTCGACATGTTTTGAAGGTAGAGTATTCGCCCGGACCGGTGCATCTGCGGCAAAGGAATTGTTTTTCACGATCAGGGACTGCGCGGATGCCCGAGCAGCGGTTTCGAGTATCATTTGGGATCAGTCTGGGCTTGCCCCAAGGGTCAGTCCTAATTTTGACAGATAAAGTGCACTAAACATCGATCGTCTGCCCAATCTTCGGGAGCAGCAGTTCCTTTTCGCCGGCTTGCGCGGTCTTGATCGCGGCTGCGTGATCGAGCTTGATCGGCGGGAACGTGTCGTAATGCACGCCAACGATTTTGGTTACGCCGACAAGGTTCGCGGCATGGACCGCGTCCTCGATTCCCATGGTAAAGAAGTCTCCAATCGGCAGGACGGCAAAGCGCAATTTGGTTCGCTCACCGATGAGTTTCATCTCCGTCGTAAGGGCGGTATCACCGGAATAATAAAAGTTTCCGTCGTTCGTCTTGAGAACAAAGCCACAAGGACTCCCTCCGTAGCTGCCGTCGGGCATCGAGCTGCTATGAACCGCGGCGGTCAGTTTCACCCGTCCGAAAGGCAGGGTCGCCGTCCCGCCGTGGTTCATCGGCTGTACATTCGCGACTCCATTTTTTTCGAACCAGGAACCCACTTCGAAAGGCGCAATCACAGTAGCACCGGTGCGCTGCGCGATTTCGACCACGTCGGCAACGTGATCTCCGTGACCATGTGAGACGAGAATGAAATCAGCCTCGATTTTTTCCACATCTATTTTTGCCGCGAGCGGGTTTGGCCTGATGAATGGGTCGAAGAGGAGATGCTTGCCGCCCGCCCCGACGGCGAAACAGGCATGCCCGTAATAGGTAAACTTCATAAGATTATTTACCGATTGATGGCGCAGAGCGCAACGGGTCGCACAATCCGCCGGTCACGCTATTCAGAACTGCGCGGTGCCGTCGATGCTTCCTTCGGCGCTGTCCGGGCCGGCTTGCAGGAACGACTGGCTGGACGGAAGCTTTCTCCATGAAGCCCAGGAGTACGGAGGATGAAACCAACGGACTGCGTTATTTTCCCCGCATGCTCGACAAGATTCGCCTCGAGGCCAAAGGCCAGCTCGATCCGGAATATCACGAAAATATGGGCCGCGGCGCCGACCGACGCCTGATCAAGTTTCTCCGCGTCGAGTACGACAAACTCTCCGCTCGCGTCCGCCAGGGCGGCACGGACGAGGAGATTCTGGAATGGTGCTTCGCCAATGGCCACCGCCTTTATAAGAACGACATCGAAATCTGGAACGGCTTCATTTCCAAACTCGGCTGGAATGACTTCGCCTCCAATCACCTGGCGAAGTGCAAAGCCGAGGCGGGTCTGCCCGATCGCGACGATATTCAGACGCTTGGCCACCTCTTCGACGTCGAAGAAGGCCGCAAGTCCTAGCTGAACGTCGCGACGCACTCCAGCTGCTTGGGGGATGAGTAGCAACTGGAAGAGACTGGCGTGAGGTTTTTGCCCGATACTCAAGGCACTGAGGATTCCTCGCGTCGCCCTACGGGAGGCCTTGAAGCAGGGAGGCTCGCCTGCAGTAAGCCGCTACCATTTCCAACCGGCGGATGAGCTCTGTGGCGGCGGCGTGGCGCCGGCGCCAGGCACGGTGTCGTCGGCGCTTGAATCCGTCGAAGGATGGACCAGAAACGGATCCGAATCGTTTGTCGCGCAATTCGTGAGCAAACAGAGGCTGCCAATGCATAGGCTGACCGCAAGAAGCAATCGTTTCATGGGGGAATATGAGTCCTTAACGGTCCAGCCGACAAAGCGAAATATTGCCGACGCGGAGGAGAGGTCCATGGCGCGCTTTTGACTTTTGCTTCCCACCTGGTTAGTCCACGTTTTTGCCCATGGGCAAGAATCGGGTCGAAGCATTCAGCGACGGGGTTTTCGCGATCATCATTACGATCATGGTGTTGGAGCTGAAAGTGCCGCATGACCCAGCCCTGGCTGCCATCGCCACGCTCTGGCCAATCTTCCTGTGCTACGTGCTCAGCTTCGTCTTTCTTGGAATCTATTGGAATAACCATCACCATATGTTGAAGGCCGCCGGGCACATCACCGGCCGCAATCTCTGGGGTAATCTGCATCTGCTCTTCTGGCTCTCGCTCATTCCGTTCGTCACCGGCTGGATGGGCGAAAATCATTTCGCGGCTGCGCCAGTGGCCCTTTACGGGCTGATCCTGCTCTGCGCAGCCTGTGCTTACTGGCTCTTGCAGCGCTCCTTGATTAGAAGCGGCGGTCCGGATTGTCTGCTCGCACAGGCGATTGGGAGCGATTGGAAAGGGAATCTTTCGCCGGTCCTCTACGTGATCGCGGTCGCGGTGGCCTTCTTCCAGCCGTGGATCTCGTGCGTGCTTTACATCGCGGTCGCCGTGATTTGGCTCGTTCCGGACCCGCGAATTGAGCGGACGATTACCAGGTCGCGCTGAAGTTAAGAGGCCGGCGGACAACAATTTTGTTGCGCAGGCACGAAAACTTCTGCTCCTTTCGGCATGCGCGTGTTGATCGCTGACGACGAAAAGGCTTTTTCAGGCGTGCTGGCGGATCTCGTTCGCTCCTGCGGACACGAGGTGGCCGGCATCGTTCACTCCGGCCTCGATGCGATCCGCTCCTACCGCCAGCACAAGCCGGATGTTGTCCTGATGGACTTCGCGATGGCGCACCTGAATGGCCTGACCGCCTGTCGCAACATTCTGAGTGAGGACCCCGAGGGCTGCATTCTTTTTCTCTCCGGGCTGAGCGAGCGGAGTGAATTGACGCCCGAATATTCGGGGGCGCTTGCCGTTCTGCAGAAGCCAATCAGCCGGGCGCGACTCGAGCAGGTGCTCAATGAAGCGTCATCCCGCCGTCACGCTGGCACGATCGCCAGGGGCGGTGGAACCGAAGCGGCAGCGAACAACGCGGCGGCCCAGGCGGGGAAATCGTAATCCGTCTCGATCTCGGCGCGCCAGCTACTTCGGTGAAGTCGTCCTCGCAACCTGCCGCTGAGCGGGTTTCAGATTGCCCTTCGAGCTGTGCACCTCGTATCGCAGAACACGCCCGCTGGAGCCGAACACGACGGTGAGCTGTTGCGCGTCAGCAAGAGGAGCAACAAAATACTTGATGAGCGGTAAATAAGTCGGGGCCGTCACCGGCACGGAGCGGAACCAGTCGAGCGCGACTGATTTCGCCGCTCGACGAACCGCGTGGTCGGCGCACCAAAAAGATGAACCAAATCCGCTTCGGTCGTTGCCCGATTCGAATCTGGTCAACCTCGCTCTGGGTGATGGCAGGCCGGAACCACGCCAGCTCGTCAGGCAGGGAAATCAGGATCGCAGTGAGAAGGATTTTCGTCTTCATTGTTTTCGCAGACCCCGCATTCCGCACTAAACTGCTGCGAGTTGAAGCCAAATCATTTTTCACCGTCGAATTTTCGTTTTCCAGCGAACGCGCGAGCGGAGCTTTCTTCACGTCGGGCGTTTGTGATCTTCGCTCCTGCCGTGCTGGCGCAATGAATTCACCTACCGCCACCAGCCAACTCGTCGATCTCAGCCACTGCGTCGAGCACGGCATGATCACTTACAGGGGCCTGCCCGCTCCGATCATCTGCGACTACCTGAGTCGCGAGGCTTCGCGCTCCCGTTATGCGCCGGGAACGGAATTTCAAATCGGCAAGATCGAAATGGTCGCAAACACGGGCACCTATCTCGACAGCCCGTTTCATCGTTATGCCGACGGGAAGGATCTCTCCGAGCTGAACCTCGAAACCCTCGCCAATCTTGATTGCGTCGTTATTCGCGCAACGGATCGCACACAGCGCCCGATCAACGGCCCCGCCAGCCTTCCGGACGCCAAAGGCGCGGCAGTCCTTTTCCACACCGGCTGGGATGTCCATTGGCGGACCGATCAATACTTCGAGGGCCATCCTTATCTCACGGCCGACCTCGCCAGCGAGCTCGTCGCCGCACGTGTCGCACTGGTCGGAATCGATTCCTTTAATATCGACTGCACCGACAACGGCGAACGCCCGGTCCATTCGATCCTGCTCCGCGCCGGAATCCCCATCGTGGAACATCTCTGCGGTCTTGCCGCCCTCCCTGACCGGGGCGCCCGTTTTTATGCCGTGCCGGTAAAGGTCAAAGGAATGGGCACCTTCCCCGTTCGCGCCTTTGCGCGTCTGGCAGACGGATTGATTGGTAAGCGCTGAGTCCTCGGGAACGCTCCGTCCCACGCCTCCATTTAGGCCATGGGCAGGAACTCTTCTCGAACTACCTTGCCATCCTTCACCTTGTAAATACCCACTTCCGAGGCCTGAAAGCGCTGGCCGGAGTTCTTCTCCGTCACGTCGATATCAAAACGCACCACAAAGGTGTCCCGCGCGACAAAAGGGCCGGTCGCCTTCGCACTATGCACCTCATGATTATCGATCCACCACTTCGTCTTCCCATGGACGCCCTCGAAACCCTTCGTCTCCGCGGGCATGCCTCCCATCTCCCGCGGCTCCAGGCTCACGACATCCTGGCCATAAAGCGTCTTGACCGCTTCTTCGTAGGCGCCCTTGTTGCACAACTCGACCAGTTTTTTTGCTACTTCTTCAGTGTTCATTTTTCCTTTCGATTGTTTGGCTTCGATAAAACTGCTGGACAAAAAATAGGTGATCAACCGCTATCAGGCAAGGATGCCCCCCAAATGAGAAGGCGAATCCCCGCATGGGAGCGACGCCGAATCAAAAGGCCCACAAGTCCTGGGCAAAACGGCCGGTGTAGAGCGCGAGATAAAGCAGCGACCACACCGTGAACATGGCATACCAAAAGCGCCGCCCCGTGCAGGCGATCGAGAAGAGGATGAAGATCGGGAAGAGCGCGAGAGCATAACGCGGCACACTCAGGACAAAGGCAGTGCTGTTAATGAGCAGCCAGTTCAAAGTAATCCAGACAGCGTAAGATGGCCTTAACCGCAGCCATGACCAGATGGTGCAGACCGAGATCAGCATGATGGCGATGAACTCGTTCAGGCCTTCGTTAATATTCAGTCCCAGGGTGCGCAGCCAGACGTCGTGGACGCCAAACCAGGGCCAAGCGAACCTCTTATTCCAATGCTCTCGCTCGATCCTGGCAAAGGCGAAAAAGTCACCGGTCACATGGTGATTGAGCCAAAGATAGGCGAGAAAACCCAGCGGGATCAGGCCAATCCAGAACCAGCGCCAATTGAGCCGGCGCGTCCGCCAGTATTGCAGCGCCATTTCAGTCGCCAGCGCCGGTATCAGAATCAACCCATTAATCCGCGTAAGGCAGGCAGCCGCGCCGAGCAGGCCGCTAGCGGCCCAGCGCTCCTTCCGCGCCGCGAGGAAACAACCGAGAGTTAGAGCGAGAAACAGGCTCTCTGTGTAAGCGATATGAAGAAAGTAGCTCGTCGGGAAGATAAAGAGGAACCAAACGGCATTCCGCGCGACTTCTTCGGATTCATCGCAGAGCACCAACCGTCGCAGCAACAAACCCGTGGCAATGGAAGCAAACCCTGAAACGACCAAAGCCGCTGCCATATAATCGTGCATGAAGAATGCCGCTCCACGCACCAGCCAGGGATAAAGCGGAAAAAAGACCAGCGCGACCCGGTTGTCTCCCGCCGCCGCATAACCATTTTCCGCCAGCCGGAGATAATGTGTCGCGTCCCAGTGATTCCAGATCTCGAGCCAACCCGCGTGCGACACGCTCATCGACGCCACCGCCTGCACGCCGAAGGTCAGCACGAGCGCCTTGATTCCAAGAATCAACCCAATCGTCGGCCAATCCCAGCGGCGCAGGTATGCGATCCACTCGCTGCCCCGATCGCGCCTGTCCTCCGGGATACCCGGTGCAGATGAAGGATCCACCGCCCGTTGCTAGACGCCCGATGAGATGGAGGGCGTCCCCGATTCGATCCCGTACAACGCCTTCACCGAGCGACGCGAAAGCACGATAGTGGTAAAGACCCCTAGCACGATGCCAAACGGAATAAACAGGCATTCGATACACGCCATCACAAAACTGAACCAATAATGCCGGCGCCTCCGGATGAATCGACCAGACGACGCTACGCAAACGGCGAAAGCGAGGGCGAGCAAAAAGAAAAAGCAACCGAACCCGACGAAGAACCAGCCAAGGAGGTGGGGCGGCGGCTCGCCCTGCCTGGGATGCTCCGGGGCATGCAAAATGAAAAGCCCCATGGCGCCATAAAGCAGCGGAAAAAATGAAAACAAACCCGCCAATCCGCCCACGACGTAGTGGAAAATTGCCAGCAGGTGGAGGTGCTCGTCATCCGGGGTCACGGCCATTGTCATGGATTCCAAGAAGGTGCTGACATTTTAGTCGGAGGCCAGATGAAAAGGGATCGAGGCAAAAGAGTCGATAGAATTTCTTCAAAAAGTCTGGCGACGATTTGGACAGGTCGCCCCCATCCGCGTTGATTTCCGTGATGCGAGAAGGTAAATCCGGCAGAATGAGCGGGCAAAGTCGTTCGAAAATTGTTCGATTTATTCGCATCCTCTTTTGGTCCGGCCTTGTCCTCCTGCTCATGGTAGGATGGTTCGTCATGATCCGGATGCCGGGAGAGAGTTTCCGCGGGCATGCACCGCCGCTTTCCGCGGACG
The DNA here is from genome assembly GCA_963776615.1 of uncultured Verrucomicrobiae bacterium. Lineage (GTDB taxonomy): Bacteria > Verrucomicrobiota > Verrucomicrobiia > Chthoniobacterales > UBA10450 > Palsa-1392. The sequence continues at coordinate 289,354 of CAVZNJ010000009.1, forward strand.
AAAAGAAGCTCCGCGACGAACTGATCGCTCACGTGCAAAAACTGGGGGGTGAAATTGGCGAGCGAAACCTGTCTCATTACCCGCAGCTCCAGGCGGCGGCTCAGTACATCGAAAGTGAGCTGAGCGGCTGGAAGGTCCGATACGATGGGTATGAGGCCCAGGACAAGAGCTGTTACAACCTCGAGGCGGAATTGGCCGGCGCTTCCCCGGGGATTATCCTCGTTGGCGCCCACTACGATTCGGTTTACGGCTCGCCCGGCGCGAACGACAATGGAAGCGGAGTCGCGGCCCTCCTCGCCCTCGCCCATCGCCTGGCCGGCCGGCCTAACGAGAAAACCCTGCGCTTTGTCGCTTTCGTCAATGAAGAGCCCGGTTACTTTCAAACCCCGCAGATGGGTAGCTTCGTCTATGCCAGTCGTTGTCGCGAACATGGCGACCAGATTGAGGCGATGATCAGCCTCGAAACGATCGGCTACTTCTCAAACCAATCAGGTTCGCAAAAATATCCCGTGCCCGGGCTCGCCCTGATTTATCCGCGAACCGGGAACTTTATCGGCTTTGTCAGCAACGTCGCTTCGCGATCCCTGCTGCGCAACGTTATCGGCGATTTTCGCCGGGAAGCGCAGATTCCGTCCGAAGGCGGTGCCTTGCCTGCCATGGTGCCCGGTGTCGGCTGGTCGGATCAATGGTCGTTTTGGCAGCACGGTTATCCCGGTATCATGGTGACAGACACGGCACCTTTTCGGTATCCGTCCTACCATTCGAGCGGCGACACACCGGACAAACTGGATTACGACTCAATGACACGCGTCGTGGCCGGAATGGAGAAAGTGATCCTTCACTTGGTAAACCCTCACCTCCGGCCTTGAAACGCCCTGCGTGCCGGTATCGGCCGGCCACCCAGGAGCAGTAGGCAAACTACCCTAGGGCGAGATGGATCGATTCATCGCCGCGTTTCATCGGGCGGATCTAAAACGCGGCCGGCTGACACGCGACCGATCAGAGAAACTTTACAAGCGCGTCGGTCGTTTCCTCGGGCTGCTCTTCCAAAACCCAATGCCCAGTATCCTTCAACACGACAACAGTGACATTGGAAGCGACCAGCTTCATCTGCTGGGCAAGCTGAATACCTAGCGACTTATCCCCGCCGATCGACAGCACTGGCATCGGCAGCTTGGTCTGCGCAAGTTGCTTGAAATCCTTCGCGGCTTGCTGAAACGAGACAAAGTAGGCCCAACCGGCACGCATTCGCCCCGGTCGCGAGTAAGCCTCGGTATACGCTTTCCGATCGGCTTCCGGAATGGAACGTGTCTTGTCGGCGGCGAGATCGTTCCAAAAGTATTCGAAGTACAGTCCGTTCCCGTCCTTTCACCAAAGCTTCCGGAGTTGGGCCGTGAAAACGAAAATGCCAGATATTTGGATCGTTGTAGATCGCTTCCCATCCGGGCACGCCGGGCAGGAATGCATCCATCACCACTAACTTCTCCGTCTCGGCAGGGAACTGCGCGGCGTATGCGTAGGCCACCATGAGACCAATATCGTGTCCGACAACTCTCGCTTTCTCCACGCCCAGCTCGCGGGCGAGTGCGTGAATACGGATCGCAGACGTCTTCATATCGAGACCGTTCGCCGGAATCGCCGAATCGCCGATCCCCGGCAGGTCAGGCGCGATCACGGTGAACTTCTCTGCCAGCCGGGGGATAATCGCTTTCCACATTCGCGAAGTTTCCGCATAACCATGCAGGAGAATGAGCGCCGGACCGTGACCGGCAGTCAGGTAATGCAGTTCTACGCCATCGACCGCCGCCATGCGTGAATCAATGTTATCGTCTGAGAGTACAGCCGAAATCGACGCCGAAGATAAAGCAAATAGGAAGGACAACCCGATTACGGCGGGCACGAGACGAAGATTGGATACACAATTCATGGAGCCTCCTTGGAGATAAATACGATTTCTTTCGAACATGGTCTTAGCACTGCAGCTGCTTCGATTTGGCGAGATTTGTTTATCTGACGTCGCGGGGTTTTATCATTCCCGCGGCGGCTTTCGTCGCCAATGTCTCGATTGCCGCGATGTTGGGCAGTAGTTCCGGTGGAATACCATGCCGCTCCTTCAGATAGATCGGACTATTGTAGGTCACCCAAATCTTTCCATGAGCATCCTCCCAGACCAGGATCTTTAGAGGCAGGTCGATGGCGCTACTCGGCGCAGCAAGCATCACGGGAGTGCCGGCCCTTGGGTTTCCGAAAATCAATAGCCTGGTGGGACGCATCTTCATTCCGGCTATTGCCGCTTCTCCGCTGTGGTCGATCAGCGCGAACAGCGAAATCCCCTTCGCCTGGAGAATCTTCTCAAGTTTGCCGACGGTTTCGTCCACCGAGTGCCTGCTGGGCGTATCGACAAGTCCACTGCCTTGACGCAGCATCATAAATATCTCCGAGTATTTGCAGAATCCAGGTCGGCGCAACTTCGAGGTTTTCGGCGGTGCGAACGAATTGCATCTGGTGTCGCGAACGACCGATGAACGTCCAGTCTCGCAAGCCAAATATTCCTCCCGATAAATCTGGTCGTTGCCTTGCGACGAAGCTCTCGTGCTGGTAAAATTTTGCAGAAATGTCACATGACAAAAGCCGCGGAAAGGCGTGCCGTCCATGAGACTGGGCACCCTTTCCGGCAAGCAGCAAGAAGGAGAAATATGAAAAGAAATAATTCAAAAAAAACTGCAGAGCTTCTGCGCAGACGCGAAGCTCCACTGGCAACCCCGACCGATCTGACACGTTCGGCTACCAAAGACATCGCGGGGGCCATGAACGCCATGCTGGCCGACGTTTTCGCGCTCTATATGAAAACGAAAAATTTCCACTGGCACATGAGCGGCCCGCATTTTCGCGACTATCACTTGCTTCTTGATGAACACGGCGACCAGCTTTTCGCCATGACGGATCCAATGGCCGAGCGAATTCGAAAGCTTGGCGGACTTACGCTCAAGTCGATCGGCCAGATTTCGCGCCTTCAGCGCGTCCTCGATAACGATGCGGAGTATGTCGAGCCCTCGGACATGCTCGCAGAGCTGGCGGAGGACAATCAGACGCTGGCCGCGCGTCTACGTGAAGCGCACAATGTTTGTGACGAACATCGCGACGTTGCCACCGCGAGCTTGATCGAGGTTTGGATCGACGAAACCGAACGCCGAACCTGGTTCTTATCGGAAACAAAGCGCCGTTCACAGCGATAAACCGCTCACAGCGGACTTAAAGCGCTCAGTGAAGGAGCGAAGAGTCAGAAACGCAATCGAAAGAGTGAAGAAGGGAATCCACCATGCCATACGTTACCGTCGGTAAAGAAAACGGAGCTAACATCGACATCTATTATAAGGATTGGGGCAAAGGACAGCCCATCGTCTTCAGCCACGGTTGGCCGCTGTCGGCCGATGACTGGGATGCGCAGATGCTGTTCTTCCTCAACCACGGCTATCGCGTCATCGCCCATGACCGCCGCGGCCACGGCCGCTCTACCCAAACGGCCGACGGCCACGACATGGATCACTATGCCGACGATCTTGCGGCGGTGACGGCGCATCTCGACCTGAAGAACGCCATTCACGTCGGCCATTCCACCGGCGGGGGCGAGGTGGTGCATTATCTGGGACGGCACGGCGAGAGCCGGGTGGCGAAAGCGGCGATCATCAGCGCGGTGCCACCGCTCATGGTGAAGACAGCGGCCAATCCCAACGGTCTTCCGAAAAAGGTATTCGACGATTTTCAAGTAGCGCTCGCGGCCAATCGCTCGCAGTTCTATCGCGATGTCGCGGCGGGTCCCTTCTATAACTACGACCGGCCGGGCGTGAAATCTTCCGAGGCGACCATCCAAAACTGGTGGCGGCAGGGCATGATGGGCGGAGCGAAGGCCCACTACGACGGCATTGTCGCCTTCTCACAGACCGATTTCACCGAAGACCTGAAGAAGATCACCGTACCGGTGCTGGTGATGCACAGCGAAGACGATCAGATCGTTCCCTACGTCGCTGCAGGGCCACTCTCGGCCAAGCTGCTAAAGAACGGGACGCTGAAGACCTACAAGGGTTTCCCGCACGGTATGCCCACAACACAGGCAGAAACGATCAACGCCGACCTGCTCGCGTTTTTCAAAACGTAACCATACGATGCCTGGTCGCACTTTCGACGCCTGGGTGGTGGCGTTGGCGTTCCTCCAGCCGACCGGCGATCCAGTCGTGGCGCGCCAGGTATCATTTGCAATCCCTGGACAATTGGCGGCAGCCGCAAGCCCTTGCGCTTTCCTGCTTCGACAGCTTTCTCGTTTTCGGAGCGCTCTCCACTGCACTCGTCGTTCTCGTGCTCTTCATGAAACGCTCCGTCGCGAAAAAAGGCGCACACATCGGCGTCGAGTAGGCTTAACAGTGAGGAAATCCTGAAAGGTACCAACCATGATGTCCGAAGACAGTTGTCCCCACATCAACGCGATCACCTCGATCAAGCAACCGCAGCGCCTCGAGTGCGCAGAATGTGTGAAGATTGGCGCCTCCTGGGTCCACCTGCGGACCTGTCAGGAATGCGGAGCGACGCTTTGCTGCGACAGCTCGCCTAACCAACATGCGAGCAAGCACGCGCACGCGGTTGGCCATCCAGTCATCGCATCGGCGCAGCCGGGAGAGCGCTGGCTGTATTGTTACCCGGACGAAGCGTTCGCTGGATACTAACGAGTATAAGGATCGAGCCGAAAAGAGTCGCCATTCGGGGGGAATGCCGTTTAGCTCATGGATCCCGTAACGCCAACGACGCGAATGTCGTTAGTGCGCGCGTATTTCGTTTTCGGCAACATCGGGCAAGCAAGGAACTCGGATCGCCCGTTGGCAAACGCGAAATGGATCGCGTGTCCATTTTCGCCCACTGCCGGCGCGGCCAGCTCATTCAGGTTGCTTTCCATGTTCGAAGAGAGATAAAAAAGGCGAATGAACAGGATCGGCACAGTGGAAAGCCTTTGGCGCTATCCGGTGAAAAGCATGTGCGGCGAAGAGATGGACGAACTCTTCGCCGGTTTCGCCGGGGTCTACGGCGACCGGCTCTACGCCTTTCACAGCGCGACCGCGCCGAGGGGATTTCCTTACTTCACGGCCCGCGATCAGCGCCAAATGCTGCGCTATCGCCCGCGCTTTCGCCAGCCGGAGAAGGCGGTTGCGCCGCCTAACCTCTCCGAGGCCGAACGCATGCCGCCGGGAGCCACCCCGCTTTACGCCGATCCCGCCGACCTGGCGCTTGATGTCGAAACGCCGTCCGGCAAAACCATCGCGATCGACGACCCGGCGCTGGTCGATCTGCTGCGTGCCGGGATCGATCCCGCTCCGGAAATCACCCTGATGCGTTCGGAGCGCGCCCTGACGGACTGCCGCCCCTTGTCGCTCTTCACAGTGCAATCGGTGAAAAAGCTCGCCGAAGAAACCGGCATCGAAATCAACAAGCTTTGCTTCCGGGCCAACCTTTATCTCGACCTAACGAATCTGGAAGGGTTTGCCGAGGAACGGTTCGTTGGTCGCTCTCTGCGCATCGGCGAAAAAGTCGTTATCTCCGTCGTCGAACGCGACCCGCGCTGCATGCTTATCACGCTCGACCCGGAGACAGGCGAAAAAGCGCCCGCCGTGTTGAAGGCCGTGGCGCAAAAGCATGGCGGAAACGCCGGCCTCTATGGCGCGGTCCTGGCCGAAGGAATGATTCGCAAAGGCGATCCCGTCGAGTTGTTGCCCTAGGAGACCGTTGAAATACTGGAGTGGCCCGCGCGTAGAGGCAGAAGGGGTGGATGGCGAGGAGCGAGCGAGGCGCATTCCTACGGTGGACTGCAACGAGTAAGCGACGCGGCCAGCCGCCCCTTCTGCCTTGCGCCCCCAGGGTTGCGCCGATCTTGGCCCTGGCCGGCGTTGCTCGCCGGGTCGAGATCGCTGCGGATATCGGCGCTGCGCTCGCGCCTTGACCAGGGCTAAGATCGACAGCAACGCGCTGCTCCAGTATTTCAACAGTCCCCTGGCGACCTAACCTCCATCCCGCGGCTTGCTTTCGAAGCTGCTGCGCAACTTGTCTGTCACGCGCGCGACCGCTTGCGTCGCCCGGTCGCGCGGCTTGCTCGCCTCGGTTTGGATCTGATTGATCGCACGGTCCATCGCCGTCTTGACGCTCGCGGCCGTCCCGCCTTTCTCGCACTCCCTCACCAGCACGCCCTCTAGACGCGCGATCACAGCGTCGACGGTGTATTTCGGATTCACTTCTGGTCGGTCCTGCGTCTTGATCGCGCTGTAGACATCGATCATCTCCTCGCTGTGCGCCGCCCATCGCAGCACGCGATAGAAAAGCGCGCCTTGCCGCTTGCCTTTGAAGATCAAATCAATCACGGCCACGATGAGCGACACGGGCATGAGCGCGAAGTCGCGCACATTGGAGAAAAACATCTTCAGCTGAAAGACGAGAACGTCGCGCAGAAACTTCCAATGATCGTTCTCATTGCTGCCGGGCTTAACCGCGAGCGGACCGGGTGAGTTCATGGCGCTATTCTAAGCAGGAGTCGCCTGGACGGGAAAGTACGTGCTTCGCGCTTTTCCGGCCTCGATTGCTCACACCTGACTCAACCCTGCCGACCGGGTTGTAGATCGTACCCCAGTTCCGGCAGGCCTTCGCTTCGGTGTTATTTCCCAAACCTCGCGCCTCCTCGAACTGCTTTCATGTCATCTGACCCCGAATTCCCTAATTCCAGTTCCGACCTGCTGTTGTTCGCGATCGCCGTCGCCGCTTGTCACAAATCGGGGCGACGCATAAAAATAAGGCGGTTGAACCCCATGTTGCGTATGTAGCACATCCCAACCTCCATTTTTCTTTCGGGCTAACGAATACTATCACCTGTGTACCGGATTAATCGCAATTGTTCTGCCCTCACTCGGCGCAGGCGTGACGAGGTATTCGTTGCGCGTAAATGTTAGTTAGAACCAAGTTCGTCACAAAACTAACGACGAACAGTGCACAGAGAAGAACTTCCAGAATAGGGATCCATTTCTCCGTTGTGCGAGCTTTGTCGAATAACATGGTAAAAAAGATATCGAAGGGGAAATAGGAAATAGCGGTCAGGCAGCATTTCTTGACAGAGCGAATCAAAGTCCGCAACGAGGGGCGCTGGCGAGCGTAAGCCGGTTCATCGAGTCGTAAGTGTAGGTCCGCCCCTTGCAGGTGGCAAGGTTGGCGTTGGCGCCGTAGGTCGCGCACGCTCCGCCGGTCGTCGGATATTGGTTCAAATTGTCGGCCGCGGCATAGGGTCGTGGTTGTGCGACTCCAAAAATGAAACCGCCAGGCATCGCAGGTACCAGTGTCTTGCGATCTTTACACAGTGTACTTGCCAATGGATTCCCGGCGGTTTCTCATGGCTTCATGCCAAACGAACTAACACCGGAAAAAATCATGCAGCTCGGTCTTGGTTTTTGGGGCGCCAAGACGTTGCTGAGCGCGATCGAGCTGGGCCTGTTCACCGAACTGGCCGCGCAGCCGCTCGATGCGGACGAAGTGCGCAATCGCCTGCAACTTCATCCGCGCGGCGTGCCGGACTTTCTCGATGCGCTCGTCGCGCTCGGGATGCTGGAGCGCGACGAGGAAGGAAAATACCGCAACACGCCGGACACGGATCTTTTTCTCGACCGGGCGAAACCGAGTTACGCCGGCGGAATCCTCGAGATGGCGAACCTGCGGCTTTACCCGTTTTGGAACGGGCTCACCGAAGGCCTGCGCACCGGCCAACCGCAGAACGAGGCCAAGAGCGGCGGCGGCAATCCTTTCGACACGATCTATGCCGATCCAAAACTGCTGGAGAGTTTTCTCCGGGGCATGACCGGTATCAGCCTTGGCGCGGCCTTTGTTCTGGCGAAGAAATTTCCGTGGAAAGATTACCAGACCTTTATCGACATCGGCACCGCGCAGGGCGCACTGCCGGTGCAGGTGGCGCTGGCGCATCCGCATCTCACCGGTGGCGGGTTTGATTTGGAAGTAGTCCGACCCGTCTTCGAGAAATACGTGGCCGGTCATGGCTTGTCTGACCGGCTGACATTCCGGGCCGGCAGCTTCTTCACTGACCCTCTCCCGGCGGCTGACGTCCTCGTGATGGGTCATATCCTGCACGACTGGAATCTGGCTGAGAAAAAAATGCTTTTGCGCAAAGCCTACGACGCTCTCCCGGCCAGCGGCGCGCTGATTGTTTACGAGGCCCTGATCGATGACGACCGGCGAAAAAACGCGTTCGGGCTGCTCATGAGTCTCAACATGTTGATCGAGACTCCGGGCGGCTTCGATTACACCGGCGCGGATTGCCAGGCCTGGATGCGCGAAGTGGGTTTCCGTGAAACCCGCGTCGAGCATCTCCTTGGTCCCGACTCGATGGTGGTCGGGATCAAATGACAATCGAGCGCCCGGATTAGAGGAAGTGTCGTTAGGCCAGGCTCGCATCGTGTCGGCTCGCGAAGGATAACGATGAAACCAACGCGGATTTTCATCCTCACACTGACAGCGATGATCGCCTTCGCGAGCAACTCACTGCTCTGCCGGGCGGCCTTGAAGCACACCGGCATCGATGCGGCCAGTTTTACCTTCATCCGCATCTTTTCCGGCGCCGTTGTCCTTTGGCTCATCATGAAACTGCGCCGCAAGGGCTGGAATGGCGCCGGGAACTGGCTCTCCGCGCTGGCCCTTTTCCTTTATGCGGCTGCCTTTTCGTTTGCCTATAACAGCCTCGCAGCCGGCACGGGCGCGTTGCTGCTCTTTGGCGCGGTCCAGGCCACGATGATCCTCTGGGGTCTGCGCAAAGGAGAACAGCTCCATGCACGCCAGGTCCTCGGTCTCACTCTGGCCGCCGGCGGGCTTGTTCTGCTCGTGTTTCCCGGTCTCGCGTCACCATCGTTAGGCGGCTCGACCTTGATGCTTGCCGCCGGGGTGGCCTGGGGCATTTATTCGCTCCGCGGCAAGGGCGAGAAGAGTCCGGCCAGTGCCACGACCGGCAATTTCCTCCGGGCCGTTCCCTTCGCTGCCGCGCTCAGCATCGTCTTCTTTCCCTGGGCGCGGGTCGATCGCGCGGGAGCCGCCTACGCCATCCTCTCCGGCGCGATCGCCTCCGGGGCTGGTTACGTCATTTGGTACAGCGTGCTCCCGGGCCTGAAGGCCGCCAGCGCCGCCACCGTCCAACTCAGCGTTCCGGTCCTCGCGGCCACCGGCGGCATTCTTTTGCTCGGCGAACCTCTCACCATGCGGTTCGCCCTCGCCTCGATCGCAGTCCTGGGCGGCATCGCCCTCGTCGTGATCGAAAAGCGGGCCACGACCTGATTCGTTAGGCGGCGCTGACGTTCAACTTCTTCCTTTCTAATTTGCGCTCGCACTGTTAACCGAACCACCGTGAAGCGACTTCTCTGGCTCGATATTTCAAAAGGGCTGGCCATTCTCGTGGTCGTTTATTTTCATTTTTTCATGACCTACTTCGAGCATGGGTCGCTCCCTCCGGCCGATTGGAGCAGTTTCGCGGGCGGCCTGATGAGTTTTCTTGGTCTCGCCTGGGTGAAAATTTCCGGGCTCGGTTTCCATGCGGTCGGGGCGTTCATCATCCTGAGCGGCTGGGTGCTGATGCAATCGACGGAGCGCCGGGCCGCGTCGGGTCCGGTGTCGTGGGGCGCATGGTATCGGTCACGACTCTTCCGTCTTTACCCGATGTATTGGGTGGCGCACCTGGTTTATCTCGTTTCGCCGTTCGTCGCGCGTTTCGAGAAAATCGACAGCCGGATCGTGCTCAGCCTGCTCGGGCTGCGCTTCATCGATATCAGCATGAATTTTTTTTATCTGAATGCAGCCTGGTGGTATTTCTCCATGCTCATTCAGTTCTATCTGATTTTCCCGATTCTCTTTTGGGGGGCGAGAAAACTCGGGCCATCGGTCTTCTTGCTCGTCGCGTGCGCCGTGGGGTTTTTCGTGCGCTACCTGATGCTTGTCCCCTATCCGCAGAATGGCATGTGGGTTCTCGGCGGATGCGCCATTTGCCGGCTGCCGGAATTCGCCCTCGGCATGGCTCTGGGAATGTGGGCTAGCCGATCGCAGGATCGCGTAGAACGATTCCTCCTCGGCGGCTTCGGGCTGGTCACCGGAGCGCTGTTCTATCCCGCAGCGCTCCAACTCTATCACGGCCTGGTCGCTTACACCTTTGTCGACTTCGCCACGGGCGCCTGCTGTTTCCTTGTCCTGGCAGGCGCGGCTGGAATCATCGCGCGCTTCCCCTACCCGGCCAAGGTCTTCGGGCTGATCGGCGCCTTCTCCTACGGCATTTATCTGGTCCATCAGCCTTATGTCATCTGGCTGGGACTGCGCATTCGCGAACTACCGATCTGGGTCTTTCTGCTCATCGTCATTGCAACACTCTCGGTGTTGAGCGCGTGGGGAATCACCCTGGAAAAAGCGACCAACGCGTTCGTCAACAAACTCACCGCCAAGCCACAGCCGCCACCTACGCTCTGATCGACGCCAACCGTATTCTCGCAATAACTCACGCGGCTTCGTTGGCCTTGCATGCGACATAGACCGTGCTCTCCGATGTGCCTTCCAGGAGGGGATTTGGAAAAGTCACGATGTGCGCCCGCGCCGTCTCGAAAGAGCTGGCGAGCGTGCCAAGGAAATCTTCGTCCGGCGGGTCATCGGACCAAAGAGCGAAGACACCGCCGGGATGCAAATGACCGGCGAGCGAGCGCAGTCCTTGCGGTTGGTAGAAAGCGGCGTTGCTCGCGTCCAGAAAATGGCGCGGCGAATGATCGATATCCAGCAGCACGGCGTGGAAGAGCCGGCCCGGCTGCGCCGCGTCGAATCCTTCCGCGGATCGCGCACAGGCAAAGAAGTCGGCGTGCAACATCCGGCAGCGCGGATCACCAGTGAGCTTCTCGCCCAGTGGCACCATGCCGCGTTCGTGCCATTCGATTACCGGCGCCAAAGCATCCACGATGAGAAGCGAAGCGATCTCATGATGCTCGAGGGCCGCCGTCGCGGTGTAGCCAAGCCCCAGCCCGCCGACCACCACGTCCCACGATGTGCCTTTCAGCTCCGACAACCCTGTGTGCGCCAGCGCCATTTCCACTTCATGGAAAAGGCTCGACATCAGGAACGCGTCGCCCAGCTTGACCTCATATACCTCCATCCCACCTAACGAGAGCATCCGCCGCCGGCGCAGGATGAGCTCGCCGAGCGGTGTTTCGCGGTAATCGAGTTCCTCAAAGTTTCGGCTCATGGTTTTGTCGCCGTGAATCACGTTCCGCAGATTGCCGCGTGATCGCGGGCCAGGCGCATTTGCCATAACGGAGATGCCATGTCGATTCAACCCCCGTTCGTGGAAGCGACGGCGCGCTTCCCTCCAGGAGGCATCTTTGATCTAAAGGAACGATGCCGATCCGGCGGAAACATCCGGTGCATCAAACGATCGTGGAGCGGTTCAACGAACCGTCCATCATCTTTCTCACCGTCTGCACCAAAGGCCGCAAGCGCATCCTGGCGAGAACGGAGGTGGCGGCGTTGCTCTGCGAATCATGGCTCCAGGCGGAGAGTTGGATGGTCGGCCGATTCATCATTATGCCCGATCATCTGCACCTTTTCTGCGTATCGGCGGAAGTCATGGAACGACCTTTGGGACAATGGGTGCGCTACTGGAAAACCCTCGCTTCCCGCCGCTGGCCGCGCCGGGAGGAACAGCCAGTCTGGCAACTCGATTTCTGGGACACGCAGTTGCGGCGCCCAACCCAATATGACGAGAAGTGGGAATACGTGCGCCAAAACCCAGTTCGCGCCGGTTTGGTGGCTGAGCCCGAGGCCTGGCCACATCAAGGCGAACTGCATGAGTTGCGCTGGTGATTCACACGCGCTGATTTGGAGGGCATCGCGCCGTCGATGCCGGGTGCCGGCACGGCCCGCACGAAGCGACCTCAACTGGCTAGCGGGGAAGCGACAGCGCGCTTCCCTCCAGAATTTCTGGAGACAGCGGCAAGCGCGGGCCCGGCCGGCCGAACATATCCCTAATCGGTCGTGAATTCCTTCAGGAGGGCGGCGTTGAACTCGACCTCCACCTTTGCGCCATCGGCGGCAGCGTCGTCAATCGTGAGGGTCCCGGCGAGCTTCGCCGGTTCGTCGGTTTTGGTTTTCAAAGCTGATGGCTCGACCGTGCCGGAGTACCTGCACCCGACCGCCCTTGAGCGCGACCCAGTAGTTGATCCGCGGTCCGCCCGTCAGGTCCACCGTCATGCCTTCGGTCACCGCGCCATCGGTGCAACTCATCTTGGTGCAGGCTTTCAGCTTCGGGCCCAGATCGGTCGCGGAAAAGACCAGGCGCCGGATCTTAAGGTTGGGATCAACGGCGTCCGGGCCTTTGACGAGATAAGCAAACTTCAGGACAAGAGTCGTGCCTTTGAAGTTCAATGTACCCTTGGCATCGCCGCCCAAGGCACGGCTCGACCCGGCAAAACAAAAGGTGCCGGCTGCGATCACCGCAAGACAGCGATGCAAACGGCCTCGGGTAACGATTATCTGAGGCGTGGTGTTGACTGTCATGACGTGTGTCCTTTCGGTTTGCTCGAAGAGCGTTTCTCGCAGTTATGATCAGTGATGCGAGGAACGGCAAGACCGAATTTCCTTTTCCCAACCAAACCCGGCGGCCGGGCGCCGCGCGAAAACCTGCCTGCATTTGTCCGGCACCCTGATAATTTTGAGCATGAATCAAAAACTGGATCACGCTCCCGATCTGACCAAACACGCGCCGCGCAGCCCGCGGGTTCGCCTCGGCGGCTTTGTCGTCCTCGCCCGCATCCTCGACAAAGGCCGCGCCGATCTGGCGGGCACCGCCGGCGAATTCAAATACAACAACCCGGGTGATCATCACTGGTTCCGGTTTACCGGGATCACGCCCGAAGCCCTCAAGGCCGAGCTCGCCACCGGCAAAGGCGACGGCGAGATGCTGGCCTGGATTCAGGAAAACGCGCCTAACAAACATAGCCCATGGGAAATCCAGCAATGGAGTGCCTACTTTTCCGAACGCGGTCCGGATAGCGACGTGGAAACACTCGAAATGTTTGCCGAGCGCATCGGCCGATTCAACAAAACGCGCGAGGACGTCAAGACCTGGTTCGATCTGCTCGACCTAGACGATTATGTCACGTTCGGAGGCAAGGCCTGAGCGACACATGCCACGTTGTTCCTGGGCCACGACCGAGCCCTCCATCACTTACCACGACGAAGAATGGGGCGTGCCGGTGCACGACGACCGGCTGCTCTTCGAGTTCCTCATCCTGGAGGGCGCGCAAGCCGGGCTGAGTTGGATCACGATTCTGAAGAAGCGCGAAAACTATCGGAAAGCCTTCGCCAATTTCTCGGCTGAGAAGATCGCCCGATATGGTGCGCGCGATGTCAGGCGATTGCTGGCCAATCCGGGCATCGTCCGCAATCGGCTCAAGATCGCAGCCACGATCGGGAACGCACAGGCGTTTCTCGAGGTACGCGAGGAGCTCGGCAGCTTCGATCGCTATCTCTGGACCTTCGTCGGCGGAACGCCGAAACAGAATCGATGGCGGACCCTCGCCCAGGTGCCGGCGCGCACCGCCGAATCCGACGCTATAAGCCGCGACCTGCTGCGGCGCGGATTTAAATTCGTCGGCTCGACCATCTGCTACGCCTTCATGCAGGCAACCGGCATGGTGAACGATCACCTCGTCACCTGTCCGCGCCACGCCGAACTCAGCCGCGTATCAAGTCGCAGATAACGCAGCGGAAGTTACAACCAGCGCGTTACAGGCTCCCTCGGTGAAAGTGTCGCTGTCGCCCTGCGGGCGACCAGATCCGTCGCGTTTCTCAGCGCGCTTGATATAGTCCCGGCATGAGCAACTCGACCGGCACTCCTGCGGCATCAGTTGACACACCCGCGGCGAACGTGGTTGTCCGCGGCAGCGTCAGCGGTTTCCAGCAGGAGGTCACCGTCGGCAAATACACTTTGCGGGCAGACGAACCACTTAGCGCCGGCGGCACCGGATCGGCGCCCGACCCCTACGATTACCTCCTCACCGCCCTCGGGTCCTGCACCTCCATGACCGTCGGTTGGTACGCGCGCCATCACAAAATTCCCCTGGAGAATATCACCGTCTCGCTGCGCCACTCGCGCATCCACGCGCAGGACTGTGCGGAATGCGCAACCAAGAACGGCCTGCTCGATCGGATCGATCTCGACGTGCAACTGACCGGCCCGATCACTCCGGAACAGCACGCGAAACTCATGGAAGTAGCCGGGAAATGCCCAGTCCACCGTACCCTCAAGTCCGAGATCGACATCCGTCTGCGGGCCGCCTGACCCACACTTCAGGCGACTTGTTTTCCTACGACACTGCTCACACCTGCCCTGCACTGCGCGCAGACGCATCGCTGCGGGCGGGAACGCGGCCGCACAGGGCCCGCGTCGCGCATCTCATCCGGCAAATTCTTCCTTGCCAGCCGCGGGCAACGTCTCTACAAAGCTGGGATTCATGAATTCGGCTTTGGTCGCTCCCCGTCGCTGTAATCAAACCCGGATTAGGTCGAATTTCCCCGCAAAAAAGGCGGGATTTTCCACCCCGCTCCTCGTTAGGTCTCATGCCGTTCTTTTAGCTATCGTTGAGCCGCTCCTGCCAATCGCCTATTATTATTCACATCCCCATACCTAAAGTGCCTAACCAAGATAGAGTTCTTTTTTCATTCGGTGTGTGTTTGCTCGTTCGACTTGTTAAACATTGCAACGCTCCGGGATCCTCGGACCCCGGCCGTTGGTACTGCTCTGCTCCCCTCAACCGGGCAGTAGCCCGCGAAATATATGAACGGCAAACACACCCTCCTTTTCAACCCTGTGCTCGCCCGGTCACCCTGCAACCGCAGCCATAAGGTCTAGACCCATATCGTGAACGCGATGATCGAATGGAATAACGCTGTGAACTCACAGACTAAAGGACTGCGGCAGGCACCCGTTTTTGCTCTGAAAGGATGACAGAGAGTCACATAGCGATACCAAAAGAATTTGCCCGGCGTCTTCTGGGGTTTGAGAAGGCCCTGGGCAAGACGGACGGCGAAAATCGCGCAGTTTTTCGCGTTTGTGAAAAACTGCGGGGTCCGCTCGGCAAGCGATTGGGCATCGACGGTTTTCGCTCCCTACTGACTCGCGCTCAGATCCTGGCGGGCGCGGAGGTTTCGTGGATCCTGACGCTGACGATCGGGGCCGACGGCTCGCTCGATGGCCCAAAGGCGAAGCTCAACGCTCGCACGGTGGCGGAGGGCGAGGTTGTCCTGGTGGGACACTTACTCGCACTGTTGGTCCTCCTCATTGGCCCGGCGGTAACACTGCAGTTGCTGCACGATGTGTGGCCGGGATGGGCGATTACGGAATAGATTCTCCAAAAGAAAACGCATGAAGAAAATGAAAATCCCGGCCCGCAAGTCGCCGGAAAAAATCAAACCGCTGGCCAAAGTCAAGATTCACCAGTTGCCGACCGGCGTGCGCGGGCTCGATGAAATCCTGGGCGGCGGACTGCCGGAATTCTCCTTCAACATCATCTCGGGGGCGCCGGGGGTCGGCAAGACGACGCTGGCGCACCAGATTGTCTTCGCCAACGCGACTCAAGAGAAGCCCGCGCTTTATTTCACCGTCCTCGGGGAACCCGCCATCAAAATGTTGCGCTACCAGCAGCAATATTCCTTCTTCAATCCGGCCATGCTAGGCAAAGCCATCCGGTTCACCAACCTGAGTCAGGTGCTGCTGGAGCAGGATTTGAGCGGAGTGTTGGAGGAAATTTCCCGGGATGTGCAGGCCGCCCACCCTGGCATGGTAGTGGTGGACTCCTTTCGCAGTATCATCCGGCAAGCGAGCGAAATGGACCTGCAAGATTTCGTCCAGCGCCTGGCCTTGCTTTTGACCAGTTGGGAAGTAACCACGTTCCTGATCGGCGAATACTCCGCTGGGGAAACGCGCGACAATCCAATTTTCACGGTCGCCGACGGCCTCTTCTGGCTTTCGCAAAACGTGGAACGCAACTCCGTTGTGCGGAAGTTGCAAATCATGAAGCTGCGCGGACAGGACTCGGTGCCGGGCCTGCACACCATCCGTATCAGCGAGGACGGGCTGCAGGCCTTCTCGCGCACCATGGGCCTGAGCGGGCGAAGACAGCAACCGGCCCGGCCGCGACGCCTTTCCATCGGTATCCCCGAGCTGGACAAGATGATGGGCGGCGGCATCCGCGAAGGCGATAGCGTGCTCGTGGCCGGACCTTCCGGCACCGGCAAATCGGCGCTGGCCACTCAATTCCTCACCGCCGGTCTGCGTCAGGGAGAACCGGGCATCGCCGCGATCTTCGAAGAACGCCCGCAAGGCTATACGACGCGCGCCGGCGCTTTCGGCCTGGACCTGAAGACAACGCAAGAAAAAGGAACACTCGAAATTCTCTACCTCCGTCCGCTCGATCTTTCAGTGGACGAAATGATGCAGGCGATTCTGGACGCGGTGCAGAGGACCAACGCCAGGCGGCTGGTGATCGATTCGCTGGTCGGGTTTGAGATGGCGCTGGCGCCCGGTTTTCGCGAGGATTTTCGTGAATCGCTCTACCGCATGATTGTCGCGTTGACCGGAGCGGGGGTGACAATCCTCACCACAGTCGAAGTCGAGGATACCTTCACCATGCTGCAATTCAGTCGCTACGCGATCTCGTTCCTGACCGACGACATTATCCGGCTGCGCTATGTGGAAATCGATGGCCAGCTTCGCAAAATCATCGTCGTGATCAAAATGCGTGGCAGCAACCATAGCAAAGACATCCGCGAGTATGTCATCACGGGCAAAGGCCTGGTCATTCTCGGACCGCGCCAGACCGATTACTTGCGCTTGAGCAGCGGGCTCCCGGAGCGAATCGGCCAGCTTAAAGAAAAAGCGCCGGAGCCGAAAGCGAAAGGTTAGGAACTTTTCCGGCGTCGTTAGGCTGTGCTTGACTGGAGGCAGAGAGTCGGGGTCGCGTCTATAATCGCGCGGTTCTCACTTGGAAAAAAGCACGGTCGACTAACGAAAAATGGTGCTTGGAATAAAATTCCGAGCCGTTATAAACGTCGGCAACCAAAACTCCAATCATATGTTCGACACAGGAACTACCGGCTTCATGCTTCTCGCCACCAGCCTCGTCATGTTGATGACACCCGGGCTCGCGTTTTTCTACGGCGGGCTCGCGGGCAAACGAAACATTCTCGGGATCATGATCCAGAGTTTCGTTTCGATGGGCATCACCACCATCATGTGGTTCATCTGCGGCTATTCGCTCTGCTTCAGCGGCGACGCGTTGGGCGGGCTCATCGGGAACCTCGACAAGGCGTTCATGCACGGGGTGACTTTGAACTCACCCTTCCCGGGCAATCATAGTCTGCCGGAATTCGTCTTCATGGCTTACCAGATGATGTTCGCCATCATCACTCCGGCTCTCATCACGGGTGCCTTCGTCAATCGAATTACCTTCAAGGCTTACATTGCGTTTCTCGTCCTCTGGCAACTGCTCGTTTATTACCCTTTCGCGCACATGGTCTGGGGAGGCGGCTTGCTCGCACACTGGGGCGTGCTCGATTTTGCCGGCGGCATCGTGGTGCATGCCATCGCCGGTTTTGCCGCGCTTGCCTCGGTTTTCTACGTCGGTCAACGCCGCGACAAGCAATCGCCGCCAAACAGCATTCCGCTGATCGCCATCGGCACGGGACTGCTCTGGTTTGGATGGTATGGCTTTAACGCTGGCAGCGAGCTGGCGGTCAACGCCATTACCGGGCTGGCGTTTTTGAACACGGACGTCGCGGCTTCGTTCGCGGCCATCGTTTGGCTGGTGATCGAATGGACAGTGCAACGCCGGCCGAAATTCGTCGGGCTCATGACCGGCGCAGTCGCGGGTCTGGCTACAATCACCCCGGCAGCCGGCTACGTTTCGTTACCGTCCGGAGCGATCATCGGGATCGCAGCGGGCGTGGTGTGTTATCTGGCGGTCCACTTGAAAAACAAGCTCGGCTGGGATGATGCGCTCGATGTCTGGGGCGTGCATGGAATCGGCGGCGGCCTCGGTGTGATCCTGCTCGGTGTCTTCGCGTCCAAGGCAGTGAACGCCGGCGGCGCCGATGGATTGCTGGCGGGCGGAACGCACTTTTTCACGGTGCAATGCCTCGCCGTTGTCGGCGCGGCGCTCTATGCCTTTCTCTTTACCTACCTGATGCTGGCGGTGATCAATCTCTTCACCACGGTGCGGGTTTCGGAAGCGGACGAGGATGTCGGGCTCGATGCTTCGCTGCACGGCGAGCGCGCTTACGATTCCGGGGCATTGTAAGCAATCGGGAGCTGCTCAATGGAACGCGACAAGATCATTTTCTTTCGGAACCTGTTTCTGCGCATGTTTGTCGTCGGGATTGTGATTGCCCTCCTTCTGCTTGGCGCGACGCTGGCTTTCTGGCATGTCGCCGCCGGCTGGGTGATGCATCTCTTCAGCGTGGACGAGAAAACGCTCGGAAACATCATCCTGACCTTCTTCACCAATGTGCGGATCGTCGTTCTTTTCTTCTTCCTTGTCCCTGCGATCGCGCTGCACTGGACGGCGAAGAAGTACTAGGCCGGCAGACCTGCAAACGATTCGTTAGGCGCGCGCCGGACTGTCTCCGAGCAGTTCGACCGCAGCCAGACAAATGTCATCGACAAACTCGTTCGTGCCGGTGAAGGCCTGCGCCCCGGCGAGCAGGAAACTGAGCAGGGTCGATCCGGGCGCTGGAAGGTTGGCCCGCACCGTCTGTTTCAGTCCGGCCAGGCCCCATTCGCTGCCAGCCGCATTCTCCGCCTCGATAATTCCGTCAGTGAAAAGAAGCACAAGATCGCCCGGACTCAGTTGCGTGGTCGTCGTCCCGAATTGCGCGCCGGGAAAGAGCCCGAGCGCCGGTCCTGCGGCGTCATCCGCGCCACCGGCAAAGTGCACTTCGTCCGCGGTGCGCCGCGCATGGAGAGGCGCATGATGACCGGCCCGAGCATGCCGCATCGTCATCTCCTCGCACTGGAAGACACAATAGAGCGCCGTAACGAAGAGCACGGTCCCGGTTTGTTTGAGGATGGCGGTCAGCTCGCGGTTCAGATCGGTCATGAGCAATCCTGGATTGGCGAGGCGTACGCCTTCGGCGGCGATGAGTGCACGCAGCATCGCCGTGATGAGCGCGGAGCGAACTCCGTGCCCCATCACATCACAAATGAAAACGCCCGCTTCCTGGTCGGAGATGCGCACGACATGAAAAAAATCGCCGCTCACCAGACTGGCCGGCTGATAGAGATGGGCGAAACGAAGGCGCGCAGTCTGGGCGGTCGCGGTAGAGGGAAAGAGTGGGTAATCCTTGGGCAAAAGCGCCTGTTGCAATTCCATCGCCATGCGCAGATCGGTTTCCATCTGCTCGTTCCTGGCCCGGATCTCGCGCTCCTTGGTTTCGAGTTCGAGAATGTTCCCGCGCAGAAGCGCGTTTTGCACTTTGAAAAGCGTCTCGGTGGCAATCAGTCCGACGAAATCCCCGGCGCCATCGACCAGCAGGACGTCGTCGTAAAATTCCTCAGTGCTGCGGGCAAAAACCGTGGCCAGCACCTCGCCGATAGCGTCGCCAACCCTGATCCGGATTTCGTTTTTACACAGGTGTTTGCTGATCGGATCGCGCGCAAAAAGCGAAAAGCCGTAGCGTCCACCGAGCAAGGCACTGAGTTCGTGCCGGGAACACATCCCCACGAGTTTGCCGCCTTCGAGAACAGCGAGAAATTCGACATTCGTCTCGGAAAAGGCGCGCGCGACCTCTTCCGTCTTCGTGCCCGCTTCCGCCGTCCTGGTGTGACTAACGAGTTGACGGAGATCGATTTCTTCCGCCTTGAGAATACTTCGGCCGATGTCCGCAATCGCTGGCGGCACCGGCGCCGTCGTTTCACTCGCGGGAAGAGCAGACGTTTCCACAAGCCAAGTCTTATCAGTTTTTGTCGCGAACGCTCTGTTACGATTGTGTGAACAGCAGCCTCGCCTGAAGATTATGTAGCATCGAACGCTCGGTGGCGTTCAAGCATTTCCTGCCGAGAGTGGCTGAGGACAATGACCTGGTAGCATTTCCGATTATGAAAGATCGCAGGATTCTTCTCGTCATCGCGGCCGGGGCCGCGTCGGCTGGCCTGACCTATCTCGGCACCGGCCTGCACCCAATCTGGTGGTGCCTCTGGCTGGCGCCCATTCCCGTGCTCGCGGTCGCGACGCATCTTGGCCGGGGCGCGGCTTTTCTGCTCGCCTTCATCGCCTGGTTGGTCGGCGCGCTCAATGAATGGAACTACTTCACCCGCTGGATTGAGGTCCCCCTCCCGCTCATAGCTATCGTGATCTTGGTCCCCGCTCTTGTTTTCGGCTTGTGTGTTCTATTCGCGCGCAGCTTTCTGCTCCGCGGATCACTCGTCCTGGGTGCGATTGCTTTTCCCGTTTCCTGGGTGGCCTACGAATATCTCAGCGAGGTCGGTTCGCCGAACAGCACCTTTGGCAATCTCGGGTACACCCAAATGGATTTTATCCCCATTATCCAGATCGCTTCGATCACAGGCATCTGGGGAATCAGTTTCATCGTGTTTCTGTTTGCCGGAACAATCGGAGCGCTTTTGAGCGGTGCCGGTAAGCCTTCGCAACGTCGCGGACTTGCGCTAGCGGTCGGCGCTCTACTTTGTCTTCTGTTTTTCTTCGGTGAGTGGCGTTTGTCGAGCCATCCTCATGCTCGTTCTGTAACGGTCACACTTATGGCCAAGGATGTGCCGATCAGTGTCTATCTCGGCTCGGAAGAGCAAGCGCTGAAACTATTGGGAGAGTATGCTGACGAAGTCCGCCGCGCGACACCGCCCGGGACGCAGGTGGTCGTTCTGCCGGAGAAGATCGCGCGCGTGAGTGAGAGCGACCTGGCGAAAGTGGACGCGCTCTTTGCATCGGCTGCGGTGGCCAGACATGTTGCGATCGATCTGGGAGTGGTCCGCAAAACGTCTGACGGCGCCTTCAATTCAGCGCGCTTGTACTCGCCGGAGGGAAAGGTGGAGGCAAATTACGACAAGCATCATCTTCTGCCCGGGGTCGAACCGGAAAAGCCCGGGCGACAAGCGAGTCGTGCTCGACGAGCCTTCAGGACGATGGGGGTTGCAGATCTGCAAGGACATGGATTTCCCCCAACTCAGTCGAGAGTATGGCGCGGAGGGCGCTGACCTGTTACTCGTCCCGGCGTGGGACTTCGGGCTCGATCGCTGGCTCCATTCGCGCATGGCCATGTTACGCGCAGTCGAGAATGGTTTTGCGCTGGCGCGATCCGCTCGCTACGGACTCCTGACTCTAAGCGACGATCGCGGCCGCCTTCTGGCTGAGCTTCCGACGGTCTCCGGGCGGTTCGTTTCAATCACCGGACGGTTGAACGTCGAGCAGGAGAGAACCTTCTACACGCGCGCCGGCGATTGGTTCGCGCAGGTTTGTGTCGCGGCCGTCGTCATCCTGTTGGCCTCACGCTTTCTTTGGCCGACAAATCGACGCGAGGCCGCGACTCGGAGTTGAGGCGGTGAATCGGCGATCTCGGCCGCGATTTCTCCTTCAGATTGATGCGGCGCCAGTGAATTGAGTCAGATCAAAATGAACATTGAAGCACGCTGCTGGACGAGCGGAAGCTCGTCGCTCCGGAGGGACATGCTTCCGCATGTCCAGGACGCACCGTCGCTCATCCCGCTCGGAACTCGATGACTCACTGCACCAGCTAAGTTCGCCGCGCGGTCAGCGCGCGCCGCGGCGCGAGGAGAACCGATGGGAACGCCGCCCGTTTTTCCGCGCCGCGCCGTTGCCGCCGCCGCGATGCCCGGAATTTCCCGGGCGTTTCGATTCCATCCTCGGTGAAGAAATCCGGCGTTCGCCCCTCGGCTGCTCTTCGCGCGGTAAAGGTGCCGCGTCGTAGTCGAAGCCTTCCGCCCGTTTCCGCAGCACTCCGCGACCGATGAAACGTTCCAGCGAGCGTAACGGTGCCTGGTCCTCCGGCGTGATGAAGCTGATTGCATCGCCGATGGCGTGCGCGCGACCCGTGCGCCCGATGCGATGAACGTAATCCTCCGAGTGCATCGGAAAGTCGTAGTTCACGACGTGCGAAATCCCATCCACGTCGATGCCGCGCGCCGCGATGTCGGTTGCCACGAGCACCCGCACCGCGCCTGACTTGAAGTCCTTCAGCGCACGCAGCCGCTGGTTTTGCGAACGATTGGAATGGATCGTGCCGGTCTTGATGCCACTGCTCTCAAGCCGGCGGGCGATGCGATCGGCGCCGTGCTTGGTGCGGGCGAAGACGAGCACAGTATCGAATTGCGGATCGCGCAGGAGGTGAAGCAGCAAAGCCGGCTTCAGGTGCGAACGCACTTCGTAGGCAAACTGGGTTACCGTCTCGGCGGGATTGGCGCGCCGGCCGATCTCCACGATTTTGGGTGAATGTTGGAACTGGTGAGTCAACTCCTCGATCTCACGCGAGAGTGACGCGGAAAACATCAGCGTCTGGCGCTTTTGCGGCAGCGCTTTCACGATCCGGCGAATCGGCGGGAGAAAACCCATGTCGAGCATCCGATCGGCTTCGTCGAGCACGAGGAACTCGACGTGGGAAAG
Source organism: uncultured Verrucomicrobiae bacterium (assembly GCA_963776615.1). GTDB lineage: Bacteria > Verrucomicrobiota > Verrucomicrobiia > Chthoniobacterales > UBA10450 > Palsa-1392. The sequence continues at coordinate 312,090 of CAVZNJ010000009.1, forward strand.
GTTGGCGGCGCGTTGTTCCATCAGATCGATCAAGCGTCCCGGTGTGGCTACGACAAGGTCAACGCCGGAACGCAGGGCCGCGATCTGTGGACGCTCGCTCACTCCGCCGAACACCGTGGCCATGCGCAGTGGCAGATGTTTCGCGTAAGCGCGCACGTTCTCCTCGATCTGGACCACGAGTTCGCGGGTCGGCGCCACCACGAGCGCGCGCGGACCGCGCCGATGTCCGTTCTGGATCGAAGCAGCCAGTTTCGTCAGGATCGGCAGGACGAACGCGGCCGTCTTCCCGGTACCCGTCTGCGCGATGCCGATGACATCGTGTCCGCCGAGAATGTGCGGGATAGCTGCGACCTGGATCGGAGTCGGCTCGGTGTAACCCGCGTCGTGCACGGCTTGCAAGACCTGGGGCGAAAGATGGAGTGCGCGAAAGGGCATGGTGGCCGGGACTATCGTCCGTTGCGCTCATTCCGCATCTTTTCTTCCGTCAGGCGAGGCGGATTCTCCAGGAACCTCGGAAGGGCCAGTTCAAACGTGCATCGCTCTTTGTTCTTCAGCATAGTAAGATCAAATGGCCCCTGACTCGAAAACGAATTTTTCGTTGGAAATCGGGCACGTCCTGTTCATCGATCTGGTCGGCTATTCCAAGCTCCTGATCGAGCAGCAGAAGGATCGGCTGCACCAGCTTACTGAAATCGTGCTCGCGACGGGGCAGGTCGCGAAGGCGTCAAACGAACAACTCGTTAGGCTACCGACGGGTGATGGGATGGCGCTAGTCTTTCGGAACAGTGCGGAGGAGCCAGCGCAGTGCGCGCTCGAGATTGCGCAGGCGCTCCAGGCCCAACCGGACATTCGGGTGCGGATGGGAATTCACAGTGGGCCCGTGAGCGAGGTGAGCGATGTGAACGGGCGCACCAATATCGCGGGTGCGGGCATTAATATGGCGCAGCGGGTGATGGATTGTGGCGATGCCGGGCACATTCTCCTTTCCAAGCATGTCGCCGAGGATCTCGAAGAATACGAACAATGGCGACCCCTCTTGCACGACCTTGGAACCTGCGAAGTAAAACACGGAGTGCGCGTCTCCATCGTGAACGTTCACGCCGATCAAGTGGGCAATCCGCAACTGCCCAAAAAGTTCCAATCCCTGAAGAAGCATAGAGAGCGCGTGCGTTGGGCGACGATGACGGCCGCATTGCTTGCCCTCGCGGCAATCGTCGCCGCCTTTGTCCTCTTTTCTAGGAAATCGACAAGATCGGCATCGATTATTTCGGAAAAAAGTATAGCAGTGCTTCCGTTCGAAAACCGGAGCGAGGACAAAGCGAACGCTTATTTTGCCGACGGCATCCAGGACGAAATTCTGACCCGCTTGTCCAAGATCGCCGACTTGAAGGTGATCTCGCGTACTTCTACCCAGCACTACAAGAGCGCGCCGGAGAACGTGCCCGAGATCGCCCGTCAACTTGGAGTGGCCCACATCCTGGAAGGCAGCGTGCAGAAGAGCGGCGACAAGGTCAGGGTGAATGTGCAGCTGATCAAGGCGGCCAATGAGTCTCATATTTGGGCGGATACTTTGGACCGAAAACTGACCGACATCTTTTCGGTCGAGAGCGACGTCGCCAAGGCCATTGCCGACCAACTGCAGGTGAAGCTCACAGGCCAGGAAGAGCAAGTCATCGCGGCCAGGCCAACTGATAATCCGGAGGCTTACGACGCCTACCTGCGCGGCCTGGCCTATACCCTGAAGACGGCAGAGACACCGGCCAACGCACTTGGGGCCCAGCGCTATCTCAGAGAAGCGGTGCGTCTGGATCCGAAGTTTGCCCTGAGCTGGGCGTTACTCTCCTATGTGGAAGCGAACGGCTACGTTACTCTCACTCTACAGCCGACTGCCGCCCTCCGCGAGGAGGCGCGGAAGGCAGCCGAAACCGCCCTCGCTCTGCAACCCAATCTCGGCGAGGCGGTATTGGCCGAGGGATATTACCACTACGCCTGCCTTAAGGAGTACGAGACGGCTGTGCGTTACTTCGAGCAGGCACGGAAATTTCTACCGAATAACAGCCAGATTCCTGCGTCGCTGGCCTATGTCGCGCGAAGGCAAGGTCAGTGGGACCGGAGCGAGTCGTACTTCAATCAGGCCGAAAGGCTCGACCCGCGAAATGTGAACCTGCTCACCCAGCATGCCTTTTCCTATATCTGCCTTCGTCGTTTCCCCGAAGCGCTGCGAAAGCTTGATCAGGTTCTCAATATCATACCGGATGACCCAGATACCCTGATGAACGAGGCCAGCATTGCGCAAGCCGAAGGCGACCTGCCGCGCGCTTCGGCGCTCCTAACTCCACTTCACCCATCTGCCGCCGACACCACGATCGTGGAAACACAAGCTTACCAAGCCATCCTGGAGCGCCGTCCCGAACCAATCATAATCCGGTTAAAGGAGATCTTGACCCAGCCTCATCCAGCGTTGGGTTATTACAATGGCGAACTGCGCTTTTGGTTGGGCTGGGCGCAGGAAATCGCCGGTAATCACGCCAGCGCCGAGGACAGTTGGAAACAGGCCCGCAGCGAGTTGGAACCCTTTCTCAAAGAGGAGCCGGATAATTTCAGCCTGATGGGAGATCTCGCATTGATCAACGCGGGCCTGGGCGACAAAGACGCCGCGTTGACCCTGACCGAGCGGGCCATCGCTCTCGTCCCGATCGAAAAGGACGCCTTGAATGGTCCCCAGCCGGTCGAAATTCTCGCCCGGGTGACAGCGCAAGTCGGAGAACCCGATCGCGCCATCGCTGCTCTACGCAAACTATTGTCCGTCCCATACAGTGGTCCGCTGGCGTCGGGTGTGCTGCTGACTCCGCGCACTGCTTCGTCTCGATCCAATGTTCGATCCGCTGCGGAATGATCCGCGTTTCAAAAACCTCTGCGAAGAGAAGCAGCCATGAGGACGGGAGAATGATGACGCTGAAGCGCAGCGAGGCAGTCAAGACGTTGCGACGGTTACTCTCCATCCCCGCGTCTCGTTCAGTTGGAGCTGATCTTCCTTAACAAGTAACCCGAATTGAGCTCAGGCAATTTCTTCGACGAGTTGAAGCGACGCCGTGTTTACAGGGTGGCGATCGCGTATGTGGTCGGCGGCTGGGCGCTTGCGCAGGGCGTTGCCCAGGTCCTTCCCGTGTTTGATATCGCGAATTGGGTCGTTCGCCTCATCGTGCTGTTCATCATCCTCGGGTTTCCGGCCGCTTTGGTTCTCTCGTGGTTTTTTGATCTGACGCGCTACGGAATCGTGCGAACGCCGAGCGCGGAACCCGCCGGCAGAATCGACATCCTGCCGGCAGCGCGGCCGTCCGAGAAATCAATCGCTGTTCTGCCGTTCAGTGATCTGAGCTCGGGAGGCGAGCACGATTACTTCGCCGACGGAGTCGCCGAAGAGATTCAGTCAGCGCTGGCGAGGGTCAGTGGACTTCGCGTGGCCGCGCGGCGTTCATCATTCTGGTTTAAGGGAAAAGAGGCCCAGCTGACCGAGATCGCGAAGAAACTGAACGTCGAGCACGTGCTCGAGGGAACAGTTCGGCGCGAGGGAAACCACCTCCGTATTCGGGCTGAGCTGATCGACACGCGCGCGGGCTTCACAATGTGGTCGGAAACGTTCGATCGCGAGCTGGCGGGAATTTTCGCTCTGCAGGACGAGATCACACGCGCGATCGTCGAGGCGCTCAAGTTGAAGCTCAACGTTGCAACTGCGTCGCCGGCGACTCGTAATGCCGAAGCCTATGACATCTACCTGCGGGCCCGTGCTCTGGGTGCGCATTCGGATGAACGAAGCCTCGAACAACAGATCGCGCTTTTGCGTGAGGTGTTGGCCAAGGATCCGCATTACAGCGCCGGCTGGGCAGAGCTCGCCTGTGCCCATGCCTCAATCGCCGACGCTTATCGCGCCCCGTTGGAAGTCCTATCCACCATGCGGCATGCCGCCTTAATGACGGTGCAGAGTGATGAAACCGCCGGCGCCGGACACATCTGGATGGGGGCGGTTGCCCTAATCTACGATTGGAATTTTCCACTGGCCAAACACGAGCTAGAGCGCGCGATCGCGCTCGAGCCGAATTCCTCCGATGCGCGGCGCTGGTACGCCTGGTATCTGGCGCGGGTCGAAAGAGACCTGGTTCGCGCCCGCGCGCAAATCGCATTGGCCCGGATTTTGGACCCGCTCTACACCTGGCCGATTTGGTGGGAATCCTATATTGCCATTGCTCAGGATGATCATACTGCCGCGCTGCGATCTGCCGAACAAGTCATCGAGATCGATCCGCACTTTTTCTATGACGAGGATCCGATCGCGCACGTCTATTTGGCCATGGGGCGTTGGCCGGAAGCGGTGAAACGCTACCAATCATTGCCCGCTTCGACCTTCAGCTTGCCAAACTTTGAACTGGCAATTTGTTATGCGCACACGGGTGAAACCGCACGCGCAAAGCAAATTCTAACCGAACTCGAAGCCGTTGCCCGGCGTCGTTACGTTGATCAGACACGCCTCGCGGCGATCTACGCAGCGCTCGGAGACAAGGATCAAGCGTTTGCGGCACTCGAGCGAGCCTCCAAAGACCGTTCCGCGAGAGTTAGTGCGCCGCGATTTTATCCCTGGTTGACGCCACTGTTTGACGATCCGCGTTTCGCTGCGTTTGAAAACAAAATCGCTCACTCCGCGATTATTTTGCCTCCAGAGCCGCAGTCCACTCCGTGAATCTGTGCGACATCTTCGGCGAGACAAGAGAGCGCAATGTCTGCAAAGTCGTGGTTAACTGCGCTGCGGTCGACAGGAGGGTGAATGGCCCCTGAATCCGAGAACAATCTTCGACTCGAGATCGGGCACGTTTTGTTCATCGATTTGGTCGGTTATTCAAAGTTGTTGATTGCAGAGCAGAAGGAACGGCTGCGCCGGCTCACCGAGATCGTGCTGGCCACAGCGCAGGTGCGCGAAGCGACGAACGAACAAATCGTTAGGCTTCCGACGGGCGATGGGATGGCGCTCGTTTTTCGCAACAACTCGGAGGAACCGGCGCGCTGTGCCCTAGAGATTGCGCAGGCGCTCAAGCGGCATCCGGAGATTGCTGTGCGGATGGGAATACATAGCGGACCGGTCAGCGAAGTGACCGATGTGAGTGGGCGGGCCAACATCGCCGGTGCGGGCATCAACCTGGCGCAGCGGGTGATGGATTGTGGCGATGCCGGGCACATTCTCCTTTCCAAGCATGTCGCCGAGGATCTCGAAGAATACGAACAATGGCGACCGCTCTTGCACGACCTTGGAACCTGCGAAGTAAAACACGGAGTGCGCGTCTCCATCGTGAACGTTCACGCCGATCAAGTGGGCAATCCGCAACTGCCCAAAAAGTTCCAATCCCTGAAGAAGCATAGAGAGCGCGTGCGTTGGGCGACGATGACGGCCGCATTGCTTGCCCTCGCGGCAATCGTCGCCGCCTTTGTCCTCTTTTCTAGGAAATCGACAAGATCGGCATCAATTTTTTCGGAAAAAAGTATAGCAGTGCTTCCGTTCGAAAACCGGAGCGAGGACAAAGCGAACGCTTATTTTGCCGACGGCATCCAGGACGAAATTCTGACCCGCTTATCCAAGATCGCCGATCTGAAGGTGATCTCGCGCACATCCACCCAGCATTACAAAAGCGCGCCAGAAAACCTGCCTGAGATCGCCAGGCAACTTGGCGTTGCTCACATCCTGGAAGGAAGCGTGCAAAAGAGCGGCGACGCCGTGCGTGTGAATGTGCAGCTAATAAAAGCAGCTAACGATTCTCATCTTTGGGCCGATACCTACGACAGAAGACTGACCGACATCTTTTCGGTCGAGAGTGAAGTGGCCAAAGCCATCGCCGATCAGTTGCGAGCGAAACTTACCGGTCGGGAAGAGCAAGTCATCGCCGCTAAACCGACGGACAATCCTGAGGCATACGATGCCTACCTGCGCGGCCTGGCTTGTACACTGAAAACCGGCAACACACCAGCCAACGCCCTTGGCGCACAGAAATATCTCAGAGAAGCGGTGCGCTTGGACCCGAAGTTCGCTCTGAGCTGGGCGCTGCTGTCATACGTTGATTCCGTTGGCTACACCAGCCTCAGTCTTCAGCCAACGGTCGCGCTCCGTGAAGAGGCACGGCAGGCAGCCGAAACCGCGCTCACTCTTCAGCCTAACCTTGGCGAGGCCGTATTGGCTAAGGGATATTACCACTACTCTTGTCTAAAGGATTACGACACGGCGGTGGGTTACTTTGAGCAAGCACGTCAGCTCTTACCCAATAGCAGCCGGATTCCTGAATCGCTGGCCTATGTAGAGCGAAGGCGCGGTCAGTGGGACCGGAGCGAGTCGTATTTCAACGAAGCCGAGCGGCTCGACCCGCGCGACGTTTCCCTACTCACCCAGCACGCGATTTCCTATATGGAGCTTCGTCGTTTCCCGGAAGCGGTGCGGAAGTTTGATCAGGTTCTCGATATCACGCCCGACGACCTGGATACGCTTGTGTTAAAGGCGGCGATCGCACAAGCCGAGGGCGATCTGCCGCGGGCTTCGGCGATCCTTGCTCCGCTCCACCCTGCTACTGACGATTCCGCTACGCTGGAAATACAGGCTTACCAAGCGATCCTGGAACGCCGACCTGCACAAATTATCTCTCGGCTAAAGGAAATACTTGCCAAGCCTGATCCAGCGTTGGGTTTTTACAATGGCGAGCTGCGCTTTTGGCTAGGCTGGGCGCAAGAGGTCGCCGGCGATCAGGCGGCCGCCCAAGAAAGTTGGCAACAGGCGCGTAGCGAACTGGAACCATTCCTAAAAAAACAGTCGAAAAATGTCGGCCTCATTGCAGATCTCACCCTGATCAATATGGGCCTCGGTGACAAAGCTGCTGCTTTAGCTCTGGCGGAGGAGGCCATGGCAGCGAATCCGATCGAGAAAGACGCGTTAGATGGCCCCATCCCGATCGAGATCCTCGCCCGGGTGGCAGCGCGCGTGGGAGAACCTGACCGCGCCATTACCGCTTTACAGAAACTACTCTCGATACCGTACAATGGCGCACTGGCAGCGGCCCCGCTCACTCCTGCGCTGCTCCGACTCGATCCAATGTTCGATCCGCTCCGGAACGATCCGCGTTTCCAAAAACTCTGTGAAGAGAAACAGCCATAAAGCCACGGGGGATAAATAGCGACTGAGGCCGAGAAGAATCTTCGCCTCGAGATCGGGCATGTTTTATTATCGATCTGGGTCGGTTACTCAAAGCTCTTGATCGAGCAGGAAAAGGAAAGGCTGACCCCTATTCCCTTCCGTCCTAGCGGCGGTGGGCATCTCAGGCGGCAGCACGCGCAAAAGAAAAATCGCCGCCCCGGCAAAAGGGCTAGTGTGGGTTGGACGCGGGCCGAAGCCCATCGAGCACTTTTGCAAAGCGTGGATCCCGTCGGACCGCGTCCCATGCCGGATCAAACTTCAGTTCGCCATAGCACGGACCGCCGGGCATTTTGGCCAGGGAAATCAGCCGCTCGATCGCAGAATCGACATCTCCCACCCAGGCGTTAATCATCGCCACATTGGAAAGGACCGTCGCACCGTCCATGGCATCACTCGAGATCGGTCGCAACTCGACCGCGCGCAGGCCTTCCGCGATCGCCTCTGGTTTGCGCTGCAGTCCGGCGTCGATGAGCCCAAGCTGGGCGACCAACATTCCATCGTCCGGATGGTCGCGGAGCTTGGCCTCTGTCTTTTCGCGCGCCACCGCGAACGCTTCCCGCGCCTTCTCTGCATTGCCTTGCGCGCGCGCAATCAACGCCTCGAACCAACTGCGCGGCAATATCGATCCGGTGCCGCCGACAATCTCTTCCAGATTTGATGCCGCCAGAATTTTTTCGGCGGCCACCGGGTCGCGCTCATACAAGGCAAGAGTGAGGCGGTTGAAAGTGACCGCGCCATTTGGATCGTAGCCAGCGGGCAAAGCATCCAAACCAGCGCGGGCCGTTTCCAGGTTTCCCTTTTCCAGCTCGATCGAGGCGCGCATCATTTGAAAATAGGTGGCGTTGGCGGGATTGGCGGCGGCCGCACGGTCGAAGACGGCCTGTTCCTCCTCATATCGACGCAGCAGATCGTAGAGAACGGCAAGGTCGCCGAGAATTCGCGGATTCCGAGGATCCAGCTCAGCCGCTTGCTCCAGGTTCTTTACCGCATCATCCCATCGACCCTGACGCCGATCGATCAACCCAGTGATGTTAAATATCTCGGCGTTGTTAGGCAGGAGACGGCGCGCGATCGTGAGCTGCTCGCGAGCCTGCGCATAGTCACGCAGACCGTGATAATAAAACATCGCCTGGGCGAGATGCGCTTCCCCCAGATCGGGCGCGAGTTCGAGCGCTTTTTGTGCGGTTGCCTTCGCTTCGGCCAGCCGGGTTGGCGTGTGATCAAAGTCAAACCAATAGAGCTGGAGGTTCGCCTGCGAGGCCCAGCAATAAGCCAAGGCAAAGTCTCCGTCGCGTGAAATTGCTTCATCGAGCAACCGGAGGGCTTTGAGCAGCGTCTCCTGCGCATCCGGCGTGTCGGGATAGGTATTGATCAACTGCTTGGCTTGAAGATAGAGGTCGAACGCCTCCAGATCCCGCGTCGGTCGCACATCAATCGCCGCTTTTTCGCTCGGAGAGATATTGACCTGTAGCTGCGCGGCGATGTTCTCCGCCACCTCGCTTTGGATGGCGAAAACGTCGGCCAAATCGCGGTCGTAATTCTCAGCCCAGACATGCTGATCGCTCCGCGCGTCGATCAGCTGGGCTGTGATTCGAACTTTGTCGTCCGCGCGCCGCACGCTGCCCTCGAGCAAATACGCCACGCCCAAGGCCTGACCGATTTGGCGCATATTCCTCTCCTTGCCACGGTACTGCATCACGGAATCGCGGCTGATCACCTTTAAATCGGAAACCTTCGAGAGCGCGGTCAAAATGTCGTCCTGAATGCCGTCGGCGAAGTAAGTGTTCTGCTTGTCGTCGCTGAAATTATCGAATGGTAATACGGCCAGGCTCTTTTGCGGGACAAATCCCGTACCTCTGCTGACGCGCGCGCGATGTAAGAAAAAGATCCCCAGGGAAAGGCCAATGCCAATGAGCAGAAACAACAAGGCCACCGCGCTGAAAACGTTCCGGCGCAGGCTTGGTCGTTTGCGAACGCGACCCGAAAATGATCGGTGCGATTGTTCCTTGATGCGCGTCGGCACCTGAGCGCTGCCGAATCCGTCGCCGCAAAGATTAAAGAGCGATATTGTCGTGCCGTGTTTTACTTCCACTTCGCCCAGGTCATGCAAATTCGGCTTCCAGTGGGTGTAATGCACGAGATCGTCCGCCACCCGTTTCGACAGCAAAATGTGTCCGGCATCCGCGCAATCCATGATCCGCTGGGCCAGGTTCATACCGTCCCCGGCGACATTCGACCTGTCATTCACGTCCGTCACCGTGTTAACCGGGCCGCTGTGAATTCCCATGCGCAGACCAAGGTGCGGCTGGTCCTTTGAACCATGGCAGATTTCCAAGGCGCATCGCACAGGCGCCTCCGGGCTATTGAAAAACACCAGCGCCATGCCATCGCCGGTGGGGATGCGGGTTAGTTTACCCGCGGCCTCGGCGCTGCGGAAGTGCTCCGTCGCCTTTACAATTTGACTAAGTTGCGCGACGGCCGCCGTCTGCTCGTCGATCGCCAATTTCGAATAACCGACGATGTCGATGAACAGGACATGGGCGATCTCGAGCTCAATATTCGGTTTTAACTGAGAGGACATCGGGCCTCACCGCCAACGGCGGCGAATTGATCAACAATTCCAGCTCGCGGGGAAAGCCTGTTTCCTTCGTCGAGCCCATGGCAGGTCTGCCCGCAAGCGATCATCGGGGACCTGGCGCGATCCTGATTTAATTCCTTGGACCAGTCGAATGCTTCGGTTGAGACGTGGATCTCTTTTTCGGCTTCGTACTCGATTTTGCTTTCCCGCCGCTCTTCTTCGATTTCGATTTACTTTTTTGTGGCATAATGCGCTTTCCGTTAGACCAGAGACGAGTTTAGCGGGCGCTTTGGATTAATGCGAACGGGAATTTCATGCTTCACTGACTCGCGTCCGCCACAGACTTCGACCGTAAGTTGCCGCGCTCAGTGTTCGATCTTTTTCATGAAGAACCAGGTCAACGATCATAACGTTCGGCAGGTTTGCGGTCATGTTCATCCAGGTCAGACCTGTGTCGTGCGAGACAAAGACTCCGGCATCATTTGCCACATACACCGTCTTGGGCGCGTCCGGTCGGATCACGACTGCATGATGTGGCACATCCGGCAGGCGGCCTTGATCGATGTCTTCCCAGCTCTTGCCGCCATCCTGCGAGCGAAACAGGTGCGAGTGGCCGAAGTTGGCCACGGTGACTAAAACCAAATCGGATCCCAGCTTTGCCGCGGCGTCGATACGCGTGATCTCGTGACCGGGCAGCGTCGCGCCCGCCAGGTTTGCACTCCAGGTTTTCCCTCCATCGACGCTGCGAAAAAAACCACCGTTCCTTGTTCCTGCGTAAACCCGCTTCGAATCGCCCGGGACAACTTCGATCGCCGAGATCACGCTGTCATCAAGGACGGGCGAGATCGCCTTCCACTTTTCCCCCGCGTTCTCCGTTCGCCAAACACGCTTCGTTCCGGCGAAAACCGTTTTGGCATTGCCCGGATCCATCGCGATATAGACCATCCAAACTGAGTCCTTTTCCTTTTGCGGCGCTGAGGGCGACACATCCCGCCGCCGACCATTGCGCCACCGCCAGATGTTGAGGTTATAATACGAGGCGTAGATGTGCCCGGCATCGACCGGATCATAAATCATCCAGCCGCCGTCTCCCCCGAGAATTTCGAAATGGTCATCGGCCCGGCCTGTCGCCGTGACCACTGTTCCGTTGTCCTGCGCCCCGCCCCCGAAATGACGGCCATCACTCTGCGCTACGTCCATGTCGTAATACATCGTGATGGCAAGACCTTTGCTGCGGTTCGACCAGGTGATGCCGCCATTCCTGCTCACATCCAGGCCGCCATCATTCGTATCGTAAACAAGGCCCGGCGCGGCCGGCGGCATCAGGAGATGGTGATGGTCGGAATGCGCGTAATTCGCATCGCCTGGCTTCGCGCCCCATCGCGTCGCCTTCTTCCAACGCCTGCCGCCGTTAGTCGTGAGGTGCAAATCCACCCCGCCGCACAAAACGTGATCCGAATTCCTCGGGTGCACCGCGATGGTATTTCCGTAGGAGATCTGTTCCTCGCCCGAGAAATGTTTGCCCCCGATTTCTCGCCAGCTTTTCCCGCCGTCGTCGCTCCGAAAAACACCAAGCACCAAATCGCTCCGGTAGCTGTGGGCATCTTCCGCGAAAGCATATACCACCTCGGGATTCGACAGGCTGATGGCCAGACTTGTCCGCCCAAAACACTCCGGAGCCGGCAGACCTTCCGTTAATTGCATCCAATTCTCCCCGCCGTCGGCCGACCGCCAAATGCCGTTCCTCGCGCCGTGCTCGGTGAAGGTGGCGAAGATCACGCCCCGTTGCACCGGATGAAAAACAATCGCGTGACACCAGTAATTGTTCCTCGAAACGAAGGCTTCACGCTTCCACGTTGCGCCGCCGTCGTGCGAAGCAAACATTCCACCCAGATCCTTCGGCCGCGCGCTCGACTCGTTCGCTCCGACGCCGCCGATCCGCAGATGCTTCGAATTGAAAGGATCGATCGCGATCACGCCGATGCGCGTCGGCACGCCAGTCTCGTCTGAGGAGGCGAGCAACTTCCAGGTCGCGCCACCGTCGTTCGTCCGATAAATCCCCACCCCGGCATACGAATCAACCGACAAGTTCGCTTCGCCCGTCCCGCAATAAATCACCGCGGGATTTTTCGGGTCGATCGCGAGCGACCCGATGTTCAACGAGTCATGGTCGCGCCAAAGCGCGCGCCACGTCCGGCCCGCATCATTACTCTGCCACACACCACCCGCCGCCGCGCCCGCCCAGATGCAGTCCGCTTTTTTCGGATGACAAACGATGCTCGTCATCCGGCCGCCGATGTTGGTCGGACCGATGCACTCCCACGCCACATCCTTTGTCGCAGGCAACGTTTGCTTCGTTCGATTTCGCTCGCGCACAAGAGCGTGCACGGGCGCTTCGCGCATCGGCCAGGCGCTGCGGGATTGAAACCAGACGCTCCGCCGTTTGTGCCGGGAATGCCGAATGCGTGGTCGGTGATTCTTTTTCAAATCCTTTCTGCGCGGGCCCGGCTTCAGTTCCTTCGATTCTTTCCTCTTCGATCGTTGCGGCATGGTTGGAACGGTACGGGCCATTTGTCCGGCTTATAGCGAGCATGGGTCCAGGATGTCAATTGACAGATACAACTCGTGCCACGATTCCAGCCGCCAGACGTGCAGCTTGGCGGAGCGACAAGGTATCACCGGCCCTGTGCCGCCATGCGATCGAGCAGCTCGGCGGCACCGAACCGGAGAATTCACCGACCACGACCGGCGTTGAGCTGGACGACGATCATGCGTGTCGGAAACGGAATGCCTGCAGCGCGAACAGTGGCGCCGTCCACGGCCCAAACATTTTCGGCAAAAGGCTGCAACGAAGCCATGGGCACTTTCTTCTGACATTATTACACTCTTCCAACCTGGCTATGCGTGTTGCGTAGCGTCGGACAATTGACCTCGACGAAAACCCCAGTCGTTGCGACCATGAGACCAAGAGGATGTCGTCCGAGATAGAAAAGAAAATCGAGCTGGATGTCGTCTACGTCCTCTTCCTCGACATCGTCGGTTACTCGAAGCGGGCGACGAACGAACAGCGGGTCTTGATTGATCAGCTCAATCAAGCCGTGCGCAGCTCGGATGAATTTCAGCGGGCGGAAGCCGCGGCGCGAATCATCAAAATCCCGACCGGCGACGGGATGGCGTTGGTTTTCTACAAGAGCCCGGAGCAACCGGTGGAATGCGCGCTGGAGATTAGTCGCGCCCTGAAATCATTTCCTGAACTGCGGGTGCGGATGGGTGTGCACAGCGGCCCGATCAGCGCGGTGACTGATCTGAATGACCGCACGAATGCCGCCGGGATCGGGATCAACATCGCGCAACGGGTGATGGATTGCGGCGACGCCGGACACATCCTGGTCTCGAAGCGGGTGGCCGAGGACCTGGAGGAATACGGGAATTGGCAGCCGCAGCTGCACGATCTTGGCGAGTTTTCAGTGAAGCACGGCGTGAATGTCCACGTCTTCAATCTCTTCATCGATGAGCTCGGCAATCCGGAGGTGCCGGAGAAATTGCGTCGGACCAACGAGCAAAAGGCGTCGGCAGTTTCCCGGCGTGGCGAAGAGCTGTGGGTCGCCGTGCTTCCTTTCCGCGGTGCTGGTGACGCGGAGATGGAGTCGTTCGCCGAGGGCCTCGTCGAGGACATTACGACCGGGCTTTCGCGCTTTCGATATCTGTCGGTCGTCGCGAGCGCCTCGGCCGCGCGCCTGAAGGGAGAGGCTGGAGATGAGCGGACCCTGGGCGCCAAACTCGGCGCGCGCTACGTCCTGGAAGGAAGCATCCGCAAGGGAGGTTCGGGCATTCGCGTGAGCGCTCAACTCGTCGACACCCGGACAGGAGAGCAGCTCTGGGCCGAGACCTACAATCGTGACCTGCAGGCATCGAGTATTTTTGCGGCGCAGGACGACGTCGCCGCCCGCATCGTGGCAACGGTCGCGGACAGCTACGGAGTGCTCGTGCATTCGATGCGGGACGCGACGCGCCGGAAGGACGACGCCGATCTCACGCCGGTGGAATGGCAGTTCCAGTATTTTGCCTACCGAGAACAGATCACGCCCTCGAATTATGCCGCGCTCAAGAGGCGGGTCGAGAGCGTGATGAATCGAGAAGACGGGCAATCGGACTTGTGGGCCTGCCTCGCGCAAATCTACGTCGACGAATACGCGTTTGGCTTCCAGGACGACGTGACCTCACTCGATCGGGCCCTGGCTGCGGCCCGCCGCGGAGTCGAACTGGATCGCGCGAACCAATTCGCAATGGTGGCGCTGGCGCAGACGCACTTTTTTCGCCAGGACCTCGCCGCGTTTGCTCCTGCGGCCGAGCGGGCGATGGCCCTCAACCCGCTCAACACCGACGCGCTTGGAATCCTGGGACTGGAGATTGTGCACACGGGCGAATTCGAGCGCGGCACGACCATCGTTAGGCGCGCGATGGAACTCAACGCCAACCACGCGGGCTGGATGCATTTCGCTCCGCTCTGGGATCACTTCCATAAGGGCGAATACGAAGAGGCCCTCGAGTGCGCGAACCGGGTGGATGTGCCCGGACTCTTCTGGCCGTACCTCGTCATGGCGTCGGCTTGCGGTCACCTTGGACGGCGCGCCGAAGCCGGCGCCGCAGTTCGAGACCTGTTGGCGCTTGACCCGGAGTTTGCAGCGCATGCACGTTCGAACGTTGGGACCTGGCACTTCGCGAGCGGCCTGATGGATCCCATCCTCGAAGGGTTGCGCAAAGCAGGGCTCGAGATTCCCGAAACCGATGACTCGTCCGTCTCGCCGAGGCCGAAAGCGACGGTTAGGTCAAAAACGAATCAGACAAAGTCTGACACAGACGCGGAAGCGGTTCGGGCAAACGAGGGCTTCTGGGTCGCGGTGTTCCCATTTAAATATAGTGGCGGCAACGCCGATCTCAGCGCGCTAGCGGACGGAATGACCGAGGAAATCGTCACCGGACTTTCTCGCTTCTCCTATCTGCGCGTCATTGCGCTCGGTTCCACATCTCGTTATGCCAACCAGGCCGTCGACATTCGCTCGGTCGGCAACGAGCTCGGCGCTCGTTATGTCATGGAGGGAAGCCTGCGACGAGCTGGAGCCAGGCTGCGCGTCGCCGTGCAACTGGTCGACACCATTTCCGGTGCGCACCTCTGGGCGGAGACCTACGATCGCGCCTTTTCACCGGAGGAGATCTTTACCCTCCAGGACGACCTCGTTCCCCGCATCGTCTCCACCGTTGCAGATATGCATGGAGTTTTGCCGCGCAGTATGAGCGAAGTTGTGCGGCAGAAGTCTGCCGATCAAATGAGCCCTTACGAAGCGTTGCTGCGCAGCTTCGGGTACAACGAGCGATTTACGCCGGAGGACCTTGCCGAAGTCAGGGCCTGCCTGGAACGGGCGGTTCAACAGGCCCCTAACAATGCCGAGTGTTGGGCTATGCTGTCGTTGATGTACGCGAATGAATACGGACACTGGGACAATGCGACACCGGATTCTCTGGACCGGTCACTGCGAGCCGCACGCAAGGCGGTCGAAGCGGCGCCTTTGCATTCCCTGCCCTACTATGCACTGGCTCAGGCTCTTTATTTTAAGAAAGAATTTACTGAGTTTCGAGTCGCGGCGGACCGGGCGATTTCGCTGAACCCGATGGATGGCGCCACGGCCGCGTTCATGGGGATGCTCATTGCCTATTCTGGAGATTGGGAGTGCGGGTGCGCTTTATCAGACAAAGGTTGCCAACTGAATCCCAATCATCCGGGATGGTACTGCTACCCAGCGTGGCACGATTCCTACCGGAAAAAGGATTATCGCAAAGCCCTGGACTTGGCGTTCCAGCTCAACGCTCCCCAGAACTATTACACCCATGCGGTGTTGGCCATGTGCTACGCGCAACTCGGCCGGATGGAGGAGGCGCGCAAGGCGCTGCGGGACATGCTCGCACTGAAACCAAACTATGCCGAGGTCGCGCGTGAATTACACGGGCTATGGATCCAGTCCGATCTGGTGGAGCAGTTGATGGATGGGCTCCGCAAGGCGGGCCTGGAGATTCCTCCAAGGGAGGGAGAGAAAACCCCGGCGGCCGATCTCACCGGTTCTTCCCAACCCAGCTCAGGCACGGTGGGTGCCGACGAAGGATTCTGGGTCGCTGTGTTGCCCTTCAAATACAATGGCGGCAATGCCGACCTCACCGCGCTGGCAGAAGGATTAACTGAAGAGATCGTGACCGGCCTCTCGCGCTTCTCCTACCTAAAAGTTATTGCGCGTGGCTCCGCCGCGCGCTTCGCAAAAGAGACTGGTGACATCCGAATGATCGGCAAAGAACTGGGCGCGCGTTACGTCATGGAAGGCAGCCTTCGTCAGGCGGGAACCAAATTGCGTCTCGCGGTGCAACTCGTCGACGCAGTCTCGGGTGCCCACGTCTGGGCCGAAAACTATGAACGCACCTTTAGCCCGGAGACGGTCTTTGAACTTCAGGACGACTTGGTTCCGCGGATCGTTTCGACGGTCGCAGATCAGTACGGCGCGCTCGTGCACAGCATGAGCGAGTCGCTGCGCGGCCGAAGCGCGGGTCAATACTCCGCGCATGAAGCGGTGCTGCGCGCCTTCGGTTACCAGGAACGCTTCACCCTCGAGGAACACGCGGAAGTCCGCGAGATTCTCGAAGCGGCGATTGCTCGCGCGCCCGACCACAGCGACTGCCTCGCCGAGCTGTCCTGCATTTACTGGGATGAGTATGTATTCGGTTACAACCCCCGGCCCGATCCGCTGGGCCGCGCCCATGCGGCCGCCCAACGAGCAGTCGCATCCGCGCCGACCAATCCCTTCGCCCACTCTGCCTTGGCTTGCGTCTTGTTCTTCCAGAAAGATTTCCTCGCTTTCCGACCCGCAGCCGAGCGCGCCCTTGCCCTCAATCCCATGGATTCCTCCACCGCGGCATTACTCGGAACAATGATCGCCTATACCGGTGACTGGGAATACGGCGTGCGTGTCGTGGAACGAGCGAAGCAGCTCAATCCACATCATCCGGGCTGGTATCACTATCTCGCGGTTTACGATGCCTACCGCAGGCGTGACTATCGCGCCGCACTGGCCAGCGCCTTGAAGGTCAACATGCCCGGCTACTATTGGCCGCACGCGTCGCTCGCTGCTGTCTATGGGCAGCTCGGCGAGAAGGAGCGTGCGGCCGCGGCCTTGCGGGAATTGCACGCGCTGCTGCCAAACTTCGGCACGATCGCGCGAGAGGAATACGGCAAGTGGAATGACCCTGAATTCGTCGAACATCTGCTTGACGGGCTGCGCAAGGCCGGGCTGGAGATTCCTCCGAAGGAAGGAGCGCCAAACTGACCGTATCGCGGGCGCCGATGCTTCAGAATAGCTGCGCGATTCCCTTTCTGACCTTTGATCTTCGCTCCCTCCAGCTATCCAGAAACTCGATAAGGGCTAACTCATGACACCATAGCTTAATGAAATATCCCATCACTTTACTCGTCATCGCAACCGCGATGCTCCTCGTGGGCGTTGGGATTTGCATGCATGCGGATTGGAAATATAACAACAAGATGTATTACCATACTCCCGACTCAACGTTGTACGAGTTCGAGGAGGTATTCGCCGAACGCAAGATCGGCGAAGCTGTCCAGTTCTGGTCGGTTGTTGCAGGCGTCGCAGGAGGTGTTTGGTTCGCTATCGTGAAAATCAGCCGTGATCGTAAACGTTTAAAAGCAGAATAGGAGTCAGAGGAACGGCGCAACGGAATTTGCATCGTTCGCATCGGCGAGCATTACCGCGCCGCGGAGTGAGGGGAGGGCGACGTGATCGCGTGGTTCTCGGTCGGCACGCACGAGGAATACAACCGCCCCGCTGCAATGCGTCACCCGCGAGCGCTTCGCCCGCACCATGATTTCAGCGTGTCAGCTTTTTCGCCAAGCGAGTATCTTTGGCGTATGAAACCAGAGGTTCTTTTGCGCGACATCGAACCGGACGACCTGCCAATCTTTTTCGAACATCAGCGAGATCCGGTGGCCGTGGCGATGGTCGTATTCCGTTCACGCGAGAAAGCTGAATTCAACGCGCATTGGGCCAAGATCCTGGCGGACGACACCAGCCTGAAAAAGACGATCGTAGCCGATGGCCAGGTAGCCGGGCACATCGCTAGTTTCATGCGCGACGGGGAACGCGAGATCGGCTACTGGATTGAGCGCACACTTTGGGGGCGAGGCATTGCCAGCGCAGCGCTCGCTGCGTTTCTTTGCCTGGAACAGAGGCGGCCACTCTACGCCGGCGTGGCCCCACACAATATTGCCTCGATACGCATCCTGCAAAAATGTGGCTTCACCTTATGCCAGAGCGCGATCGATCAGGAACCCGAGCCCGCCGGCGAGTCGCATATTATTTTCAGGCTTGCCACGTAAAGGCTTCGCTCACGTGGCGGGCCTTTACGTGGCTTCCTCCCTTTTCCGCAATCCGCATTCCGAATTCCGCATTTCAGATATCCCTGTCATCGTCAGGAAAGAAGAGGGGTCGGTCCTCACTATCGACGCTGGACCGCGAAGCCTGATCGGTGTTCGCACGGGGAATCGCCGAGAAAAGGAGAAATTGAGGTCGGCTTTAGAACTTGGCGGTTCCGCAGAATTCTGCGCTTCCCAATGGTCGGCAAGAACAGGAAAATGAACGAGAACCAAAGCTGATCCTCAACACAGCCCCCGGCGACTGGATGCAAAAGGGATCGGAACGAATCTTCGCGCCGTCCCCCGACATCCAGCTCCGGCGTGATTTCTTCAGCTTCGGGCTTAGCGCTTCCTGCGCCCGACGCCGGGCACGGCCGCGACTTGTTTCATCCACTTCGCGATCTGGGCTTCGTCGAGGTCGTCGAGGCGTTTTGAGCTCGACGCCTCGCGTCGACTTGCCCATCGCCACCGGCGTCACCGGGGGTACCGGCTTGAGCGCCACACCGTTCACGAACATGACTTTGACGTGGCCGGCGAAGCCGCCGCAACAGAAACACCAGCCGTCGCCGACGCCATAGTACGACATGCCCCATTTCACGGAGCGCTCCAGGCCGGGCAGCGTCCTGGCCGCCAGGGCATCGACACTCCTCGGCGATGCCGCGCTGCGGTTGCGGCAGGCTGGCGATGTAGGCGAAGACCGGCTTGTCGCCGACGCTGCCTTCGCGGGGCTGGCCTTGCCGTTCATGGCTGCCGGTAGCGTCGTGGCGACTTTGCCTTTTGCCGGGAGCGCGCCTGGCCGTTTTCCGGGCGGCGGGTTTGGAAGTCTCGTCTGTTTTGCGGGCGGGCATCGTCGTATTCGGTGGGCCACGACGGTTTCGCCGCGCGTCCTGTTCGACCGCACGAAGGCATTACTTGCAGCCGCTGGGACCGTCAATCCTCAAAAAGATCGCGGCCATTCATTCCTTCGGCGGGGCGGTGGCGACGGAAACACGCTTTAGAGCAGGGGAACCGGGGACAGCTCCAGAATATCGCTGTTGCCGATGGCGGGCGGCTGTAGCGGGTGGCCGAGGTTCGCGCGGACATCCGCGCAGGATGCCTTCAGGATCTGCCGTGATCAGGCGAATGCACGGTCGGTTCTGGATGCAATTCGGTTCGTTCCGCGAGCTATCCGGAAACTCGCACGGGAGAAATGTGCGCTCTGAAAGGGCGATCCGTATCATGCCTCGCTTCGGTTCGAAGAGCGCCGCTCCGACTTCTCGTCCCTCTGTCCTCTGTTCTCTGTTTACCAGCCTCTTCCCGCTCCAATTCGTCACCCGCGGAATATCATTTCAGCATTTCAGATTTCAGCCTTTCAGTATTTTCTGGGAATGCCCGAGCGCCTTCGCGCAAGTCTTCCGCCGCATCGCCGGCGTCACGCCGACGGAGTTTCGTAGTACACAGTGAGTGTTGCGCCGATATGGACCGATTCCGTTATCGTAACTTGCTCGGAGGGATCTGGGAAGTTGACAGGCGAGCCGCCCGACTGGTCCCTGTCGATTTTCTCAAAAGGAGTTCCTCTTTACCGTAACAACACTTGAATCACTGAAGGAGATTGTGTCGGGACGGCCGGTTGGCAACCGGTGGTTCAAAGTAAACCTTCATGTGCACGGTGAGGGTAACGATGCCCAAGAGATCGTTGATTCCGCGCGCGCCGCGGAGATTGACCTGATCGCTATAACCGATCATCAAGGCTTCAATTCCTTCGACGAAATATTAACCGCAGAGGCCAGCACGACCGGTAGACCCCTTGTCGTGCTACCTGGAATAGAGGTCACGTCTGTCGAAGGCGTCCATGTTCTCGCCATTTTTCCGAAGACGTTCAGCAGCAATGCGCGCACGAAATTTTTGGGATGGTTGGAAATTCCGGGTTCAGGCGACACGCGTATTGCTTCTCGGCGACCTCTGAAAGAGATCTTCACGAAAGTTGACCAGGAATGCGGAGTCGTTGTCGTGCCGCACCCTTTTACCGAGGACATCGGCATGCTCGATGGGGCTCGCAAAATGAGCACCAAAATCGATTGGTTGGAGAGCGGTCATGTTCGGTTGATGCAGATATCGGAGGAAAAAGTCTCGTTCATCGCGCGGGATGAGGGCGGAAATTGGATCAACCGTTACGTGCTGGCATCGGCGACAGCCGCTCAACGCCTCTCGAGCACTTACTGTCTTGCCCCGTTCAATCGCAGTGACGCACACAAAGCTTCTGAGATAGCCGACGGTTGTTCTTGGTTCAGAATGGCTGAAGCCACAGTAGAGGGATTGAAACAAGTGGGCTGCGAACCGCGAACACGAATCAGCAGAACTGAACCAACGATCGCGACAAATGACATTATTCTGGGAATGCGCGTGTCTGGCGGCTACAGTGACGGTGAAGTTTTTCGTTTCAACGAAGGCCTCAATTGCATCGTTGGTCAAAACTACGCCGGTAAGTCCGCGGTGTTTGACTATGTTCGGTTTTGTCTAGGCTCGGAGCATGAATCCGACGCGACTGCGCGAAAGAGATTGCTATCTCGCATTTATGGCATTCTTGGTCCGGGCGGCAGCGTCGAATTATTCGTCCGTCAGAAGGGACGCTTCCGCGTCGTGAAACGCGTTTTTGAGCCGATAACGGCCGGCCAGGGTCCAGAGTTAGTTGTTGGACTGTACCGCACCCCCGATGCGTACAAATTGGATCAAGAGAACGACGCTCTCGTTCCGGTACAGAGTTCGATTTCCACTAGAGATTTACCAGCAGCATAGAATTTCGCGACTTCGAGATGACGTAGCTCATCAACTAGAGATGGTGGACGAATTCGCGGGCCTGACGGAACTGAAGCGTGAGCGCATTGAAGTGATCCGTCGGTTAGATCAATCCGCGGATATCCTTGGGCCGCTAATTCAAGAATGCAATACTCTCCATTCTGAGCTCGCGAATCTATCGCACTTAGAAGCGGAACTCGCGGAAAAGGAAAAACTGCTTCCTGGCGAGGAGGAGCAAAGATGGGCGCATGCCGCCGCTGCGGTCCCAGCGTATGAGGATGCCATCGATCAACTTCTGACGGCTGCATCCGAGATTCCGCCGGAGGACGCGCCCGCTGCTCGCCGGACGACCAGCTTCGAGCGGCTGTTTGGAGTCTCGATTCCAAAATATGATCGAGAGGCGGTCGTATCTCCGGAACTCCTCGCGAAAATAGGATCAGCGCTGGAGGAAGCCGCTGCGGAAATCGACAAGGCTCAAGCGAATTCTTGCTGCGACTGCAAAGCTGCGGACGACCATCGATGCCGCCAGCATCGACTGGCACGAGGAGCGGCGCGTCCATGAAGAAGCAGTAAGAATACAGCTTCGAAAGGCGGGCATCGATTCGCCTCAAGAGGTCATTGATCGCGTTCGCAACTTGCGCCTGCAAATCGGACGACTGAAGGCCACTCAACAGCCACGTCGCCGATGATTGCCAGACGCGGCTGTTGAGTGGCCTTCAGTCGTCCCAATTTGCAGGCGCAAGTTCGAACGCGATCAATGACCTCTTGAGCGATAAAAATGCCGGCCTTTTCGAAGCTGTATTCTTACTGCTTCTTCATGGACGCGCCGCTCCTCGTGCCAGTCGATGCTGGCGGCATCGATGGTCGTCCGCAGCTTTGCAGTCGCAGCAAGAATCTGCTCTGCGGAGCCTGTCGATTTCCCGCAGCAGTTTGTCCAGCGCTGATCCTATTTTCGCGAGGAGTTCCGGAGAAAAATAGACCGCCTCTCGATCATATTTTGGAATCGAACTTTCCGAAATTCGCCGCTCGAAGCTGGTCGTCCGGCGAGCAGCGGGCGCGTCCTCCGGCGGATCTCGATGCGGGCATCAGAAGTTGATCGATGGCATCCTCATACGCTTGTACCGCAGCGGCGGCATGCGCCCATCTTTGCTCCTCCTCGCCAGAAGTTTTCCTTTTCCGCGAGTTGCCGCTTCTAAGTGCGATAAATTCGCGAGCTCCAGAATGGAGAGTATTGCATTCTTGAATTAGCGGCCCAAGGATATCCGCGGATTCGATCTAACCGACGGATCACTTCAATGCGCTCACGCTTCAGTTCCGTCAGGCCGCGAATTCGTCCACCATCTCTAGTTGATGAGCTACGTCATCTCGAAGTCGCGAAATTCTATGCTGCTCGTAAATCTCTAGTGGAAATCGAAAGTCTTGTACCGGAACAAGAGGCGTCGTTCTCTTGATCGTATTGGTCTACGCAATCGGGGGTACGTGTAGGCTTCTCAACAACTAACTCTCAACAGCGGCCGTTATCGGCTCAAAAACGCGTTTCAGAAGCGTCCCTTCTGACGGAACAAATAATTCGACGCTGCCGCCGGACCAAGAATGCCATAAATGCGAGATAGCAATCTCTTTCGCGCGGTCGCGTCGGATTCATGCTCCGAGCCTAGACAAAACCGAACATAGTCAAACACCGCGGACTTACCGGCGTAGTTTTGACCAACGATGCAATTGGGACTCGTTAACAAAACGAAAAACTTCACCGTCACTGTAGCCGCCAGACACGCGCATTCCCAGAATAATGTCATTTGTCGCGATCGTTGGTTCAGTTCTGCTGATTCGTGTTCGCGGTTCGCAGCCCACTTGTTTCAATCCCTCTACTGTGGCTTCGGCCTGAACCAAGAACAACCGTCGGCATTCTCAGAAGCTTTGTGTGCGTCACTGCGATTGAACGGGCGAGACCTCGAGAGGCGTTGAGCGGCTGTCGCCGATGCCAGCACGTAACGGTTGATCCAATTTCCGCCCTTCATCCGCGCGATGAACGAGACTTTTTCCTCCGATATCTGCATCAACCGAACGTGACCGCTCTCCAACCAATCGATTTTGGTGCTCATTTTGCGAGCCCCATCGAGCATCCGGATGTTCCTGGTAAAAGGGTGCGGCACGACAACGACTCCGCATTCCTGGTCAACTTTCGTGAAGATCTCTTTCAGAGGTCGCCGAGAAGCAATACGCGTGTCGCCTGAACCCGGAATTTCCAACCATCCCAAAAAATTTCGTGCGCGCATTGTCTCTGCAGCGTCTTTCGGAAAAATGGCGACATCGAACACCTTCGACGAGACGTGACCTCTATTTAGGTAGCACGACAAGAGGGTCTGCGTCAGTGTCGGCCTACTGCGGTTAATATTTCGTCGAAGGAATTGAAGCCTTGATGATCGTGTTATAGCGATCAGGTCAATCTCCGCGGCGCGCGCGGGAGGAGCCTCTTGGGCATCGTTACCCTCCGCGCGGCCCACGTGGAAGAACCACCAGTTCCAACCGGCCGTCCCGACACAATCTCCTTCGTGATTCAAGTGTTGCTACGGTAAAGAGGAACTCCTTTTGAGAAATTCGACAGTATGAGTCGGGCGGCTCGCCTGTCAACTTCCCAGATCCCTCCGAGCAAGTTACGATAACGGAATCGGTCCATATCGGCGCAACACTCACTGCGTACTGCGAAACTCCGTCGGCGTGACGCCGGCGATGCGGCGGAAGCTTGCGCGAAGGCGCTCGGCATTCCCAGAAAATACTGAAAAGGCTGAAATCTGAAATGCTGAAATGATATTCCGCGGTCATTAATTGGAAAACGGGGAAAAGGTTTCATGAGAGCGGCGCTCTTCGAACCGAAGCGAGGCATGATACGGATCGCCCTTTTCAGAGCGCACATTTCTCCCGTGCGAGTTTCCGGATAGCTCGCGGGAACGAACCGAATTGCATCCAGAACCGACCGTGCATTCGCCTGATCACGGCAGATCCTGAAGGCATCCTGCGCCGGATGTCCGCGCGAACCTCTTCGGCCACCCGCTACAGCCGCCCGCCATCGGCAACAGCGATATTCTGGAGCTGTCCCCGGTTCCCCTGCTCTAAAGCGTGTTTCCGTCGCCACCGCCCCGCCGAAGGAATGAATGGCCGCTTTTTGAGGATTGACGGTCCCAGCGGCTGCAAGTAATGCCTTCGTGCTGTCGACCAGGAAGCGCAGCGAAAGTCGCCGTGGCTTACAGAATACTGACATGCCCGCCCGCGGACGACTTCCAAACCCGCCGCCCGGAAACCGGCCCACTCGCGGCAAAAGTCAAAGTTGCCACGACGCTACCGGAAGGGAACGGCAAGGCCAGCCTCACAAAGGCAGCCGTCGGCGACAAGCCGGTCTTCGCCTACATCGCCAGCCTGCCGCGGCATCGCGGGGAGTATGCCCTGGCGGCCAGGAGACTGCCCCGGTCTGGAGCGCTCCGTGAAATGGGGCATGTCGTATCATGGCGTCGGCGAGGGCTGGTGTTTCTGTTGCGGCGGCTTCGCCGGCCACGTCAAACTCATGTTTCGTGAACGGAGTGGCGCTCGACCGTACCCGGTGGGAGCGCCGGTGGCGATGGGCAAGGCTACGCGAGGGGGCGTGGACTGAAAACCCTGGACGACCTCGACGAAGGCCAGATCGCGAAGTGGATGAAACAGGTCGCGGCTGTGGTGTCGGGCGCAGGAAGCGCTGAGCCCGAAGCTGAAGAAATCGCGCCGAGCTGGATGTCGGACGGCGCGAGGTTCGTTCCGATCCCTTTGCATCCAGTCGCCGGGGGCTGTGTTGAGGATCAGCTTTGGTTCTCGTTCATTTTCCTGTTCTTGCCGACCATTGGGAAGCGCAGAATACAGGAACCGCCAAGTTCTAAAGCCGACCTCATTCTCCTTTTCTCAGCAATTGCCCTGCGAACACCGATCAGGTTTCGCGGTCCAGCGTCCGATAGTGAGGACCGACCCCTCTTCTTTCCTGACGATGACAGAGATATCTGAAATGCGGATTCGGAATGTGATTGCGGAAAAGGGAGGAAGCCATGTAAAGGCCCGCCACGTGAGCGAAGCCTTTACGTGGCAAGCCTGAAAATAATATGCGACTCGCCGGCGGGCTCGGGTTCCTGATGGATCGCGCTCTGGCATAAGGTAAAGCCACATTTTTGCAGGACACATATCGAGGCAATATTGTGTGGGGCCACGCCGGCGTAGAGTGGCCGCCTCTGTTCCAGGCGAAGAAACGCAACGAGCGCTGCGCTGGCCATGCCTGGCCCCCAAAGTGTGCGCTCAATCCAGTAGCCGATCTCGCGTTCCCGTCAGCATGAAACTAGCGATGTGCCCGGCTACCTGGCCATCGGCTACGATCGTCTTTTTCAAGCTGGTCGCCGCCCAAATTGACCCAATGGCCGCTGAACTCGGCCTTCTCCCCGGTAACGGAATACGACCATCGCCGCGCACCCGGATCTCGCTGATGTTCGAAAAGATTGGCAGGTCGTCCGGTTCGATGTCGCGCGGAGGAACGAGTTCATACGCCAAAGATACTCGCTTCGTGAGAGACTGACACGCTGAAATCATGCGCGGCACGGCGATGCGTTCACGGTGACGAATTGAAGCGGGGCGGTTGTATTCCTCGTGCGTGCCCGGGCGACGTGATCGCAGAACGGCGCAACGGAATTTGCATTCCTATTCTGCTTTTAAACGTTTACGATCACGACTGATTTTCACGATCAGCAAACCAAACACCTCCTGCGACGCCTGCAACAACCGACCAGAACTGGACAGCTTCGCCGATCTTGCGTTCAGCGAATGCCTACGAACTGATAGACGTTGAGTCGGGAAGATATGGTGATACATCTTGTTGTTATATTTCCAATCCGCATGCATGCAAATCCCAACGCCCACGAGGAGCATCGCGCTTGCGATAACGAGTAAAGTGATGGGATATTTCATTCAGCTATGGTGTCATGAGTTAGCCTTTATCGAGTTTCTGAGGGAGCTAATTAAGTTCAGAAAGGGAATCGCGCTACTCTGAAGCATCGGCGCCTCATGCGGTCGGCCTGGCGCTCCTTCCTTCGGAGGAATCTCCAGCCCGGCCTTGCGCAGCCCGTCGAGCAGATGCTCGACGAATTCAGGGTCATTCCACTTGCCGTATTCCTCTCGCGCGATCGTGCCGAAGTTTGGCAGCAGCGCGTACAATTCCCGCAAGGCGGCCGCACGCTCCTTCTCGCCGAGCTGCCCATAGACAGCAGCAAGCGACACGTGCGCCAATAGTAGCCGGGCATGTTGACCTTCAAAGCGCTGCGCCATGCGTCGCGATGGTACAGTAGGCATCGTAAACCGCGAGATAGTGATACCACCCCGGATGATGTGGATTGAGCTGCTTCGCTCGTTCCACGACACGCACGCCGTATTCCCAGTCACCGGTATAGGCGATCATTGTTCCCCGAGTAATGCCGCGGTGGAGGAATCCATGTGAGGGCAAGGGCGCGCTCGGCTGCGGGTCGGAAGGCGAGGAAATCTTTCTGGAGGAGCGGGAGCGCGAGGGCAGAGTGGGCGAAGGGGATTGGGTCGGTACGGATGCAACTGCTCGTTGCGCGGCCGCATGGGCGCGGCCCAGCGGATCGGGCCTGGGGTTGTAACCGAATACGGTACCGTCCATAAATGCAGGACAGCTCGGCGAGGCAGTCGCTGTGGTCGGGCGCGCGAGCAATCGCCGCTTCGAGAATCTCGCGGACTTTTCCGCGTGTCCTCGGGGGTGATGCGTTGGTGATAGCTGAAGGCGCGCAGCACCGCATCTTGCGGGGAGTCCTCATCCGCGCTTCGGCCGCGCAGCGACTCGCTCATGCTGCGCACGAGCACGCCGTATTGGTCTGCGACGGTCAAAACGATCCGGGGGACGAGGTCGTCTTGAAGTTCAAAAACCGTCTCCGGGGCTAAACGTCCTTTCATAGGTCTCTGCCCATAGGTGAGCGCCTGAGACTGCGTCGACCAGTTGCACCGCGAGCCGTAGTCTGGTTCCTGCCTGGCGAAGGTCCTTCCATTACGTAACGCGCACCCAGCTCCTTGCCGACGGTACGCACGTCGACCGACCCATGACGTAACGCGAAGTCGGAACCACGCGCGATCACTTCCAGGTACGAGAACCGCGACAGGCCGGTCACGATCTCTTCGGTTAGTCCTTCAGCCAGCGCGGTGAGGTCGGCATTCCCACCACTGTATTTGAAGGGCAACACAGCGACCCAGAATCCTTCGTCGGCACCCACCGTGCCTGAGCTGGGTTGGGAAGAACCGGTGAGATCGGCCGCCGGGGTTTTCTCTCCCTCCCTTGGAGTCTAGGCCTCGTCCGTCGACTGCTCCACCAGATCAGACTGGATCCATAGCCGGTGTAATTCACGCGCGACCTCGGCATAGTTTGGTTTCAGTGCGAGGCGTGTCCCGCAGCGCCTTGCGCGCCTCCTCCATCCGGCCGAGTTGCGCGTAGCACATGGCCAACACCGCATGGGTGTAATAGTTCTGGGGAGCGTTGAGCTGGAACGCCAAGTCCAGGGCTTTGCGATAATCCTTTTTCCGGTCAGAATAGTGCCACGCTGGGTAGCGGCTCTACATCCCGGATGATTGGGATTCAGTTGGCAACCTTTGTCTGATAAAGCGCACCCGCCCCAATCTCCAGAATAGGCAATGAGCATCCCCATGAACGCGGCCGTGGCGCCATCCATCGGGTTCAGCGAAATCGCCCGGTCCGCCGCGACTCGAAACTCAGTAAATTCTTTCTTAAAATAAAGAGCCTGAGCCATCATAGGAGGGCAGGGAATGCAAAGGCGCCGCTTCGACCGCCTTGCGTGCGGCTCGCAGTGACCGGTCCAGAGAATCCGGTGTCGCATGCTCCGTGCCCGTATTCATTCGCGTACATCCGACGACAGCATAGCCCAACACTCGGCATTGTTAGGGGCCTGTTGAACCGCCCGTTCCAGGCAGGTCACTTTTAGGAGTTGTTTTCCGGCGTAAATCGCTGCATTTCCTACCAAAGTTTTGCGCGGCGAGACCATAAGGGCTCTTTCCAATCGCTAGACTTCTGCCGCACGACTTTCGCTCATACTGCGCGGCAAAACTCCATGCATATCTGCAACGGTGGAGACGATGCGGGGAACGAGGTCGTATTGGAGGATAGAGTTCTTCCTCGGTGAAAAGGCGCGATCGTAGGTCTCGGCCGAGGTGCGCACCGGAAATGGTGTCGACCAATTGCACGAAGCTGGCTCCACACTCGTCGCGGCTTCCCTCCATGACATAACGAGCGCCAAGCTCGTTGCCGACCGAGTTCCGACGGCCTGGTTGACATAACGAGATGTGGAACCGAGCGCAATGACTGGCGAGATCCGGAGAAGCGAGAAAGTCCGGTGACGATTTCCTCGGTCATTCCGTCCGCTAGCGCGCTGGGGATTCGGCGTTGCCGCCACTATATTTAAATGGGAACACCGCGACCAAGAAGCCCTCGTTTGCCCGAACCTCTTCCGCGTCTGTGTCAGACTTTGTCTGATTCCGTTTTTGACCTAACCGTCGCTTTCGGCCTCGGCGAGACGGACGAGTCATCGGTTTCGGGAATCTGAGCCCTGCTTTGCGCAACGCTTCGAGGATGGGATCCATCAGGCCGCTTTCGCGAAGTGCCAGGTCCCAACGTTCGAACGCGCATGCGCTGCAAACTCCGGGTCAAGCGCCAACAAGTCTCGAACTGCGGCGGCGGCTTCGGTGCGCGGCCGAGATGCCCGCAGGCCGACGCCATGACAAGATAAGGCCAGAAGGGTCCGGGCACATCCATCGGTTCGCGCACTCGAGGGCCTCTTCGTATTCGCCCTTGTGGAAGTGATCCCAGAGCGGAGCGAAATGCATCCAGCCCGCGTGGTTGGCGTTGAGCTCCATCGCGCGCCTAACGATGGTCGTGCCGCGCTCGAAAATTCGCCCGTGTGCCAATCTCCAGTCCCAGGATCCCAAGCGCGTCGGTGTTGAGTGGATTGAGGGCCATCGCCCGCTCGGCCGCAGGAGCAAACGCCGCGAGGTCCTGGCAAAAAAGTGCGTCTGCGCCAGCGCTACCATTGCGAATTGGTTCGCGCGATCCAGTTCGACGCCGCGGCGGGCCGCAGCCAGGGCCCGATCAGTGAGGTCACGTCGTCTTGGAAGCCAAACGCGTATTCGTCGACGTAGATTTGCGCGAGGCAGGCCCACAAGTCCGATTGCCCGTCCTCTCGATTCATCACGCTCTCGACCCGCCTCTTGAGCGCGGCATAATTCGAGGGCGTGATCTGCTTCTCGGTGCGCAAGATACTGGAACTGCCATTCCACCGGCAGTGAGATCGGCGTCGTCCTTCCGGCGCGTCGCGTCCCGCATCGAATGCACGAGCACTCCGTAGCTGTCCGCGACCGTTGCCACGATGTCGGCGGCGACGTCGTCCTGCGCCGCAAAAATACTCGATGCCTGCAGGTCACGATTGTAGGTCTCGGCCCAGAGCTGCTCCCCTGCCGGGGATCGACGAGTTGAGCGCTGACCCGAATGGCGGAACCTCCTTGCGGATGCTTCCTTCCAGACGTATCGCGCGCCAGTTTGGCGCCGAGGGTCCGCTCGTCGCCAGCCTCTCCCTTTAGTCGTCCGGCCGAGGCACTCGCCACGACCGACGATACCGAAACCGCGAAAGCCCGGTGGTCATCTCCTCGCGGAGGCCATCGACGAAGGACTCCATCTCTGCGTCACCAGCACCGCGGAAAGGAAGCACGGCGACTAAGAGCTCTTCCGCCGCGCCGGAAATTGCCGGCGCCCTTTGCTCGTTAGTCCGACGCAATTTCTCCGGCACCTCCGGATTGCCGAGCTCATCGGTGTAGAGATTGAAGACGTTGGACATTCACACCGTGCTTCACTGAAAACTCGCCGAGATCGTGCAGCTGCGGTTGCCAATTCCCGTATTCCTCCAGGTCCTCGGCCACCCGCTTCGAGACCAGGATGTGTCCGGCGTCGCCGCAATCCATCACCCGTTGTCGCTGATCCCGATCCCGGCGGCATTCGTGCGGTCATTCAGATCAGTCACCGCGCTGATCCGGCCGCTGTGCACACCCATCCGCACCCGCAGTTCAGGAAATGATTTCAGGGGCAGTTTCCACGCGCATTTCACCGGTTGCTCCGGGCTCTTGTAGAAAACCAACGCCATCCCGTCGCCGGTCGGGATTTTGATAAATATCGCGCCGCCGCTTCCGCCCGCTGAAATTCATCCGAGCTGCGCACGGCTCGATTGAGCTGATTGATAAAAACCACTGGTTCTCATTTTCACCCATTTCGAGTAACCGACGATGTCGAGGAAGAGGACGTAGACAGCGATACGT